>CAWFFA010000016.1:207500-272635 GCA_963814965.1 uncultured Verrucomicrobiae bacterium
GGTCTAGAAGACTGCGTCTCGTCGATCAAACGGAAACCAAGTCCTACCTGATGAGCGGCCGCACCGAAGAGGAATAGACAGTGAGGCCTGCAGAGTTCGCAGCAGCATCGAAAACGGCGCACGCGATTGATATCAAAACAGGGACGCACACGCCATGACGGCGTCACGCTCGATACGCCAGCAAGGCAGTTGTCAAAGGCGTGGACGTAGAAGGATCGCATGAGAGCACGAATTGGAAGAAACTCGCGCGGGCGAACCGAGAACACAGATGGCGCAAGCAATGACGCGATCGTTTCGCGAAGGTGTTGGGAATTGCGGCTCACCATCGACGACGGCGTCGGAACCGGTGCCGTACCGGCGCGCAAGCACAAGGCACGTGCAACGCGCCGGCAGAACGCTCGATAGAATCAAGTCGCAGATGAAAGTCTCGGCACGACGCGACTAGATGTCGATCTCGGCACGGCGAACTGACTTGGGGTGCTGCGCATCGATACTAAGGAGCGTGTACGCGCGCGGTACCTCGCGACGCCAGAGTGGAGAGATGGCGTCGCGAGCGCACATCGCCGAGGCGGCGATCTATCGCATGAATGTGAACGGCAAAGCGAGGCGCGACTGGATATCCCGGTCGAGTGCAACCACACCGTGAATGCGGTAATCGCATGAAGATAGCCGCCCTCGATGAAGGCGTGCGGGTCGAGCGACGTCTGGTCGAGTTGATCTTTCGCAACAGCCGGCGCTATCCTCTCAGTGGTAACAGCCAACACGGACGCGCTATGATCTCTCCGCGTTGAGCGAACGACTAAAGAATGCGACGCGATGGAAGTCGTTGTGTCACCGGCCACCGCGAATCCAAACACAGAGCGCCAGAAACACTCGCCGCGGTCAGGTTGACCGGAGCGAAGATTGACATCGGAAAGTGGAATTCCGCAAGCGTCTCGCGCTACGCAAGACGGTGTCAAGAATCGAGCTCGATCCGACTGCTGCCACGCGTTGCCCGATCAACGCGATGTTCGCCTCATCCGTGGCGAAGAACAGATCCGTTTATTGGAACGCACATCGATATCGCGTCGGATCAATTTGAATGGTGTGCGGCAACGAAAGAAGAAACCCTCGTTGTCGCACTGGTCGTTGAAATTGCCGCAAGCGCGTTACCGATCACGCGACTGGTTTGCGCGTCGCCGTCGCCGTTGTTCCACCGCGAAATGCGACTCTGGGAAGAAGTACGGATGAGCGCGGCGATAAATTTCCATGCGAACTCGGCCAGCGCTAGGGATCAAACGCCCAACACCGCAAAACGCGATTTGATTATTCAGCCCAATGCGCGACCGCAAAGCGACACGTTGTTCCTCGAGACCGATAATGGCGACAATCCGGCCATCGAACTACGCGATTTTCGAGCTTACTATCCTGCCACGCGCATTCTGTTTAAAGCCGCGCCCGATCCAGCGCAGCCAATCTGGCTTTATTACGGCAATCGTGACGCGACCGCTCCGCATTACGATCTCACCCTTGTCTCTGGTGAGTTCTTACGGGCCGAGCGCACAAACATTGTGGCTGGTGCAGAAGAAAATCTTTCTTCAAGTGCTGAGCGTGTTGGCCAGACGCTGACTGGGGTCAGTCGTTACATTTTCTGGGGCGCGCTCGCTCTAGTCGTAATCGTGTTGCTCGCGATCATGTCGCGGTTTCTTCCAAAACTAAGCATGAAAATATTTTCCGCCACCGCCGACGCCTGTTTGCATCGGTGTCGCGTACGTCGCAGTCATTCTTTTCGGCCGTTTGCCTGATCATTTGATCCTCTTTCCGAGCTCGAACCCGATAGATCCAAAGAGCGCGGTTCGAAAAACCATTCCCTTCGAAAATGGGCAACTGGAATTGTGGACGGCAAGATCGAAGCTCGCGCAACAAAAGGGACAGTCGGAGATTTATGTTCTTCGTTTTTACGGGAATGCGGATCGCGCGGAACGCTGGGTCAGTTTAGAAGCGGAATCGTGGAACGAACGAGCCGTTGAAGTCTGGGGAATGAATTATCCCGGATTCGGTGGCAGCACGGGTCCTGCGAAACTATCCCGCATTGGACCAGCGGCGATGGCAGCCTTCGACGCTGTTCATAATGAGGCACACGATCGTCCGATTGTGCTGTTTGGTGCGAGCCTTGGAACAACTGCGGCACTACACGTCGCTGCGAACCGACCGATTTCCGGACTCGTTCTGCATAATCCGCCAGCTCTTCGCCAAATCGTTCTGCAGCATTTCGGTTGGTGGAATCTATGGCTGTTGGCCGGTCCAGTGGCCGCGCAGATTCCAAAGGATCTAGACAGCGTGAGTAACGCCAGAATCGTTCACGTCCCCGCGATCTTTCTGCTCGCCGAAAAGGACGAAGTGGTTCCTCCTCGCTATCAGCGCATGGTTCTCGATGCATATGCCGGCGAAAAGCGCGTGATCGCATTGCCCGGCGCGAATCACAATAGTCCCATTGAAGGCGCTGCAGTGGCGGATTTGTACCAAGCGCTCGATTGGTTGTTGCCGCGCACTATGGAGCGCTGACTGCCAGTGGCCTCAATGCGACGTTCTGGCTACGTCGCCACGAACCGATTAACTTTACCTTTAGAGAATGAGGCATTGTGTCCGCTTGCTAGCCGATCTTTTTGCGGAAGAACACTGCGCAAAGAGCGAACAGCACGATTGACATGATGATGAGCACCACCAAATGCGGCCAATATTCGAGAAAGTTGGCGCCGCGAAGAATGATCGCGCGCATCAGGGAAATGAAATATGTGGTCGGAAGAATCGCTCCCAGCGCGTAAAAAATCCACGGCATCGTTTCGCGCGGAAAAACAAAGCCTGAGAAGAAAACGCTCGGGAGCATGAAAGTCATCGATATTTGCAGTGCCTGCATTTGGTTCTCGGCTTTGGTGGCGACCAGCAGACCGAGACTGAGCAAGGCGAAAACGTAGATCAGCGTTGCGAACAGCATTGCAAATACGCTGCCTACAATCGGCACGTGGAAGAGAAAGCGCATGATGAAGAAAAGAAACATCGCCATCGTCATCCCGATGCAAAGATAGGGCACAAGTTTGCCCAGCATCAGGCCCCAGGAACTGAGCGGACTCACCAGCAAAGTCTCGAGCGTGCCTTTCTCGCGTTCTCGCACCACTGCCATGGCCGTGGCAAACACGGTTCCTATCTGCAAAACGATTCCAATCACGCCGGGAACATAGAAGTTCGGGCTTTTCATGGCGGGGTTGTAAAGCATTTGCGGTCGGATATCGATTGGCACATCGTGGCGACCGGTTTGACGAAGCAGTGACTCAATCGATTGAGTGAGTGCAACCGAGAGACCGGTGTTGAGCGCTTGCAATGCCGTTGTCGAATTCGAACCGTCGATCAACAATTGCACTTGCGCCGGATGACCTGCACGGAAGTTTTCGGTAAATTTCGGCGGAATTTGCAGCCCGGCATAAGCATTGCCTTTCCGGATCTGACTCGACATTTCCTCGATGCTTTGCACTTCGCCGACGACGCGAAACGTCTCCGTGTTCACGAAGCGATCGATCAATTGCCGGCTTTCAACGGTGCGGTCCTCGTTCAAAATCACCATCGCCATGTGTTTCACATCGGTGTCGAGCGCGTACCCGAATGCGATCATTTCCACCAGGGGCGGGAAAAACATGAAGAACAACGTTAAGGGGTCGCGCCAGACGACGATGAATTCCTTGAATAAAATGGCCCCCAATCCGCGAAATGGCCGGTGTTTCATGCTGCTCTTTGCTTTTGCTCTTCACCCGCGTGCTTCGCGCTCAAGGTGACAAAAACATCTTCCAGCGATGGACCAATTTCGTGAATCTCGGTCTGACTGATTCCGACGTTACGCAGTTTCTCTTCGATATCTGCCCGACGAACACTTTCATCGACCAGCAGGTGCATCGATTGCCCGAACACAGTCGCGCTTCGAACGCCGCGCATTTCTCGCATCGCCTGAAGCGCCGTGGTGACGTGATCGCAGGTGACATCGAGCCGTCGCGTTCCGGGCGGGCTAACTTCCGGCAATCGTTTTAATTCATCCGGTTCGCCACAAACGATCAACTTCGACATGTAAATGTAGCCGACGTGATCGCAGCGCTCGGCCTCGTCCATGTAATGCGTGGTGACGAACAACGTCATTCCGTGGCCGGCGAATTCGAACAGCAAATCCCAAAGTTCACGACGCGCGACCGGATCGATCCCGGCAGTCGGTTCATCCAGAAAAAGGACGGTCGGTTGATGCATGAGCGAACACGCCATCGCCAGACGCTGCCGCCAGCCACCGGAAAGCAACGCCGCGCGTCGATTGAGGTACGGATCCAGATGGGTAATCGCAATCATTTCGTCGCGCCGCTTCTCCAAATCGCGCCCGCCCAAACCGTAAAGTTTTCCTGCAAAAATAAGATTTTCGTTCACTGTCAGCTCATCGTAGAGCGAAAATTTTTGCGACATGTATCCAATGATGTCTTTGATCGAATCCGTATCGCGCGCGACATCGTGGCCATTGATGCGCGCGGTGCCTTCACTCGGTTCCAGAATTCCGCAAAGCATCCGGATAACCGTGGACTTGCCGGAACCGTTTGGACCGAGGAAACCGAAGATCGATCCCTTGCCGACATTGAACGAAACGTGATCGACGGCGGTAAAATGACCGAACCGCTTGGTTAAGCCTTCACACTCGATCATCGGCGTTCGTTCAGCAGCCATAATTAACTCACCACGAAGGACACGAAGACCACGAAGATGTTTGGGAGGGACTCAGTTATGAGTTCATTCGGCTCTTCTTGACCTTCGTGATCTTCGTGGTGCATCAAGGCGTTACACTTGGGAAATAAACGTCCGCGGCCATGCCGGCGCGTAAACGATCATCGTTGCTGGGCAAACGAATCTTGACGCCAAAGACCTGCTTGATGCGATCTTCGACCGTTTGGACGTTTCGCGGTGTGAACTCAGCCTGGCGATTGATCTGCTCGACTTCGCCAGGAAAATCTTTGCCGGGAAACGAATCCACCTGCACCCGAACCTGCTCGCCGAGTTTAATTTTGCCCAACCAAGTTTCCGGAACATAAACCCGCACCCAAAGATGTTGAGTAAGTAATAGGGTTGCGACTTCCTGACTAAAGGGCGGCACCAGAATGTCCCCCACCTTTACACTCAGGACTTCCACGATGCAGTCGCTGGGCGCCAGCACCTCCATTTCTTTTAATTGTGCCTGAATGTCGGCCAGTTGCGCGCGGGCCTGAGCGACTTGCATACGGGCGGCCTCAAGATTCTTTTCCTGCGACTTGGCGGCGCTGTTGGCCTGTTCCGCTTCGTTAGGTGAAACCACTTTGCGTTTAAGCAAGTCGGACTCGCGAATAGAGTTTGCGCGCAAAAATTCCAGCTGCGCCTCCTGCGCACCGGCGTTGCGAATAGCGGTGTCGATCTGCGCCCGAGCCAACTCGCGCCGTGCTCGAAGCTCCGGCGCTTCCAGTTGCGCGATCAACTGGCCTTCGTGCAACTGATCGCCTTCCTGGACGAAAATTTTCTCGACTCGTCCACTCGAACGCGGGCCAACGTGCGCTTCGTCTACTTCAATCGTTCCGGAAACGGCGTTCTTCCGACTGTTGCAGCCACCGAACCAAACAAGGAAAGACAAAGCCAGTGCCGCGCGCACCAGCTGTGGCCCTTGCCTAACAAATAATGCGGTCATGCCTTTCGTCCTTTCAGGGTAAGGGCGCCTTCGAGAACAATCTTAAGAATGCCGGCGAAGCCGTCCTTCGGCATCATCCCGAGTTCCTCCATTTTGGCTGGATTCATGATCGATTGCACCATTGCCAGCAAAATCTCGATCATCAGTTTTGCCGAAACGTCTTTGCGCACCATCCCAGCACGTTGCCCCTCGATAAAAAGTTTCCCAAAATAGCGTTCGATCAGCGCAGCGCGGCGACGTTCGATGACTTTAAACACCTGGGGTGCTTTCTGACGTATGTCGCGAATGAACGGCGGCTTGATCTCCGCCAGTTCGTCTTGAGCTCCAGCCAGTAGCTCATGCAAGGTCTTTGAAAAATCGTCCGGATGCAGGCGCGTCACTCTTTTTAATCTCGATTCAACAGCGGCAAACTTATTCGCCAGTACAGCTTCGAGGAGATCGATCTTGCCTGGAAAATGCGCGTAGAGAGTTTTCTTGCTGATTCCCAACTCATTCGCCAAATCATCCATCGTAACGCTGCGAAATCCGTGACTAAGAAAGTGGGCGCGGGCAGCTTCAACGATTCGTTGCCAACCGGAACCGTTGTTTCGCAGCCGCGATTTGTCCGAACGTTTCATCCGTCTTGTCTGCCGGAAAAATGATCGTGGGACATCCGAATCAACTCCATCGCAGGGCCCAGATCTTTTTCGTTACGGGCAACAAACGTCACGTAGCCTTTTGCCGGCGCCCAGCGATGGGGCTGGGCCTTTCCTTCAGCGAGAACCTGTGCCTGATCGCGCTCCGCTAATCGAATGTCACAGTGTCCGTGGCCATGAATGTGCATGAACATGGTCCCTCCGACGAAGAAAGCATCTTCGTGGATACCGGCTTTCTGGCGCTCGGTCACGCCGGTCAGGCCGAGGGTCCGTCGACGCAGTTCTTGATGAAGTTCCTCCGGTGCACTCTTGTCAGCTGAATTCACTTTGGAAACTAGATTAGTATATTTAGTTTCCTGAGCAACAAATGTTTCCCTACATTGCGGCATCGAAGCTAAGATGAGTTCCGACACGAGTCGGTAAACCTTTCGAAATGGCTGGTTACTCCGGAACACCACTCCCTCAAAAGCTCGGGATTAAGCCGGGCACAATCGTCGTCGTGATCGATGCGCCGGACAATTATCGCAAGCTGCTCGGTCAAATTCCCAGCGGAGTGAATTTCGCGACGCGGCCGGTCGGAAATACCAAATTTATCCACCTGTTCGTGAAAGAGCGGCGTGCCTTGCAGACACAGTTGCAAACGCTCCGGCAAAAGATCGCCGAGGACGCCGCCGTTTGGGTTTCCTGGCCGAAAAAATCGTCGGGCGTGCCGACGGATGTCACCGAAGACGTCATTCGGGCGGTTGCGCTTCCGCTTGGATTCGTGGACATCAAAGTTTGCGCGGTCGATGACACGTGGTCCGGATTAAAGTTGATGATTCGACGCGAAAACCGAAAATCAAAAAAATGAAGAGCCGGTTACTCGATCACATTGATTTGCGAGTGAAAGACATGAACGTCGCGGGAAGGTTTTATGCGAAATTTCTGCCGCAGCTGGGCTTTGTTCGGGAGAAATACGAACCGTCACCCAGCCAGGACGCCGGCGAAGATTTTCATACTTTTTATTCCGCGGGCGGTGACAAACCGGCGGAATTTTTTTGTTTCCAGTTAGACAAAAACCATCGGCCAAACGGAACCCGGATTGCGTTCTGGGCCGAGACGCGGGAAAAAGTGGACGAAATGGCGAAATTGGTGCGAGAGGCCGGTGGCAAGAACCTGGAAGGACCTGAGGTCTGCGTAGACTACAGCCCCGGTTACTACGCGTTCTTTTTTGAAGATCCGGACGGCAACAAACTGGAAATTTGCTGTCGGGCGAATCCCGTCATTGCAGAGTAAAAGAGTTCGGCGAAGAGTGGAGGAATGAATGATCCGGCGCATGTCCCCGCCATTCTGCAGGAGCCTCGCCGGCATCGTTATCTCAAACTCATTGCGCTTTTCAAAATCTTTAAGGGCGTGCTGCTCTTTCTCCTCGGTTTCTCCCTTCTGTTTCTGAACGGCCGGCCGGCCTGGCTCGATCAGATTTCGGATTGGAGCGAAGACCAGCTGTTGCTTCATCACACCAAGGCAGTCGTTTTTCTGCTGAACAAGTTACAGGAAATCGTGACCGGCGGCGGGGCCTTGCGGGCAACTGGTTTTCTCTCGCTCTTTTATTGCGCGGTGCTGCTGACGGAGGGCATCGGCGTTTACATGGAAAAACGCTGGGCGGAACTCTTAATGATCTTCGCCACGGGGGTATTGATTCCACTCGAGATAAGACATGTTTGGCACCGTCTGATTACCCATCATGCCATCGTCGTGCCCCTGATCCTTCTTCTCGCGAACTGTTTCATTGTCTGGTTCCTCTATCTCGTTTTGAAGCGCGACAAGACCGCTCGACCCGTCAAATCAGAGCCGGAATTGATCGAAACTCGTTAGGCGAAATTCGCAATTGCCGGATTTGCCCCGCGAACTCGACCTGTCTTCAACCGTTTCCAGCCAGCCAGTCCATTATAACAGGGCTCAACGACCTTCGATCTCCGGCTCAATTCCGAATTCGGCAAGGACCGAAACTGTTTTCTCCATCGGCAGTCCGACCACATTCGTGAAGGACCCGTCAATGTTCTGGATGATCTCACTCCCAAAACCTTGAGCGGCATAAGCGCCGGCCTTGTCGAGCGGATCTATTCGTTCGAGGTAACGATCGATCTCATCGCGGGTGAGCCGCCGAAAACGAACCCGCGAGATTTCCGAGAAACTTGTCGATCTTCCGTGCTCGAGATGGCAAACCACGACCGACGTGCACACTTCATGGGCGCGTCCACTCAATCGCTCCAGCATTGCGACCGCTTCGTCGACGTTGTTTGGTTTTCCAAGGACGCGATCGTCGATGGCAACCAGAGTGTCAGCGGCGAGAACAATCTTCTTTGGATGCGCGTGTGCCGTCGCCATCGCCTTTCGAATAGCATTCAGCGCCGTTAGTTCGCGCAGCGTTAGATCGACATCAAACCTTTCGGAGATATGGGGCGCGCAGGTTTCGAAGTTGAACCCGGCTTCAAACAATAAATCGCGCCGGCGTGGGGAATTTGAGGCGAGCAACAACGTCGAACGCACGCGCGAAACGCAACGCGCTACGGCGTCGATGAAGTGGAGGGACTGTCGGCCGGCATTGTCGATTGGATCGGCCGCTTAAGTTCCTGAAAGTCTTTTGGAATCTCGAACTCCCCTGCGTTTACCGGGTCGTGTTTGATCGACACGATCGTCGTTACAACCTCATTCGGACCAACCGTGATCACCGTCTTAATCGGCAGTCCTTTAAAATCGGTGTAATCAGGCATCCCCATATTGCTCGGCCTCCACGCCCCGGCGATCGGCGCCTGCATTTGTTTCAAAATGTCCGCTGCGCCCGGATATTTGTCGGCAATCCAAAAGGAGGCTTTGAATTGAGGAGTTTCATAGGTGTATTCTTCGGTTTCGTAACCGTTGACCGTGTCTTTTTTGCCGGTCGGCGTGAGTTTGGACGCGGTCGCTTTCTTGTCGGCATTCATGCTTTCCGCTGCGGCCTTTATTTGCGCAGCGGAAATCTTAATAAAACTTTTCCGGTCATTATTGAGATCGGTCATTTCGCCGGTTTTACCGTCGATAATTCTGGTCGGCTGAGAAGGCGCATCGATCCGTTCCTTGTCCCCTTTTATTTTGACCGTGATGTCGCCGTTCTGACCGACGCCGTCGACCTTCTGGACAATGGTGAGATCAGCACGAGCTGCGCAGGCAAAGGCGCCGACAAATACGGCGGAAAGAATAAGGAAATTCCTCATCGGATTAGCTAGTCCTCGCGGAGAAAAATAGCAAACGCTCACAGAAGCCAAAAACCGCTTGGCAGGTGTGCGGCCTCGCGGCAACTTAGGTCCGAGCCGGACTGGCACCAAAACGCGGGCATAGCTTAATGGTAAAGTTCCAGCCTTCCAAGCTGGCCATGCGGGTTCGATTCCCGTTGCCCGCTGATCCACTGAGATTTAGTCCGGTATGGCATCCGGGCTGCGGCTTGGAAACGAACCAATTACCGAGCGAACCGCTATGAAATGCGGCATTCCTGTTACAGAGAATTGGCCCAATTGTGAAATCACCTCGAACATGGGGCTTTTAGCCTTGACTTTTTCATGTTTTCACCGGCAAACTCACCTCTAACCAAAGCTATGGCCATGCACTACAAACGTCTCTTCATGTCGCTGTCGATCGCTGTCGTCGCGCTCGGCATTTTCACCGCTGGCGCTGCGACCGATACCCTTCCGGGCGGCGCGATCAATGTGGGTTCGGCGGATTACTTCACCGTGCTCGCCAAAGGCGATGCCGGTTTCACCGATAACACAATCACCGGGCCCTCATCCGTGGTCGGGAATTATGGCGTCGGTGGCCAGGGAACATTATCCATCACTGGGAGCAGCAGTATCACTGGCAACCTTGTCATGCACAATGGTGGCCATCCGAACCTTTCCGGCTCAGCCAAAATCACCGGCAGCGTCACGAACAACGACGCGCAACTAAATCAAGCTCTCATTGATGCCCAGATGCTTTCCGACGCCGCGGCCATGGAGGCAGTTACTCCTGCTTATGCATCGCTGACTAATGTGAACATTTCGAATCCGAGTCAAAACATGACTATCACCGGCGGACCCGGCGAAAAAGTTGTGCTGAGCCTTCAGAATTTTGCCATAAGTAACGGCACGTTTACGTTGCAAGGCACAGCGACAACGTCGTTCATCATCAACGTCGCCAAGAACTTTTCGCTTAACAACGGATCGATCGTGCTTGCGGGAGTTCCGCCGCAGAACGTCCTTTTCAACATTCTCGGAAAAGGTGGCCAGGTTTCGCTGAATCAGGGAACACAGTTACCCGGAATCTTGCTGGCCCTTAATCGCAAAGTTGATCTCAGCGGCGGCCATGTGACGGGAAAAGTTATCGCTGATCAGGTAGTAATCACGTCGGGCGGCAGTGCCGTTACGCCAACCACGAACCGGTAACAAAAAAGAGCGCTTTTCTGGAAAGCCGTTGCGATATTTACCGCAACGGCTTTTCTTTTTCGCGCGAATCTACGACACGAATGAAAAGCCGACGAATAACGAACGCCGGAACTAGATTGTGAAAGTAACGGACGTTCTCAGTCGCGGTTCGGTCGCAGTTTGCGGAGTTTTGTTCACAGCTGCGTTTGTCGTTATCCAAATGTTGATCGGTGGGACCCGATTGCTTTTTAGCTTGCCGGCTTACGGACTATTGGCCGCGATGTCGATCGTTGCATTGGTATCGATCGGACGACCGAAGCCGCAGCCAAATCAAATATGTCTGGTTAGCTCGGCCGTTTTCTTCGGTTACATGCTGATTCGGGCAATATTTTCACCGGTCGAATATCTGGCCCGGCCCGATATCTACTCAGTATCGGGATGCCTTTTAGTTTACTTGTTCGTGGCCTGCATCTTCACCGATGCGAAGCAACGAACCTGGTTTCTATTTTTTCTCCTCGCGCTCGCTTTTGCCCACGTCGCGATTGGCGCCCTTCAGTTCCGCGATGGCAACAATTTCATGCCGTTTTCTTTTCTGGAGCGGTACGACTACGGCCGAAGAGCGAGCGGATTTTATATTTGCCCGAATCATCTGGCGGGACTGCTTGAAGTTCTCGGTATCTTCGGACTAGCCATTGCCTGCTGGGGGCGCTGGCCGGTTTGGGTCAAGCTGCTCGCGCTCTACGGCTCTGGCGTTTGTTATACGGGCGTGCTTCTGAGCGCGAGTCGTGGCGGATTTCTAAGCTGTGCGGCCAGCTTCATCGTTTTTCTCGTCCTCAGTGTTTGGGCGCTACGCCGAAGCGGCAAACAATTGTTCCTAAAGATTGGCGGGATAGCGGTCGCAGCGGCCGCGCTGATTTTGATTATCGGGGATGTTTACAGCAACAGGCTCCTTTACTTAAACGACCGCGATTGGACCGCCAATCAGGAAGCAAATGATAACCGAATCGATCTGTGGAAGGCGGCGGTGCAGCAATTCAAGTTGGAACCGATCACCGGTACTGGAAGCGGGACTTATTTGTTTTACGGCCGGCAATTTCGCAGTGTGCGAACGGGCAGCGACCCCGTCGAAGTGCACAACGACTATCTGCATCTGCTGGCCGAATACGGAATCATCGGCGCGCTCGGCTTTCTGTTTTTCTTTGCCGCGCATCTGATCAACGGCTTGAAGAATTATCAGCGACTTGGCCCGAAGCGGATCGCGGTTTCAACGCGGATAATGAGCAACAGCCTCGCGCTACAGATCGGCGCGCTCTCGGCGATCGCAGCCTATATCGTTCATTCGGCGATTGATTTTAACCTTCACATTCCTGCCAACGCTCTGCTGCTAGCTTTTGTTTTCGGGCTGGTCGCGAATGTTGGGGTGACGCACCAGAGTCAGGAGCCCCAGTTGACTAAATCCCTGATCGGCTGGCGCATCGTCCTCGCACTACTGGGACTCTTTACGTTGATTCAATGTGTGCGCTTAATACCGGCCGAGTATTTCGCCGAGAAATCCCGGGTCGCACTTCGCGACAATGATCCGACAACCTCTGCGGCCTTTGCGGTGCGCGCATTGGCGACCGAGCAAAAAAATCCAAACATCTATTACTATCTTGGGCGTGCAGGCATGCTTGAGGGCAATGAGGCCAGCGATCCCGGGCGGCGCGCGTTCTTTTTTCAAGTCGCCACGGTCGCCTTCGAAAAAGGGTGGGCTCTCGTGCCCCGTGACGATACCTTCCCGGTCGAGTTAGCTACCCTTTACGATGCGCTTGGTCGTTTTCCGGAAGCCGAGTGGATGTACCATGAGGCGATCCGGCTGGATCCAAAGTATGTTCCAACTCGAGAGCGGTATCAGGCACACCTGCAGAAATGGCAGAAAGCCGGAGTTGCCAAGGGTGAAGATGTCGATGTTAGTCCGAAGTGACCCCGCTGGACCTAGCCTCTGAGAAACCGGTGTTCGTTTGTTTCTCAATGTTGTACGCTGTAAAAGTTGCCGCCGATTTGGTTGGGCATTTGCTTTATCTCAGGGAAACGGCAGCAACAATATGAGACGATCGATCATCGGCATTTTGGGTATTGCGGCCACTGTCGTTTGCCTGGAATTACCGTCGGCAGCGCGCGCTCAGGAAGCTGTGTCGACGACATCGTCTTCTGAGAGCACGTCAACTTCTTCGACCAGCGCGACCGGTCCAGCTGAAACTGGTCCGGACCTCTCTACAACAACCAACACAATCGCGCCGGCGGCGGCCGTGAACAGTTCAGGGACGAACACACCAACCGCCGAACGAAATCCCTCCGGTGCCGGAGTTTTCGCACCTACACCCGTAAAAATCTATGCCACCGTTTCCGGCGGTTACGACGATAACGTCACGACCTCCAGTAACAAGCAATCGTCCGCCTTCACTAACGCCAATGTGATTCTCGATTACACGTTTGGCGACCCGCGACTTCAGCTAGTTCTGAACGCCGGCGCCGGGGCCACCTATTACTTCTCGCATCTCAGCACCCAGGATTACGATATCGATTTAAAGGGCGCGCTTGCCATGACCTACAAAGCGTCTCAACGACTGACGCTTGGCGGATCGGTCCTGGTTTCGTATTTAACCGAGCCCTCGTTCCAATATGCGGGAGGGATAAATTCACGGAACGGCAATTACCTCTACAGCACCGACCGACTATTTCTCGAGTACTTGTGGAGCCGGCGTTTTTCGACAAGAACCTCCTACACGTTCGAAGCCTTCAACTACGATAACAATTCAGTCGGCGCCTTTTCTAACCGGGTGAGCAATGTTTTTGGAAACGAGTTCCGACTTCAAATGGTGCCGACGACCAGCCTCATCGCTGAATATCGATACGGAATTGTGAGCTACGAAAACTCGTTTCTCAATTCGGAGACGCATTATGCCCTTGCGGGCTTCGACCACACTTTCAACCCGCGTTTATCGGCAACGTTCCGCGGCGGCGCGCAATTTCGTTCTTACGATAACGATGGCGACCGCACCGGTCCATATTTTGAAGGTAATGTCAGTTACGCCCTCGGTCATCGGACTTCCGTCAGCTGGGTGACCCGCTACGGCATCGAGGAACCGGATACTCCGAATTCGCAAAGTCGCACGACCTTCCGGACTGGCCTGCAGACCAAATTTAGTCTGACCTCGCGCATCGAAACCGGACTGGACCTTTTCTACGTTCACGACGACTACCACGCCCTTACGTCCGGGCCGGCCAATGGCGCCTTCGCCGAGGACACGTTCGATGTGGGTTTTTCGGTGCGTTACGCCATCACGAACCTCATCGGCCTCCAGCTGGGCTATAATTACACCGATGTCTCCTCCGATTCGTCCATCCGCGAGTATTCGCGGAATCGGGTCTCCGGCGGCGTCAATGTGACCTTCTAGTGAAACGGAAAGGCAGCGTTTTACTTTTGGGGTGGTTTTTGCTACAATTGCGTCTTTCTTGCCACGGGGTCCCTCTAAATTGGTATGGCACAATCCGACGAAGTTAAGCTTCATTTTCTCGATTACTGGCGCGTCGTGCGTATTCGCTGGCCGCTCGTGCTCTTGGCGTTCCTTCTCGTCTGTTGACCGCCGCGGTCGTCACTTATTTCCAGCCGCGCGAATATCAGTCATCCGTTTTCATCGAAGTCCGTTCGACCGCCGAAAATCCGCGAATCTTTGGCCCGGGCGACCCCAACCAACCGGTGCACGACCCGCAACTCGCGCCGACCGTTTATCAAGTCATCCAGCGCACTGGAATCCTCTATCCCGTGATCGAGCAATTGAAATTGCAGGACAGATGGGGCCGCGAAGGGCGCAGACCGTCCCGGGAAGTGGCTTACCAAATGTTGCGTAACAAACTCGACGTCGACGAGGTCCGGAACACCGACCTGCTTCAAATCAGCGTCTTTGACGCCAATCCCCAGCTCGCCGCCGACATCGCGAACAAGATCGTCAGCGTTTATCAAGACCGGCGCGTCGAGGAAGAAAAAGAAATCCTCAACCGAGCCGTCACCGCCATGAACGAGGAGGTCGACAAGCAACAGAAACGGGTGGAAGACTCCGGCACTGAAATGGCCCGTATCCGGGACGCTGAACACATTGTCGATCTTAACCCCGAGGGAACAGAAGACTCCCAGGCGCCGGTCAACGCCATCGTCGTCAAACAAGAAGCGGAAGTGAACGACTCCGAAGCGAAGATCGCCAGTCTTTCCAGTAAGCTGTCTCAGATCGAGAATCTCAAGGGCGACGACTTGATGCGGATGATGCCCACGCTCGACGTGCAGGATCCCACCATCCAAAAGATCCTTCCCAACTATCAGGACGCAGTTGCCCAGGAAGCGCTTCTGTTAAACTCGGGTCTGGGCGAAAACCATCCAAAAGTTAAGTCACTTCGCGCAGCCAGAATCGTTTACACGCGCCAGCTCGAGCAACAGGTCGGAATCATTCGCGAGGGAATCTTGCGCAACCTCAAGGGGGCGCAGGCCACGCGCGATGAACTGAAAGGTCGCCTCGACCAAATCAATTCGAAGCAGCTCCAAACTAAGAACCTCAGCGCCAATTACACCCGCGCCAAGAACGCTTACATCAAAGAGAAGGCGCTCCTCGATGGAGTTCGCACGCGCGCCCAGACCCAGACAATGGAAATGGCGATGCCGCGCTTTGCCGTCAGCGTCAAGCAAGTGGCCGAGCCGCCGAGTTATGCCGCGCGCCCGCGAGTCGGCTTAAACCTGACGCTCGGCGCGCTGGTTGGTCTCGTCATCGGCATCGGCCTCGCCTTCTTCATCGAGTATCTCGATACCAGTGTGAAAACGATGGACGACGTCGAAAGTCTTCTTGGCGTCCCTGTCCTCGCGATTATTCCCAAGAACATCACTCTTCTCCACAAGGCCGAAGGCGACACGCCCGACGCCGAGGCGTATCGAATCCTCCGAACAAACATCGAGTTCAATCGCCCAAACCCCGAGGCGAACACCATCTCTCTCGTCAGCGGCGGACCTGGCGAAGGCAAATCTACAACTATCGCCAACCTCGCCTTCATTTGTGCCCAAGGCGGATATTCCACGCTCATTGTCGATGCCGACCTTCGTCGCCCGGTCCAGCACCTGTTGTTCGACATGAGCAACGAAGTTGGCCTAACGAATTATCTGACGACCGACATGGAGCTTGATGAGGTGATCATGCCAACCGACGTCGAGAATTTGTCGATTTTTCCGAGCGGCATTTTGCCGTCCGACGCGGTCGGCATTCTCAATTCTCAGCGAATGTCGGACACGATCGCCGAGTTGAAGAAGCGTTACGACATCGTGTTCTTCGATTCGCCCCCAATCCTGGGAGTCAGCGACGCTTCCGTCATCGCCAGCGAAGTTGATCAAACTGTGATCGTTGTTCAGCACCGGCGGTTCCCGCGAGCAATGCTGACCCGTGTCAAACAAGCTATTCTCGGAGTAGGCGGAACGCTTCTCGGCGTCGTGCTCAACAATGTCGATCTCAAGCACGACCAGAATTATTATTACTACACCAACTACTACGGCTACTACTCGCCCGACAGCGGCAAGGAAAGCCATCGCCGCCGTCGCGGTGAACGTTCACGCGTTACAAGCAACGGAGCCGAGAACGGGCATTTGGAGCCCGACGAATATTGATGCGGACGCTGTTCGCGATTGCTCTCTTAATCGTCGCGCTTTCCGGCAGCGCCTACGCCCAGGCTACCCTTCGCATTGGCGATCCAGTTGAATTGAAAATAAGCGGCGTGCCGGCCGAAGACCAGAGTCAGGTCAATAACACCTACAGCGTCGACGCCGACGGTGCGATCAACCTGCCTTATATCGGCAAGATTCACGCCGAGGGAATGACTCCGGCACAGCTCTCCCGCTCGATCGAAGAAAACTATCGCTCGAACAAAATTTACACGAACCCGAACGTTACCATCTTCATGCAACCGTCAGCGCGGTTCGTGAACGTAGGTGGTTCGGTTCGTAGCCCGTCACGCGTCCCTTTCACCGAGGACATGACCCTCCTCACCGCAATCAACGCATCAGGAGGTTTCAATGATTTCGCGGATCAGCGACACGTCCGGCTTTTGCGCGGAAATGAAGTGACCGTTTACGACGTGCGGAGATTTCGCAAAGATCCGTCGCAAGATGTGAAGCTCCGGCCCGGCGACAAGATCGAAGTCCCGCAAAGCTTCTTCTAATCTGATTTCTGTGGAGGCAGCCGTCCTCGGCTGCAGGCGAGACGCCTGCCACCACAGTTTCTATTCGTTATGCGCGATCAGATCGCGATGTCGCCACGCGTAAAGTAATCCGGAATAAATCGTTAACGCGACAGTGATCCAGACGAGAACCGGCCCTGCCTCGTTCCACGCACGCGACCACCACGCTGATCCCTCATCGGCGTAACGCAGCTCGCTCAGTGAGAGCAGCGTCAGAAAAAAGATAACGGTCACGACCTGCCAGGACGTCTTCTGTTTTCCGAGCCGTTCCGCCGGCAAAATCTTTCCCTTGGCCCCCGCCATCATCCGTAAACCGGTAATCAAAAAATCGCGCGCAACGACTGCGGTTGCCGCCCACGCTGGAACCGCTCGCAGCGGCACCAGAGAAATAAATGCAGCCGCCACCATGATTTTGTCCACCAGCGGGTCCATTAATTTTCCGAAATCGGTCACAAACCCGTAACGGCGCGCGATCTCGCCGTCGACGAAATCGCTTATCCCCGCCAGGAGAAAAATAATCAAGGCCAGCGTCCGGCTGTAGTGCCACGACGAATTCAGCGCAGCCACGAATAGGACGGTCAGCGCCAACCGGCCCAACGTTAAACGATTCGCCCAATTCATGTCGCCGTAACTGTTTCGCCCTTTCGGATATGACTCGTCGTTTTGAATTTTGGTTTCTTCCAAATCGTCACTTTCTTTTTTAATTCGTCCACGATCCACTTGCTGGCCTCGAATGCCGCTGCTCGATGTGGCGCGCTGACTCTCAGAAACAATGACGCTTCGCCCGCCTGCACGAAACCGACTCGATGATGAAGCGTCGCCTGCTTCAATTGAAACTTTTTAATCGCGGCCTCAGCGATCAATCGCATCTGATGTTCCGCCATTTTTTTGTGCGATTCGTAATCGATGCCTTCAATCTCACGCCCGTCTTCCCGTTTTCGAACCACTCCGACAAAATCGACAACGGCCCCAGCCGTAAAATCGCCATCGTGGTCCGGCGCTTGTAATGCCGATTCCGTCACTAAAACTTCACAAACGGAGTTTGCCATGTCTTTAAATCGCCCGTTACATTCCAAGTCTCGCGCTGCTGCAACAAAGGAGACCTAAAATGACCCCGAATCAATGTGATATTAGCCTGATCGGCTTGGCTGTGATGGGCGAGAACCTTGTTCTCAATATGGAATCAAAAGGATTTTCCGTCGCGGTCTTCAATCGCACCACCGAGGTGACGGACAAATTCATGGCCGCGCGCGCCAAAGGAAAGAATATCCGGCCCACCAAGACGATCGAAGAGTTACTGGGTGCGCTCAAAAAGCCACGCAAAGTCATGATCATGATTAAGGCCGGCAACCCGGTCGATCAGGTCATCGGCGAGCTGCAGCCGTTCCTCGAAAAAGGAGACGTCGTAATCGACGGCGGCAATTCACTCTTCACTGATACGCAGCGTCGATGCAAAGATCTCGAAGGACGCGGCATTCACTACGTTGGGTGCGGCGTTTCGGGCGGAGAAGAAGGTGCTCTCAAGGGTCCTTCCCTCATGCCGGGTGGCTCGCGCGAATCGTGGGAACTTATCGCACCGATTTTCCGGAAGATTGCCGCGCAAGTCGATGGCGAACCGTGTTGCCGATACATGGGACCGGACGGCGCCGGTCACTACGTCAAAATGGTGCACAACGGCATCGAGTATGGCGACATGCAGCTGATCTGCGAAGCCTACGCGATTCTCAAAGACGTCGGTGGAATGAACGACAAAGAGTTGGCCGAAACTTTCACCGAATGGAACAAAGGCGAGCTCGACAGTTATTTGATCGACATTACGTCCCAGATTTTTCGCAAGAAGGACCCGGACACCGGCAAGCCGCTGGTCGACGTCATTCTCGATAAAGCCGGCCAAAAAGGGACCGGCATGTGGACATTGCAATCCGCCATCGCCCAATCGGTCGTTATCTCGACGATTAACGCCGCGGTCGAGGCGCGGGTGATTTCTTCGCGAAAAGACGAGCGCGTTGCCGCATCGAAAATTCTACCGCAACCGAAACCAAAACAATTCAGTGGCGACCGGAAAAAATTGACCGACGCAGTCCGCAACGCTCTTTACGCGTCGAAGATTGTTTCCTACGCGCAAGGCATGGAGCTACTTGGAGTCGCGAGCAAGCAATACAATTGGAACCTGAACTTCGGCGACATTGCCACCATTTGGCGCGGCGGCTGCATCATTCGCGCAAAATTCCTCAATTGTATCGTCGACGCCTACAAACGCGATCCGGCGCTGCGCAATCTTCTGCTCGATCCTTATTTCACCGACATCATCAAAAATACGCAGGACAATTGGCGCGTTGCTATTGCCACTGCGGTCGAATATGGCGTTGCCGTCCCGGCGTTTTCGGCGTCGCTCGCTTACTTCGACAGTTATCGCTCGCCGCGTCTGCCATCCAACTTGCTGCAAGCGCAACGCGATTTCTTCGGCGCACACACCTACGAGCGCGTGGATAAGCCGGGCGTTTTTCACACCGAGTGGATCGAGTCCGATCAGCAACCGGCTCAAAAATCTGCCGAACCAAAAGACTCCACGCCGCGTCACGCCGGCGAATAGGTAGGGACGCCGCGCCGCGGCGTCCGCGGACATCGCAGCGCGATGTCCCTACCGAAAATCGTGCGACTCGCTGCCAACTAGCTCGTCATGCACGAGCGGTTTGATCACGTGTGTTTTGATTAACACCACGTTGTCGGAGTTCTGCACTTCGCCTTCGATCAAAAGAAAATCCTCTTCCGTAATCAGTAGCCGATACTTTTCGAACAAATCGGGATCGACAATCGCGTTCGAAACACCGGTTTCGTCTTCCAGGCTCACGAAAACAAAACCTTTCGCCGTGCCCGGGCGTTGACGGCAGATCACATTGCCCGCGATCTGCACGATTGAACCGTGCTTCGCTTTTGCGAGATCGCTCGCCCGCCAAATGTTCGGCAAACGGTCACGCAAAAGTTTCATTGGATGGGGACCTGCGGTTAAATTCATCGTCCGATAATCGGCCGTCACCCGCTCCTGCACTGTCATCGGGATGAGCGGTGATTCGGTAGGGACATCGCGCTGCGATGTCCGGTCGGCGCAGCGCGCCGACCCTACCAAATCATCGTATAATTGCTCTTCCACTTTCCACATCGCCGCGCGCCGATGTTTCGCGAAACAATTGAACGCGCCCAATTCCGCCAGCGTTCGCAATTCTTCTTTCGAAAGCGAAATGCGCCGTTTGAAATCCTCGAGCGACTTAAATTGCCGATTGCTTCGCTCGCGCTCGATTTGCTCGCCGTGTTCCTGACCCAATCCGTTCACCACGCAAAAACCGAGTCGGAACGTATTGTCGTCCACCACGATGCAACGCCAGTCCGATCTTTTGACACACACCGGTCTCACCTTCACTCCGTGTCGCTGCGCGTCTTTCACAATCGTGGCCGGCGTATAAAAACCCATCGGCTGATTGTTGATCAGGCTAGCGTAAAATTCCGGCGCGCGATGCACTTTTAAATACGCGCTGGCATAAGCGAGGATCGCAAAACTAATCGCGTGCGATTCCGGAAATCCGTAAAGCGCGAAAGACGTGATCGCTTGAATGATCTTATCGATCTTGTCCTCCGCGACGCCTTTGCCCTGCATCGCTGCGCGCAGTTTTACGCTCACCTTATTCATTCGTTCTTCGGACCGATGGAAACTGAGAGCGCGCCGGAGTTCCTCCGCTTCGTCGCCGGAAAAATCCGCCATGATCATCGCGATCTTGAGCATTTGTTCTTGAAACAATGGAACGCCGAGCGTCCGTTCGAGGATCGGCTTCAATCGCTCGTCGAAATAGGTGACTGGCTCTTTCCCGGCACGCCGGTTCAAATACGGATGAACCATGTCGCCCTGGATCGGTCCCGGTCGAATGATCGCGACCTCGATCACCACATCGTAAAAACATTTTGGTTTCATCCGCGGCAAGGTCGCCATTTGGGCGCGGCTCTCGATTTGAAACACGCCAATCGTGTCCGCGTGCTGCATGATCTCGAACGTTTGCTCGTCGTCCTTCGGAATGTGCGCCAGGTCCAGAGGACGTCCGCGCTCGCGACAAAGCTCGAGCGCATCCTGCATTACCGACATCATCCCCAGGCCTAACAAATCGACCTTCACGATCCCTAAATCTTCGCAATCGTCCTTGTCCCATTGGGCGACGACGCGGCCCGGCATCGACGCGTTCTCGAGTGGAACGAATGAGCTCAGTTTGTTCTGACAAATGATCATTCCGCCGGAATGCTGGCCGAGATGTCGCGGCAATCCATAGATGGCGTGATACAACCGAATAAATGCCGGCATCCGCGGATGATTCTTCGGCAAGCCGGATTGCTCGATCTGCGACTGGAGATCCAGCGTGTGCGGAAAATCGCCGTTCGCGAATAAATGCGAAAAGCGATCGAGAATGCTTGGCGAAAAATTCAGGGCTTTGCCAATCTCGCGCGCGGCGCTGCGGCCGCGATAACTGATCACGTTGGCGGTCATGGCCGCGCCGTGTTTGCCGTAACGACGATAAATTTCCTGAATCACTGATTCGCGGCGGTCGCCGCTCGGAAGATCGAGATCGATGTCGGGCCAGCCTTTTCGGCTTTCGTTAAGAAAACGCTCGAACACGAGATTGTTGCTGACCGGATCGACCGGCGTGATGCCGAGGCAATAACAAACCGCGCTGTTCGCCGCGCTGCCGCGGCCCTGGACCATGATGTTGTGCTCGCGACAAAAATTCACGATGTCCCAAACGATCAGGAAATAACCGGGGAACCGGAGCTTGATGATGAGCGCCAGTTCTTCTTCGAGCTGGCGCCTCACTTTCGCACTGACTGCGGCGTAACGCTGTTGCGCGCCAAACCAAACGATCGTCCGCAAAAACGAATCCATGCTGTGCCCGGCCGGCACCGGATAGTCGGGAAATTCGTAACCGAGATTTTCGAGCGAAAACGTCAGCCGCTCGGCGAGTCGCGCGGTGTTTTCGATCGCATCGGGCAAATCGCGAAAAATTTCCCGCATTTCGCGATCGTTCTTCAGATGCCGTTCGGCGTTTTGAGTTAGCAATTTCCCGGCGGCATCGAGATGCGTGTGCTCGCGAATGCAGGTGAACACGTCGAGCGCCTCGCGCCCGTCCGGTTTCGCAAACTGCACGCCGTTCGTTGCGATCAGCGGCAATCGATTCGCTTGCGCAAGATCGACAAGCTGCCGATTAATCTGCTCTTCGCCACGGACGAAATGCCGTTGAATCTCAACGAACACATTGTCCCGCCCAAATGCGTCAATGAGAAATCTCGCGCGATCTTCCGAATTCTGGGGAGCGCACGCGCCCTCGCGTGCACCGCTCGGCGCCTCGCCGAATGGCGGGAGATTTCCGGCGGGGGCGCCGGAAACAACATGCGAGGCGCATGTGCTCCCCTGAAGCGCGACCAATCCTTCCGCGAATTGCGGGAGCTCATCCCATTTGATCTCGCATTTGCTCTTTTCATTCCGCAAATGCGTCTGAGTTAACAGTTCGCATAAATTTTTGTAGCCGGTTCGATTCTCCACCAGCACTGGCAGAATTCCGCCCGTTTCCATCGATAACTCCGCGCCAATGATCGGGCGCACACCATGTTCACGCGCCGCGACGGAGAACCGTTGCGCGCCGTAAACACCATTCCGATCGCACAACGCGATCGCCGGCATTTCTAACTCGGCCGCGGCTTCAGCTATTTGCTCCGGAAAACTTCCGCCACGCAAAAAACTGAACGCGCTGCACGCATGAAGTTCGACGAACTTCATGCCTTGAGAAGTTTAGGGGTTGAGTAGTTGAGATGTTCTGGTCCGAGGCGGACTCCTCTTTTTAAGTCATTAAATCGCTGACTCGCTAAATCGTTAGATGACTCGTCAGTCATACACACCATCCAATTTCCAAGTGCCGCTTGCTTCATGCGCGCGCACGAGCTCGCCGTTCTCGAGCTGCATGTCCCACTCTGCGCGGACCCACGATTTTTCGTCCCACCAATTTCCCGAAAGCAAAAATGGACCGGCTTGCTCGATGATCTGGCCACGCACCTTGTCGCTTTCCAGATGTCGATGTTCAGAAATAAAAATCGATGTTCGCGCCGGCGGCCGAAATCTGCGCAATGCCGGTCTTGTTTGTAGCGGCGGTCTCTGACCGTCGTGACAGGTAGGGGCGATTGCCCCCAATCGCCCGGTCTCAATTGCAGGCGAGACGCCTGGCGCCACAGCAAATCCCCACGCGAATGGTTCCATTCGAAACGCGTCCGGCCGATGCGTTTCTTCGAGAATCGGAGTTCCAACGCGATCGTTTCCGATCAGTGCCGTTAATCGCGCGAGGGTTTCATAAAGCTGCTGCGGATTTCGAAGCGCTATTTCAAATAATCCAAACTGTTGGGACCCGGGGCGACTGGGTTCCACCCTCAACGCGACGGCAACGATCGGATGTTCGGATTTAAAATTCTCCAGATGGGTTTGGAGCATCCTGAACAGAAGATCGACATCGTTCGTGGGCTGCGGAATTTTAAAAACGCGCTCGTACGTTTGCTTGTTTGAAAAACTGATCTGCAGCGTCAGCTCACGCGCGACGAGATAGATGCTGCTTAACCGGAGCGCGAGTTGTTCGAGAAATCGCCGAAGAATGAAGAGCAAAGGCTCGGCCGTCTCGATCTCGTGATCGAACTCAAAACTTTCGTCGAACGTTTCCGGGGGTTGAACAAATTTCAGCAACCTCGTCGCGGTTCCATTCGCTCGCTCCCAGAGCCGAACCGCCTCAGGGCCGAGCCGGTCTCGCAGCTCTTCTTTATTTAGAGCAGCCAGCTGCCCCAGGGTATGAATCCCCCACTTATGTAAAATGCCGATGATCTCGGCATTTTGCAGCACGGCGCGGAGAGCTGGGTGCTTGGAGGTGCGAGCCGCACCGGCATTCGGGTTTTGGAGCTTCGCCTTCGCCGGATTTAAGCCCTCCATGGGCTTAATTTAAGGCAAAGCGTGATATATGTTCAAGTGAACATTTTTGACTGAATCAGCAAACAACTCAACCCCTCAACTTCTCAACTTCTCAACTTCTCAACGCTCTCTCTCGGCGGATTATTTGAAGGCGGTGTAGGTGTAGCTGTTGAACGTCCAAGAGCCGCTGACTTGGGAATACAATCGCACGTAAACAGTGCGGCCGTCCGTTGGAATGCTCGATACCGTCTGGGACGTAGCGTGCAAGGTCGTCCCGGAGTTGTAAATGTCAGCAGCTCCCGGCGAGCTCCCAACCGTCAGGCCGTAAGCCGTAGCGCTGCCTGCGGTCCACTGAAACGTAACAGTTGAAGAGGTAAACTTCGATCCCGGCACTGGGCTTACCATTATCGCAGGACCAGACCCCGGCGTGGCAGTAGGCGTAGGCGTTGGACTGGGAGAAACAGTCGGAGTTGGCGTCGGTGTGGGCGTGGGGGTAGGAGTTGGAGTGGGAGTCGGGCTAGCGACGGGCGTCGCAGTAGGTGTCGGCGTCGGACTCGGTACCGGGGTAGCTGTCGGAGTTGGGGTTGGACTTGGAGCAACAGTTGGGGTCGGTGTCGGCGTGGGAGTCGGCGTTGGGGTGGGAGTTGGAGTCGGCGTGGGCGACGCTGAACCGTTGGCGGCCGTGTATGTATAAGCGTTACTTACAAACGCATTGTTCACTTTAGAATAGAGCGTAGCGTAAACTGTGCGGCCATCGGTAGGAATGCCAGTCGCTGTGGCTGAAAGAAACGTTCCTTGGCCGGAACCGTAAATATCGAGACCCTTCGGGCTGCTACCGAGTGTCAGAGCGTATTGAGTCGCGCTGCCGGCAGTCCATTGGAAGGTGACCGTCGAAGAAGTAAACGTTGATCCCGGCGCCGGAGTTATCATTACCGCAGGGCCAGATCCAGGCGTAGCCGTTGGCGTCGGAGTCGGACTCGGACTCGGACTCGGAATCACCGTGGGTGTTGGAGTTGGAGTCGGAGTTGGGCTCGGAGCAGCAGTGGGTGTTGGTGTTGGTGTTGGTGTTGGTGTTGGTGTTGGTGTTGGTGTTGGTGTTGGTGTTGGTGTTGGCGTCGGTGTTGGCGTGGGCGTGGGGGTTGGAGTGGGAGTCGAAGTAGGTGTGGGCGATGCAATTGGTGTTGCCGTGGGCGTCGGGCTCGGAGGTATAGTAGCGGTCGGTGTGGGAGTCGGCGTAGGCGTGGCAGAAGAATTGAACGCCGTATAAGTGTAATTGTTCGACACCCATGAGTTGTTCACTTGCGAATACAGCCCTACGTAAATGGCTCGGCCATCCGTTGGAATGTTGTTCACGGTGACAGAAGTCACGTGTAGCATGGGGGAGAAGTAGATGTCGCCGCCGCCGGGGGAGCTACCAACAAGGAGAAAGTAGTTGTTAGCGCTGGTAGCGCTCCAGGTAAAGGTAACGCTTGAAGAAGTAAACGTTGAGCCTGGTTGAGGACTCGACATTACGGCCGAGCCGGGCACGGGCGTCGCGGTAGGCGTTGCCGTCGGCGTAGGTGTAGGCGTTCCGCCCGGAGTCGGTGTCGGCGTCGGGGTCGTCGGTGGAGTTGGCGAGCCGCCGGTGCCGTCATAGCCGATGACATCCATCACGCGCAAGTCCACCGGACTTAAGTCGTTCTCAACACTCGAACTGCTGAACGCATTGAAAGCGTCGTTCGTGCCACTAGCCCAATCCTGCGGATCGCCACCATTCGCATTCGCATTGTTAAACGCTTTAAGAAGCGCAGTTCCGTTATCGATGGAGAACGATCGACCCGGACCAGTGTTTAAACCTCTCGCCCCGGCACCGGTATAATGGAACAAGTCCATCAGCATGTAGTCCGGAGACCCAGTAAGGTTCTGCCCCATCAGCGGAATCCGGCCCATGATTTCGGAGAATTCGTGCATCGCCACACCGATGAAATCGATCCTACCGGAAACAGCACGGTTTGCGGGATCGTAAGTGTAACTGAATCCACCGCCGAACGTAAAAGTGCCATCGTTCGAAAGATCATCTGGAACCACGCCCAAAGCCTTGGCTTCAGCTGTGCTCAGTATGTAAGTGTGAGATGAGACAATCGGATCGCTCGTCGGGAGCGAGCCGCCGGCGCCCAAAACCGTCGCGTCATCGGCAGTCTTCGAATCCGCCACAACTGCAGATCGGAGCGTGGCATAATTCGAGACGGAGGTAAGGAAAGTATTACTCTCACCCAGGGTTCCTGTTCCTCGCACGGCAGTGACCTTGATATTCACATTCACGCCGTCGCTCAGGTTGTTTGTAAATTGCGCAGCTGCGTAGGACGCGGCAGCTTTCATGTTCGCTATGTCAGTCGAACTCAGGCCGGCATTAATAAACGTGGAATCCGGGTCGTAAGTCAGGTTGATGGTCAACGCGAGCGCTGGGGCAGCGGCGACCGCAAGAGACAAACCAATTGCCAGGAGCGTCCTTCGCGGGTGTGTTCTGCACACGCGAGTCATTTCTCCAAGTAGATCCCAAGGCCGTTTCACGTTCTTGACCTTGGCTATTGCGGTTCGAAGCGAGTCGTCACGGAAAGTTTTGCCGGTGAAATCGATTTCACATCAGGGCGCGATGCGAGTGTCTCAAGCTGCGATAGTGGAACCAGTGCGCGAAGCGTCGTGCTTGAAGATGCACTGTCCGGTAATGCCCCTCCCCCCAAAGTGACCTGATCGATGAGCGCTTTCGATACCGACCCTTCGATGTCAACCAGGACGCGGTCGCCATCTTGGACCGGAATTGCAGGTTCCAACGTCGTCGGTTTGTCGAAGGGAGGCTCTCGGCGATTTTTTCTCAGCGCCAGTAGAAGCTGGCCGTCGAGCTTGGCTCTCGCCGTGGGCGACACGAGCTCATCGCCTGTTGTCCACAAAAGAACGAGATCGTTGCCGTTACCTCCATAATAATTTGCGACAAAATGATAGGTCAGTCCGGAATAGTTGAGCGTTATGGTCTGTCCCTGCTCGAGATTGTTGAATCTGCCGCGAATAATTCCCGGCCCGGTATTTCGGACCACCATCAACTGGGTACCCGGCTGCGGAGCGAATCCGAGAGTGAGGTTTATCGTTTTCCCCTCGGCGACGAAACCGTCGGATTTTACGGCTACTTCCGTGCCGGTTACATAGGTCGCGGCAACATCCTGTGCCAGCACCTGAAATGCCGAGATACCGAAGACCGCGACGGCCATGATCGCCACGAAATGGGAAAACCGGTAGGACAGGCACAGTTTACGGTCTTGTTTCATGATTTTTCGACTACCGAGATTGTTCGCTCGAATCGACCCGCGGCGGCGAGGCTTTAAAGACAGCAGATGTCTTGCCGAAAAAATAAGAAATGAGGTCAGATCGTCTGGGAGTCCGCGCCGCGACAAAACCACCGCAAGTATTCAGCGTCAAATTTACAGGCACAGGGAACGGGAAAATAGGGTATTTAAGGATTTAAGATTTCGGAGAGACAACTGAAACGCGGAAACTGAAACCCTGAACACACATGATTGTGATCTGGCTTGCGTTATGGGCTGAGCTGCTGGCTTAATTTCAATATTAACGCTCGGCTTCAAATTGGGCTGATTGGGAGTTGTCTTGCCTGCGCGCTGCTTGTCGCTGGATGCGCGCATATGCATCCAATTTATCAAAACCCGGTTTCCGGACCGGCGAACTCGATCAAGAAGGAAAACGGTTACAGTCTCGCGTTCATCGAGTTTGGCGAACAAGGTTCGTATCAGGACACATCGCAAGTCGAGAAAGCGGTGGATCTCGTCCGCACCGCGCAGAAACCGGTCGTGATCACTTATGTTCACGGCTGGCATAACAACGCTGATTCAGGAGATGTTCCGAGATTCGAAAAGTTTTTGTCGGAGATTGCGCATACGCCGCTGATTGAAGGCGAAGGATTTCATGTGGTCGGCGTTTATCTGGCCTGGCGCGGTGAGTCGGTCGACGTTCCCGGATTGAACGAGCTCAGTTTTTACGGCCGCAAAGCCGCGGCCGAGCGGCTGGCCAGTAATTTCGATTGTTTTGACGCCATCTCAGCGATCGCTGAGGCCGCACGCAAACATCATCGCCGTGAGAACGAATACACTATCCTGCTTGGACATTCGTTTGGCGGACTGGTGGTGGAACGTGCGGTCGCCCATGCGATCGACGCGGAGATGCATGGTCGCGCCACAAAGTATAATTCGATGCCGGCTGATCTCGCTCTGGTCCTCAATCCGGCGTCGGATTCGATTCTGAGCCGCCAGATTATTTCCGCGCTTTACCAGGAGAAAACGGAAAACACGCGACCATTGTTTGTCTCGGTCACGTCGACGGCTGATTCGGCCACGGGGACGATTTTTCCGATCGGCACGTCGATCGCGGCGGTCCCAAAGATTTTCAATCAGGTGTCCGATCCCGGGCCGGCGGAGAAAAAGGAAAGCGAGCGCAATTACTACACGTCGACACCCGGGCACAAAGCTTCATTGATCAATCACGTGGCGGTGAAGCTGGATGAGCCATTCGATGTGCCGCCCGGTCGCACGGCGATGGAGGTGAATCTGTCGCGCGCGTTGAGCGGCGATAGGGTGTTGTTGCCGGTGAAAGGGAAGGCGCCGGAGCTGTGGCAGTTGAAGCGGACTTCGGACATCGATGTTCCCTACTGGGACATCCAGGTGGACCGCAGCATTATTAAGAATCACGGGGATATCTGGAACGATCGGGCCAAGGCGTTAATGGCGGGCGTGTTCAGCATTGCGAATCCTGTGGCGGAACGAGGTCACCGGCACGAAGCGGACCTGCAAAAGCCGCGCGATTACAAACGCGGAGCGTACAAGCAGGACAATGCGGCGACGCCGAAGCACTGAAAATCAGTGACCAGTGACAAGTGATCAGTGACCAGCGGGTGCGAGGAGTGTGCCGCGGCAGTTTTTTGAACCGCAGCGGCAGGGCGCCTCGGCTTCGATTTCTTTCGTGCGCGGGACATCATCGTCCGTCTCCAAGTGGTAATCGTAAAAAAGCTCTTCACCCGGCCGGATATTGCGTGAGGCGTGGATGAAAATTCGCCCGCGAGTTTCGCGCACTTCACAGTTCGGGTCACACGAATGATTGATCCAGCGCGCTTCGTTACCTCCCACCGAAGGATCGATCACTCTTTTGCCATCACCGAGCCCGAAATAGTACATCCTCGGATCATCCAACTCATCCGGGACGCTCGACCACAAAATCCGCCGCCCCGTGTATTCAATGATGCGAGCGCCTTTGGGGAGCGATTTCGCGGCAAAAACGCCGCGGCCGTGCACCGGAGATTTTCGGACCATTAGGAGTGGGGGAATCGGGGTCGTATCTAAACATTGAACATTTCGAGATGAAATGACAAGCGACCTAAAAACGCGGACGTGCTGTTCAACTTTCCGGTGTTTTGATAGTCGTTTGGCCTCCAATGAAACGCCTTGTCTCCGTCTTACTGTGTTGCGCAGCGGCGTCCGGCGCGCTTGCCGGTCAGGTGAGGATTTTTGCAGGGGCGCGATTTGATTCGAAGGCGTGGGCGAAGTTGCAAAAGTTTGATGTGAAAACTTTGGGCAAGGACCACACGCTGGATGCGCACGTTGGGCAACTGGTGGAGTTACATTTTCAATTTCGGTCGAAGGAAGTGCGGCATATCAAACCGAATTGGTACCAGGCGTCGGTCTGGCAAGGGGCGCCGGAAGACGGAAGAGGGTTTGTCAACGTGCCGGTGATGATCGCGAACACGGATATCACCGCTTTCAACGGATTCACGACGGATCACGGTGCGGCTGCCGACCTGAAAATCTACGGACAAATCTTGTACGATTTCGGGATCAACTACGTTTTCGTTCGGGTGATTGGAACGAACATGTTTGTCGATGGCGACGGTTACACCAACGTCACGTGGTGAACGGAAGCCACGAGCAAAGGTCGGAGGGAGAAGCGCCGGAGCGGGAGAGCTATCGCTATCCGGCGAATGATGGTTTGAGAAGACCGGACGAGCCATCTTCTCCAGCCTCTTTCAACCCACAAATGAAATATGCTTCCCACTTTCTCAGCACTGGAAACTCATCCAGCGGTTCGGGATGCCTTTGGATGGTTACACTACGGTGCCCTGATCGGAGTTCCTGTCGCATGTCTGTTTGTCCGGAATTCTGCTGCATGTAGATAACTTCAGCAGTCGCCGTACGCTTGTTTGATCGGTTCTTGCCAAAGGTCGGTTGTTTTTTGTCCTGAAAAAAGAACGGGGGAGCGTAGAGCAAAGAGCGGGGGGAGAGAGCGACGGCGCGGTTATTGCTTAAGCCCTTTGAGTGAGGCTTCTCCTAGCAGTCAGTGGTATTGTACCTCCGCGTTTCGGTCTGGTTTTCGCCATAATTTTGGCTTTATCCGCGTCCGCAGCCAAGGGGTCGATCGTTTTCAATTGGCCGAGTTCTCCGGGTTGGACCGCCGGAACGCCCGGGCAAGGACAATCGGCGTCGCAGTCGTATACCAGCGTGAATTTAAACGACGTCACGGCCCAGATCGACAACAACGGGGTAAATATTCAAGGGACCTATCCGCAGATTAACAGCACGAACGAGACCGGTGGACTTACGAACGTGAACGCCTTGCAGCTCTACATCAGCAGCACTCCAAGTTTCGGAAATACTTTGAGAACAACGATCAGCTTTGCGTCTCCGGTAACAAATCTAAGCTTTCAAATCTGGGACGTGGACGCGCTGGCCGGACAATTTGCAGACATGATCACCAACCTGAAGGCGCTCGCTCCGGATGGAGTTACGGTCTTCGGTGCGTCGTCGGTAACGAGCGCGGTGCCCGGCTACAACACAATAACCGGGACGGGGCTGAGCACATCGATTCTCGGAACGGCCTCAGCCGCCAACAATACGAACCAGGGAACAATCGATATCACGTTCAGTTCACCGCTCGTTCAGTTCTCTTTTGACTGGTCGAACAACGACAACGGTCGCGGCGCCCAAGCGATTGCGTTAGGCCCGTTGACTTACGATCCGGTGCCCGAACATGACTCGGCGTGCAGCATCGCCGCAACGTGTTTGATGGCGATCCTAGGAAACAAATTGCGACGGCGGAAGAAAGTTAGAGCAGAACGAGCGGACAATTGGAAAGGCAGCGCCTTTCAGAGCTCAGAAATCACTTACTCGCAGTGAGCTAAATTCAAGCGCATTGCGAAGTTTGGTGCGTGGCTGATAAACTCGGGCAGTGAGAAAGAGTTTTCGACACGGGATTTTGATCGCAACCACCGCCGCCGCCTTGTTGTCAGCGCCTTGCCTTCAAGCGCGACCGCGGCCAACCCCGAGCCCCACCCCAACCGGAAAGACCGCGCGATTGATCGTCCAACGCGCGCCCAATTTCGGAAGCGATCTCTTCATTCGATTGTCGATCGATGGAAAACGGGTGGCGGACATTCCGCGAAATCAGCACTACGGCGGATTTGTTGCGGCCGGTAGACATACGGTCACTGCGCTCGCCTTGCCGAATACGGAAGCGCGCCGTCCGACATCAATTAGTCTGATCGCGAAAGCGGGCCAGGTTTACATTTTCACCGCGACCTGGAGTTCGGACCGCTTGATTTTGGTCCCGAGCACTTACTACATGCCGACAACGCGGGTGGGAGAGGTCAGGAAAAGGTAAAAGTAAGAAGTCAGACGGAAGACTAAGGACGCCGAAGCGCGCAGATTGATGCGTGAGGTCACGCTAAGGTAGTCTTCGTTATCGAAACGTCCCCAAGTGGGGCACAAGCGACGTCGCGCTGCAATCTGATCCTGGCGCGCCGATTTGTTTTAAACGAAAAACTGAAACACAAAACGCGGCGTCGATCTTGCTTGGTTAGGCGGCGTGACCATCCGCTGGACGAGCAAGATTCCCGGACGCAAGCTCGCAAATTTCCTGCTCGCAATCGGGTTCGCCAATTTACTTCTGTTCGGTGCCGAGTGCGCGATCGAGGGGGGGCAACGCCGTTTGGCTACGCGGCGAACGGTCATTACTTCTTATATCGTCGTGGTTATCGAACTGAAGTATCGGCGCCAGTCTTCCGGATCAATCAACTTCACGGCTATACGATTTACCTGACTACTTCACTGCTGTTCTTGGGACTCGGGTTGCGGCGCTTATCCGAAGTGACGGCAAGAAGCTGATCAGGCGGCAAGCTGCTCGACGGCGGAGCGAAGTTGCCGGATGTCGAATGGTTTGGAGAAAATCAGGCTGACGTCCATGCGCTGATAAGCTTCGCAAACGTCGGCCGAAAGATTTGCCGAAACGACGATGATTTTTCCGTCGATCCCGCGTTTCCGAATTTCGCGCACCAATTCGACGCCGGTCAATTTGGGCATTTTTTGATCGACAATGATGACGTCGAACGCGGTCGAGCAGTCAAGATGGGCGAGCGCATCGGCGCCGTTGTCAACACAGGTGATGTCGTATTGGGGCCCGTCAAAAACGAATCGAAGCGCGGTTGTCACCGAGGGCTCGTTGTCGACGGCGAGAATGCGGTAAACGCGTTCCATGTTCGGGTCCAAAAGTCAGCAGCGTTCGGGCCAAACAAAAACCGGAAAACGGATACCGGAATGGGGAAACCAAGATACTGCGGCCGAGTTATTTCCGCTGTTGTCGAGGTCGCAGCCATTTCGATAGCATCAACCGTTATGAAATGTAGGACGGTGACTGCGTGGTGGTGTTTGACGTTAGTGGTGGCTTGGATCGTGGGTTGCGGAAAGAACGAAGAAGAGAGCGCGTTCAAACAACCGGTGACGCCAGAGCAGGCGGCGAGCGTGATCGATCTCTCCACGTTTCCGTTGATGAAAGATGCCAAGCCTGGTGCGCCCGCGGTGGCGAGTTTTTCCTGTGAAGCGCCTGGGGACGTGAAATCGGTCTTCGATTTCCACCGCAAGCAATTGGTTTCGCTAGGTTGGACGGAACTGCCGAATAGTTCGGTGACCGATCAGGCGGCAAACGCGATGTTCCAGCGGAAGGGTTTCGTGTTGTCGCTATCGGTTTATCCGCGGGAATCGAAGTCGATGTCGGTGTTCATTCAGAATCAGGGCAACGTGAAGCCGGCCAAGTTGCCCGTGCCGCCCAAAGTGAAACCAGTCTACGTCGGCGACGCGTCTGCGATGTATGTGACCGACGCGGGGATCGCCGAAACGAAAGACGCGTGTCGCAAACTGTTGATCGCGGACGGCTGGACGCCCTACGGTGCAGCCGGCGACACCGCCGAGTACAAACAAAACGCGATCCGGGTGAGCGCGACCGTTTCGTCCGCGCCGGCGCAAGGCGGCAAGACGATGATCACTTATTCAACGATTTTGATGTCGGCCGATTTGCCGGCGCCACCCGACGCCGAGGACCTGCGCTACAGCGAACAGACCCGCGAGCTGAGCTTCGAAACGTCGGCGGACAAAAACGCCACGGTCGATTTCTACAAGAAAACTTTGGCGGCGAACAAGTGGCAACCAACACTCGAGCACACGGTACAGATCAGCGACAAAGACGAAATGATCTTTAGAAATCCGTCGAAGGACATGTTGACGCTGGCGATGCCGCCGGCGCGCGGCGGAAAACTTTCCGTCTCGCTTCAACACCAAAGTGCGGCGGAGATCGCGGAGTTGGACCGACAGATCAAGGAACACGAGCCTGAGATTCGGGCGAAAATTGCAAAACAACGCGAAGAAGAGAACGCGCGATCGGAAGCCGAGCACCACCCAAAAGTGTTGCCGAAGGTGGCGGTCGCACTGCCGCCGGGCGTCGATAGCCTCCAAATGACGAGTGACGAGATCAAATTCACTATTGGGCACGGAACAGCGAAAGCGATCGCGGAGACGTGGAAGCAACAGTTCACCGAAGCCGGTTGGAAAGTAGACGCGGCCGCGCTTGACGCGTTGGCCGGCGCGATTTCTTTTTCGAAAGACACTCAGAGTCTCACGGTTAATTACACCGACACCGGTGTGACGCCGGCGGAAGTAACGCTTTCAGCCATCGGCGTCGAGTTGGAAGCGCAAAAAGCGTTGAGCCGTTGAGAAGTTGAGATGTTGAGGAGTTGAGATGAGATTCCGCGGGGGGATACGAAAATGAATCGCGGCATTGTAATCGCGGTTATGGGTGGGATCGCAATCGCGTCTGTCGGATGTGCGAATAATCAACAGAGCGCCGCTTCGGCGAACACAAATCCGACGGCGAAAACTTACACCAACAACGATCTGCAAAAAACCGGCAAGCAAACATCTGGCGAGGCGTTGCAGGCAGTTGATCCTGCCGTCACTGCAACTGGTGGACACTGATTAGATAGTAAAAAAAGAGAGGACTAACTAATGGACAATTCGATTACTCGACGAAGATTTCTGGAAGTAAGTATGGCAACAGGAGCCACAGTTTTGGCCGGCGGCAAAATTCTCGGCGCCGCATCCACCTCAACACCGGGAATGGCAACGAACCCGACATTCAAGATCGGTGGCGATCTCGAAGTGAATCGGCTTGGCTTCGGCGCGATGCGGATCACCGGCGAGGGTATCTGGGGTTGGCCACCCGATCGCGCGAACGCGGTCAAAGTCTTGAAACGCGTAGTCGACCTCGGCGTGAATTTGATCGACACCGCGGACGCTTACGGTCCGGAAACGAGCGAACTGCTGATTGCCGAGGCGCTGCATCCGTACCCGAAAGGCATCGTGATTGCGACCAAAGGCGGACTCACCCGCCCCGGTCCGGGTCAATGGGAGCCGAACGGTCGTCCGGATTATTTGAAGGCGTGCGTCGATAAAAGTTTGAAGCGATTAAAGCTGGAGCGAATCGATTTGTATCAGCTTCATAGGATCGATCCGAAGGTGCCGGCCGAAGAATCGTTAGGCGCGCTGAAGGAAGCGCAACAGGCGGGAAAGATCCGCCACATCGGCTTGTCGGAAGTTTCAGCGGAGCAAATTGAGCAAGCGCGCAAGATTGTGCCGATCGTCAGCATTCAAAACCGCTACAATTTCGACGACCGAAAATGGGAAACCGCACTCGATTATTGTGAAAAGGAAAATCTCGGATTCCTGCCGTGGGCGCCTGTCGGCGGAGATCGTGGATTGAGCGGAAGCGCGGCCGAAACGGTCGCGAAAGCGCACAATGCTGATGTTTATCGGGTGGCGCTGGCGTGGCTGTTACAACGTTCACCAGTAATGCTGCCAATTCCGGGCACGCAAAATCTTGGGCACCTGGAAGACAATTGCGCAGCGGCGAAGTTAAAGCTGACGCCGGAAGAGTGGAAAAGTTTAGCGGCATAAGCCGCTAATCCAGAAGTCAGAGGACAGCGGTCAGCGGTCAGGCTGAAAATCGCGCGCGGACATCGGCTGAAACACGCGTCGGTTTTCCCGTTTGTGAATCAATTGGCACCCAAACAGTGCGCGCTTGAGCGAGGAGTTTATTATCGTTCTTGCGGCGAATTTCGGTGAAACGTTCGAATTTCAAACGGCTCGCTCCACCAACCCAGGTACGCAACAGGATTTCGTCACCCAGATTCCCCGGCATTTTATAATCGATCTCGTGCCGCAACACCACCCAGCCGATTGCCTCCCGCGCGTCCACGCTGGCAAGCGATTTCCAATGTGCAGTCGCGACATCCTGGACCCATCGGAGATAAACGGCGTTGTTGACGTGGTTCTGTCCGTCAATGTCGGCGGGCTGAACCGCGACCGTCATTTCAAAAACCGGTGTCCTCACGAGAAACGATAGTCAGCGTTTGTGACGTTCGGCCTGAATCTGAGTCAGCAGCTCACGCTTCGCCTTTTCCAGGTCGTGGAAGAACTTGGCCGTGTCCTCCAACATTTCAGGATACTGAGAAAATCGTTTTCGCAATTGTTTAGTGGCCGGATCGTAAAAGAACGAAATGTCCTGATCGAGATTGGGCCAGATCAATTCGTCGCTGAGTTTCTGGTAATGTGCCATTCTGTCCAAACCCCAGCGGACCGTGGACTCGAGGTCGCGCAGCGCGGTGAGCGTCTTGAAGTCGAGCACTTCGTAGCCACCGGATTGAAGTAAGCTGGTCATATCGCTCGCGCTGTAATCCGTTGTAAATGAGAATGGGCGCAACGGCGGCATTTCCCCGGCGGCAAGCGCGCGACGAAACTCCGTCACCTGCTGGTCGTGCTTCTGCTCATCTTCTTTCGTATTCTCAAGGCCCTCTTTCATTCGCTCCTCGAGCCAGCCAAGAATCTGATCATGCCGGTGAACGTCGGCGCGATGCTGTTGATAGTTGGTTAACCAAAACGCTGCGTAGGCGCCGAGGAAAACGAGAACCAGCTCGGCGGCCCAATGGCTGAGCCGGGATCGAAGCGATTTGCGCGGCGAATCCACAATCCAACGTCTAACGCGTCACCGCTCCGCGCAACATCACAGGTCGGTTTTGACCCGAAAGCGTTTCATCATCTCCTGGCGGATTTCCATTTGCAGTTCCGGCTGCAAACGACTCAGCAGTTTTTCCCGCCGCTCAGGATCCATGGCGGCAAATTCGCGCATCATTTTCTCGCGCGTTTTATATTTAGAGTACTTGCTCCAGCCGATGCCAATCGCAAGCAAACCCGACGCGACCCAAATCGTGATGTCGATCGACGAAGCCATGGCGACCGGCATTAAGAAGTAAGAATTATGAATTATGAAGCTGAAAAGGTAGTGCGCTTCTTAATTCATCATTCATCCTTCTGCCTTTACATTACGTGCAGCCGCGAAGCAGAAAGATCAGAAACAAAATTGGAAGCGGTATTCCGAGCAACCAGAGCAGAATGTAACCGGTCGCGCCTGCGGTTTTTATTTTATCCGATAAATGCATAACCCTTGATTCCCTTTCTTCGAAAAGAAAGACGGATAACGACGAGTCGCTATTCAAAAAGATCGACACCGAGCTACCTGATTGCGCTTATGCAGCAGCGTCGGCGGTGCAGATTTCCCGGGCGAAACGGCGCGCTTCTTCTTCGAGCGGGCCAACAGTGAATTGCGGACAATTGGTGCGGTCGCCGAGATATTCGCGGCACCATTGTTCGAGTCCGCCGGCGCGCTCGCATTGCGCGATGTGAACGAGGTTGTGTAAAATCAATTCGCGATCGTTCCAAGCGTCAACGCGGATAATCAAGGCGTGACCAAACCCCATGCCCCGAGTGTCGTCTGTAACGATGCCGATCCGTTTCGAAACTTCGGCAAGGTTCGCATCGTCGGGAAGAGGGATCCGGTCGACCACCATCAGTCGAATGCGACCGGGTTCTTTAACACCGGCCAGCTCTGCATCGGCCACGTGGCGTGCGCTTAAATGACTGCCGTGTCGCAGGACGAACTCTTCCTGCGCTTTTGCCCATCGACAGGCAAGCGAAAGCAATTTTTCGAACGTTTTCTGATCGACCACGGCCATTGGGAGGTTTGCTAGATAGCAAAAGCCGTGCGCAGCGACGGATTTAACAAGAAAGATTATGACATTACAAACGCGTAATCTTCCACAGCCAGTAAAGCGTATGACCGGTTTGATCGTTAACTGGCCACCGCCTCAGGGTGATATTTTTTCCAGTAACGGATGGCGGCGCCGACTGCCATGTAGCTCGGGTCGGCTGCTTCATAACCGTCGACGTCCTCCTGATTTGCTCCGTCTTTGCGCAGTTCGCCATGCTCTAACTCGGCGAACGTCGATTTGAGCTTCGATTCATCGTCACCCGCGCAAATTCGTTCGCGAAACCATTCGCTCCAACGCGCGACGCGCTGGTCGAGGAGATCAAGATGTTCGGGAATGGAGCCGTCGACTTTTCCGAAGTGCGGCAGATAGAGATTGGCGGGGTTTAGTTTCTTAATCTTCGCAATCGAGTCGCGCCACGATTCGACGTGCAATTCAGGCGGTACGAATGGCGGAATCGGCGAACCATTTCCGATTCGAACTCCAGCGATGTCCCCGCCGAATACGTTGTCGTTCCAATGATAAACATGATGATGACTGGCGTGACCGGGCGTGGCGATGGCGCGAATTTCAAACGGCGGGACATGGACGACATCGTTGTCGTCCAAGATCTTGACCCGCTCCTGCGGCACGGGCGCGATTTTTCCCCAGAGCCGCTCCATGTCGCTGCCAAAAATTCGCCTCGCCGACTCAATTAACTTCGTGGGATCGATCAGGTGCGGCGCGCCACGCGGATGCACATAAACAGTCGCGGTTTCGGAAAAACGCCAGGCTGCACCCGCGTGATCGAAATGAATGTGGCTTAGAAAAACGTGGCGAATGTCACTTGCTTCGAATCCGGCTTCTCGAAGATCAGCGATCACGTTGTCGAACGTCGATTCCGGCCCGGTGTCGAACAAGGCGATGCCATCGTTCGTCTCCAGCGCCGTCGCCGCCACAATTCCGGCGCGCCCGAGTTGTCGTGTGTCCAAGATATGAATCAAGGCAGGATTAAGAATTATGAGTTAAGAAGGTTTCGCTTTCGAACGTTTCAGAATCGTAACAAAAATGGCGGTCAACTCATGAGCTTCCCTCCGTAAAGGCGCAAGCCTTTCCGCGCGCACTAAACCAGCATCGACGAGCAACTCCAGCCAATAAGCTGTCTCTTCTAGTTCACGAAGTGAATCGCCGCATTTGGAAATAAACTCAGCTCTACTTCGACCCCGAAATGCCTCGCGATAGTTTGCGCCCACAGAAGTGCCGGAACGCAGGACTTGTTTGCTGATCACCTGGGCTTCGGTCCTATTCGGTAACTGGGAAAACATGCGAATGATGCGCAGACCAAAGTGTTTGGTTCGATCCTTCAGATCGTGTTCCGTGGGGGAGGACACTTTCTTAATTTTTAACCCTTAATTCTTACTTATTGCAACCACGATGTAGGCCGCTTTCGGAACCGCGAAACCGTCCTTCCTGTTCGAATTTTGTGAACGCGCCTTTCATTGTGATCCAGTAGAGACGATAAACAGAAACCGTTCATGACGAAAGAGGAGCGAGCCCTGTTAGAAAGGCTGGACAAAGTTGTGCACTCGGAAGAAGTGCGCTCGCAAATCCTTCCGATCGTAAAGCGCGTGCGCGAGGATCTCGGGCGAAAACCGGATGCGTTGATGACGTGGGAGCCAGTTGCACTCGAAACATTCGGCACCAATTTGCCGTCAGACATTCGTTCGGGTTGGATCTTTATTCTGCGCGCAGGCACAGACACCGGCGCTGAACGTCACCCAAACAGTCATCAAAGAATGATGACCTTCGAGGGAACCGGCGACATGAAAGTCGACGCCCAAGGAACGCCACACGATGTGAAAACCGAATCGGAGATCGTTTGGCAATCTCACGTTTTGGTGAGCGACCCCGCTGCCGATCTCGAGCAACGCTGGGTCTCGATCCCGCGAAACGTCTGGCATCGACCGGTCATTCCCGAGGGAGCCGACTGGATCGTGGTTTCATTTCATACCGTCCCGGCAACCGAACTGATCGAGGAGCGGCCAGGCGCCAAACAAATGTTGTACGAAAGCGAACGAAAACAGAGTAGCCCTGGAGATTGAGTCCGCGCCGCACGCCACTCGGAATCAGGTTGCTCGCCACATTCTTCGCATTCGGCGCGAGCATGTGTTTGCTCACGATCCTGCTGCTGGCCTTTCCGGGTAGCGCACTTGATTCGATTTGGCGTCTCAACCCCGACGCGCACAGCGCATTTCAATCGCTCGGCAAATTATCGATCTTGTTGATGACGATCGTCGGCGGCGCGTGCGCATTCGCCGCGATCGGGTTGGCGAAAAATCGGGCATGGGGACGCACCCTCGCGTTAACCATCCTCGCCCTTAATCTCGCTGGCGATTCGATCAACGCGTTCGCGCGACACGATCTGCGAACCCTGATCGGACTACCGATCGGTGGAGCGATGATCGTTTATCTATTAAGAGCGCGGGCTGCTAACGCCCCTAATCCTACTGAATCTTAAGCCGCAGGCGCGGTCCGTCGCCCGAGTACCAGTGTCACAACAATTCCGACCAAGAGGAAGGCGAGGATCTGAGTAATCATTTGGCCGAGCGTGAAATCCTTGGGGAAACCGTACCAGTTGGCGTAAGGAACGTTGGTGGTGATCGCGGCGAGGATACCAGCCGTCAAAACGAAGCCAACTTTGCCGCCAAAACCGGTGATGCTCGTTTGGGCGAGAAGAAAAACAGCCAGGAGCGCTTCGGCCACGTCGGTCGCAAACTGGATGATCAGCCTTTTGGGAAAGTTGAAAACGCGCTTGGGACGATAAATCAGCACGCCACCAGCGCCCGCGGCCATTTGTTCTTCGGCCTTTTGCATCGCCGCTTTCTTTTGCTCTCCAGACGCGCCTGGGGTCAGGCCTCCGCTCGGAAAAATATAGAAGCCGCTAGTGTCACCGAGATTCGTTTGAAGCGCGCCGGTCACGGCATCTTCGTTCGCCATTACGCGGACTCCCATTTCGCCGAGCGGCAGGAATTCGTGCGCAACGAAATTCCAGAAAAACATGACGACACCACCCACGATTCCAGCCAAGAGAATGCGAATGCTCATAGTCGACAGGATGAGGCATAACTCGAGGCGAATGAAGCACAAAAATCTAAGCGGATTGGCCCGATTTAGTGCTTGCTCTGCGGGGGCAGGATCGACATTCTCGGGGTTCCTTTAGCTTAACCATACCTATGAAAACATCCGTTTTGACTTTGATCACCGCGCTCGCGATGGTCGCGTTCCTGAGTTCCTGCAAAAACACGGCGCAGAAGAAGGAAGAGCCAATGGCCGCCTCAACTGCAAGCACGACTCATAGTTCGACGACCAAGAAGAGCTCGACCGCCAAGAAGACATCGAGCGCCTCCGCTGAGGCCTCGCCGGCTGCGAAGAAGAAGACGACCGCGAAGAAGGCAGAAGCATCGCCTTCGCCTAGCGAATCGGCTTCGCCCTCGCCGACTCCTTAATTTTAGTTTCCAGAAAAGGCGGACGAGAAGTCAGACCGCGAAGCTTTCGCCGCACGAACAGTGCGCCACGGCATTCGGGTTGGTGACTTTGAATCCGCCTTTTTGCAGGTCCTCGCTGTAATCGAGGACTGAACCGCTCACAAAGAGCGCGCTTTTCGGATCGACCACGATGCGAACGCTCGAGGTCGGAACGAGAATGTCGCGCTCTTTTGGTCCATCGACCAAATCCATCGCATACTGCAAACCGGAGCAGCCGCCTCCGACCACTGCCAGCCGCAACGCGCCCTTCGGATTCCCTTTTTGCTGAAGGAGCGACGCAAGCTTGTTCGCGGCCTTTTCGGTGACGCTGATCAAACGCTCGTTGCCGATCTTGTAACTAGGAGCGGTGGTCTCGGTGCTCATCAGAAAATGAATTAGGAACCCAGGAAAGCAGGAATGGGAATTGGAGTTCCGGGTTGTCCTGGATTCCTGGTTTCCTGATTAAAAATATTCTCTTCTGCAATTGCCTCGACCTGAGCCAGCGTCGAGACCTGAGAGAATTTTTCCCGCAGACGTTTTGCTTCCGGCATCGATTTGGAATACGCCATCAAACGCGCCCGCATCGAACGAATGGCCGGCTCTTCGACGCCCCATTCCCGCACGTGCAGCAGGCAGTGACGCAGGATTAATTTCCAGCGCTCCTCCAGCGTCGGCGGGTCGACAATCTCTCCGTTAGCAAGGTACGCTTTCGTCTCGCGGAAAATCCACGGCGCGCTCATCGCCGCTCGACCGATCATTGCACCGGCAATTCCGGTTTCGCGCTTGCGTTTCGCCACGTCGCCTGCACTGCCCAGATCCCCATTGCCAATTACCGGAATGGAGACCGCCGCGGCTACTTCGCCGATCACGTTCCAATCGGCGGCGCCGGAATAACCTTGCGCGCGAGTGCGGCCGTGCACCGTCAACGCGCTGATTCCAGATTCCTCGAGAACTTTGGCGACACGAACGGCGTTCACGGAATCTGAATCCCAGCCGATGCGAATTTTTGCAGTGGTCGGCAGCGGAGCGATCGCGCGTGCGACTGAAGCAGCTACGTTCGCGAGCGTAGGACAATCTTTTAGCAGGGCAGAACCGCCGTTCTTGCAAACCACTTTGTTGACCGGGCAACCGAAGTTTAGGTCGATAAAATCCGGTTGGACCCAATCGACAACCTGCCTGGCGGCGTCCGCCATGTGATCCGCGTCAGCACCGAACAACTGGACCCCGATGGGACGCTCTACTTCGTCGAAGTCGAGATATTCGGCGGTGCGCTCATTACGTCGAAAAATTCCTTCCGCGGAAACAAACTCGGTGGTCAGCACGTCCGCCCCGTGCTCTTTGCACAGTTGGCGAAAAATCTTGTCCGACACACCGGCCATCGGCGCGAGGAAAAGCGGAAACTGATTCTGGAACCAGGGCAAAGTCATCTGAGTGACCATTATCATCTCACAAAAAGGCGCGCTGCGCAGGTGGATCGAGATCTCCGAGCTCGATACCAAATTTGGCGGCGAAGCTGCATTTATTAACATCGCCCGCGGAGCGGCCGATCCACCCAAGCTAGGCCGCGCTTTTAAGCAGCTGCGCCACTTCGTTTTGAACGGATTCCAGTTCGTCGAGGCGGAGCCCGGGGTCAGGGACGATAAAAACGTCACCGGTCACACCATGCTCATATATTAAGAGGCGACCTTTTTCGGCGTTCTCGGTCTTGATCTGTTTGAGGACCCGTTTCCGCTCGAGCATTGCCGCCAAAACGTAACAAGCGTTGGCCGGCGGGTCTTCGGAGGCTATCAGTCGCCGAAAAAGTTGCTCGGCGTTTTCCTTGCCCAGCGGCTCAGGATTTTCCGGAACCGGTTCATACCGTGTCTTCCAAAACGAAAACGGCTGGATGTTTTCGTTCCGCTTAGTCCACGCTTCCTCGCTCAAGTCCTCGCGGCGAAAACCTTCGGCATCGCGAAACAGCAACGTGTAAAAATATTCGCCGGCTTCGAATGGACGCTGGGTCGCGGCGCAAGCGTCGGCCCGGGTCTTGATTGCCCAATCGTTTGGCAGCGGATTCATCGTGCAAACATACGCCGCACAGTGGCGAGTTGAAAGCGCGGCGCCTCGCGGTTGGTCGCGCGCAAATAGAGCAGGTAAAGCCCAATGATTGTGAAAATTAGGTTCGGCGTCCACGCGGCGACGATCGGGGAAACGCGGTCGCCTTCACCGAGCGCCAGAAAAAGATGGGTGAGAAAGTTCATTGTAAAAACGAGCACGACCGCGCTGGCAACGCTGGCCAGGACACCACGGCGCGAATAACCGATACCGAGCGGCGCCGCGATGCAAACCACCACCAGACAAGTCCACGGCAGTGCGAGCCGATATTGGAGATGCGTCCGAAACGGCGCCAGCAACGTGATCGGGAAATCCGAATTGAAGTAGAGATACTCGTGCAACTCCGGAAAGCTAAGATACTCCGCGCGCACGTTGGCGCTGCCGAGTCGAAATGGGGTTTCGCTCCAATGCTCGATTTTGAGCGAGGGCAAAACTTTTTCGTCGGTGATATTTCCGGCCTTGTCGTAATGGACGACCTTTACCTCTTCGAGGTCCCACGTTTTGGCTTTGGGATCGTAAATCGCGCGCGCCGCGAGATAATCTTCGACAATATTGTCGTTCGCGTCTTGTTGCAGCACCTGGACGTTATTAAAAAGATCGTGGCCGGGCCGAAAACTTTGGATGAACCAGGTCCGTGAATCGGTTCGATTGCGGAAGATTTGCCCCTGGACGGTAACTTGATGGGAGCGCGCGTTTGCGATAAAATTTTTCTTGGCCATCTCGGCGTGCGGAGCCAGCGAATAATTAAGCGCCAGACTGGTGGCAACTGTAAGCAAACCCATCCCGATCAACGGCGCGAGCACGCGCGGGATACTTACCCCGGCGGTCAACATCGAAACGATCTCGTTCGAGCGGGACATTCGTCCGAGTGTAAAAAGCAACGCCAGCAGCAGTGACACCGGCAGCAGAATGATGAAAACTTCCGGCACTTGGGTCAGGTAATAGCGCATCGTCAGCATGAAGCCGAAATTCTCGTCGATGAAAGTCGAAATATTGTCGCTGACGTCGAAGATGAGCCAGATCGAGAGAAAGCCTGCGATGCAATAGATGTAGACCTGCAAAAAATTACGAATGACGTAGCGATCGAGCAGGCGCATCATAATTAGAGTTCGAATTAAGGATAGCACGCCGTAGCCGGAATTGCTCGCCAGTAGCCCAGCACTTCAGTGCTGATCGTTTAGGTAGCGGCGATTGACCTCAATCGCCAGATGGCGGTTCGGTGAACCGCCACTACCTCCTTTCCTGGCTTGGCAATGATGCATATTGTGCCCAGCCTTAAAAGGCTGGGGTATTTTCGAAATGATTGCGTTCAAAGATCAATTGGGTTCCGATTTTGTAGAACGCGTGCGCGCGATTTTTGCCGCTAACGGACTGCTTTCGAAGGCCCAAAACTTCGAATTCCGTCCCCAACAACAGGAAATGGCAGTCGCTGTCGCTCGAGCACTCGAGGAAGATCGACACCTGATCGTTGAGGCCGGCACCGGCGTCGGCAAATCCCTCGCTTATCTCGTCCCGGCAATTCTGTTCGCGCTCGAACAACACAAAAAGGCGATCATCTCGACCCACACCATCAACCTCCAGGAGCAACTTCTTCACAAAGACATTCCGATCTCGAAGAAAATATTGCCGGTTGAGTTTGAGGCCGCGCTGATGAAGGGCCGGCAAAATTATGTTTGCCCGCGCCGGCTCGAGCGCGCGCTGGAAAGTTCCAAGGAACTATTTACCGGGCCTGAAGCGACCGAGCTTAACCGCATCGCCGAGTGGGCGAGCAAAACGCGAGATGGCACCTTGAGCGATCTCTCGATTGAACCGGAGCCAAAAGTTTGGGCGCAGGTTTGCAGCGAAGCACATATCTGCACCCAGAAAACGTGTGGTCAGAATTCGCGGTGCTTCTATCAGCAAGCCCGCAAGCGATTGCTCGCCGCGGACGTGATCGTGCTCAATCACACGCTGCTTTTCATGTTGCTCGGGTCGCCGCAGGAGCAGGAAGGACGCGAAAGTGGTTTTCTTTTCCCGAACGACTTCATCATTTTCGATGAAGCTCACACCGTCGAACAAGTTGCGTCGAAGCAGATCGGCATCGGCGTTTCGCAATACGGATTGCGATCGGCGATACAACGGCTCTACAACGCGCGGACCCGAAAAGGACTTTTCACCGTCATGCGGGATGCCGAAGGCGTGAGGCTCGCGGCCGAATTGATCGACGACGTCGAGAAATTTTTCGACGCTGTCGAATCGAAATCGGATTTTCGCAAAGGCCGCGAATTTCGAGTGCGCGACATCGATCTCGTTCCGGACACGATCACCGGCCGGCTGGTCGCGCTGCAGGCGCGGATCGCCGAAGGGGCGAAACAAGCCGACGACGAAATCTTGAAAGCTGAGCTTCAGGAATTCGGCCGCCGGATCCGCGACGCCCGCGACGGCATCGCGATTTTTCTCGAGCAAGCCGCGCCCCAACACGTTTATTGGGTCGAGCGCACCGGCAAGACCGCGCAATTTCTTTCACTAAACGCCGCGCCGATCGATCCCGCGCCGGCCCTGAGGCGGATGTTGTTTCGCGACAATTGCTGCTGTGTCATGACCAGCGCAACGCTCGCGGTCGGGCGTCCCGACCTCGCTTATTTCCGGGACCGGATCGGCGCGACTGAAGCGGAACCGCTGCAGCTCGGAAGCCCGTTCGATTTTCAAAAGCAGATGAAAATGTTCGTCGTGCGGAAAATGCCCGATCCGCGCGATGCCAGTTATACGAAGCAGCTTGAACATTGGATTGCTCATTTCGTGGAAAAAACTGACGGCGCGGCGTTCGTTTTGTTCACGAGCTACCGCGACATGCAGCAGGTCGCGGGTGAAATGCAGAAATTCTTCGTGCAAAAGAAAATGAACCTGCTCATTCAGGGCGGGGGCGCGCCGCGAAGCAAATTGCTCGAACAATTCAAATCAACGCCGCGCAGCGTGCTGTTCGGGACCGACAGTTTCTGGGGCGGAGTCGACGTTCCGGGCGAAGCGCTTTCAAACGTGATCATCACTCGTTTGCCGTTCGCGGTTCCCGACACGCCGCTCATCGAAGCCAAGCTCGAACTGATTGAGGCGCGTGGCGGCGACGCGTTCACCGAATATTCATTGCCGGAAGCGATCCTGAAACTTCGGCAGGGCGTTGGTCGCCTCATTCGGACGACCACCGATCGCGGCATTGTTGTGATCCTCGATAACCGGATCGTGACCAGACCTTACGGTCGCGCGTTCATGCAAGCGCTGCCAAAGTGCCCCGTTGAAATCGTCTGAACCTTTTCACTTTTCAGGGTTCAACGTTTCAGATTTTTCAGTTTTCCGCTTTCCGCCCCTCAACCGCTCAACCGCCTAACACCTCAACTTCGTTTGAATGCCTGGAGCGTGGCGATGCTTTACGTCCTTTGGATACGACCCCGTGTTTGGTCTGCGCTACTGGGTATGGATTACCACCGGCCCTTCGTCCAGTCGGACGACGAAGGCGTCCTGGTTGGACTGAGCTGTGCCGCCAGTGTAGCGGATTCCAGCTGCAAAAATCGAGGGATACACCGGCCCCTGAACATGCAAATGTGGCTGAGGCTTGATAACAGCCACGCCGTCAACGGCCGCCCCGAGCAGAACGGTGTAGATGGGACCGACGCCTTTGTCGCTGAGCTTGACGACGTAACCGGCAGAAGGATTCGGATTGACCGGCGGCGCACCCGGGAAAGTAGTGGAGTTCGTGGCCCCTCCAACCCAGGTGTTGCCGTCAGGATCAATGGCAATGGCATTTCCAACCGAACTGCCATTGGTGCCTATTAATTGCTTGAAGTAAAGGGACGCTCCGACCGGCGATAGCTTGGTCACATATGCCTGAGCAGCAACGTTCTTTGTACCAAGCCCCGTGTAACCATTTCCAGTAATATAGGCATTGCCCGTCGAATCCACTGCTACTCCGTGGGCCCAAAAAGTGTTACCACCGAGGCCGGTTGAATAGATGAGCGAATCGCCCGCCGGGCTCAACTTGGTCGCGAAACCGGTGCAGTTCCCGGAAAACTGTTGCGAGAAGAATCCGGCATAAGGAAACGTGTTTGAGCAGGTGTCGCCGGTGACGATGGCGGAGGAGGTGGAATCAACCGCGACGGCTTCGCCCGAATCCGCGGCGTCGCTGGCCAGGTAAGTGGAATAGGAAAGCAAATCTCCCGATGGCGAGATTTTGGTGACGAAGACGTGACCGGCGCCTGGGTTTCCGGCATGAGTTTCAAATGCGCCGCTGGTGACGGGGAAGTCATTAGAGTAAGTCGTCCCCACAATGAACGCCGAGCGATCCGAGCCCAGCCCGATCGCCAAAGCGCCGTCCCAGTCGGAACCACCCAGGTAGCGAGTGTAAACAATGGTATCGCCCAACAATGAGAACTTGGTCACGAACGCATCCGAGGATCCGTTCAGGCCCGGTTGCCATGGATAGTGCGGGAAATCATCGGACGAAGTCTCGCCGGTGACATAGACGCCGCTGGCATCCACCGCGATTCCAAAAGCTCGGTCATCGTCACCTCCTCCGAGGTAGGTGGAGGCAAGAATGCTGCCAGTCGGGCTTAGCTTAGTGAAGAACGCGTCGACGTGAGAGGACTGTCCGACGTTTCCTTCGCCTACAACGGGAAAGTTAGCGGAGTAGGTGTAGCCGGTTACGTATGAATTGAATACCGGATCCACAGCGACGGCCGTGGCTTCATCGTAGTCAGAGCCGGCCAGAAATCTAACAAACGAAATGCTGGGGTCGATGACGAGTGGAAGTTTGGGATCGTAGTTGTCGATAGTGAATCCAGCGGTGCCTTCTTTGCGAACTTCGAAGCCCCCGTTGACTGTGACTTGTTTGCCACCGACCTGCTGATGGATTTTAGGCCGAAGATGTCGGAGTTCGCTTCCGCCGGCGGTGGTAAGAACGAGGTCGCCATTGTCGACACGGGCCCCGGAAGCGCCCTCGAATTGAAGTTGGATTTGTTTCGGGTCAGCGCCCGGAGCGACAACGAAGTCGTACTCCAGCGAGCCACGGTCGCCGTGAAAGACGATGTCGATGCCGTTGTAAACGCCACTGGCTTTAGCCTGCGCGTAATGCGGAATATTCGTATGCCAATTTGCCTGTGCGCTACCGATGAAATAGTTGCTGATTCCTCCGGTCGGTGCGACGCCATCTGCTTTCCAAGAGCTGCTGCCGGCGAGATGAAGTTTCATCACACTGTACTTTACTGGCTTCGGTGGAGTGGGCTTGGCGGAGCGACCCACGTTTGGTTGTGGCGATGCGGTGAGTGGACCAACAGACCGTGGTGTGATTGGCGCGTTCCCCTCGTCGCGGAATTCAAGGATCGCCCCGTCCGAAGCCAGTCCGATCATGAATCGTGACCCTCGCGCGAGCCACTGCACGTTCGCGGGCGCCTGTCCGCGATTAGGCTCGAACACCAGTGGAGCATTTGCGGTGAACATTTGAACCTGAGAAGCTGCGGAAGCGCCGGCGTTAGTTGTCGCCGGAGCTTTTGATGCGGTCTTGGATGTTGTTGCGGTTTGTGCGCTGGATTTGGGCTGCTCCACCGCCTTCGCCATCAGGAATGCGGCCGTCAGCAGAAAGAGAAAAATCGTGACGCGACCCATTGGAACGATGTCTCGTCTTAAGAAATTCCGGAGGCGTAAGGCCGCCGAGTTGTTCGGCATTTTGTTCGCGTGCGTAAAAGGTTTGGAAGTCGCTCGCTGTCGTTTCATGGATAGTACCTCTAAGGCGATTAAACAGAGCCGGTTAGCCTTCTAGAAGCAAAAAAGCACGACCGGCGATGTTGTGATCCTCGACAACCGGATCGTGACCAGACCTTACGGCCGCGCGTGAATTGAGGTCCAAAGAGCAGGCCGCGCTCCTCTTCTCAACGCCTCACCCTCTCAACGTCTCAACAACATTACGGGCTTGCAATTCGTGTTGCGCGCAGCCTTCCTGATTCGCATGCGCATCATCTTCTTCGCGACCATCATTTCCTTGTTCGGCGTTTGGGCAACGCAGGCATACGCTCAGGATCCGGCGGTTGTTAATTCCAAAACCATACGCGTGCGGTTCGAAAACGATCGCGTCCGGGTGCTGGAAGCGACATTGCCGCCGGGAGTCAAAGAGCAGGTTCACTCGCATCCTGCTTACGTCATCTATGTGCTCGCCGGTGGACGGTATCGCAACTACGCGTCCGACGGCAAAGTCACCGAGGGCACGTTGCAGACCGGCGACGTTCTTTATCGCGATCCCTTAACTCACGCCGCGGAAAATATTGGCGATACGGCGCTGCACATGATTCTGGTCGAGCTCAAAGGCGCGCCCGCCAATGCTGCCGCACCTCATCCCTGATTAAGAGACGTCTGACTCTGACTTCAGCTCCTCCGCTCTGGTCACTGGTCACTGGTCACTAATCACTGCCTTTGAATCAGATTCCGTACTCTTCCAGGTCCTCAATCAGGTTCCGCAGCTCCTCTGAATGCAACGGTTTGCCGACGACTTCGTCGACGTCGAGATCTTCGTACGGCCCGATGTTCTCCGCCGAAAGGTGTCCGGAGAGAACGATGATCTTTCCGGCATAATTTCGCTCCCGCAGTTTACGCACCAATTCCAATCCGCCGGCGCGCGGCATTCGATGGTCGGTTATGACGACGTCGAATTTCTGTTTCGCCGCCAAAGCGAGCGCTTCCTTTCCGTCTTTGGCGACGATTACTGTCCGGTTGGGCGCTTCCAAGGCGAGCGCGATCGACTCGCCAATGATCGGTTCGTCATCAACCTCTAAGATTCGCAGCTTTCGTTTCATAAAATTACTCCCGCCACCCGCTGTTCGCGCTTGTGGTGAATACGATCCAAGCATTTTTGCTGCCGCTGGCAGTCGTCATCTCCTCGCTCCGTGCTCCTCGGTTTCCACTAACCGAGTCGCCGGCTTCCCTAGGCCGATTCGCGAAAAAGCTCACGGCCTCCCGCCGTAAAGTTCGCGCCCTGCGAACCGTTGCCCCCTGCTCAAAAGTCTTGGCTTTGGATCGACAAACAAATAGCCTCGCTCAAGGATGTTTTTGCAACGGGTAAGGGTCACCAAATATCGCAGTATTCGCGATAGCGGCTGGTTCGACGTCGAAAAAGGCAAAACGATTTTGATTGGGCCAAACGAGGCCGGCAAGACCGCCCTGCTGGAAGCGATTCAGCGAATCAATCCGCCTGTTGGGACGCGCGGGTTCGATCCGTTGCGCGATTATCCGCGCTCGGAGTACGACGACATTAACAGCGGCAAGATCCTTCCCGGCGACGTCACCGTGGTGGAAGGGCACTTCGGGCTCAACCCGGAAGACAAGGAAGCGCTTGAGCCCGAGTTCCGCGACTGCGAATACGTCGCCGGCCGAAAACTCAACAACAACTTCTGGCACAACCTCATCGGCGGTCCGCCGGTCACCAAATTTGGTGACATCAAAAAAGATCTCGCCCGCCTCTGCGCGCACATCGACAGCCGCGTTCCGCCTCCGCCGCCAGGCATGTCGCCTGCCGATCCTCCGAGCACACCGATCGTCGCGCTTTCTCAGCAGTGGAAAGACGAGTACGAAGTCGTGGGCCCGCCTGCCAAGATTCTCAAACTTGCGCTCGAAAAAGCTTTTCCAAATATCGAAGAGGGAAACGCGACCGAAGAAAAACGTTACGACGATTTGATCAAGGCGATCGAGACGAACGAGCGCCGCGCCCACGCGCTTTGGACTTTGCAGACACGTCTCCCGCTTTTCATCCGGTTCCGCGATTTTTTCCGGGTCCGCCCTTTGATCCATCTCGATCATCTCGCCACCCGTATCGAACGAAACTTGGTGGACGACGATTACTACGATTACGGCAACAAATGTCTCCTAAAACTCCTCGGTTTCAGCGCGCGCGAACTTTCCAACTTGGGAAAAACCGACGAACCGCTCCTGGGCGATGCTGCCGCGCTCCAGGCCTATCGCGATCAACTCGATCGCCGTTCCTACCAGCTCAACGCCGCCAGTGTTCGCCTGACCGACGAACTTCGCGCTACCTGGATGCCCGATTCGAAACGCGATGAAGCGGAACGTTTGCGCATCGTGGCTGACGGCCAATACCTCAAGGTCATTGTCGAGGACGACGTCGGTGTTGAGATCGAGTTGGACCAGCGCTCCGAAGGTTTTCAGTGGCTGGTTTCGTTCTTCATCGTCTTTTTTGCCGAGAGCGCGAACAACTTCAAGAACGCCATCCTTCTGCTCGACGAACCGGGCTTGAGCCTGCACGCCCTCAAACAACGTGAATTCCGCACCACCATCTCGCGCCTGGCCGAATCCAACCAGACGCTTTACACCACTCACTCGCCCTTTTTGGTCGGACCGGACGAGCTCAACCACGTCCGCGTCGTCGAAATGATCGACCGGACGGTCGGGACCAAAGTTCACACCAACATTACCGCCGAAGATCCGGTCGCGCTTTTGCCGTTGCAGGAAGCGCTCGGTTACGATCTGGCCCAGAGCCTGTTCGCGCAGCAGCGCAATCTCGTTCTCGAAAGCCTGACCGATTACTGGTACCTCGATGCGGTTGCGCAATTGCTCCGCGATGCCGGCATTGTCGATCTCAGCGACAAGATTTCGATGCTGCCCGCCAGCGGCGCCGGCAAAGTAGTTTATTACGCGACCATTCTGCACGCTCACAAACTCAAGGTCGCAGCCCTTTTGGATTCGGAGATGGCGCCCGATCACGCGGCGCATCAGGAACAGCTGATCCACGCGCTCGGCAACAAATCCATCCTTCGCACCAAGGACGTTTACGACGGTCCACTCGAAAGGCCCGCGGTCGAAGATTTGCTCCGGGACACCCTGGTCCACATCGCGCGGACCGCGCTGGGATGGGACGTGGCCGGCATCGCTGACACCCAACCTGAGCGCTCAGTGGTCGATGTTTTCAAAACCGAAATTAGCGACTTCTCCAAATATCGGTTGGCCAAAGCTTTTCTTCATTGGACCCGCGATCATCAAGCAAAAGACCTTTCCGATGAAGAGCGGACCCGCTGGAAAAAATTAATCACCTCCATTAACGGCGCCCTGCGGTAACCGTCCCAAAGCCGGGTTATCCGTGTAATCCGAGGTTGCTTAACGTCTCAACGTCTCAACCACTCAACTACTCAACTACTAAACTACTAAACCTCTTCTTAGTGCAAAACCCGATCAGCGCCGTGAATGAAGAACTCTACCGGCACTTCGATCGGACTACGGGTTCCTGGTTGGAACTTCCATTGCAAGAGAGCTTTGGCAGCCAATTCGTTGAGAGTTTGGTAGCCGCAGCTTTGTAGGATTTTGACTTCATCCACTTCACCGGTCTTGGGATTTATCGTCAGCCGGAATCGCCCTTTGCCCTCGGCCATGTGCAGCACGACACCGGACGGATACTCGGGATCGACCTTTTTGATTAAGCCGGGCGGGTTCCCGGTGGTTACTTGCGCTTCTAGACCGCGCCGCTGCGCATATGCGAACGACAAACCAACTAACAACGCGACTGCGGTGACACCTGCGACCTTCAACAAACGAGGGGTATGCATGCTCAAAGATTAGTTAACCCACTCAACTTCTCAACCCCTTGTTGCTTTTCGCTCTCCGCTCTTCGCCCTTCGCTCTTTGCTGGCGGCAGCGTAACATCTCCTCAACCTCTCAACTGCTCAACATCTCAACCCCTCAACATCTTTTTCATGCGCATCGCTTTCATCCTTCTTAATTCATTCCTGTTCCTGCTGATCACTGGTTACTTATCACTGGTCACTTCGGTAATTGCGGCGGAGCCCGCAATTACCGAAGCCGAACTCGTCCGTCGCACTCAGGAACTTTACGACTCGCTCGTTTCCGGAAACCAGGAGCCGTGGAAAAAATATTTCGCCGACGATTGCACATTTTCGGACGAGAAAGGCCGGACCTTCGACAAAACGAAACTTGTCGCCGACATCACTCCGCTACCAAAAGGTTATTCCGGCACGATCAAGATCGAGAAAGTGATCAGCCGGATCATTGGCGACACCGCGGTCCTCAGCTATGACGCGAACGAAACCGAAACCATCTTTGGCCAGAAACTCCACGCGCGTTATCACATCACCGACACCTGGCTGCGGCGGAACGAGAATTGGCAAATCATCGCCAGCCAAGCCCACCGTTACTACGAAGACCCGGCGATTGGCCAGGCAGACGAAAAGAAATTTCGCAATTATGTCGGTCGCTACGAGCTCGCGCCCGGACAAATCCGCGCCGTCACCGCTGATGACGGAAATCTGTTTGTGGAACGTAACGGCAAGAAAGAAGAATTACTTACCGAGTCGAGCGATCTCTTCTTTCGCAAAGGCGTCGAAGGGCGAATCCTCTTTCGCTACGACGCTCACGGCAAAGTCGACGCCCTGATCGATCGTCGAAACAATGAAGACGTTGTGTGGAAGAAAGTGCAGTAGCTCCGCTCCCTGCTCCCCGCCTTCTGCCTTGTCGTTAAAACAGAAAAGCCGCCGAAGCATTCCTGCGCTCCGGCGGCTTCTGTAATTTATTTCCGTGTTTTAACTGGTCACTGGTCACATGTCACTTGTCACTTCTTAGTGATCAGCCCAACTGAAGCGAATCGAGCGTCGGCTCATCGATCATTGCTGTCGGCTCCAGTCCTTGATCAGCCTGGTAAGCAGCGACTGCCTCCCGGGTCAACGGCCCGAGCAATCCGTCCACATCACCTTGGTAATAGCCCATCTCCTGCAGCTCGGCTTGCACGTCCGCGATCACGCGGTCCGGCGGCTCAGCACTATGACCGACATAAATCGGGGCGTCGTAGGCATAATATTCAGCTGAAGGTTCGTATCCCCACGCCGGAGACCAATAGCCGTTGTTAAAGTAGTAATAACCGCCACCGATCAACTCGACCCGGCTGTAACGTGAATGGTACCAGTTCCGATCGTGCCGTTCAGGGTGATACGAGCGGAAAACTTCGTATTGTGAACCCTGCCAGCGATCACTTCCTTCAATCCGAAAATTCGCGTTGAACGTAACCGCCGGAACTTTGTCAGGTCTCGCTTGGGCGCGGAAACTCGCGTGCTGCTGTTTAATCTGTGAGACCTGTTGTTTCACCTGCTGCACTTTTTGTGGGTCAGCTTTCCTCATCCCGCCGCCGGTCGCATTCGCATTAAAATTCTTATTTTGTTGACCGGTTGCTGCAACTGATGGAGCTGCGCTTGCCGATGCCGCAACTGTTGGGGCCGCGGTTGCCGGAGCCATGCTCGGTGAAGCCTTTGCATTCGCGCCCGTTCCCTTCATACCCTTCTCACGCCCGGCCTGATGCTTCCCTCCAGGTGCAGCGCTCGCAGTCGGTTCACCGGAAACACTTGTCTCGGCGCCCGTGGCAGTTTCAGTTTTCGCCCGACCCTTGCGGCCTGTTTCGGCCCCCGTTTCAGTTGTGGCGCCCGTCTGACCAGAAACGCTCTCTGTCGCTTTAGCCTTTCGGCCTTTTCCTGCGCCCTGCTCACCCGTCGCGCCTTGCTCTTTCATCGCGCCGGCACCGGTTTGGGTTTGCTTTACCGTGGCCTCAGGCTTGACTGCGTTTTCACCCCGCGTTTTTGGTTCCGCCTGATGCGTCTTTTCAGCACCCTGCTTTTTCCCTGGCGACCCCTGTTCCTCGGGCTGCTGGGCAAAAGCAGCTCCGGCCAGCGCCAGTGACATACCTATTAGTAAACTCGTAAATTTTTTCATATTGTTAATCTTATTAGTCGCGGGGCGTGAACGTTGTATTCACCCGCCGGGACAATTAAATAACGCCGGTCGAGCGGCCTTTGGTCGTCTCTGACTACGACGGCAGTTGATAGTTAATAGAACGGCGCCGCAAGCGCGCCTTTAGTTGAGAGACAGCGCGTTACCGCTCGCTAATCGTGACGGCGATCATCCGTGATCCCGAATCCCAGTCCCAGGCGTACCTAGGTCGTTGCACGACCTCCCGCCTGTAAAGTTACGCTCCCGCGAACCGTGCTCCCAGCTCCCAGCTCTTTGCTCCCTGCTCCCTGCTCCCTGCTCCCTGCTCCCTGCTCGGAGCCTAGATCCGCCCCAGCAACCAAAGAATCAGAATAATGATCAAAATCGTTCCGAGCAGACCGTGCGATCTGTACCCAAATCCATAACCGCCCGTCGGGAACGCTCCGATCAACAGCAAGATGATAATAATAAGAAGAATCAAGCCCATGCGCAGCGTTTTACTTTAAACGCCCGCTCCTAGCAACATTTCTCGGTCGCCAAATCGCTCCCGCTCCCTTGCTCGAGCGATACGACCCCATTCGATTCCGGTCGGTAGTTGATCGAACGGCTGCGCCTTTTGTTGATAGTAAATGCCAACCCGGTTCGGATCTCTCAACTAAAGCGATCCCGCCGCGACGGGAGAGCGTTCTATCAACCAATCAGCCCTTCTGTCGCTGGTCACTTGTCACATGTCCCTGGTCACTTCTTGGGCTAGGATTCATCCTATGCCCAAGCAATATTCCGCTCCGCCGTCGATGACGATCGATCCCAACAAACGGTCCTCCGCCACGTTCAAGACTTCTCGGGGAGAGATCGTATGCGACTTGTTCGCTAAGGATGCTCCAAAAACGGTGAACAACTTCGTTTTCCTCGCACGCGAAAAGTTTTACGACGGCACGCTCTTTCACCGCGTCATCGCCGATTTCATGCTGCAGGGGACCGCTTCATTGAAGACCCCCAGGTGTACTTAACTCGTTGGATTAAAGATAAAGTGAAGGATTGGCCGCAGGGGTTTTACGCCGCGATGGGCGAGACACCTCTGTCGCGCCTGCATTCCGCAGCGGAGGTTCTCCTCCGTCCCGGGGGGCTATCGAAAGACATCCGAGAGAAAATGGAGTCAGAGGCTGGCAAGATGTTTGGGCCTCTCTATGAGTTGGCGGTACAATTGCGTGAGGAACACGAGAAGTTTGTACATTCCTACGCTTTTCTCCCCATCGCGGCAGAAGTGTATGCGCGTTATTCAACGGTAGAGCCGGCGGCGGGAGCGAACACTGAAAGAGAAAGAATTCGACGCGCGTCTCGATGGCTTTGCGACTTTGCGCGATGGTTTGATCGGATAGGTGGGACCGATCTTCCGGCGCCGGCAGATCCGTCGAACCTTTGGACCGTCTTCAAACGTGACTTCGATAAACGTGCGGGACAAGTTTTTGTAGCAATGTCGTTCCGTGACAGCGCGAAACTTGATGGGGTTTATATTGCCATTAAAGAGGCGATCGGGCAGTTCAATACGAGCCATCCAAACGCTCCTCTTGACCCAATGCGCATCGATAAACAACAAGGCGTAAGCTTTGAAATCCCGGCTCGGGTATTCGAGGAAATTGACGAAAGTCGACTGGTAATCGCCGACTTAACGGATGAAAAGCAAAATGTTTATTGCGAAGTCGGGTACGCGAAAGCTCGCGGCATTCCTTTCATCCTCACATTCCAAAAAGAGACGGGCGCAAATACGTCGACCAAAGTTCACTTCGATCTAGCGCCGTACCGATATGTGCAGTACGAGACAACGCATGACCTTCGCGACAAGCTGACGACTGAGCTCAACGCTTGGCATGACCAGTCTCAATGACTATGGATAATCGATTACCGCCTAGGGTTACATGTCGATTTTGAAGGATTACCCGAGCAGCGACAAGATGCGGCTGGGAAATGGCTGGGGTAAATCGGCGGACGATTAAGGCGAATCGTGAAACAATTAAGGCTTATCAGAAAACGCTAAGGTTTAGGCGCTAGCTCGTTACGGCTAGTCGCGAGAGGATTAAGGCTAAGGTCGCGGCAGTTGTCCTTGAGCGCGACGCCATTAAGCCTAGCGGTTTTGCGGTTCGGCCTAACGAGAAAAAATTCGTCCGAAAGCGACGATTTTTAGCGACATCGCCTACCGGATTAGGTATTACATTTCACAGAAAGAAATGGTCGACATAACCCTCGATCCCCTCAGAACATATGGCAAGATTGAACAAAGGGTTCAGTCAGTACCGAAAACACTGATCTGGACAACAAAACACAGGAAATCGTCAATGCAGTAAACGGCGGCGGCGTCCTACCGATACCTAACCCAGCGCTAACAGCCGTGACCACCGCGCTCACGGATTATCAAGCCGCGCTGGCGATGCCGGGAAAAACTGCGGCCCGCACAGCTGCGGTGACATCCACGCGGGATGCACTCGAAGGCGCGTTGCAGACGCTCGGCACCACGCTCGAGATGTTACCAGGAGTCACCGATACACAACTCGCCACAACCGGATTCGATCTACCAAGAGAGCGAATCCGATCGAGCGAGGCGGTGGCAGCGCCCGGAAACGTGCGACTGAAACTGAACGGCATGAGCGGCGAAGTGCAGGTGTTGTGTGATTCAGTTCCCCGCGCAAAAACGTATCAGTTGCAATACACACTCGATCCCGAGGCTGGTCCGTGGAACGACGGCGGCGTTATCGGAAACACGCGAAACATGGTGATCAAAGGCTTAACGCGGAAGGAAAGGGAAATTGGGGTCGTATCTAAAGATTCAAGATTTGGCCGATCGCAACGGCGACGATTCGTTGATAGATTGAATCTTTGGGAAATTGCTCAGACACAGTCTGATTCAGAAGTGCGGAACTGAGCTGCGCGCTTTCTGCTCTTTGTCGGCTTTCAGTCTCGCTTCGTGTTCGCGCGCGATTGGCAGCTCGAGGCGGACAATCAGATGACTGCGCAACCAAAGAATTGCCCCGTCGCTGCGTTGCCACATCTTTTCACCGAGCGATCCGCCAAAATATGCTTCGACAGCTTTATTAAGAACCTTGTCAGGCGTATTCGGATTCTTGAATGGAATCTGCTTCCACGTCATTCCCGCTGGCGTGTTGCCAGTCGTGATTGCCTGCACTTCGTAATCTCTGATTTGAGGCGACGTTCCAAGCTTGGAATAGTCCATTCGCACCGCAGGGCCATCGAGTTGCAAAAATGCGGCGCGAATCCTCCAGCCTTGATACTCGTACGTGTGATGGATCGCTCCCTCAACGAGCGGCGAGTTCTTGTCGTAGATCTTTGAGCTAGCGGTGTCTTTCGGCGGTCCGTAACGCGTGACGAATTGAAGCGTCGTTTCGCCGATGCGCGCGAATGTCGTCGTCGATGAGACGATCAAAGCGAGGGCAAAGATTCGAACAGCGCGCACCCCGCATTAGTCAGCAAGCTGCGTTCCGCCTATACGCCGTCCTCCAGTAAAGCAGAGCAGCGGTCGTTATTGGAAGCGTGGAGCAAGGGGCACGGAGCGAGGAGTCAGAGGGAGCTGCTAATTAAAAAGAAGTAACGGCGGGATTGACCGTTACCCTCGGTTTTCACCAAAACCGAGTCGCCGGCTTCCCTAGTGCGATTCGCGTCTTCGCGCTCACGCACTCCCGCCGTAAAGTTCGCTCCCGCGAACCGCATGGCGCAGTTGCCGCGGCTGGTGCAGGTTGAGCGATGTCGATGCCAATTCAAAGTCTTCACATTGGAATGCGGGTGCGGCACCCGCAATACGGCGTCGGTGAAGTGAAATCGCTCACCGAGCTCACTGCTGAGATTTCCTTCGACGATGCACGGCGGACGATCGCTCCCGCCTCAAGTGAGCTCACCCCCGCGGAACCGACCGCGGCGGTGTCCGAGCTTCAGGTGCCGCTGAGCAATTTCATCCGCGAAACTGCGCACGTTATCGTCGAGGCGCTGGGACTGGAGAAAGATGACACGATTGTGCAAGGCCTCGCGAACCGATGGCAAAGAGGCACTCTCGTGCTGCGGCCGGCTGATGCGTCGGTGCAGTCGAAGGAAGTGCCGCTGGAGACGTTCTTTCATAAGATCGTGATGATCCGCAACAACCTGCGCGTGCTCGAGCAGAAAGTGAACGCGAGCGATAAACTCACTGACGCAGACAAGGTTGACCTGCAGCAATACATCACGCGCTGCTATGGCTCGCTGACCACGTTCAATATCCTATTCAAGAACAAAGAGGAGCAGTTCTGAACGGCTGATAGTTGATAGAACGGCGTCGCAAGCGCGCCTTTAGTTGAGAGTTGAGAGGTTGAGTTGTTGAGACGTTGAGGGAGAAGCGGTGAGCGAAGGCTAAAATAGTGACCGGTGACCAGATGAAGCACCGAGCGAGCGGAGTAGGAATCGGTTCAGAGCGGTGTTTTGACGCCGCACGCGCGGACTGCACACCAGCCAACCCACGATTCAAAAGCGCAGAAGAGCCCGATCAGAATAAAGATCGCCGCGAGCAGGCGTGACTCCGAGATCAGGCACGCGCCAGCCAGCAAAAATGCGACCGCGATGCCTCCCCGCGCCGCGCGGCCTTTGTTATCGATGTTTTGTTTAATCGTCGAGGGCCCGCAGCGCGAAGTAGTGGAATAGAATCAATAAACTCATAAGGACTTCATTCGGATCGAATGAAGTTTTATTTCAATGTTCCGGCGAATGCGCTGGCTAGCAGGAACACCGGCCAGGAAACCACGACTAGAACCACTACAAAAGCGACCAGCTCAGGCAAAAAATCCGGCTGAGTTCGGTAAGCGTAACGATCGGTGATAAAACGACGGATCTTAATCCGCGTCGGTGTTGTCTCTTTCATCATTCATACAAGATCGACATCTCAAAAGCTGCAAGCGGTTTCATGCAAAAGTTGCGTGGTTGTAACTCGATCTCGGTAAGGCGCTAACCGACGAGCGCCACGTTGTCTCAGATTGGAAATCCAAAATAGAGCAGGGAGCGCGGTTCGCAGGGCGCGAGCGTGTGGGTTCTCTGGGGTCGTATCTAAACATTGAACATTTGCGACCAACGCAACGTTGAATCGGTGAGCTGTTGAGACGTTGAGTCGACGGGATTGGGATTCCCGCCGTTTTTTTGCTGCATCGGCATCGGGAGTTTGTTATACCGCTGTCGCCATGAAGTCCCCCATTCTGTCTTTAGCCGTCGCTTTGGGTGAGGTTGTTCCTCAAGCGGCGCTGTGCCGGATTTTCTCCAGCTGCAAGTTATGACACGCATCTACACTGACGCGTGGGTTCTGGGTGCCTACGTGTTGACGACGACTTTCCTGATCTTGGGTATCGTTAACGGTGGACACATCTGGCTTTTCGCAGCGTTGGCTCTGTTCACAATTTGGGATGCGGGTTGGTTAGTTGTCGAAGAAACGGCTCGTGATCGATCGGCCAAAGACATGTTGGAGTCGTCCACGAGAGCGCGAACCTACATGTCTTACTTCATGACGGTATACGGCGCCGTTCTAGCCTTCGTTCTGTTTCAGTCGACCCCGGCACAGCGACGGGCTTTCTTCGAGCTTTCGACCGCTGCGAACATTCATCCGGTCCTCTTCGGAATACCATTTGCCCTGACCGGATTAAGTTTGTTTTTCTTTCTGATTGCTCTTGGTTCCGGCGAAGGCACGAATCTGGAAGGGCGGCCGCCATCAGTGGCGAACATTTCAATAGTTGTATGGGCGGCCTGGGCACAAAAAGTCGCAACGTTTACGTTCATGTACGCAGTGTTGAGGCTTCTTTATTATACTTGGCTGCAAACAAAAGCCGGGCACTGATACAACCGCGCGTTTGGTTCAGAATTTTCAAATGCCGGTCATGCCAATACCTCATCTCCATGGCGGATTGTACGAAGTCCACCTGCCGGTGACTGACTTAAATCGCTCAATTGAGTTTTACGTCGGCAAACTTGGATTCGAAGTCGGCTTTGCACGTAGCGACGGGTCGGGCGCCCTGTTGCTTTACACTGAGGCGCGGCAACGTTGGATGCTTGGCCTCTTTCGCGTTGAAACAATAGTTCATCGGACCCAGGAGGAGTATCACATCGCCTTCCGCGTAGCTGAAGAGCGCGTTGATAACATCGTGCCCTGGCTGCATGAACGTGGAATCGAGGCGATGCACCCACCTCGCGCTCCGATTCAAGGACCGATGACGGAGCCCATTGTTCATGGCTGGATGCCGGCGGCATCTGTATTTTTCAGAGACCCTGATGAGCATTTGCTCGAGTTCATTGCCGAGTTAAGCGCCAGCCCACGACCGGATTTTTCGTTCAGGCCACTGAGCGAATGGCGAGCCCTCGACCCTACAAAAGCCTAACTACGAGAAAAACAACCGGGGTCGCATCAATCGAAGCGGGAGCAGGGAGCGCGGTTCGCAGGGCGCGAATGGAGCGATTGGGAATCGCGACATGGCCGGCTGTGCCGTGAGGGTAACGGTCGAGAGTCGGGGGCACCGACCGAGATACAACTTTAAGTCGGGAGGCCGTGCGCTTTTGCGAACCGGTCTAGGGAAATCACGCCGCTCTGCGGCAGCTCTATATTAAGGGAACATCCTGCGTGAACTAGCGGGAGCGTAAGACGGCGACTCGGTTTTGGTGAAGACCGAGGAAGAGCAAAGCGGCGCGGACGCGCGCCCGGAACGCGGGCGCGAATCCTCGTCGCCTAAATATTAATGGCGGTCGCCGTCGTGATCGCGGTCGTGGTGGTGGTGCTCGTGCTCATGTTCACGGCGAAATTCGCCATGACGCTCGTAGCGCCCATGAACCCAGCGGTCGTGCTCGCGATGGCCAGGTATCCATACCCATTCGTATCCGCCGTCCCAATAGCTGGCACCTTCGTAATACGGTCGATCGCCAACGTCGATGTTAAGACTGATTGCTCTAGCGCTCGGATTAATCAGCAGACCTGCCGCCATCAGAGCGCTCAACATTATTAAAACTTTCCTTTTCATATTACGATTATATCGCGCGGCGACGGCGACTCGGTTTGGTGAAAACCAAGGGGCGAGGGGCGAAGAAGCTAGGAGCGGGGAGCGGGGAGCCCGGAGCGACGGGCGAAGCGGCAAGCGGTAAGGGCGAGAGCGCAGAGCGAGTGAGCGAAGCGGCAAGGGCGAAGCGGAAAGCCGACATCTGACCACTGACCACTGATCACTGATCACTGAATAATGAGGGGAGCGCAGATGTCGATCTTTTGCTTGATCGAATCACGATGTTGTGTCGCAATAGCGGCCAATTCAATCGAAAGGAACATCATGCTCTGGACTATCGTTGTTATTCTGCTCGTGCTTTGGCTTCTTGGCTTCCTCGGCCACGTCGGCGGCGGTCTAATCCATCTCCTCCTCGTGATTGCGGTCATTGTCATAATCGTTAACCTGATCCAAGGCAGAGGGCGGTAGAAAAGTAAGAAGTAGAAATTAGGAAGTAGAAAATCGGAGACAGTCGCCACGGCGAATCCGTCCGGCGGCGGCTTTTCTGTTCTAAGTTTCCTCTTCTCCTATCTCCCGGCTCCCAGCTCGATTGGACGCGGTGATGTGATGCTGGTAAGGTAGCGGTAGTTACGTCACTCGACGTTTCATCGCATCTTTGGCCGGCTGAGTTGGCCGTGAGGCTGAATGTTCGTTGGGACACCGCTTTACGCGATTTCCAGATCCAACAACTGGAGCCACGAGTCAGCCCGAAGAGAGGACGCAGCTCATGCATCTCGCGACGATGGCTCCCGGCCCCATGCGAGACTGGAGCTATTTCAACCAACGAAAAGGAATTTTATGATCTCGAATACTATCAGCCGCGCAGCATGTCTGGCGGAACTCACTTCCAATCCCAAATCCTTCTACAACTGTCCAGATTTGCACGGTGGTCCTGGCTTGCCCGAAGGAGCACTGAGCGCGGTTCGCGGGAGCGAACTTTACGGCGGGAGCCGCCGAGTTGCGAAGACGCGAGTGAGGCTAGGAAGCCGGCGACTCGGTTTTGGTGAAAACCGAGAGAGCGAGGAAAGGACGAAGCGGTAAGCGGTAAGGGCGAAGAGCGTGGAGCACGGAGCGGGGAGATCGGAAAGCAAAAGCTGAAAACTGAAATGCTGAAAGCGGAGCGGGTGAGTTGTTGAGCGGTTACGCTCCCGCTAGTGCGCGCATGTTGTTCCCAGGATTTGGTTTGCTGCAGAGCAGCATCGCTGAGCGGAAAACTAAAACCGGAAAACGCTAAAAGCTGGCCAAACTTCGCGCCGCCTACTTCTTTCTCGGCGCCGCCTTGGCTGCGGCCTGTTGCTCTTTCTTCTGAGCCGCGCTGTTGGATTTCGCCTTTTGCTGTGCCTTGTGCTTCTGATTCGCTTTCGGAGATTTGTCACCCATGATGGGAAAGGCTCGTCTTGCAATCCGCAAAGTCAACGTGGCGGATCAAAGTGTGACCAGTGACCAGTGATCAGTGACCAGATCGAAGCGGTAAGGGCGAAGAGCGGGGAGCTCGGAGTCAGCGGAAGAATATCAAGTAAGCGACAGCGCTCAGCACCAGCACGGCCGCGATCATCGCCGACAGGTGTTTCGCATCAAAGAGCCGGGACGATGGGAACACGCTCAGTGGGACAGAACAATGACGGCAATGATGATCAAGGACGGAAAGCGCGTAGCCACAGGTGGGACAGGATTGTAATGACATAGGAGCGAAGCGAAGAGCTAGGAGCAGGGAGCGAGGGGCGAGGAGTGAGAAGAAAGGAAAAAGTAGGAATTAAAAATTAAGAAGTTCAGACTTTGTTTCTGCATTCTACATTCTTCCTTCTGCCTTCGAGCAGCGCGTAGCGCCGCCTTCCCGGGTTTCGAGAAGGCAGCACCACCGGTAGAGGGAAATTATTTCAGCGTAACTTCGCGCATGGTCTTGTCGCCCATGATGTCGCGGATTTCCAAACGCTTGACCGCCATTTGACGCTGTTGATCGTCGTTGCCGATCATTTTGCCGGCAATCGGATCGGTTTTATCGCGCAAGTTGTCCAATGCCGCCATGTTCGGGTATTGGATCATCAGCAGGATATCGTAATCCTGCGGTGTCGATGAGTCACCGATCAGGATTTTGTAATCGGTGATGATGCCTTGCTTCTTTGCTTCGTCATTGGTGGTCTTGAATATCTTGGCCAGAGCTTTGAGATAATCGTCCCCCATCCCAGGCTTGGTTTTGACCATTGTGATCTGCCAGACGGCACCTTCGGTATAGGGCGCGGTGCTTTGGCTGGCGGTCGTGACCGCAGCGGACGCTGAATTTTGCGCGGAGCAAATGCTAACTGCGCCCGCGGTCGCGGCGATGATGATCGCTGCACTAAATGTTTTGGTGAACTTCATTTCATTTTCTTTCTGTTTACTGGTTCGGACCCAGGCCGGGTGGAGACGAGAGTCTTCGTGCGGTGCTCCAAGAAAGAGTTCGCGCAGGCTGACTCGAGGCCCCGGTTATGACCTGGAGATCGCGTTAGGCGTTGTCTCAGCGAAGGTCGAGCCGCTGCAACTTTCAGGCTAAAGATGCGTTGAAACGTCGAGTGACGTAATCAACTACCTGGATACACCATGCCCGCGGGTAAGCAAACGGTTTCCGGACTAGTTGAGCGGTTGAGACGTTGAAGAATTAAAACGGAAAACTGAATGGAGTGTGCGGGACGCGTGACATAGCGATTTCCGCGTCGCGCAAGATTTGCCGAAACTGAATCTGGTGCATTTTACAGATCAGCGGTTGTCTAGCGGAAGGACAGGCGCGATCGCGAAATAGATGATCGGGATAAGCGCCACGGCCGCGGCGGCGGCGATCGTCGCGATGTTGATCGACCAGGCGAGAGTGGGATCAGCCGGTTTGAGTGATAGAGCAACTGCGCCGGTGACTAGCAGAAGGCCGATTGCTATAGCCTCAGCGATAATAAATCCGACAACTTTGTTGCGATGGCGGAGCAGTAAACCCGATTTGGCCTTTTGGTCTGACATTTGAACGTGACTGTTCATTAACTAGCAAGTTAGCGGCCGTTGTCGGGATGAAACTTCCTCGAGACGTGGGAGTCGGCAAAAGTCCGTCGCCCGCTATCTGGCGGCTGCAGTCTGGCCGCGGCAGCAAATTTCCGAAAAAGGGCAGCGCGGCGCCGGGCCGTTTCGCAATGAGCATGAGCGAAGTAAAGGGAGTTGTTCTGAGAAAGTGTCAGGGTTTCCATATGAGTCTCCGATCGCGAGAAAAAGTGGCCCGACGGCAGATCGATCGGACACAATCAATCTACAGCAGGAATGCGCTTTCCCTAAGGGTATTTAAACCAGAGGTCACGTGTC
>CAWFFA010000017.1:0-219156 GCA_963814965.1 uncultured Verrucomicrobiae bacterium
AAGAAGAGACAAGAAGTGGCAGGCACAATCGAAGGAGTTGAGAAAGATTGTTCTTGGCTGTGGACTGACCGAAGAACTGAAGTGGGGTAAACCCTGTTACACGTTTCCCACCGCGGCGGGCAGGCAGGAAAGCAACGTGGTTATCATACACGGATTCAAGGACTACTGTGCGCTTCTGTTTTGCAAAGGCGCCTTGCTCAAAGATCCCAAGGGTATCCTCATTCAACAAACCGAGAATATGCAGGCGGCGCGCCAGATTCGGTTCACCAGTGTGCAGGAAATCGTTGAGATGGCACCCATCTTAAAGGCTTATGTTCGTGAAGCCGTTCAAGTGGAAAAAGCCGGCTTGAAAGTGACTTATAAGAAGACTTCAGAATTTAAAGTTCCGGAAGAACTTCAAAATAGATTCGATGAAGACCTTTCCTTCAAAAAGGCTTTTGCTGCATTGACCCCCGGACGGCAACGAGGATACCTCCTTTATTTTTCTGGAGCCAAACAATCCAAAACTCGGGAATCGAGGGTGGAAAAATGCATGCCGCAAATTCTCAAGGGAAAGGGATTACATGATCAGTAATGCCACCAAACGCGCGATCCTTCGCACGATTCACCTTGTCGTTAGCATTCCGGTACTCGGTTACGTTTATAGTCCGTTTGCAGAACTTCCGAAATACGCCCCGTGGCTCGATTTGTCTTCGTTCCAGGTACTCATCCTTTCGGGATTCTGGATGTACGCAGGCTTAGTTTTCGCCATCATTGGCGTCGCGGTATGGCTCGGCGCAATTTATCTGTCTGGAATTGGGACAGCTTATCCTGAGTCTGGTCGCGCTATTCATCGCGCGCAAGATTTGGTTGGTGGTTCGTGCGCGACAGTCAAGTCCTTCGCCCTAACCAATCGATGAAGCCAACGACCAAGGGCGCGAAGCGCCCGTTGAGATGTTGAGGCGTTGAGTAGTTGAGATGAAGTAGCGACGGGCGATTGAGGTCAATCGCCCCTACCTGCAAAGCTCGCGCGCAATTTTTCCTTCTTCGTTTCGCAGTCTTCCTGCAACCGGCGAATTTCGGTTCGTAATTGTTTCTCGAGCGATTCGATTTCTTCGATTTTTCCACTCGATTGCGCCTTGGCGATCTCGCCTTTGAGAAACAATTCCTTCTCGGCGATCCGCGCTTTGAATTGGGAATCGATCTCGGCCAGCTGCTTTTTCTGGTCGTCGGTCAGGGTGACGATCGGCTCACCCTTCGCCAACCGTTCCATTGCCAGTTCGTAGGCCGATTTCATCTCAAACTCTTACTCCTTCTCTTACTCTTGCTCTCGCTCTCAAGCTCGACAACATAAAGATAACCCGCCTTCGCCATCCGCCTCCGTAAGAATACGGCGCGACATGGAGGCTACGGCGTGGCAAGCATGAAAATCCGGCTTCTCAGCACCGATTTCGATGGCACTCTGGTGTCGCGGGTGAGCGAGCCGGTTTTGGATCGCGACTGCGTGGAATTAATTCGTGAGCTCCAGGAAGCCGGCGCCGTCTGGGCCATCAACACCGGGCGCTCGGTCGATTTGCTCGAGTCCGGTCTGACCGATTTCGAATTTCCGATTCACCCTGATTTTATTCTCACGACCGAACGCGAAGTCTTCCGCCCGGGAGCAAACGGCGAGAAATGGGAACCGTTTGGCGATTGGAACGAACGCTGTGCGCGCGATCACGCGGAGTTGTTCTCCTCCGCGCAATCCACCCTGGCCGAGGTGGTCGATTTCGTGACCCAACAAACCAAAGCGCAGCTGCTTTATCACAGCGAAGGACTCGAAGGTTTGCGCGCGGCAAACGAGGAAGAGATGGATCGCATTGTCGACTTCATCGAGCAGGCGCGCGAGCCGGAGTCGAAGTTTCATTATCAACGTAACACCATCTATCTCCGGTTCTGTCACGCCGATTATCACAAAGGCACAGCGTTGGCTGAGCTCGCACGTTTAATTAACATTCCGCGCGAAAATATTTTCGCCGCAGGCGATCATCACAACGACATCTCGATGCTGAACGGAGAGGTCGCCGCGATGCCGTCATGTCCAGCGAACGCAATCGAAGAAGTGAAAATGGCAGTGCGCGATGCCGGCGGTTACGTCGCCAAACGGCAGCACGGCGCGGGAGTCCACGAAGCGCTGGAACATTTTCTTCTGTAGCGGCGCTCTGCGAGCGCCGAATCCAGTTCAATCCGGCGGTCATAGACCGCCGCTACAGTTTTGCCGTCGCCAGCGCCATTGGAGCGTCGGCTTCGACCTTTCCGGCGAAGCGATTCGTCATGTAAGTGAGAAGCAACACCCAGAAGGAAAGCGCAAGTGCAAACAGCGGAAATTGAAGCGCGAGCGGCAGAGAGTAGATGATTGCCATCAATGGGATCCACACCGCCCACGTCGCCAGCAGCGTCGGAATGATCTTGTCCCGATAATGCCGCCAGGTGAACAGATCGCGCACCGGTCTCAATGAGATCCCGTTGTTCTTCCATTCGTAGGTCAAGACGCCAAACGGTGCCGCAAAGAAGACGTTGTAGCCAAACTGGTCGATGCAGATCTTGGCCAGCACGACCGGAAACGTGGCGACATCGCCGAGCCAATGCGCTTCCGCGCGGTAGAGAAGATCCACCAGTGATCCATCAAATCCCCAGACCGGGATCGTGAAAGCGAGATTGCGAAGATTTCCCAAATTCGGCCGGCCGCGCTGGAAAAACAGAATCAAGAACATTTCCGGAATGAGCGCGCCTGCGGCAACCGACGCCAGGATAACGAATGGCAATCCGTGCGCGCGTTTGAATTCGGCAAAATTGCCAAGCGCGTCCGCAATCGCCGCATTCGTGTAATAAGCGATGGCCAACGCCAGCATCACCGCTTGAATGATGAGCGCGGGCTTCGCATTCGCGCGGGCGGCTTCCCAACCCAGCGTGAGCGGCGTTTGCGGTCTTGCCATTCCCGCGATTCAAATGATCAGCCGGGCTGGCAAATCACCACTTCACGCTCGCGTTCGGACCGGCGCCGGCGCCGGGCTGAAGCCGGCTTTCTTCGGTGCTTTTTGTTTCGCCGGGCACCTTTTCCCCAGTTGAGGAAGAAGAAGCTGTGTCCGTGGAAGCGCAACCGTTCAATACGCAGACGGCGGCAATAAGAATAGCTAGGATCGAGATATATTTCATCGACGAGGCGAAAACCTAATCAGCTCGCGAGGTTTCTCCACAAAAATCACACGGCCATCGCCCATTGCTGGCAAGGCGCTGCTCTCGTAACTTCTGAAGTGGCCCGGGACGCAAAAACCGATATCAAGTCTCTTCAATTCGGCGAAATCGAGAAAGCCGTCGCCGAGCTCGGCGAGCCCCAATATCGGGCGCGACAAATCGCCGATTGGCTCTATCAAAAGCGTGTCCAATCATTCGACGAAATGACCGACCTGCCGCGCGATTTCCGCGCCCGACTCGGCGAGCAGCTTGGCTTCGGCAAAATAGAGGTCGTCCGGATGCTGGGTTCGCGCGACACCACGCGCAAATTTCTGTTTCGGTTCACCGACGAAAGCTTGATCGAAACGGTTTTGATCCCGGCCTCGCCGGCGCTTTATGGATCGCGATCCGACCGGCGAACGATTTGCGTTTCGACGCAGGTCGGGTGCGCCTACGGCTGCAAATTTTGCGCGAGCGGCCTGGAAGGCTTCTCTCGAAATTTGCAGCCGCACGAAATTGTCGACCAAATCATCGCGATCGAGCGCGAAACCGGGGAGAAGATCGACAACATCGTGTTCATGGGAATGGGCGAGCCGCTGGCGAATTTTGAGAACGTGATGCGCGCGATCCGGATCATCAACGCGCCATGGGGACTCGGGATCGGCGCCCGCCATATCACCGTTTCCACCAGCGGTTTGGCGCCGCAAATCCGCAAATTGGCCGACGAGCAACTTCAAATCCGCCTCGCCATTTCCTTGCACGGGGCCACTGACGAAGTGCGCAACCAAATCATGCCGGTTAATCGTCGTTACAACCTCGAAACGCTGCTGACGGCCTGCGATTACTACGCCAAACACAAGAAACAACGGCTGACGTTTGAATACATTTTGATCGAGAACGTCAATGATTCGCCCGATCAAGCGCGGCGACTGGGCCGGATAGCGCGGCGCCTCGGAGCAAAAGTAAATTTAATCCCCTACAACACCGTTCAAGGACTGCCATGGTCACGACCCTCTCCCGAACAACAGGAACGCTTTCTCTCGATCCTTCGCCAGAGCGACGTGGCCGCCACACTTCGGCGGGAAAAAGGACACGATATCGACGCAGCTTGCGGACAATTGCGCCTGCAAACGAAACGGGAACTGCAATCTACGAATTCGTAAGTCGCGGGAAATCTTTTGCGCGCCGCGCCAAGCTGGCTTTTAGTTCCGACATGTCCGACTTCGATCGGGAACGGGACGGCATTTGGGACGAGTACGATTGGGAACGGTTCCTTCAGCAGCAAGACCAGCGAACCGAGAAATACATGGATCTGCTCGAGAAGTATATCGACGACCCGAACCGGGACGAAATCATCGCGCGTGAGATGGGATGGACCACGACCTCCGGGGCCGATGATTGGAGCGCCGAAGTCGACGCGCTTCTCGACGAAGATTGGCGATCGGAAGATGACGAAGCTACGGTGGAAGCCGACAAGCCCGGCGAAACGTTCGAGGACCATGTCCTTTATCGTGCGGCCTTCGGGTTAACGATTTGGATCGACAAGTTGTTCGATCAAAATGCAGCGCTGCAAAATGAGCCGGTGGCAATCAAACTGGCGACGCACGCCGCGCTGGCCAGCGCGAAACTGGCCGCGGCCCTGAGCGACGACGACATCGACGAGCTCGGAATGACGATCGCTTACCTAAAGCGTGCGCTTAAAGCCATCACGATATCGCTGGATTCGGCGGCTAAACTGTTGTCCGAGAAGCTAATCGCGGCCCCGCAGTATTCCGTTTTGCAGCAACGACTTTTTCAGGTGCGCGATGGCATTATCACCCTCATGGGCGAATACCGCGGCGAATGGCGTCGCCGCTTCGGCTCCGAAGGTTACCGGAGTTGAATGAAATAGGCGCCAGTTCCGTCCAAATATGCAAACGGAAACGACTCCGGCCCAAGCCGATGTGTCGGAACTGGACCTGGTCAAACGATGCCAGGCCGGTGAATCCGAGGCATTCGACCAGCTGGTGACCCGCTACCGAACAAGGGTTTTCGCTATGATTTATAACATGGTCCATAACGAGCAGGATGCCTGGGACCTGGCGCAGGACAGCTTTGTCAAAGCGTGGAAGTCGATCGGACGTTTTCGTGGCAAGTCATCCTTTTACACCTGGATTTATCGCATCGTGATGAACGTGACGATTGACTGGCTGCGAAAACGGCAGATCAAGGCCGGCGGTGCGGAGTTTGACGATTCGATTCAACTCAAGGATATCGAGCCCGCATCGAAAACCGTTCCAAAAGCGGACCCGCTTCCGCACCAGCGAATGGAGCGAGGCGAAATCCGGGCCCGGATCGATCAGGCAATCGCGCAACTTTCGCCCGAACATCGCGCGGTAATTTTGATGAAAGAAATTGAAGAGATGCAATATCACGAGATTGCCGAGAGCCTTGGTTGCTCCATCGGCACGGTGATGTCGCGCCTGTTTTATGCCCGCAAGAAATTGCAAAATACCCTGAGGGACGTGTATGAAAACGTTTGAAGAAAAATGGACTGCCTGGCTCGATGGCCAATTGAGCGGCAGAGAACTGGTTGAATTCGAATCGTCGCTGCCGGATTTGGCGGCGGCCGAGGCCGAGAAGCGCGACGCGCAAAGCCTCGGCCTGTTTTTGAAGAAGGAACTTGGAGCCCAGGCCCTGAGCAATGAGGATTTTTTTAGTCACCAACTTCGCGAACGTATCACGCACGAAACACAGGGTTCGGGCGGCGGCGTTAGATCGGCCTGGTGGACCGTGCCGCGATTGGTTTGGTCGGGCGCAACTGCGCTGGCGCTGTTCTTTATTTGCGCGGTGGCAATCATGCGCCAGCATCAGCCCGGCGAGCAATCAGAATATCTGACGCAGATTTTGAACTCGAAAGTTGATCCGGCGGCAAACCCGAACGCTACCATTTCGATTTTCGAACTTAAGAACGACAACAAAGTAACGGTGCTGTGGACCGAGGGATTGCAAACCCTCCCAGCCGACTACGCAGCGAAATAGATCCACCCAAATGCTGAGGCCCCTGCTTATCGCCGCCGTGGTGATGTTGGCAGTGGGCTTGGTGTCCGCTGACGCCGCGCACGCGGTTTGGAGCGGACTGGTGATCGCGGAGAATGTTCCGCAACCGGCGGCGATTCCACCCGAGCTGACCAAGTTCGAGCAAACACTGAAGGATTTGTTCGGTTACAACCAGTTCGAGGTCATCGGCCAATCGAGCAAGACACTGAAAACCGGAGAGGAAGATTGGCTTGCTTCCAGCAAATATTTTTCGTTGCAGTGCGATGCGCGCGGCGAAAATGACGCGGGTTACAGTTTGAATCTCAAACTCTATAAAGAGAAAGATGTTCTGCTGGAAACGGACGCGAACCTCAGCAAGAGCAGCCCGTTAGTGATCAAAGGGCCGCAAGTTGGCAACGGTCAGTTGCTTCTCGTTTTGGTGGTAAAAGATGATGAGGAGGCTCATCGACGCCGTCGGGAGCAGCCCGTGAACCCGATTAGTACCGGCTTCAATCGATTGCGGCGCGCGATTCATCGCATTTTTCACTAATCGACGAGTTACAAATTCGACTGCAATTGGTCCGCCTCGGGAGTGACCAAGAGGCGCATCGGAATCATCGAGGACTCGTGGAAGCCGTGTCGCCGGAAAAACTCCTGGGCTTGGTTTTCGGGGCGATCGGTTAGAAGGGTGATGCGAAGGAAATTCTTCTGGCGCGCGAAATCGATTGCATGCTTGAGCAGCATCGCGCCGTAACCGTGGCCCTGATGTTGTTTATGGACGACCAGGTCTTCGAGCAGCATCACGAAACCGCCCTCCGCCGTGCTGATGGTGAAGAGCAGGTTGATCATGCCGACGATCATGCCGTCCCGGCGCAACACAAAAACGCGTCCCCGGCTCGGTTGTTCAAAAATTAATCGCAAACCTCGGAGTTGCTTGTCCTTGTCCGGGCGAAAATCGCTCTCCTGCGAGAAGAGTGCGCCGAGCATCTCGGACAACTCATCCAAATCTGCCTCGGTAGCCGGCTCAATGACGACTTTCTCGCTCACCGTAAGTGTGCTTTGCATGCTTATTCCAGAAATTGGAGCCACTTGCAACTGGTGATTCGGATCGAAATCCGACGCCCGGTCGCATTGACAATCCCCTGCTCCATCCTAAGGTAACCGCTCTCAATTCGCGCCGAGAGAAACTTCCGGCCTTATGAAACGTACTTATCAACCTTCGAAAAGAACTCGCAAGCGCCAGCATGGTTTTCGTGCTCGCATGCGAACGAAGGGCGGACGCGCCACCCTCGCCCGCCGCCGTCAGCGTGGCCGGAAACGTCTTTTGCCCAAACGGGTTGGTCGGCATTACGCGCGCCATACCCAGGCGTAATTCTCCTCGTTCCGGGACCAGATCCCGAAATAGCAACGGATCGCCGCTGTGCGTGTCATCAAGCCGCCGCACGCTCTCGGTTTTCTCGATCCAAATTTGCCGTCGCGAAAACGCGAAAGAACAATTTCTCGACCAGTCCGCTCCGAGTGGGCTTAGCCTAACCGTTGATCGACGGATGTTGATCGCTCAACAGGAGCGCGGCATTCACTAACGAGACATGTGAGAAAGCCTGCGGGAAGTTTCCCAGCAGTCGTTTCGATGCCGGGCTGTATTCCTCAGACAGCAAACCGAGATCATTTCTCAGGTCGAGCAGGCGCTCGAACAATTCGCGCGCCTCTTTTTTCCTTCCGATGAGATGCAAACAGTCAGCCAGCCAGAAGGAGCACGGAATGAAAACACCTTCACTGCCAGGCAATCCATCAATATTCTCCCGTTCGGGCCGATATCGGAGAACGAAACCGTCCTGCACGAGCTCGCGCTGAATTGCTTCAACGGTGCCGATCACCCGCGGATCCTTGGCCGGCAAAAAACCGATCAACGGCATGATCAACAAACTCGCGTCCAACGGTTCGCTTCCATAATATTGCGTGAACGCGTTCTTGGTGGAGTTGTAGCCGCGTTCGCAAACTTCACGATGGATCTGATCGCGGACTTTTCGCCAGCGGTCGAGGTTTTCGCCGACTCCGCAGTTGCAGGCCTCTGCCAGCTTAATCGCGCAGTCGAAGGCGAGCCAGGCCATCATTTTTGAGTGGGTAAAGTTTCTTGGTTCGCCGCGGACTTCCCAGATTCCGTGATCAGCTTTTTGCCAATTGGTCTCCAGGAATTTCATAAGTCCTTCCTGCAATGCCCAGTCGGCTTCGTCGTTTTGGATACCCGCGACCTGCGCTCGATACATCGCGGCCAGCACCTCGCCATAAACGTCGATCTGAAACTGCTCCGAAGCGGCGTTACCAATTCGGACAGGCTTGGAATTTTCGTATCCGGCGAGCCAGGGCAGTTCAAATTCCTTCAGACGCCGTTCGCCGTGCACGCCGTACATGATTTGCATTTGCGAAGGTTCGCCGGCGATCGCGCGAAGGAGCCATTCCCGCCACTGCGTGGCCTCCTCCTTGTAACCTGCGTTCATGAAAGCGATCAGCGTGAAGGTCGCATCCCGCAGCCAGCAGTAACGATAATCCCAATTGCGCACTCCTCCGATTTTTTCCGGCAACGAAGTCGTCAACGCCGCGACCAGGCCACCGGTTGGCGCATAAGTTAGTCCTTTAAGGACAACGAGGGAGCGTGTCACGGCGTCGTCCCACGAAGTCTCTCGATGGCATTGCTTGGACCAGCGCGTCCAAAATTGCTCCGTATCGCCCAACGCATGCTCGGCAGTGACCGGCTTTGGGGGTTCCTGATGCGATTCGAACCAGGTGAGAACGAACGGAATCCGCTCGCCTTTCTTAACCGTGAATTCCGCAACCGTAGTCAGATCTTTGCCCTGCGTTTGGATCGGTGTCCGCAAAATCAAACCATCCGGGCCTGCAATTGCCTCCAGTCCGCCGTGCCGTTTACGCACCCACGGGACGATGTGGCCGTAGTCGAAGCGAATGATCAGCTCCATTTGCAATGCAACCTCGCCCCGCATCCCCTCGACAATTCGGATGATGTCCGGATTCTTTCCGCGTGGCGGCATGAAATCGATCAGACGCACCGCGCCACTGGCGGTTTCGATTTCCGTTTCCAGAATCAGCGTGTCGTCGCGATAGCGTCGCTGAATCCTTTCTATATTCTCGCGCGGGAAAAATCTCCAGTGCCCGTTTTCGGCCTTGCCTAACAAAGACGCGAAGCACGCTCCGGAATCGAAACGCGGAAAACAGAGCCAGTCCACGCAACCATCGCGACTAACCAGGGCGCCCGTCTGAGTGTCGCTCAGAAACGCGTAGTCTTCTATCCTCGCGCCGCCATTCGCCATACGCCAATAGATATCGATCTGGTTCGATGTCGATCTTGCGTTGGACGCTCTTCCACCCGCATCAATTGACGTCAACGCCGCGAAATCCTCATTCGCGAGCGGTCTCGTGGATCGCCTCCAGCAGTTACAAAAAGATCCGGCCACGGCGCGCATACCTGTCGTCGTGGTGAGTGGAGATGCAACGCCAAGTCAGATCGAGCGGTTGCTCATTCTCGGCGCGCGAAATTACTTAACCAAGCCTTTCGAGGTCGAACCATTCCTCGGCGTCGTCGACGGCGTCATGCAAGAAAGCGCCGCCGCAGGCACTAGTTAGCTGGTTTGACCAGGGACGCGACCGCCCTACTTCAAAGTGCCAATCGTGTCGTCCTGCTGGCGGCCGGTGGAGATACAACTTCCGCGTTGTGCATCGGTACTGGGATGAGTAATTTCGGATCTTTCATCAGGCGAACGCGTTGGGACGATGAAAATTAAGCTACCGACTCAACTACCGAATTGGGCAGCAGAAATTTATCGCCCCCTTCACATTTACCTAGGTAAACGCAATTTTTCAGCACCGTTAGCTCAGCTGGTAGAGCAAGTGACTCTTAATCACTGGGTCGCAGGTTCGATCCCTGCACGGTGCAGAATTTTGCGAACTCAATCGCCTAGTCGCACTCGCAAACGATCCGAAAGCCCAAGTCGTTGCAGGAAAAACTGGGAACATTGGAACCGCGCACCGTTGTCCGCAAACTGCTGAAGCGCGACTTCCAACTTCCGCCGCGATACACCCGCTTGGCGCCGATCGTCGGCCCGCGCGGATTGATTTTGGGGCCCGGACGATAAGGCTCATAATAATCGAGACACCATTCCCAGACGTTTCCGGACATGTCTTCGATTCCAAACGGACTGGCGCCGAGGGGAAACGCACCGACTGGCGAACTTTCAGCGTAGCCGCAATCGATTTCATGATCGCTCCAGGCGAAAACGGTGTTTTTGTCCGCGAAGTTTGCGAGGTCACCGCGGTCCTCCTGGTTTCCCCAGGGGAACCTTCTGCCGTCATGGCCTTTCGCGGCGTATTCCCATTCGGCTTCGGTCGGTAATCGATACTTGCGGCGTTCGCGCGTGCTCAGCCAATTGCAGAACTTGATCGCGTCCAAACTGCTGACGTAAACGACTGGATGTTTATCCCCCGCTCCGGGAGCGCGCTTGCAGGCGTGACCACGGTCGAATTGCTCGTAGTCCGCGTTGGTAATCAAATAACGCGAGATGTAAAAGCGGCTCACCGTGACATGCGCGCTCGGCCCTTCGTTTGGCGTTGCGTCCTCCGCCTCGCTTCCCATTGTGAATTCGGCTGACGGAACAAAGATCATCGTTCCGCCAAGTGAGTGTGTGAAATTGTTATAGCGAGCGCGCTCCAAGTCGGCGTTGTATTCGAACTTGGCAGGCAACGGCTTCTCCTGGACCGGCTTCGGAGCCGCGCTTTTGATTTCAATCTTGGACGTTGGCTTCGGCAACGCTGCGAACTCTTTCTCGTCCGCTTCTTCGAGATAAAGATCGACCAGATCTTCGGCCTCGCCTGGATCGAGTCCCAAGTTTTCGGCCATATCGATGAACGTGTCACGCTGATCGTCGCTCATGCTCATGCTGACGAGATCGCTCAGGCGCAGCATGCGCAAAAATTCTTCCTGCGGATTAGCCGCGGTGGATTTTACAGGAAGCTGTGCCAAATGCTCAGACGGTGACGGAGGGGTTGCGCGCTTGGCGCCCTTTTCTTGCAAACCATCTTCGATGAGCCCGACGATTTCCGCGTTGTTCAATGCGCGTTCGTTTCCAAACCGCGTGAGATTTTTCTCTTCTTCCACACTGAGAATGCCGCCGGTGAGGGCAAACTCGAGGTACTTTCGAAATTCAGCGATGGCGGCTTCGTGCTGCTGCGCGGCCATTTCTTCATCGAGCAGTTTGCGCCGTTCCGGATCGAGGAGCTCCAGGCGCGCCTCGGTCAGAAAACGGGACGACTCTTCCAAACCGGACCAGAGCATCTGGGCCAACGGATTGCTGGGCTGGGTCTTGAGCGGTAATTTCTTCTGCCACCACCGCATCAGCTCCCGGCAATGCTCTTCAATCAGCTCGTTGCTCGGATTTGCGTGCGGATCGAGGCAAAGCCGGTCGTAATAATTCGGCGACCGGTAATTATTCCATCCCTGCCACTTTCGCGGGTCATCAGGGAGCGGAAGCGGAAAGCTTATGTCGCACTTCGTCATCGCCTACGTGACCGTGAGCTCGCGCAAGCTTGAGGCTGCGCTGTCGATGTCCTTGGGCGCCAAACCAGTGTTCCGGTCGATCGTGACCTGCGCATTGTTCCCGGCGGCTTCGACCTGAACTTCCAACACCTGATTCGCGTTGTATTGATAGGTGAGTCTGACCGGAGAACCCTTTGGCAGATAAGGCGGGAGCTGAATATCGCAAAGGCCCAGCGGAGTGCATTCCGCGGGGATGGTGCTCTCTCCCTCCACAACCTTGACGACGGCGCGCTGCATGTTCGCATCAGCGGTGCCGAATGAGTTCTTCATCACCGCCGGAATAGGCGTCATTTTGCGAATCATCGGGAAAACGTATTCGTGAAGATGTTTTTCATCCCAAAGCACAACGCCAAGGGTATGAGAGGTGATGTCGGTAACTTCGATCAGTCCACCATCGAGGCCGGAAAATTTCTCACGAACCACATCGCTGATAATTCTTTCACCGGAAGCATCTTCCTCGTTTAACATCGACAATACGCCCTGAATAGCCGCGCCTCGCGCGACCACTTCGTCCGGATTCAGCTGGTCGACCAGCGGCACTGAAGAAAAGCTTGAGATCATTGCCCGGATCATTGGCATTCGTGTCATGCCACCGGCCAAAAGCACTTTGTCGATTTTGTCCCACTTTAGTTTCGCTTCCTGCATCACCATTTCGCAGATGGTCTTGCACTTCTCGACCAGATGACGGGTCCGTTTCTCAAACTCTTTACGCGTCAACGTCAGCTTCACGCTTTTGCCACCGTGGTGGTAAACGATCGTTGTGCTATTGCGGCTGGAGAGCTGAATTTTTGCCGACAGCGCCCGATTGTGAAGATCCTGATAGCTGTGCAGATCGAGCAATGGATTCTCGCCATGGAGCCGATCAAACTCCTCCGCGATCATGTTCACGATCACGTCATCCCAGTCTTTTCCCCCAAGACGATGGTCGCCGTTGGTCGCAATCATTTCGATCTTGTGATCGATGATGCGCATAATGGTGACGTCGAACGTGCCGCCGCCGAGGTCGAAAACAAAAACCGTCTGGTTCTCGTCGAGTTTATCGAGACCGTAGGCCAGCGCGGCGGCAGTTGGCTCATTGACGATCTGAAAAACGTTCAGGCCGGCCAGCTGACCCGCAGTAATGGTGGCGGTGCGCTCCGCATCGTTGAAATACGCTGGAACAGTGATGACCGCATCGGTGATTGGTTGCTCGAGATATTTTTCCGCATCGGCTTTCAGTTTTTTGATGATCAACGCCGACAGTTCTTCCGCGGAATAAACCTTCCCGTCGAATTCGCGATGAAATTGATCCTTCGGCTTGCCCATTTCCCGCTTCACGAAGTCGACAATTTTCTCCGGTTCAGCGACGGCGTTGTTCTTGGCCACGGTGCCAACGATAACGTTGTTCCCGTCGAAGAAGATCACTGACGGGGTGATTCGCTCCGTTTCCGGGTTCGGAATGATTTGTGGTTTACCGTAATTATCGATGTGGGCGATGGCTGAAAACGTGGTGCCAAGATCGATTCCGACTACTTTGCGTGTGCTCATGAGAAAATTGGCAAATGCCTTGGGTTAGACGAGCAGTTCCTAGTGCAGTTTTCGTGCCCCAGAATGGGCCGAATTTTCGCAAATAGAGGACTTAGATCGAGAAGGGTCCGGTCAGGGGTCAACCGAAGCGTTTCGCAATGACTTCCTCGGGGCGAATCAGCTTTCCGCGCCAGACGAATCCACGCTTCACCCGCATCACGATAGTACCGTCTTCTTCGGGAAAATCCGCCGGCTCGAAATTGATCACGCGGTGGAAGGCACGGTCGACGCGTTCCCGCGGCTCAATCTCGCGGACATCAAACCGGTGAAGGATTTCAACCAACGAATGAATCGCGTTCTCGAGATTGTCTCGCCATTGGGAGACCCGACTGCGCTTGCCCTTTTCCTGGGCCGCACTCGAAAGCTGTTCGTACAATCCGTTGAGATGGTCGTAAAGGTAAACCAAGTCGTGAATGAACGGTTTCTGGAGCGATTCGTGCAGGAAATTGTCGCGATATTTCAGCAACTCACCGTGCAGTGAGTCGAACAGTTGTTGGTTCACGCTTTCGCTATTGCGAATGAGCGCCAATTGTTTGTCGATTTCACCGGCGAATCGTTCGAACTGACTCATCAGCGATTTCTCTAACGTCTCGATCCTGCCGACCACGCCAGCACTCTCCGCCGCCTGCGGATCGTCGAGGATCATCGGCGAAATTGGCAGAGTTTTCTCGGCTTCAGCACTGAGCTGCTGCATTGCCGCTGTAAATTCCTCTTCGGTATGGATCGCTTTGCTCACTCTGTTTTATCCGAGCCAAAATATTTTCGAATCGCATCGACTAATCCGTCGATGTCGTGACGCCGCGCTTCAATGTCGACCTTCAGCCCGCTGTCGCGCGCAGTTTTCGACGTAATCGGCCCGATGCTTGCGACTTGCATTCCTTTCGGCCACGGCAACCCGAGTGCGAGAAAATTTTCGACCGTCGATGAACTCGTAAACGTGATCAAATCGGCCCCCTCGTCCAAAAAACGGCGGCGCGCGCCGGTAATATCACGCGTCTCCGGAACCGTCCGATATGCAAATGCTTCATCGACAATCGCTCCCAGCCTCGACAACTCCTCGGGTAGCACGTCCCGCGCCTTTTCCGCGCGAGCCAGGAAGATTCGCAGGTTTTCCACCCCGCCCTGCTTCTGAAACTCCTTTACCACAGCCTCCGCCACGGACTCCTCCGGTTGAAGATCGACATGTAAATGAAACTCGCGCACGCGTTGGGCCGTGGCCGGTCCAATTGCGGCGATCTTCACGCCGCCGATCTCCCGTGCGTCGTCGTAAAGCTTGAAAAACATTTCAAAGAACGCGCCGACTCCGTTCGGACTCGTAAAAATGATCCAGTCGTAGGCGTGCGCGTCCTGCACGAGTTCGCCGAATTCGCGCAAATCAGTCGGCGGTTCGATTCGGATGGTCGGCAATTCGATCACATCCGCGCCGAGCGCGCGGAGCTGGCTGCTCAAGGCCCCTGCCTGCTTCCGTGTCCGGGTAACGACAATTCGTTTTCCGGAGAGTGGCCGCTCTTCATACCAATTTAGATCTTTGCGCAACGCGACCACGTCCCCGAAAACGGCAACCGCGGGGGCTTCGAATTCCGCTTCGACGACCCGTCGGGCAATGTTTTCAAGTGTTCCGATCAGCGTTTGCTGGCGGCCGGTTGTCGCCCAACGCACTAGCGCGACCGGAAGGTCAGAACGGACACCTTTCGCCAGCATTTCGCGAGTGATCGGCTCGATTCGCTCGACGCCCATGAGCATCACCTGCGTGCCGCCCAACCTGGCTAGCGCAGCGTAATCAATGGCGCTCTCTAATTTAGAAGGATCCTCGTGTCCCGTGAAAAACGTCACATGCGAATTTTCGGCACGATGAGTGACCGGAATCCCGGCGTAGGCCGGTCCCGCGATCGCCGAGGTAATGCCGGGAACAATTTCAAACGCAATGCCGGCATCAACGATCGCTTTGGCTTCTTCTGCGCCGCGACCGAAAACAAACGGATCACCGCCTTTGAGGCGCACAACTTTCTTTCCTTCGCGCGCTCTTTCGACAATGAGCTTGTTGATTTCCTCCTGATTCAACGCGTGCTCGCCCGCTCTCTTGCCGGCGTAGATGATTTCAGCGTCTTCGCGCGCCCATCCGAGCATCTCCGGATTTGCCAGATGATCGTAAACGATTAAGTCCGCTTGTTCGATGCACTCCTTTGCCCGCAGCGTGACCAATCCGAGGTCGCCCGGGCCGGCCCCGACAAGATAAACTTTTCCTGCGTTTTTCCTCTTCTTGTCGGTCTTAGTCTCCATTGATCTGTTTAAGTAATTGGGCGGCTAATTTTTCCGCATCCTCGCTGGGCCCTTCAACGAAACCCTGGCGAGGGACTGTTGCCTCAAGGTCAAAAATTTGTCCCCTAATCCTCATCGTTGCGCCTTCGACTGTTGCCAGCACGCCAACCGGCTGATTGCAATCTGCGCGCAGCAACCGCAAGAATTCGCGCTCCGCGCGCAAACTCAGGCGCGTGTCGAAATCATTGATGGCTTCGAGCATTTCGCGCAGCTGTTCGTTGTCAGGTCGAATTTGCATTGCGATCACGCCCTGCCCGCCGGCGGGCACAAAAACTTCGCGCGGCAGGATTGTCGTGGAAAATGTCGCACCTTCGAAATCGATCCCCTTCTCGCTCGAGCCCAGTTCAAGGCGTTCCAGTCCTGCGCTGGCGAGAATGATCGCGTGCCACTGGCCAGTGCCGAGTTTGCGCAATCGAGTCGGAACGTTGCCTCGAAGGTCGACAATCTCCAAATCCGGCCGTTTCCAATGCAGTTGATGTTTTCGTCGAACACTTCCAGTGGCTACGATTCCATCGCCAGGGAGCGAATCCAAATCACACGGACTCGTCGCGACAAGCACATCGTCAAACGCCGCTCGCGGTAGAACTGCGACTATTTCGGTTCCAGGCGCCAACGTACTTGGCAAATCCTTCGCGCTGTGCACCGCCAGATCGATCTTCTTCCCAATTAGCGCCTGCTCAATCGCGCCTGTAAACAATCCCTTTCGTCCCGCGCGAACATCTTCAATTGCGGTTTTTGAATCGTCGCCGCGAGTTTTGATAACTTTGATTTCGAAATTCAGACCCGCCCACCGTGTCCGCAATCTGTCCACAACCAGCTGCGTTTGCGCCAAAGCCAGTTTGCTTCCGCGGGTGCCGATAACAATTTTGATCCGGCGTGGGCGCTTCATGACTCGAGACGGGAACCTAGCAGGTTCCCCTACAGATTTCGCGTCTGTTCGGCCACTGTAGGGGAAGCTGCTAGCTTCCCTTTCATAATTCCGACGGCCGCAGCGAACTTTCGCCCACCGATGGATGTTCCGATCCTTGCGGTGCGCGCTTGAGGCCTCGCGTCATCGATTCATCAAATTCCGTGACGTGTTGCGCGATAATTTCCTCGGCCGCCGCAATCTGCTCTCGGCGCATTGCCAGCGATTGTTCGGCAATCGATTGCAGCGAATCGATGTCGTAAAGATAAACGCCATCGAGTGCGTCGACGTTCGCGTCGACGTTCCGCGGAACGGCAATGTCGATGATGAAAAGTGGACGATCGATTCGTTCTCGCAACAACGGTTCGAGCTCGCTTCGCGAGAGCAACGGCACTTCAGACGAGGTCGAGGCAACCAGAATGTCGATTTCGCGACATTGATCAAACCAACTCTGAAACGGAACTGCCCGAGCCGCGATCACTTGTGCGAGGTTCTCAGCGCGTTCCGCGGACCGATTGCTCACCCGAAGATCTGTGACACCCCGCGAAACCAGTGCGCGCGCCGTTTTCTCGCTGGTTTCGCCGGCGCCAAGCACCAGAACTTTGCAGCTTCGAAGATTGCCGAAAATTCTTTGAGCGAGATCGACTGCCACCGAGCCAACCGAAACCGCGCCCCGCGTAATCTCGGTGTGGGTGCGAACATGTTTGGCCACCCGGAAAGCGCGCTGAAATAATCGATGCAGACATCGGCCGGCCGCTCCATTCGAGCGCGCAGCTTCGTAGGCCTTCTTTGCTTGCCCGAGGATTTCAGTTTCGCCAACGACCATGGAATCGATGCCGCAGGCGACTCGGAACAAATGCCGAACACACTGCGCATCTTCGTATCGATAAAACGGCGCAGACTCCGGCGAGATGTGACTGCTTGCCGCGCCGTAGGTCCGAGCCGGACTGGCACCTGACGAAGGCGGGTCGATCTTCCGATCAAGACACCGCGCGATATCGAGCGTTGAAACTCGCGATTCCGACGCGCCATAAACCTCGACGCGATTGCAAGTGGTAAGCAAAAGCACTTCGGCGCACCCGGAACGTCGCAAGAGACAATCGATCTCGGTGTTGCCGCCAAAACGCTCGAGTGTTTCGACGTCGGCATTGTGATGGCTCAGTCCAACGCAAAAGAGATTCATGGAGTATGCGTCTGGGCAGTGAAAGTAATTCCCCAAAGGAGCGTCAAGGCTGCACTGAAGCCGACGACACAAAGCGCCGCCACCCGCTTAGGAGCGAACCAATGAAGATAGCGTCCCTGCAAGATCAATCCATAAAGGACCCAGACGGCGACCGCGCAAACGATCTGCGTCCACGGCAACGGTTCGCCGACAAAAAAGCCGCTAGCCAATCCCAGCGTGTAAAGCCCGAAGCCCCACCAAAGCAACCGGATGATGGCGGCAAAAAGGTCCGTCAGCGGTGGCAGATGATAAAAGATTGAGTGGATGTGGTGCGTTTTGATTTGGCGTTCCTGCACGAGGTACATCACCCCTGCGATGCAAGCCAACGCGAACGCTCCGTAGGCGATCAGCGAAATCGAAGCGTGAAATTCAAGCCATGAATTTGCGGGTAACTTCATCCGATAGAGATCATCGATCGGCGCAATCAACGCCGTGAGCTGAAGCAAGCCAACCAGTGGTGCGGTGAACGCGCCCATAAGGGAAAGTCGATAGGCCGGGCCAACTACCATGTAGAAAAGCGCGACCGACCAGGCCACAAAAATAATTACCTCGAACAAGTTCGTGATCGGACAGCGACCAATCGCGTGCCCACGCATATACAGGAAGGCGGTCTGAAAAATAAACCCGAGGCCGACGGCGACGAAATTAAACCGCATCGGCCGAAAAACTCCGTCGCGGAGTTCAAGAACAGTGTGCGCAATCGCCACCAGAAAACAGACAGTTGAGGCAATGAGAAGGTATCGATCCACCGGGAGCATTCTATTCTAGAGGGAGGCCGATTCTTGGCAATACTGGTGTGACCAATTTCTTCCACACCGGTGCCAACTGTTGCGTCAATATTGACCTCCCAGTCACTCCCGCTAGCATCGTGTCCGTGAATTCTGACGTCCTTGAAAAACTGCGCGCCGGCGTCCGAGACGTGCCCGATTTTCCGAAAAAAGGAATAGTCTTCAAAGACATCACGCCCATTCTCAGCGATCAAAACCTCTTTCGGGCTTCGATCGATCTGTTCCTGGAACGTTGTCGCAACAAGAAGATCGACAAGATCGTTGGAATCGACGCGCGCGGATTTTTGTTCGGCTCCGCCGTCGCTTACGAACTCGGGGTCGGATTCGTGCCGATTCGAAAACGCGGCAAGCTTCCGTACAAGACGGAGGTCGCAAAATACTCACTCGAGTACGGAGAGGCCGAGATGGAAATGCACATCGATGCAATGAAATCCGGCGAAAAGGTTGTGCTGGTGGATGATTTGCTTGCGACCGGGGGAACGTCTGCCGCGGCGGCTGCACTTATCAAGAAAGTCGGCGGCGAATTGTTGGAGGCGCAGTTCTTGATCGAGCTCGATTTCTTGCACGGCCGCGAAAAGCTCAAGCCGACTCCCGTCACGGCGTTTCTGAAATACTAAAGTTGTAGCGGCGCTCTGTGAGCGCCGAACGTTTTGTGAAATCGGCGGTCATAGACCGCCGCTACAGTTTTTCCCTAACGACCACCTGCAGATCGATTTCCTGGTGCTCAAGTTGATCGCGAATTTGGCTTAGCAAATCAATCGCGCGCGCGTCAGGCATGTGGGCGCAGCGCATCTCAATTCGGGCGCGCTTCTTGGCCAGCTCCGGATCCCACTCGGCGAATTCGCCGTCGAGCAAAAATGAAACATAGGCGTTGAACCGTTCCTGCAGTTCAAACAGTTGTTCATCGGAGCCGTTCCACGGCTGCGCCTCGTTCATGACCAGCACGGCTTCATCGGTCTTTGCGTCATGCGCGATCAGGTCGATGACGCCAGTCCGGTCTTCCTTTTTTGAGCGCTGGTTATTTGGTTCCGCCATTCGATTTGAAAGTTCACAGTTACACGTTGAACGTTCAAGCAATGAAGCGGGCAAAATCCAAAGTCGCGAGCCTGACTCTTTTGGGTCGCAGTGAAACAAAGTTGCCGTCGAGTCCGTCGGAAGCGCGTCTGGAGACCTTTCCGAACCCGGCGCGTCGAAACTATCACATTCATTTTGAGACCGACGATTTCACCTGCCTCTGTCCGGTAACTGGCCAGCCCGATTTCGCTAGAATCGAGATCGATTATGTGCCGGACCTCCTTTGCGTCGAAAGCAAATCGCTCAAGTTTTATCTCGCTTCGTATCGGAACGAACGGGCGTTCAACGAAGCCGTCACCAATCGCATCCTCGACGATTTTGTGAAAGCATGTTCGCCTCGGGAAGCGATAATTATCGCACAATTTTCCGCGCGCGGCGGAATCGCGCTCAGAGTTCGGGCCGAACATCAAAGCCCTTTGACCCGAAATTCGAAATCCGAAATCCGAATGTCGAAACAAGCACGAAATTCAAGAATTCAATGATCGAAACGGTTTTATCACCTCTTCTTTTCGGAGTTTGGGTGCTTCGGAATTGGAATTTGTTTCGAATTTCGATATTCGAAATTCGAGTTTTTTGAGTGAAGCACGCGATTGTTCTCCTCAGCGGCGGACTTGATTCAGCCACGACCCTTGCGATTGCGCGTTCGCAAAGTTACGAGACCTACGCGCTCTCATTCGATTACGGACAGCGCCATAAGCGCGAGCTCGAGGCCGCAAGAGAAGTCGCCGAATCCCTCGGCGCGAAAAAACATCTCATCGTCAGAATCGACAACCAGATTTTTGGCGGATCGGCGCTCACCGACGATGTCGATGTTCCGAAATCGCGATCGGACAAGGAAATCGGAACCGGAATCCCGGTAACTTACGTTCCGGCGCGAAACACGATTTTCCTGGCGCACGCGCTGGCCTGGGCGGAAACGATCGCCGCCGGCCACATTTTCATCGGCGCCAACGCCATCGATTATAGCGGCTATCCCGATTGTCGGCCCGAATTCATCGCGCTGTTTGAGACGCTCGCCAACGTCGCGACCAAAGTTGGCGTCGAAGGCGCTCGACTTCAGATCCATGCGCCGCTGATCAAAATGTCGAAGGCCGACATCGTCCGTAAAGCCGTCGAGCTGAATGTTGATCTATCACTGACACACAGTTGTTATGATCCGTTACCGAACGGGCGCGCCTGCGGCGAATGCGATTCCTGCCGGTTACGAAAAAGAGGTTTCGACGAAGCCGGCGTCAAAGATCCGGTTCCATACGCCGTGTAATGCGAGATATCTTCCAGTTGACGAAACGCGAACAGCGGATCGTCATCGTGATTGTCACCCTCTTGGTCGCAATCGCGTTTGGTAAACATGCCTGGCAGAGCAAATCGCGCCCGTCGTTGAAAACATCGACACCGGCAGCGACGCTCCCGGCGCATCATGAAGAAAATGAATCGTCCGACAACGGGCGCGATTAGTTACCAGACAAATCGGGAAAGCGTCCGTAACCGACAAACGCCGAAGTTGCTTCTTCGTCCTCTTTTTGCTCTGCGGCTCCGAGTTTGAAATCGAATACTCCGACGCCGGACCTCTTCTCACCTTTGTAGGTGCCGCCTTCGCTCGCGCCAATCATCAGCCGTTGGTTCGTGGCTTTGTCGCGGCCGATGTAAATCATGGTTTGAGCGATTTCCGGTTCATGGCTCACCCCGGACTTGTTCGCCCAGAACAGAAGATCTCCGGGCTTCAAAGCATCGAGCTCGAATGTGTCGTCACTCTGAGCAAGCACAGCCTGGAAGTTTCCGGCTTTGCGCACCCACACGTACTGCTCACGCGCGTCGCGGGGGACGTTGTTAACCCCGGATTTTGTGAGCACATAAGATATGAAGCCGGAACAATCCAATCCGCCGTTCGCAGGATCGGCGGACGCGTACTTATAATTAAGATTGCGTCTCGTTAGATCGAATCCGAGGTCGATCATTTTCCGAACGTCCTCCGGATAGTCTTTCGACTCGACGATGTCCGACTTTCTAGGAATCGAGATTTCGGGCGTTGGAGTCTGCGGGACAGGAGACGCCGTCGATCTTGTCACCGGGGGTAGACTTGGGGTTGGCCTCTCCTCCGGACTTTCCTCCTGCGCGACTTCTGGGCTCGGAGTCTCCATGGGGCTCGGCGAAGGCGTGACCTGAGGCGCTCGAATTATCGGCACAGTTCGACCTCGCGGTCCGGGACTGATCGGTCGCACCGGCTCAAAATATTGCGTTTCGGGCGTCTTTGCCTCGACCGGAGCGAGTGTTTCAATCGAAGCGCTGGGCTCCGCGCTCGGCAACGGCGTTTCGCCATATGTTGGAATCGTCGTGGTCGTGTCGTCGGACGAAGGGGTAATGGAAGAAACAGGGGGTTCCGTTGGCGACGCAGCCGGCGATGGCGAACTTCGCTTGTGCGATCTTCGCGGCGTCGGGGTCGGAGACGGCGTTGGGCGGGCGAAAAGTCTCTTTAATTTATCGCCGAGCGTTTCTTTTTGCTCCTGACCATAAATCGGCGCCAAACTCATCGCGGCGGCCACAGCCATCACGAAGAGAAAACGCAGCTTTGATTTCACGCGGCCAGTTCTTGCAGAACGGCTTGATTCATTCGAATGCCGACATCGAAGTTCTCAAGCGGAAAATTCTCGTTCGGTGAATGGGCGCGGCAATCCTGCAGCGCCAGACCAAGTAATAGCGTTTCCACGCCAAGTATTTTACGAAAATCTGAGACGATCGGGATGCTGCCGCCTTCACGAATGAGCGCGGGATCCTTGCTGAACGCCTTCTTAAGTGCGCGCTGCGCCGCTTTCCCAAACTTGGTGTTCGGATCGGTGAGATACCACGGGCCATGATGACCGGGAGTCATTTCCAACGTGACTCCGAGCGGCAGATTTTTTTGCAGATGCTTCTTCACTCGTTCGACAATCACATCTGCCTGCTGATTCGGAACCAATCGAAACGTCAGCTTTGCCATCGCGTGACTCGGCAAGACGGTTTTTGTCCCGGGACCCTGGTAACCGCTCCCCATTCCGTTGACCTCGGCTGTCGGCCGGGCCCAGATTCGTTCTAACGTGCTGAAACCGGCTTCGCCGAAAAGCGCGGGCGCTCCCGTTTCGCCAAGCATTTCCGCATCGGCATCGATCGGCAACTTTCTCCAGGCTTGGCGCTCCCAGTCTTGGAGCGGCGCCACTTCGTCGTAAAAGCCGTCCACGGCAATGTGACCGTTCTTGTCGTGAAGAGTCGCGAGCATTCTGGCGAGCGAGGCAGCCGGATTCGCAACGGCGCCACCAAAAACTCCCGAGTGTAAATCCATCTTCGGGCCGGTGACTTTCAGTTCGAGCGCCGCAACGCCCCGTAATCCGTAACTGATCGTCGGTGTCTGCTTGGCGATCATGCCTGTATCGGACACCAGCACGACTTCACATTTCAACGCATCGCGATTGTCGGTTAGAAATTTTCCAAGATTTTGGCTACCGACTTCTTCTTCTCCTTCGACCACCAGATCGATGTTCACCGGGAGGTCGCCGTTTTTTTGAAGCGTTTCCTGAATTCCAATGATGTGAGAAAGGATTTGCCCTTTGTTGTCAGTCGCACCGCGCGCAAAGACGTAACCGTTTTTCAAAACCGGCTCAAACGGCGGGGAATCCCAAAGGTCGAGCGGGTCCGGCGGTTGAACATCGTAATGACCGTAGAGCAAAACGGTCGGCCTATTTTTTTTGTGTTCGTTCCGCGCCCAAACAATGGGATGGCCGGCAGTCGGCACGACCTTCGATTCCAAACCAATCTTAGTCAGTTTCTCGGAAAGCCATTGCGCACAATCCCGAACTTTGCCGGCATATTTCTCGTCGGTAGAAACACTCGGGAACCGCAAAAAGGAATAGTAATCTTCCAGATAATCGTCGCGCATAACCAAAAGTTAAACGGTTTTTCGGCGTTTGCTATTACTTCCGCCGAAGCCCGACTCGAATCAGATAAAAAATCGAGGCCACCACCAGGACGATTCCTGTTACAGCAAACTCGCGCATCGTGGCGTAAGCCAGAATCCAGATAATCGCAACGATTGCGAATGCGGGCACGATTTTCATTCCGGGGAAATTGAATGGCGGGCCGTCAGATCGAACATCGCGCTTCAACAAGACCCAACAACTCGCGCAGCAAAGAAGATATATCAGCAGCACGGCGACATTTGAGAGCACCGCCAATTGTTCGAATGTCCCACTGGTCGACAAAATAAACGCGACTGTCGCATAAGTGACAATCGCGACATCGGGCGAACGATACCGCGGATGTACGTGCGCAAAAAACGCCGGTAAGGCGCCGTCACGGCCAAAGGCAAAAATCATCCGTGGCGAGCTAAGGATGTCGCTGGTGACGAAACCGAAGGCTGAAATCGTTGCCCCGGCGATCAAAACCGTTCGGCCAACGTTTCCGAGAAACTTCGCCGCGGCTTCAGCCAGCGGTGCGTCGGGGTAATTCGAAAGATCGGCACCGAGCGTTCCCTGTGCGACCAACTGAATCAAAATGTAGATGATCGTCGTCACAACGAGCGCGAGATAGGCCGACCGTGGCACGGTGCGCGCGGGGTTTTTTACTTCGCCGCTCGGGATCAAAGCCACTTCAATTCCGACAAACGCGAAAATCAAAAGAATTACTGCGTCACCCAACGGTTTGCTGCCGGGCCAGGCGCTCCAACTCAGGTTCGGCCCGTGAATGAAAAAGATTCCAGCGCCGATAAACAAAAACAGCGGCAAGAGTTTCGCGACGGTAATTACAGTGACTGCACCGGCGCCTTCCCGAACACCGCGAATGTTGATCGAAACAAGAAGGCCATAGACCGCGAACATGACGACGATGCGCATGAGCGGGCTGCCAAGAAAAGGAACGACGAGCGCAACCGAGTTCGCCAGCACATTCACGACACCGGCCACCGCGCCGAGCGCGCTCAGAAAATAAAGAATGCCCGCCAGAAATCCGACGTAACGGCCAAACGCGACTTCGACGTAAGCGTAAAGGCCCCCAGTCAACGAGACGCGACTGCCGGCAATCGCGAAACACGTCACGAACAAAACCATAGCGATCGCACAACAAACAAACGCCAGCGGCGCGGCGGAACCGAGCCCTCGCGCGACTACGGCCGGGATCACGAAAATTCCCGCACCGATTGTAGCGCTAACAATATTCGCGGTGAGCGCTGGGACTCCGATACCGCGAATGAGCTGGTGATCGACGCGCTCGGCTTGCTGGATCTCCACCGTTTCCTCGCCGGGCATGGGCGGATCGTGCCGAATTTCCTGAGATCAGGCAAGCGGGAACGGGACATGCCTAAAGCCCCAAATGTGGGGCTTTAGGGTAATCCCAAGCCCACAAATTGTGTGATTTTTGCTTGTCAGGCCGCCTAGGTTACTATATTGCCCATAAGGCTAAGAGTTGGGCCCCGCCCACATGCATTTACAATCGCTCGAACTTTTCGGCTTCAAATCGTTCGCCGATAAAACTGTCTTCAATTTCCACGAAGGCGTGACCGCGATCGTCGGGCCAAATGGTTGCGGGAAATCCAATTTGCTCGACGCGATCAAATGGGTGCTCGGTGAACAATCGGCAAAATCGCTCCGCGGCGGTGAAATGGCGGACGTGATTTTCAACGGCACCGACAATCGCAAACCGCTCAGCTTTGCCGAAGTTTCGCTCACCTTCACCGATTGCGCGGCGGAATTGAATGTTGATTGGCACGACGTTCGCGTGACGCGGCGCGTTTATCGCGACGGCAATTCGGAATACTTGCTTAACAAAACGGCGTGCCGTTTGAAGGATATCCAAAATCTTTTCGCCGACACCGGTGTCGCTCGTTCCGCCTACTCAATGATGGAACAGGGCAAGATCGACATGATTCTCAGTTCGCGGCCTGAAGATCGTCGCGCGATTTTTGAGGAAGCAGCCGGTATCACCAAATACAAATCGCAAAAGAAGGAAGCGCTTCGAAAACTTGAAGCCACCGAAGCGAACCTGCTTCGCATCGGCGACGTGATCAAGGAAGTGAAGCGCCAGATCGGTTCGCTTCAACGTCAGGCCGGCAAGGCACGACGTTATCAAGCCCTGCACGCGGATTTGCGCGTTCTCGAAACGCATCATTCCAAGAAGCAGCTCGCCAAGCTCGAAGCCGACCTCGCTCGATGCCGATCGGAGATCGAAAAGATCGCCAGCTCAGAGCAAACCGCGCGAACCGAAATCGATCACGACGAGAGCGAGTTGGCAGCGGAACGTCAGGCGCTGGACAAGATCGACATCGAAATCGCCGAAATCCGCGCGGAAGCGCAAAGATTGCAAACTGAGATCGCAGCGAACAGAAGCCGAATCGAGTTCAATCGTCAGCGCAAAGATGAATTGAACGATCTGATCGAGCGGGCCCGCAACGATATCGCCGGAGCAGAAACCAAACGCACCCAGCAGGCGGCCCAGATTCGCGAAAGCGACGCGTTGATTGAAAAGACACAACATCTTCTGCAAGCGAAGCAGGGCGAGCTCGCAAAAGTGACCGAGGCGCTGGATAAGCTGCGCGCCCGGCGCGAAGCGCGTGAAGCCGATCGCAAGAACGCAACTGCGTCGCTCTCAAAATATGAGGCGCGCATCGACAAGCTGGAAGAAGAATTGGCCGGACTCACTGCGCGTCGCGAACTGACTGAGGAACAAATTCGCCAACTGGGATCGGAGATTAAAGAGGCTACGGGCGCCCGCGAGAAACTTGCAGCAGAAGTCGCCGCAGCCCACAAATCGACCGAGACAGAGCAAAAGAAACTCGAAGAATTGCGCGGGCAATCGCAGGCGGCGGAGACGAATTTGCGCCGACAACAGGAACATCTTGCTCAAGCGAACGAAGAAGTCGGAGCGTTGGAGCGAACGTTAGCTGAAAAGCGATCGACACTCGAAATTTTGCGCCAACTGAATGCGGAAGGTGAAGGACTCGCCCAGGGCTCGCAGGCCGTGCTCAAAGGCTTGGATGATCCGGATCGGTTTCGCGACTCGATCGTCGGCTCGCTCGTCGCTCAGATTGACGTCGATCCAAAATTCATCCCGGCGATCGAAGCAGCGCTCGGCAGGAACTTACACGCAGTGATTTTGAGGGACGCGCAGAGCGCTGAGGAAATTCTCGCCCGACTCACGAAAAAGAAACTTGGCCAGGCCGCGCTCTTCGCCTCGAAGCTTGGCGTTTCATCCCATGAATCGGTCCGCAAGAGTTTGCCCAAGGGCGCTCTGGCCTGGGCCGTTGATAAAGTCGTTACGCCTCGAACGCTCGAACCGCTCGTGCGTCAATTGCTCGGCGGCGTAGTGGTTTTTGCGAGATTCGACGACGCGCTGGCGGCGAAGAAGGAAGAGCCAACGCTCGCTATGGCCACTCTCGATGGCGAATTTATTTCCACGGAAGGGATTGTTTTCGGCGGCAGCAGCACGGTCAAGGTCGATTCGTTGCTCGCACGCAAGGCTCGAGTGGCGGCGCTGGAAAAGGAGCTCAGCGAATTCGACAACCAACGAGAAATCGTCGTCCAAAAGCGCAATCAAGCGAAAGCAAGCGTCGAGAACGCGTCGCGAGAGGTCGACGACGTCCGCTCGCATCATCAAACCGCTCATCTTTCGCATTCGACTTCAGCCAACAAGATTTCGCTACTGCAAGCCGAAGAACGGGAAGCTCAGCGCAGGATCGACAATCTGAAGTCGGAGAAGGCAACGCTGGAACAGCAAATCGAATCAGCGAACCAACGCGTTGCCGACCTTGAAGAAGAATTGGATGCGGCCCGCAATGAGCTCGCGGAGCACGAATCCGCCCAGAGCGATGCTGACAAGGATGAAAAGGGCGCGCGCAGTCAGGAAGAAAAAACTCTCGAAGAGCTGAATGATTTGCGATTGGCGATCGCCACGGCCCGCCAGCGCCTGGAAGGTTTGGAAGCGCAACGCCAGCCAATGGCGGCCCGCGACACTGAACTGTTGGAGCTGATCGCCGCCCGCAAAGCTGACATCCAAAACTACGAGGGCAAGCTGGAGTCGCAAGCCCAGGAAAACCGGGACGCTGAGGCGGGAATCAAAGAACAGGCCGCGCGCGCAGCCGAGGAGGAGGCGAAGGCAGCAGGAATTTCGTCGCAGCGAACTGAACGCATAAGCGCCGTTCAAAAGCGCGAAGCCGAACTGCGCAAATTACGCGATTCGCTCAGCGAGCTTCAGGAAAATCGCGGTCATCAGCAGGTGCGCGAATCGCAGTTGCAAATGCAGATCGACAATCTGGCCGAGAATATTTCGCGGCGTTACCAGGTTGATCTGCGCGCATTTAACTCGGATGAGGCTGAGTTCGATAAAACATTGCGCATTCAATTGAAAAGGTGGACCGACCGCTCCGCGGGCGGTGAGACAAACGGCGGCGAAGCCGCGTCGCAATCATCGCGCTCGGAGAGCGCGATCCACCAAGACATCGATCTTGCCGACGAAGATTTGCAGAAACTCATCGCCGATCTCACCCGTCAGCTAGATAACATGGGCCCGGTGAACCTCGATGCGGTCCAGGAATACGATGAGCTCGAAGAGCGCCACAAATTCTTGGAATCGCAAAATACAGATCTCACCAATTCGCGACGCGAGTTGCTCGACGTAATCGCCAAAATCAATTCGACAACCAAGACGTTGTTTGCCGACACGTTCGCGCAGATTCGAGCGAACTTTAAGGAAATGTTCGCCGAGCTTTTCGGCGGTGGCCGTGCTGATCTTGTTTTAATGGACGAAAGCGATCCGCTCAATTGCGGAATCGAGATTTCAGCCAAGCCGCCGGGCAAACAACTGCAAAGCGTTTCACTTTTGAGCGGCGGCGAGCGGGCGATGACGGCAGTCTCGCTGTTGTTCGCCATTTACATGGTACGCCCGAGTCCGTTCTGCATTTTGGACGAAATCGATGCGCCGTTGGACGAAAGCAACATCAATCGCTTCGTTCGGATGTTGGACCGGTTCATCGCGCAAAGCCAGTTTGTGATCATCACCCACAACAAGCGGACGATCTCCAAAGCCGACATCCTTTACGGCGTGACCATGGAAGAACGCGGGGTCAGCAAATTGGTCGGGATGAAAATGACCGCACCGCCCGCGACTGAGCAAACGCAGCCGCCCCAGCGCGAACCGGCTCCTTCGCAACGGCAGTTCGCGCTCGCCGAGAACGGAAACGGCGACCGCAAAGCAAGTCGCGCGGGGCGCTAATCGATCGATCCTTTCGCGCAAAAAGATTTTGCGCGCGGTTGTCGATCTTGGGTAAAATTGGCCGATGCTGCAAACGGCGCAGGGCGGTAAAAAATCGAAGAAGACTGCGCCTGAAAAACCGGCTTCCAAGAAAGCGCCGATCCACGAGCAGTTCGTGGAAGCGTTCCGCTGGATGCTTCTCGCGCGTGTCCTCGAGGATAAACTCGCCAGTCTGTATCGCGGCGGCATGATTGTCGGGGGCGTGTATCTCGGCCGCGGTCAGGAGGCGGTCAGCGCCGCCTGCGGAATGTTTTTAAAAAAGGGCGATGTCTTCGGACCGCTGATCCGCGATCAAGCAGGTCGTTCCGCATTTGGCGAACCCTTGCTGGATGTCGTTCGAACCTACCTCGGCTCGGTCAAAGGCCCGATGCGTGGCCGTGACGGCAACATTCATCGCGGCCGTCCGCTCGAGAACCAATTGGCCATGATCAGCCATCTCGGCGCGATGATTCCGGTAGTGGTTGGCAAGCTGATGGCGAAGCGAATGAAAGGCGAAAAAGATTTCGTCGGCCTGACCACACTCGGCGAAGGCGGAATGCAGACTGGCGCATCCCACGAAGGATTGAACATTGCCGCGGTCGAACAAGTGCCACTGGTGGTTGTCGTCACGAACAATCATTGGGCGTATTCGACGCCTAACGAACGCGAGTTCGCTTGCACAAATCTGGTCGACCGCGCGATTGGTTACGGTTACGAGGGTCACAAAATCGACGGAACTGACCTCAATCAATGTCTCGAAGTCGTCGAGGCGGCGGTAAAGAGAGCGCGCGCCGGGCGTCCACCGCAGTTGGTCGTCGCCGAAGTATTGCGACTCGCAGGTCACGGCGAACACGATGATGCCAGTTACGTACCGCGGGAAATGAAGGGTCAGCCATTCGCGCAAGATCCTGTGGCGCGCACAGAGAAATTCATTCTCGAAAATGGGTTGCTTGATCGCGACGCGTTGCAGCAGATGCGCGCCGAGATCGCAAAGCAGGTCGACGAAGCTGTTGCGACAGCGCAACAAGAAGACCCGCCGCATCCTCGTGCAGAAGATTGGCGATCGATGTCGACCCAAGCATTGATCGATCGGCCCGAGCCGATGTGAAATGACGTGCCACGAATCACGAATGAATGAGCTAACAAATTCGAAATCCGAATATCGAAATCCGAAACAAATTCGAATGATCAAATACCAAGGCTCGGAAACTTGCGGCGCCTCTTTCGGATATTCGAAATTTGGATTTGGTGCTTGTTTCGGATTTCGGATTTAGAGTTTCGGATTTTCCAAATGAGCATCACGTATCTCGAAGCTATTCGCGAGGCGCAAACAAAATTACTCCGCGACGACGAGCGGGTGTTCATTTACGGACAAGACATCGCCGGGAAATTTGGCGGGGCGTTCAAGGCAACCAAAGGGCTCGCGGAAAAATTTCCGGGACGCGTCTTGAATACGCCGATCAGCGAAGACGCGATGGTCGGCACTGCGATCGGTGCGGCGCTCGAAGGAATGCGGCCGATCGTCGAAATGCAGTTCGCAGATTTCTCGATGATCGCGGTCAATCAGATTTTGAACAACGCGGGGACGCATTATTACCGCACGAACGTGCCGGTGCCGATCACGGTGCGCTTGCCGTCGGGCGGAACGAAAGGCAGCGGCCCGTTTCACAGCCAAAGCATGGAAGGACTCTACTCACACTATCCAGGGGTCGTGGTTATGACGCCTGCAACGGTCGAAGACGCCTACACCATGTTAATCGACGCGGTCGCGATCGACGATCCAGTGATCTACTGCGAGCACAAATATCTTTATTACCATCTCAAGGCCGACGCGCTGCCGAAGGAGAGTTTTCCGATTGGCAAGGCGCGCATCGTCCGGCCGGGACGCGATCTCACAATCGTGACATACAGTGCGATGGTGCATGAAGCGCTCGCGGTGGCCAACGAGTTTTGCAAAGAAGGATTCGAAATCGAAGTTGTCGATCTCCGCACGGTAAAACCGCTCGACACTGCGACCATTCTCGCATCCGTCGCGCGCACAGGACGTTTGCTTGCAGTTGGCGAAGCATTTCCATGGGGCGGCGTCACCGCGGAAGTGACCGCGCGCGTCACGGCCGAAGGTTTTCATCTGCTCGATGCCGCGCCGGCGCGCATCAATGCCAAAGACACGCCGATCCCTTATCACCCGAACCTGTGGAGCGAACATCGGCCAAATCGAAAAACGATCGCTGACAAAGCACGCCAAATCCTGCAGGAGTAATAACCACCTCTCAACTTTCTCATGCCTCAAGTTCCAATCACCATGCCGCAGCTCGGCGAATCAATGGCCGAGGCGACGATCGTTTCAATCAAAGTTAAACCGGGCGACAAAGTTTCAGCCGACCAGGAGATCATCGAAGTCGAGACCGACAAGGCCGTGATGGGCGTGACCACGCCGTGCCCCGGGGAGATCGCCAAGATGGACGCGGAAGTGAAGGGCACGTATGCCGTCGGCACGGTGCTCGGTTATGTCGAAGCGAGCGAGGCCGACGCCGCACGATTTCAAAAACGCGCGCCTGCACAGCCGAAAGGTGAAGTGGCAGAACAAATTCCCGGCCGTCAGGAGGAAACTGCTAAAGCGGTCGACAACGGGAGCGGTTCGCATTTTCAAGTGGACGACGTCGATCTTCCACAAGTCGCGATGGGCACCGAAGCCGGACAACGTGGGGGTTTGCCTGTTCCAGCGAGTGCAAAAGGCGCCGGATATCTGTCGCCGCGGGTTCGGGCGCGCATGGCGGAATTGCAATTAACCAACGCAGATCTCGCCGGAATTGCCGGCACCGGGACGGCGGGCCGCGTAACCATTAAAGATCTCGAAGATTTCCTCAGCTCGATCCAATCGCAACCCGCCGAAAAGCCGAGCGCGATCCGTACCGGTGTGGCCGATGCGATGCGACGGAGTTGGACGCGGCCGCTCGCAACCGTGGGTGTTTCTGTTTGCCTCGATCCCGTTTTACAAAATCGCGCGAACCGTGATCCAAAACCCGGCCCGGCGCTTTACGCGTTGCGCGCGCTTGCGCTGGCCCTCGCCGAACAACCGAACGCGGCCGCGCGATTGATCGGCGGACGAGCGATTGGTTCGCAATCAATCGACATTGGTCTCGCTGTTGAAGCCGGCGAGGGAATCATGGTCCCCGTGATTCGTAATGCCGACAAAACATCGCTGGCAGATCTGACGACGAAATATGCGGAACTTGTCGATCTCGCGCGGCGGCGTCGATTGACGAGCGACATGACTTCAGGCGGAATCGCTTCCGTCTCGAACTTCGGCACCTTCGGACTCGACTGGGGCACGCCGATTCCCCTGCCCGATCAAACAATGATTCTCGGTCTCGGCGTCGGAAAGAAAGCGCCGGTTTGGGATGAATCAAAGAAGGAATTCGTCCCGAAAACCGAAGCCCAAATGACCTTAAGCTTTGATCATCGCAGCCTCGACGGCGGCGGCGCAGGGCGATTACTCAAACGTGTGATCGAGCTGCTCGAAGATCCGAAGAAGCTGTAGGTAGCGGCGGTTGATTCGCTCGCTCCCGCTCACTCACCCGCTTGGGCTGCGTCCATGTCGCCGGCTCCCGCCAGCTCCATTCACCGAACTGCTATGGCGATTGAGGTCAATCGCCTCTGCCTGTTGCAGCAACACCGGCTCGGTTTACGTTATCCGTCCGATGCATAAGGATAAAGAATTCGAATTGAAGCGCGACCTGGATGTGATCCTAATCCCGGCCGGGCAGAAGTATACCGTCCCTGCGGGAACGAAGGGCGTGATCACGCAGGCGTTGGGCGGAAATTACACGATCGCGACGCAATATGGATTATCGCAGGTGGCCGAAAAAGATCTCGATGCGCTCGGCATGGAAAAGCCGAAAACCGAAGCGAAAGAAAAAGCCGCTGCACGGACAAACGGCGCAGTGTCAGAAGACGAAGTTTGGAATCAACTGAAGCAATGTTACGACCCGGAAATTCCGGTGAACATTGTCGATCTCGGTCTGGTTTATGATTGTCGTCTGACCAAGAAAGACGACGGCGGCACGCGGGTGGAAGTGAAAATGACACTGACCGCGCCGGGTTGCGGAATGGGGCCGGCGATAGCGCACGATGCGCAAAGCAAAATTTTGTCAATCGACGGCATAGACGAAGCCGACGTGCAATTAGTCTGGGACCCGCCGTGGAACCAGAACATGATCAGCGAAGCCGGGCGAATGAAGCTCGGTATGATTTAGCGCAGCTTCTGCGTCCGCAGAAGCGATAACTTCGCTGAGCGTGAGATTCCTAACGTTACGGACGTCGCTTTCCTCGGGATATCTGAGAAGTCGGAGGAGGTGGCTGAGTTGGAGTAGGAGAGATATCTCCGCATTGCGGCATGGTCAGGCACACCTGGGTGTTGCAACACGGAGTGTTGTCCGCCATTAACGAGACAAAAAAGCAGACCTTGTCTCCCGGCTTCGCATTGCCAATGGTTGTCGTTACAGTTGTTGACTGGCCGTTCGGCAACGGCGAACTCAAGTTCGTGAGTTGCGGACTCAACGTGAAGCTGTTGCCTTGCACAGGCGTCAGCAGAATCTGCGACATCGGTTTGCCGGAATTGTTTTTGACGGTGAACGTGTAGCTATAACCGCCGTTTGGCAGACAACGAGGTTCGCCCGTAATCTGTGCACACCCAGGAGCAGCGGTTGGGGTGGGCGTTGGCGTTGGACTAACATTGCAGTCGGTCTTGTACCTCACATAGGCCTCGTCAAAGGCTATGAAGTCGTCCATTTGAACAACAAACGAATAAGTCGTGCCGGCCGAAAGATTCACTGAGCTCGGGGGTGTCGGTGTCCAAGGATCGGTCGCCGAGTTGCCTGCCGGCAAACTGACATTCACCGTACTAATCACCGTCCCAGTTGTCCCCGTACCGGTAACAATTTTTATGGACCCATTCCCAGGTTTGTTTTCTTCGGTGGCGAAAAAGCCCCCAAAGTCTACCTCGCCGCCACATTGCGGGGTGAACGTCTGGTAGAAAGCGTTCGTACCCCCTGCGATGTCCAGGTATTGTTGTGGGACACCAACCCCAGTCGCTGGATTAGCGTCAAGATGCGGGCCATATGAGCCGTAGTTATTGGTCCCGCCATCTACCTTGCAGACATTCGGTTGTTGGCCGCTGCCGATCACCCACGGCGCAACTGACCCAGGAACGCCGATGTTATTTCCAAAGTTGGCTTGTGGATAGTCATCGAACCCGCCATTAACCAGGACATTGGACCCCGCACCCCGTGTGGTGTTTGTGAACATCACCAGGCAACACGCGATCCAGGCAGTTACTGCAATTCTTTTCGATAGTTGATTCATATGATCCTCCAACGTCTCTGGATTTGATTTGAAGTTAGCCGCGGCGAACTGGTTTCGTTTGCGGCATCTGGTTCTGTTTTCGCGACGGAGTCGGTCGCTCTCCGCAACTACCCTGTGCTTCTTCTCTGGAGCTGAAGCATTGTAAACCTCGCGCCCTGGCCTGAGCTTCAGTAACCTGACCTACACGACCACTGATGCACACCCAGCACTTGGTTTCTTTTGATTGACAGCTACGGGCCGCTTCAGCGCGTGAAGTGTAACACTGCAAGCCTTTGGCCTGGGCTTCGGCTTGAGGAACTTGGGTAACTCTACCATCCATGCAGACCCAACAGGTTTTGCCTTTACAATTCCTGCGAGCTTCCTGCTCGGTACGGTAAGCGTGACCACCGCGCGCACGACATTCCTCTTCGGTCACCTGCACGACCTGGCCGTCCATGCAACACCACACCGTCTTTCCTTGGCAATGCGCGCGCGCTTCTTCTTCTGATTGATAACACTGAACTCGTCTCTTTCGGGCATCGGCTTCCGGCATTTGGGTGACTCTTCCATCAACACAAACCCAGCAAACGCCTCCTCCGCCACAAGCACGCTGCGCGTCCTCCCTGGAATTGTAGCACTGCAGTTGGTGACGTTGCGCCTCGGCCGCGGTCATCTGCTGAACGTTTCGGTCGATGCACACCCAGCAAAGCGGTGGCGGAGTTCCGCCGCCGCCACAAGCTTCAATCGCCGCGTCCTGTGTGTCGTAACATTGGCCACCCTTCGCCTGGCAATCCGCCTGGCTCGTGTAGAACGGCGGTCCAACGACAGGTCCTTTGATGCAGCACCAACACATTCTCGCAATGCGCGGCCGCTTCCTGCTCCGAACGATAGCATTGAAGATCTTTTGCTTTGGCATCCGCCTGAGTCATCTGCACCGGTTTGCCGTCGAGGCAGACCCAGCACGGCAGACAATCTTTCTGATGCCGAATCGCTTCTTGTCGTGTTGGATAGCATTGACCGCCTTTTGCTTCGCACTCAACCGATGTGCTCTGAAAAACTCTTCCATCGAGGCAACACCAGCACGGTTTCGGAATGCAACCGACTCTGCGCGCTTCTTCCGGCGTATTGAAACACTGACCGCCTCTGCGTTGGCAATCTTCCTCAGTCGTTTGAACTAACTCTTTCCCTTCGCGTCCCTGGAAGCAGCACCAGCATAATTTGCAATGGCGGAGGCTTCTTGTTGCGTCGGATAGCATCGAAGATCCCTGGCCTTGGCATCCGCCTGGGTCATCTGCACCGGTTTGCCGTTGATGCAAACCCAGCACGGGATGCAATCCTTCTGATGCGCCTGCGCCTCCTCCTGGGTGGGGTAACATTGACCGCCTTTGTTCTGGCAATCTGCCCATGTGCTTTGGAAAATTTTCCCGTCCAGGCAGCACCACCAGCATGCTTTGCAATTTCTGATCGCTTCCTCTTCGGAGCCGAAGCATTGTCCGCCTTTCTTGCGGCAATCGTCCTCGTTAGAGCGGAAGACCTTTCCGTTAAGGCAGCACCAATGACAAGGCTGACAAAGTCTGATCGCAGCTTCCGGACTATCATAACATTGACCACCTCTGGTCTTGCAGTCCTCGGCCGGTCGCAAGTAGACGGTGCCCTTGATGCAGCAGTAGCACCAACCGGGAGGAGGCGGCGGAGGATGACAACCGCAATTGTCGGGACACGGCAACGGCCACCGAAACAAGGCGGCGGTTCGTTCGGACAGGCCTCGCGCGATCCCCGACTGCCATGCCATGAGTACCAACGCGAATTACTTTCCCACCAACAGCCTCCGCCCTCCTCTTTCCAAATCCACTGACAACATGAATAACACCACTTCCCCCATTGACCGGTTTGGGACCATCAAGAAAGCGTGCTTCTCGCCGTTGAGAGTTATTCCTTCGCCGACGATCTCGAGGCAATCGCCGATGGTCTTGGCGACAGTCAGGACTTTGAAATCACTCAGCGACAGATCGCAAAGAAGATTGAGATCGTACATCTGATCACCGACAAAAAGAAACGCGTGTTCCGACTTGTCGCTTACATTGGAGGATCCAACAATCATCCCGGCAAGATTAAGTCCACCGGCCGCGCTGGCGGTACTGGTGGATCCGCCGAGAGTTCCCAAATCCGTAACGGTATAGCTTAGCGGACTCTGAGTGGGCGGGGTGGACTGCGCCTGAATCTGGCTAATGGCAAAAACGGAAACGAGAGTGCTGCGATCTTTAATTTCATTGTAGGACCTCGACTGCAGCGTTCGAGCCCTACGAACGCGTCACCCGGTGCACAAGAAACCGGGTCTACCTGATTGTAGGCTTGGGGAACTTGATGCGCGCCGAGGATTCGGCAGGAGGCATCCTTAAGTCAACATGATATTTTACCCTACAAATCACGCCTGACCAAAGAGGCTGCATTTGTGTCACTTACCGCATCATAAAATCTTCAACTTTCACCGTCGCTGAAAGCCGTTTACGATGCCGTTCGCAATCCTGTGTGGTTTCGTTCCTGTTCCGAAACTGTTTGCTGAACTATTCCCGCAGCGCTTTCCTGAGCTCACAACAAAGATTTCTTTGCCAGAAAAATAAACCTCCGCCGAGTTAAATAGCCTTAATTTTTTTACTGGCGTTGACAGGACTTGATCGCACTGCTTCTATACATCTTCGCGCTCGCGAAATTTCTGAAATGCCAACGACTGAAGTTATTCTAACCGACAATGTGCCAGGACTGGGCGCCGAGGCCGACGTGGTCAAGGTCCGCCGGGGCTACGCCCGCAACTACCTGCTGCCGCAGAAGAAAGCTTACGAAGTGACGCCAGCCGCACTTCGCCAGCTCGACAACCTCAAAAAGAAACGCGCCGAACGCGAAGGCCGCGAATTAAACGAATCGGAGGAACTCGCTCGAAAAATCGGCAAAGCGCATCTGGTATTTACCCTCACGACCGGTGAATCGGGCAAAGCATTCGGTTCAATCACTGCGCAGGACATCGTACTCCGGATGAAAAACGAGCTGGGTATCGAGATCGATCGTCACAAGATCGTCCTCGAGCGTCCGATCAAGGACACGGGCGAACACGAGGTCGCGATCAAGTTGCACCATGACGTGACTGCTCAATTTAGATTTGATGTGAAATCGGCAGAGGCACGAAAAGCGGAAGCTGAGCCAGCAGGCGAGCATCCGGAGAAGAAGCGCCGAGGATTTTTCCGCAGACACCAAGAAGAGAAAAAAGAAGAATAGTTAATGGCGACTCAACCATCCTCCGGGATCGGTCAAGAGCCTCGCAAGTCAGGAAATGGCGCTGGCCGAGGCTCGGCCGCGCGAAGCGGAGAAAATGTTATTCCGATTCCGCGCACAGGTTCTGCGCAGGATATTCACCGACCGCCCCCCCACAGTGTAGAAGCCGAGCAAGGCGTGCTCGGTTCAATGCTGATCTCGCCCCGCGATGCGATCGCTGAGGTTGTCGAGAAGATAACCGGCGATTACTTTTACGTTCCCGCGCATCAATCCATTTTTGACGTGTTGGTTGAACTTTGGAACGCCGGCGCGGCAATCGACCTGATCACGTTCACCCAGGTTCTGCGCGACCGGAACTTGCTCGAAACCGTCGGAGGCGCGGCTGCAATCACGAGCCTTTTCACGTTCGTGCCGACGGCCGCGAACGTTGGCTACTACCTCGAGATCGTCCGGGACAAATACATTTTGCGTTCGATCATCGAGGCTGGAACCGAAAGCGTTCGCCGCGCTTACGAAGAACAGGACGAAGTCGGCAATCTCCTCGACGAGGTCGAGCAAAGAATTTTCGCTGTCGGCGAAGATCGGTTCAAGGGCCAGATGCTTTCGATGAAGGACCAAGTGATGGAGGCGATCGAATCCATCGAGAAACTTTACGAGCGAAAAGGCGGCATCACTGGCGTCTCCACCGGCTTTGTTGAGTTCGATCGGATGACGAGCGGGATGCATCCGTCGGAGATGATCGTAATCGCGGCACGGCCGAGCATGGGAAAGACCGCATTGGCAATGAACATCGCCGAGCACGTGGCGATCAACGAGAAGCTGCCGGTTGGCGTATTCAGTTTGGAAATGAGCAGCCAGCAGCTCGTGCAACGTCTCCTTTGCTCGCGCGCTCGTGTGAATTTGCAAAAGGTGCGCGATGGATTTCTCGGCGAGCGCGATTTCCCTAGCCTGACCGCTGCGGCGTCAAAGCTTGCCGAAGCAAAAATCTTCATCGATGACTCCGCGAGCCTGACGATTCTGGAGCTGCGGGCAAAAGCCCGTCGTCTCAAAGCCCAGCAGGACGTTCAGCTTATTATTATAGATTACTTGCAGCTGCTAAGATCGACATCGCGCCGCGCGCAGGACAATCGCCAGCTCGAAATTTCGGAAATTTCCGCGGGACTCAAGGGATTGGCGAAAGAACTGAAGATTCCGCTGATTGTGGTCGCACAATTAAACCGGCAGCCAGAGCAACGCACCGGTGGAAAACCTCGCTTGAGCGATTTGCGCGAGTCCGGATCGATCGAACAGGACGCGGACCTCGTCGGTTTGCTGGTTCGACCGGAGCTTTACGAGGAAGATGAGGAAGCGCGCGCGGAAAAGTCGGGCGAAGCTGAATTGATCATCGCGAAGCAGCGAAACGGCCCGGTCGGCGAAATCCCGCTCACATTCCTGAAAGAGTTCACCCGCTTCGAAGATCGCGCCCGCAACGTTAGCGAGCCGGAACAGGCGTTTTAGGTAGGGGCTGTTCACCGAACCGCCATGGCGATTGAGGTCAATCGCCGCTACCCCAGCGACTTCGCGGCTTCTACGACGTGTTTGGCGTCGATGCCGAACTCTTTCATGACCTCGGCGCCGGGGGCGCTGAGACCGAACCGGTGCAGGCCGATAACTTTTCCGTCGAGGCCGACGAACTCATACCAAACGTCCGGCACGCCGGCTTCAATCGCGACGCGCTTGCGGCAGGAATTTGGCAAAACTTCTTCGCGGTATTTTTCTGACTGGCGCCTGAATCGCTCGAAGCAGGGCATTGAAACAACTCGGACGCCGTCTCCCAGTTCTTTCGCGGCGGCCAACGCATGCTGCAATTCGCTGCCACACGACATAATGATCAAATCGAGTTTGCTGGTCTCTTTCCTGGCGATGTAGCCACCGAGCAGGACGCCTTCTCGTCGCAACTTCACATCGATGTCGTTCAACATCGGAACGACCTGGCGGGTCAGGGCAAGAAACGTTGGCCCATCGACACGCTCCATTGCGGCCGCGAACGCCGCTGCGGTTTCTTCCGGATCGGCCGGACGAATCACGTCGATTTGCGGCATAATGCGGACGCTGCTGATTGTTTCGACCGGTTCATGAGTCGGACCGTCTTCGCCGACGCCGATCGAATCGTGAGTGAAAATGTAAATATTCGGGAGCTTCGAAAGCGCAGCGAGACGGATCGAGGGGCGACAGTAATCCGTAAATACCGTGAACGTGGCGCCCGACGCGCGAAAAACCCCGTGATACGAAACCCCATTCACAATGGCGCACATGCCGTGTTCGCGAATGCCAAAGTGAATATTGCGGCCGCCAGGCGTATTGCGGGTGAAATCGCCGCCGTCTTTGATGTAGTTCAGAGTCGAACCGTGAAGATCGGCACTCCCGCTGATCAACAAAGGCGCGGCCTGCGCGATCGGTTGGAGCGCTTCGCCACCGGCTTTGCGCGTCGCCAATTTTGAGTCCTTCGGAAAGTCCGGAATTTTCGCGGATAAGTCGGCGGGAACTTTTCGTTCGATTCCATCCTCGAGCAGCTTTGCTTTCTCAGGGTTTTTCTTGCGCCAATCGTTGTAGGTTTTTTCCCAACGATCGTACTCAGCGAGCAGTTCCTTCTTGTGCCCGGCAAAATATTCGTAGGTCTCTTTTGAGACGTAGTAGTGCTCGTCCGGTAGACCAAGCGCTTTTCGCGCGGCGTCGACAAACTTGGCGCCGGCTTCACCGTGGGCTTTGTAAGTTCCTGCGACTTCCGGAATCCCCTTCCCGATCAAGGTATGGGCGATGATCAGCTTCGGTCTGCCATTGTTGTTCTCCTTTGCGCTCTCCAACACGTCGAGGAATGCCTGCATGTCCTGGCCGTTGATCTCCTGCACGTCGAAGCCGTAGGCTTTGAATCGCATTCCAGTGTCTTCGCTCTGGCTCGCCGTCGCCGGAGCGTCGAGAGTCACTGCGTTCGAATCGTAAATCAGTATCAGATTATCGAGACCGAAATGTCCGGCGAACGCGCTCGCCTCAGAAGCAACGCCTTCCTGCATGCAACCGTCACCCGCCAGACAAATGCAATGTTGATCGAAAATGCGGTGCTCAGAAGTGTTGAACCGTTCCGCCGCCATTTTCATCGCGACCGCGATGCCGACAGCGTTACCAACTCCTTGTCCGAGCGGACCGGTTGTGCACTCGACCCCGGGCGTTTCAAAAAATTCCGGATGTCCCGGCGTTTTCGAATGCAGCTGGCGGAAGCGTTTAATCTCCGACATCGGCAAATCATAGCCGCTCATGTGCAGCCACGCGTAGAGGAACATCGAGCCGTGACCGGCCGACAGAACGAAATAATCGCGGCCAATCCACCGGGGTTTGTCCGGATTGTACTTAAGAGCGTACCCGTAAAGGACCGCGCCCATTTCAGCGCAGCCCAAGGGCAACCCGAGATGGCCGGATTGAGATGCTTGGACGGCATCCATAGCAAGGCCGCGCGCTTCTGTCGCGGCGCGTGAAAGGGCTTCAAGATTCAAGCTCATGAAAGACGACTTACTTTATGGTTTTGGCCCGCAGATTACGCAATCTCTTTCCCAAATATCGGCCACGATGTCCGGATTGGAGCCATAAATCACTCCAGAGAACGCCTGAGCCGCTCCTGACCAGGCTAGCGTTGAATAACTTGTGAATAAAAAGGGCGAAAGGGGCCATTTTGTTCACACCATTTTGTGAATAAGAGCTTAATTTTCCGATAGCGACGGCCTAAGTTGTCGATCCTTCATGAAGCTGTCTGAAATCCCCGCGGTCTTGCGCGAGATCGGCGTCTCGCCGGTGAAAAGCCTCGGTCAAAATTTTTTGCACGATCGCAATCTGGCGCGCTGGATTGTCGATCAAGCAAATGTGACGGCCGGTGATTATGTTGTCGAGATTGGTCCCGGGCTTGGCGCGCTAACCGAATTTGCGCTTGCGAAGGGCGCGCGTGTCCTCGCGATCGAAAAAGATAAACGCCTCGTGCAATTTTTGCGTGACAAATTTGCGAACGAAAATTTGGAAATTGTCCACGGTGACGCGCTTGAGTTCGATCCGCGGGTCTTGTACGCGCAGTCGCAAGTAAAGTTGGTGGGCAATCTTCCTTACTACATTTCCAGTCAACTGCTGCTTAAGTTTCTTGAGTATCCAAGTCCTATATCGTTGTTGTTGTTAATGTTACAGAAGGAACTAGCCAGACGCCTCGGCGCTGTGTCGCGGACTAAAGATTACGGCGCGCTCACTTTGCAGATTCAATTGCACAATCGCGTCGAGTATTTGCGAACAGTTTCAGCAAACGTCTTTCTTCCCAAACCCGACGTCGACTCCGCTCTCGTACGTATCACACCTCGTAATCAAGGTGAACTTCCGCCCAGCAATTTTGCGATTTTCGAAAAACTCGTGCGACGCGGCTTCTCTCAACGACGCAAGCAACTTGGCAAACTAATTAGAGAAGAAGCGTCAGATTGGGAGACAATCGCCGCCGAGCTGGGCGTAAATCCTCGTGCGCGCGCCGAAGAGCTCTGTTTGGAGCAATGGATTGCGCTGACCAATCGGATTGAACCGATCACGCCTGCGAAGGGCAAAGATGCGCCCGAGGAGCAGTTTCAGGTCGTCGACCAGCATGACGTCCCAACGGGGGCAGCCCGGCGGAGCCAGGTGCATGCGAATAACTTGCTCCATCGGGCGGTCCACGTGCTTATTTTCGGGTCTACCGGGGAGGTTTTGCTTCAATTCCGCTCGTCCTCGAAAGACCGCCACCCGCTCAAGTGGGATTCAAGCGCAGCCGGACACGTAAACGTCGAAGAGGCCTACGATCAGACCGCCCGTCGGGAGCTATTTGAGGAATTAGGGATCGAGACCGCCCTGACCAGGGTGGCAAAGTTGCCTGCGTCGGAACGGACTGACCAGGAATTCATCTGTCTCTATCACGGCACCTACGACGGCGGACTGAGACCGAATCCCGCCGAAATCGAAGCGGTGCGATATTTCCCGCCCGGTATCGTCGATCAGTGGATCAACGCGCGTCCAGACAACTTCGCGCCCGGGTTCGTGGAGTGTTGGCGGGTGTGGCGCGAAAAAAATCCCTAATGGCGACGACGCCGGCGGGACCTCGACACTGCGCCACGTTTCGGAGCCCGACCCATCGCAGATCGCTTAAACTTCCGCGCCGCCCGTCGGGCACCTTCTTTGCCGCCATACAGTGAATCGCTAAACATTCTGGTCACTGCGGTTTTCCCGCGCAAAAAATGCACCTGGAAACCATGGGTTTGCTTGTTCGCGCGCGCCTTTGTGTCGATACGGCGGATGTTTGGTTCAGAATCAGGATTGGATCGTCTTCTCATGAGCCCTGCCTAACAACTACGTCAAACAACGCCGGAATCAACGAGTCGCGGTCTTTTTATCGTTCGACGCGGTTTTTTCCGGCGGCGGCAAATTCCACTGGCGCCATTTTCTCTCGTATTCTGCCTCTGGCAAGAGGACATAACAGGGATGCTTCGACGCACGGAACCAGCTGATCATTTTGACCAGCTCCGGCTCGGCCATCGTCGTGCAACCGGTGGTAGCCCGGTTCACCCCACGCCGGATATGAAAGAAGATCGCGCTTCCCTGGCCCGGCACTGGTGGATCGGAATTGTGCCGGATCTCGACTAACCAATGGTAGGCAAAATCTCCGGACCGCATTTTTTCGTGACTGTAATTATCGGGCGGATTTTTTGGATCGATGACGATGTGACGATTGTAATTCGGCGACCGCGGATCGTCGCTCCAGATATCGGCTTCGGTGACCTGGCGATAAGGGTAATCCCCACCCGCCGGTAATTTCGCGTCGTATCCGAAAACCTCGCCGATTGCAAAAATGCCGGCCGGCGCGCGGCCATCGCGTTCTTTTTTGTGCAAGCCCGGCTCGTCTTGACCGGCGACACCACTTCCCCAAGCGAGACCGTTCTTGCCAAACAAAACCGGGATCGGAGAGCTCACTGCGTTCCAATTCCCATTGGCACGCTCGAAACGTTGCAATTTTCCGTGGACGGAATTCCAATCAGGCGCCGAAGCGACAATGAGTTGACTGCAGTTGGCCGGCACACCATCGGCAGGCGCGTTGCTTGCTCCCATAACGACGACGCCGAATAGAATTGCAGGCAATATCCCGCGGCAACCGATTGGAAAGATCGACATATTTAAACATTCGCAAATCTAGACGGTCAGTTTATTGATTTCCTCGTTTGTGAAAAAAATCTGGGCCGTTCTCATCCTTTTTGTCGTTGTCTTCATTAACTATACGCCCGCGGTGCGCAATGGTTTTGTCTGGGATGACACGGCTCTCATTTTGCGCGATCCGTTGATTCGCAGCTGGCGCCTTGTTCCCGAAGGATTCAACCACTTCCTTTTTATCGATGCCACGCCTTCGGATTTCTACCGGCCGCTACAGCGCCTGACTTACACAATCGATTACGCAGCCGCTGGATTTCAACCCGCTCTCTATCACGCGACCAGCATCTTCTGGCACGGTTTAGCTGCAATCGGTCTCTTGTTCTTCGCTGAAGAGTTTCTGATCGGCTTTGGAATCGAACGTCGACGGGCTCGTATGGTTTCACTAATTGCGTCTCTGGTCTGGGCCATTCATCCTGTGCTAAGCGCCGCCGTCGTTTACGTCTCGGGACGGGCGGATCCACTGGCAGCAGCGTTTGGGTTTTTCGGTCTTTTCTTTCTCCTTCGGGCCAAGGATGCGATCGGCCCTCGCAAACTGGCGTTCTTCGCCGGCAGTGGCTTCGCTCTTCTGCTGAGTGCATTCAGCAAGGAAACCGGTCTGATTTTTCCGTTAATCGGCATCAGTTTGTTCGTGCTCCAGAAAAATCGAGGAGACCTTTGGAAAGCGGCGGCGGTTATTGCGTTTGCAGGCGCGATCTACTTTGCTCAGCGTTTTGGGGCCGAGCATGAATCACCGCCTCAGCTGACACCGCCGCCGCCTCTTCTTGTTCGACCGATAATCGTCGCCCGGGCCGTAGCGGAATACACAGGTCTGATTCTGTTTCCCTGGAACCTGCACATGGATCGCGATGTCGAAACGCAGCCGAGCGGCTTTAACGAAGCGACCCTCGCACATGCCGCATGGCGCGAACTGCAAACTCTCCTAGGGCTAATTCTGATCGCCGGCTATTTTTATTGGTTGTGGCGTGCGCGAAAGCGCAACCCGGCCGTTTTCGCGAGTTTATTGTGCGCCCTGATTACCTACTTGCCAGTCAGCGGAATCGTGGTGCTGAATGCCAATGTTGCCGAACACTGGATTTATTTGCCGAGCGCTTTTCTGTTTCTGGCGATCGCTCTCGAACTCGCAGCGTTAGCGGAAGCGCCTCGACTGCGAAGATCTACTAACGTCGCAGCTACGACTGTGCTTTGCGCTTGGATCGCGTTTCTCGGTGTCCGCACGTTCGTCCGCACATTCGATTGGAAAGATCAACGCACGTTTCTTGAACGAACAATCGCGCACGGTGGGGATTCGGCTCGAATGCTCATCAATTTGGGCGGATTGGAATTGAGCGAAGGTAAACTCCCAGAAGCCGCAGCCCATTTGCACGCTGCGTTGCAAAAAAAACCGGACCAACCGCTGGCCATTATCAACCTTGCGTCCGTTGCGTTGAAACAAAACGACTTCAAACAGGCTCGCGACCTTTTGAATCGAGCAACTCAAATGCCAATCGTAGACGCTCAGGCGTATCAGCTTCTCGCGGTGTTGGAACACAAGGAGAACGGAAAAGTCGACCTCATGCGGATGCGTCTGGCTTCCAGAACGGGTCCGCCAAATTGGACGATCGAGAAAGCGTACATCCAGCTGTTGGATGAAACGGGCGCACGGGCCGCGGCCATCAACGAATTACTCGCCTGTCTACAAACGCAGTGGTATCGCGCGGCCAGTTGGCAATTGTTGAGTGAGTTGGAGACAAAGGCGGGTCACGCAGACCAGGCAGCCAACGCGCTCGCCCAAGCGCGCGATTACGATGTTCACCTCGGTGACACCGCAAAGTAGCCGCGATTTTTTTGCACTTAAATCCGAACCGGCGCTGCTTCCACACGAGCGGTGTCTTCCGCCAAATATTTTGCTCCGAAAATCCAGGCAACGCCGGAAGCCAGGATGATTCCCGACACAAACAAGAATGCGACGCGAATGTTTGAGTGGCCGCCGATATAACCGAGCAGCCAGAACGCCTGGACGTCACCAAGCGCGTGAATGATGAAAATATTTACGGCGAACGCAGTGGCACGCACTGCTGGTAACGAAACATTGGCCAGCGCGGTATTGGACGGTCCGGTGTTCAAGAAGAGCAAAAAAATCGCCACAAACATCGCAACCCAGGCCGCGGGAAATGGAATGTAAAGACTCACGATAAAAAATGGACACGCGATCAGCATTCCAATTCCTGAAACCCAAAAATACGACGCAGGGATCCGTGGCCGAAGTTTGTCGGCGATAATTCCGCCGATGATCGTCGAGCTCAAACCCGCAACCACGGTGATCAGACCAAAAATCGTTCGACCCGCCACCGGGCTCTGATTTCGATAGCTCAAGTACTCGGACACCCAATAGCCAAGACCGCCTGCCGCGAATGTCATCAGCGTCTGCGCGATGCAATTGACCAGATACGAACGCGTCTGGAACAGTTTCAGGTAGTCTTTCAGTCCGCGCCGGGGCACTCCCCGCATGAGATGATGCGAAGCCACGCGCGGATCGCGTTGCCAAAAACAGAGCAATCCCAGGATCAATCCTGGCGGCGCGACCAGGTAGAACGCCCAGCGCCATCCCCAATGCGCCCCAATCGGTCCTCCAATGACATATCCGAGCGCGCTACCGACTGGAATTGCGGCGCAAAAGAGCGCCATGACGCGACCCCGGACTTCAATCGGGTAAAGATCGGCCAATATCGTCGGGGCAGCGGGTCCGTAACCTCCTTCGCCGATTCCGACGCAGATTCGAGTGGCGAAAAGTATTCCAAAGGTGGCCGCAAGACCTGACGCGCCGCTCGCCAGACTCCACAGGATCACCGCTGACCCCACAATGACCCAACGCGACATGCGATCGGCCAAAAACCCCAACACCGGGGCGCTCAACATGTAGGTGACTAGAAACGCCGTTCCGAGCAAACCCGTCTTAGTCATCGCGTTCACGTCGCCCGGAGCGAAAAACGCTGCCCGAATCTCCGGCTCGACCGCCGCCAGCACTTGACGATCGATGTAATTAAAAAGATTGATCGCCAGCAACAGACCAAGCGCGGTCCCGGCGCTTGAGGAGGAACGACCACTGTTGTCCATTCGAGAGTTGCCGATTGCAGACGAGCGTCGGGTAATTGTAAATCATAAACAATGACTTCCACCTCCATCGCCGAGCGCATGCTATATTTTCTCGGCGGAGTTCTTGCCCGCTCCTTTTATCGGGTGAACGCCCATGGCGTCGATAATCTCCCGGCAGGTGGATGCTTACTTCTGCCGAATCATATTACTTGGATCGACGCGATCATTCTCCAAGTCGCGTGCCCTCGCCCCGTGCGTTATATCGTCGATCAGGAATTTTATCACAAGCCGCTGCTGCAACCTTTCTTAAAAACTGTCGGCTGCATTCCAATCGACACGCGGCACGCCCGGTCCGCGATCAAGGCCGCTACCGAGCGAATCGCGGCCGGCGAGGTCGTTTGCCTTTTCCCCGAGGGTCAGCTCACGCGGTCCGGCGCATTGTTACGGCTGAGACGCGGCTACGAGTTAATCGCGCAACACGCAAACGCGCCGGTCGTTCCGGTATGGCTCGACCGACTCTGGGGCTCCATCTTTTCGTTCCAGGGTGGAAAATTTTTCGCCAAATTGCCAAAGGAGGTCCCCTACCGCGTCAGTGTCGCGTTTGGCAAACCTCTCGAACCGGCTGCCGCCGATATTGCAACTGTTCGCGAAGAACTGCTCAAGTTGGGCGAATTCTGTTACAGCCGGCGACCTCAACTGGATCGACATCTTGCCGAAGCGTGCGTCCGCGGTTTGAAACGGTGTCGCTTCAGCACCGCCGTAATTGATGGTCTGGATCACAGTCAACTGAGCCGGGCTAAACTTCTCGGGGCTGCCGCCGCGTTAAGCCGTTTTTTGCGAAAGAAATTCTCCGATCAACGGATTGCGATCGTTCTGCCGGCCAGCAAAGGATCGATGGTCGCAAATTTGGCGGTAACCTTATGCGGAAAAGTTCCGGTTGACCTGAATTTCACCATGGGGCGTGCGGCAAACGAGTTTTGTTGTCAACGCGCGGAATTGCGGGTCGTGATCACGGCAATCGCATTCATGGAACGCTTGAAGGATTTTCCGTGGCCGCAACAGGTCTTGAAATTAGACGAACTGATGCCGCGGCTGAAGACGCAGATCCTTTTCTGGTGGATGATGTCGATCTTCTGCCCGACCTGGCTCCTGTTGCGGATGTTAAACGTTCCAAGGATCGGCGGCCATGCCGAAGCGAGTTTGCTCTTTACCAGTGGCAGCACCGGCGATCCCAAAGGCGTCGTCCTCAGTCATCGCAACATTGTCGGAAACGTTTCCCAGTTTCGAGAGATGCTCGACGCGAAAAAGGAAGACGCGATTCTCGCGTCGCTTCCGTTCTTTCACAGCTTCGGTTCGACAGTGACGCTCTGGTACCCATTGATGGAGGGCGTGCGCATCGTAACTTATCCAAGTCCGCTCGAAGTCGCGAAAAATGCCGCGCTAATCGAAAAGTACAAGCTGACCCTTCTTCTCGCGACACCTACGTTTCTCCGCGGTTACTTGCGCAAAGTCGCCCCCGAGCAACTTCGCAGCCTGCGTCTTGTGATCACTGGCGCTGAAAAGCTCCCGCTCGATCTGGCCAAAGGATTCGAGGAACGATTCAGCCAGCACGTCCTTGAAGGTTATGGTTTGACCGAAACTTCGCCCGTGATCAGCGTTAATTTGCCGGAACCGAAACCAAAGAGATCCGGCGAACAAGTCCAGCCATCAAGCCGCCTCGGTTCCGTCGGTAAAATGGCGCCGGGAATCGCCGCTGAGATTCGAAATCCGGAAACCGATGAGAAACTTTCGCTGCACGACACCGGCATGATCTGGTTTCGGGGCGTCAACATTTTCGAAGGCTATCTGGCCGATCCGCAACGCACGGCTGCGGTGTTGCATAACGGCTGGCTGAAAACCGGCGACATTGGCAGGTTCGACGAAGACGGCTTTCTTTACATCGAAGGACGACTTTCGCGTTTTTCGAAGATCGGCGGCGAAATGGTGCCGCACGAATCAATCGAACAAAAAATCATCGACCTGCTTGGGCTCGCTGGAAAAGACGAACGACTGATCGCGATCATGGGCGTGCAGGACGAAGCCAAAGGCGAAGCGCTTGTGCTCTTGAGCGCCGTCGATGTCGATCTAGCGCAACTGAGGGACAAGCTTCGCGATTCCGGCGTTCCGAACTTGTGGATACCAAAGAAGATCTGCCGCGTGGATTCGATTCCGGTGTTGGCTTCGGGCAAGCTTGATCTGAGAAAATGTCAGGAGGCCGCGGCTCACGAATGAAAATAGCCCAGCGTTTTAACGCCGGGCTAAAACAACCAGAAACTTTCGAGTCCCACCAGGGACGGAAGAAACTCTGTCGTCCCTATCGGGACTCGCTTCATTTGCAATGACTTTCCCAGCCTTGAAAGGCTGGGCTATCATCAATTGAATGCGGAACACCTTCCATACGCTCGCCAATCGCGCGGCAGCGCTTTTGATGAAAGCGTTGTTCGGTTACTCGTCGCGCGTTCGCGCGGTCGGTCTCGACAATACTGAACACGCCGGCGGATTCCTCCTCGCTTCGAACCACATCAGTCATTTCGATCCCTTCATTATTTCGTCGGTTGTTCGACGAAAGATCGATTGGATGGCAATGGCGGAGTTTTTTCCACTGCCGATTGTTGGATTGTTTTTGCGGGCCGTGGACGCGTTTCCTGCCGAGCGTGATCGGGCAGATCGCAAAACAATCCGCACCGCAATCGAGCGATTAAAGGATGGCCGTGTCGTTGGCGTGTTTCCGGAAGGCGGCATCCGTAATGGGGCGCAATCGTTACTCGAAGGCGCGCCAGTGCGGGCCGGCGCGTCGACCCTCGCCCATATCGCTCAAGTTCCGATATTGCCGTGCGTCATTCTTGGCAGCGATCGCCTTTACTCGAGAACAAGTTGGCTGCCATTTCGGTGCGCTCCCGTTTGGATTGGTTTCGGAAAAGCGATCTCGAGCTTTCCTGAGTTAGACAAATCAGCCGCACGTGAACGGATTGAGACCGAGCTGACAGCTGCGTTTCAGAGAATCTACGTCGAACTCCAGGAGAGATTTCGCCTCACCCGGGATGACCTGCCCCATCCGCCGCGAGAGCGGATGAAGAAACCAACGGCTGAATTATACCACGAAGGTCACGAAGCACACGAAGGCGGATCAAATCAAAATAATACTCTGCCTCTTCGTGACCTTCGTGTTCTTCGTGGTGAAAAAAAACGGAATCTTTTGCGCCGCGCGGCGTCTAGCGTTGTTGATTTGGCGATGTGCACATCGATGAACCTGTTGCAGACGCGACATCGATTAAACGGTCGCAGCGCGGAAACGATGGAGCAGTATGTATCGGAGTGCGAGAAACTTACGCCGACCGAATATTTCGCCGCGCCGGACGATGTTGATCTTGCCCGTGCAATTTCAACGGGAAATGGCGCAACCGTCACGTGGCCCAGTCCAATCCAAACGAAATTTCCACGGAACAACATTGCCCGCGCCGAATTTTTCCCCAGCGCGCATCCGCGAACTGCACCGACGGTCATCATGCTCCACGCCCTGATGTCGGCAGGGAACATCGGTTATCGGCATTGGGCCACCCGATTCAACGAACTCGGTTGGAACGCGTGCTTCGTCCATTTGCCTTATCATTATTCGCGAGTCCCTCGCGGTTACTGGAATGGCGAGCTGGCCATCACTGCCGATCTGGTTCGGAACGCCGAAGGATTGCGCCAAGGCGTGATGGAAGTGCGGCAATTGATTGGCGCGCTGCGGGAACACGGGTGCTCCGAATTCGGGATTCTTGGGACCAGCTATGGAGCATGGATTGGTGCCCTTCTTGCCTCAGTGGAAAGCGACCTGCGCTTCCTCGCGCTGATGGCGCCGATCGTAAATGTCGAACACGCGATCTGGCGAAATCCTGCAACCGCAGTGATGCGGCGCGAACTTCGCCGCGTGAAAATCGCTCCGGAACTTGTCGCCCGACATTTTCATCTGAGTTCGCCCTCGCATACCGAGCCGTTGTGCGATCCAGCGCGCGTTCTCTTTGTTTTGGGCGAATTCGATTTAGTCGCCCCGCCGGTGGACATCGAAGCGATTCATCAGAAATGGCGAGGTTCGGAGCTGTTGCGTGTGCCTCAGGGTCATTTCGGCTATCGCATGATGCGGGAAACGGTCGCGCGTCTGAAAGTGCGCGGCCTTTAATTACTCGGCTCGCCCGATTGCTGCTTTCGTGGCAATCATGAGAGCACATCTGCTAATGATTATCATTGCGATCGCCTCTCTGATGTTGGGCGGAGCAGTGGGCCATATCATCGGGGGAAGAAGCGTGGCGAAAAGCGCGGACTCGTATTTTTCAAGCGAGGTTCGACAACTAGCCCTTGTCCACGCGGCAGGAGAAGCCTCGATTTATAGTCAAGTCTTGAGATCACTCCGTGAAGGCGACGAAGTGTCTGCGATCAATCGGCTCGAGACACTCCTCGATTCCGCCGTCATTCATTTCGGCGAATATTATGCCCCGGATTACAAGGAACAGCTGCCTTGGGTCGGCTGCGCTTTCCAAAATGCGCTAGATTATCGAACCCTTTATCCACACAGGCCGTCCTCAGATTGGGCGGCCACGCGTTATGACACAGCCCTCGCACTTAAGATTGACACGAAGAGTTCTGAATAGAAATCCCGAGAAACTCCAAACTCGGCGCGAGATCGTCGAACGCGGCCTTCGCTAAGACATTGTGACCCTTTGCCGAGGCATGCCAGCCATCGACCGCATGAAGCAATTCAGCGTGGCTTAGGTCAGCATTTGCCAGAGCATCGGAATATCGCAGCTGCACATTCGCAGTTGCGGCGCTCTCACGATTGTATTCCTCGACTATCGCCCGAAGTTCGTCATTCACCATTTCGGCCAGGCGAATAACATTTTCGCGATAGCCCGGTTGGAACGACACGAGATATTCGTAAGTCGTTTCCAAATGCGGATACAAGCTTGGATCCTCGGCTCGCCGCCGTTCCGCTTCTTCGCGACCCTTGAAATACGAGCCGAAGTTCACCAGACCGAAAACGACAATCGCTGTGCGCTGAGAGCGCTGACGGGCGTACTCGAGAAGGGTTCGCAATCGAGGTACGAAGATTTTCCGGAAAGTCTGCCCTAACCGCGGCAGTCGCGACTCCGGTTCTTTCAGTTCATGGGGCGGACTTTGCCAGGTCCAGTCGACGTTATTGTGGCCTATCGAGATCAGAATCAAATCCGGAAAGCGCTTCGCGCCGACCACCTGATTGATCTGCCCCGAAAAGTTGCGTGTGCCGAGAATTCGCCGGGCAAAAGTTTCGCGTTCGCCCTGGGCGTCGACCATCGCGCCAACTCCTCCGCAATGCCTGGCCACCAATGGTGTCAGCGTTTCTACCCGTTTCGATACACTTTCAATGCTCAGGGTTGGATCGAGATTCAGGAACCAATTGCCGGTATGGCGACGGCGCGCCCGCCAAAATGTGCGCCACGGGGTCGAAATATATATTCCGGTGGCAACACTATCGCCGATCATCGCAACGTGCGGCAGGCGAGAGATCAATTCCCGACGGGTGATCTCGCCGCGCTGGTAGGCGAGATAATCCGGAAAGTAACGCGAGCTCGGCTGGCTTATTCGGTCTAGAAAGTCTTCGGTGACGACCGTTGTCGACTTCATGAGGCCGCGCAATCTCCGACCCTTATTGTATTAATCCAGCCAGGCTTTGGCTGCCAGCAATTGGCGCAACTGCTCATTATCGGCCGACAAAGCCGGCAACCATTCGCCTATTAGCTCACGTCGCCACCATCCTTTTTCACCAAGTGGGGCAAACTGATACCGATACAGACGCGCCCGAACATATTTTGGCGGCGCATCCGGGAACGGATTATTGGCCAGAAGCGACAGCGTGTTCTTGTCGTTATGCAAGAGTTTCCAAACGAAGTGAAACGTCCAGGGATATTCTGCCGGCGTCGACATGGCCGCGAACCAGATTTGCCAGTCGATCCGCGGTTGATACGGCGCGATGAATGCCGGCCGCCGGTTCGGGTCACCAGGTTTGGCGACAAATTCGTATTCTTTCCATTTTGTCTCGCCGGTTATCATGGCGTCGTCAGTTCCCTCGAACACGATCTCGGCGCGCTCGCGTCCAACGGTTCCGAACGCGCCGTAGGTGTTCACCAAATCGAGTGGGTCGAACGAGTAGTTCATCAACTGACGTCCGCCGACGAGGTTCATCACCGCCGGAATGCTCAACCACGCGACCAGGGCCGCCAACGCGACGGAGATTCCGCTGCGAATCCACGATGGTTGCGATTGCGCTGCGGCCTGTTCCGCGCGCCTAACGAGTGACTTTGGCAACACGCGCCGCCACAGAGTGTCGTCGAAGCAGGCAAGAAACGGAATAATCGTGAGGTAATTCAAAAACGATAGATTGCCGCTTATGATCAGGATCACCTGGAACAGAACAAGCAGCGCTCCCGCGAGGTGGCGGGCGGTGCGCGGACCGAACGAAAACCACGGCACGATCAGCTCGACGAAGTGGTTCCAAACCACCTCGAGGTTGTGAAACCAGTTCGGCAGAAAGTGTAAGTAGCGGCTGATCGGGTTCGGGATCGGCTGGGTTTCGTAGTGATAATACATACAGGTCAGATCGCGCCAGCACTCGTCGCCGCGCAGTTTGATCAAACCCGCGCCGACCATGATTCGAAAGCCAAGCCACCTGAAAAGCCAAAATACCAAGATCGGTGGACGAGATTTCGGAAACGGCCGTGGATCGATCAGCGGACAGAGAAAGATCGACAGAAAACCAGTTTCGAGGAGCTGAATCTCCCAACCGTATCCATACCAAATATTGCCGATATGGACGATCGACATATAGATGGTCCACAGAAGCGTCAGCACAATCGCGTTCGCGTAACCGGCGAGCACAATCAGCGAAAGCGCGAGACCGACCCAGGCGAAGATCGTTAGTCCCATATCGGACACGCCGAACCAAAACAGCGAAGGCATGTGCAACATCGCTTCCGAACGGGAGCCGTAATGGGTATGCACTCGCGAAAGAAAATCGTGGGCTGGCGTTAATCCCGTCGCGCCGATCAAAGGCACGAGTTGATTCACCGCGACGAGAAACGCGATCGCGTAAATGAAACCAAGCAGCCGTAGTATGACGAAACGCGTCAGCCAATAATCATTTCCGCGCGCAAAAAATTTCTCGATCTCGTCATTCATCGCGGTCGATCTAAAAAACTGCCAGGGGGGAGAATGGAGCCGGCGGGAGCCGAGCGACATAGACGCAGCCCGAAGGGTTCGCGAGTGGGAACGAGCGAATCAATTGAACTCCGATAACGAACGTTCATAGGACAAGTTTCCCAAATGGATGCGAAAACATCAGCGATTCAACATTCTGCAAGCACCGGACGTTGAAGGTCCAACAAGAGCACAAAACTGCCAGGGGGGAGAATTGAACTCCCGACCAAGGGCTTATGAGTCCCCTGCTCTACCGCTGAGCTACCCTGGCTTCGAAAAACTTCTTAATTGCGCCGCTCAATTCGGTCAACCGACCAACCCCGAAAGCTTTCGGGGCTGCTCTACCGCTGAGCTACCCTGGCGAAGTAAGCGGCGACAACGTTCAATCGCGGTCGTGCACTGTCAACGCACTGCTGTAGCGGCGGTCTATGACCGCCGACAGCGCTCGCAGAGCGCCGCTATAATTAATCTTTTTTCGCTGAAATGTAGGGCGCGAGATCTTTTTCAGTTCCGCGAATGGCGGCCATGAAGCAGACCCCGCCCTCTTCTTTCACTACGCCGGTCCAGCGATCCTGATCAACATAACGCCAAGCGTTGAAATGTTTTGTCGCACCAGTTTTCGGATCGCGTACCGCCGGGAAGAGAAAAAACTGCATTTTCTTTTCCACAGCCCACACCTGAGCTACGCGTTGGCCCTCTTCGTCGTCAAAAACCCGAACACCGAGTGTTTTCAGGTCGGCAAATTCAGGCGGAACGTCGTAATGAGCGAGTCGATGCTTCATGAAAAAATAATCGCCCAGCGCACCGGCATTTGTTTTGACCGGATCCAGAATCATCGAGTGCGTCGATGACGCGGTCGTGAGTAACCGACGTGCGGTCGGTTCGCCTGGAAAACGATTCAACCGATCGACCAATTGAAAAACCAAAATGACCGCGATGACGAGCCCCGCGATACCTGTGGCAAGAAATACAGGGTTCTGCGCGTATTTTTTCCAGATGCGCCGCGGCGGAGCGATAAACGATTCGGTCGGCACCCATTCGATGATTTCCTTCGGAATAGGAATGGCCTGAACCAATGCGCTCGCCGCTTTGTCGAAATTTTGCTGACGCGCAAAGGCTTCCGTCTTTCGGGCATGATGCACGGCCTTACGCAGCGCACGATCATCCACTCGATCATCACGAATTGGCGCGCAATGCAGCAGCATCTTGTCGCGGCGCGATAATTGGACAGCGGCGCTCATTATTGCGAGATCGGAATGGTCGCGTCCAGCCAGGCTTGAAATTGTCGCCTGCCGGCGCCGAGCAGCTTCGACAACTCTGGCGGCTTCAATTCCGTGACCGAGAGCAGGTCGCGAAAACTAAATTCATCCAGATAAAAAAGCGCGAGCGCCGTTCGCTGAGGCTCCGGTGCAGCCGAAATCCAAACTGCAAATTGTTGCGGCTCCAGCTTTTCGATTTGGGACGGCCCCCAGTCGACGAGATCGCCCTCCTCAAGATCGACATCTTCCGCCTGCAACCCCTGTTCGCCGGCCTCCAAACAGCGCCAGCGCGCGTTACGGAAGAACCAAAGCCGGTCACGCGGGGCTTCGCCGTCAGCTGATTGTTGAGCTGCTTCGCGCAAAGTCGCATGAAAAATCTCCTGTGCTTTCGCGGCATCAGCCACCATCAAAAAGCAAAAGCGATAAAGCTGCAGCAGGTTTTGTTTCTCTTCGGCCACCCGGGATTCTCCGGCGGGAATGTTACGCGCCTCGCGTAGATCGCAACGAAAAGATCGCAGGTAGCGGCGGTTCACCGAACCGCCATGGCGATTGAGGTCAATCGCCCCTACCTGAAACTTTTCAGCCGCCGCGCGACCTCTTCGGCGTTTTCGCGACTGTTGAACGCTGAAATTCGCACATAGCCTTCTCCTTGCGCGCCGAAACCGGCTCCCGGCGTAATGACGACGTTGATCTCATTCAACATTCGATCGAACGTTTGCCAACTCGTTAGGCCACTCGGGGTTTTCACCCAGATGTAAGGAGCGTTTTCGCCGCCGTAAACCTTGAGTCCAATTTCCTCGCACGCTTGTCGCAAAATTTTCGCGTTGCCCATGTAATGGTCGATGAGGGCGCGACATTGTTTGCGGCCCTGATTGGAATACAGCGCTTCGGCCGCGCGTTGCACCGGATAACTCACGCTGTTCGATTTCGTGCTCCAACGACGATGCCAAAGCGGATGAAGCGGCAACTTCTTTCCCGAATCGGTTTTGGCCAGGACGGTTTTCGGCAACACGGTGTAACCGCAACGCACGCCAGTAAACCCGCCAATCTTCGAGAAACTTCGGAACTCCATCGCGTATTCGCGTCCGCCGTCGATTTCAAAAATCGAATGAGGAATTTTCGGATCTGAAACGTAGGCTTCGTAGGCGGCGTCGAACAAGATCAGCGCGTCATGCTGCCGCGCGTAATCGATCCATCGGACGAGCTGTTCACGAGTGGCCACCGCGCCTGTCGGATTGTTCGGAAAACAAAGATAAACAAGATCGACGTGTTCCCTGGGCGGTTCGGGCACGAAATTGTTCTCCGCCGTGCACGGCAAATAAACGATGCCTTCGAAACTTCCGTCTGTGCGCGCCGGCCCGGTGTGGCCGGCCATTACGTTGGTGTCGACGTAAACCGGGTAAACTGGATCGGTGATCGCGACTTTGTTCTGATCCCCAAGGATATCGAGAACGAACCCGCAATCGCACTTCGAACCGTCCGACACAAAAATCTCGTCGTCGGCAATGTCGATATTGCGATCACGAAAATCGCCCTGCGCTATCGCCGATCGTAGGAACTCGTAGCCTTGCTCCGGTCCGTAACCACGAAATGTCTCGCGGTGTCCAAGCTCGTCGGCCGCGCGTTTCATCGCGTCGATCGCCGCCTGTGGCAACGGTTCGGTCACGTCGCCGATACCGCAACGAATCAGACGCTTCGCCGCATCGGGATTCTTTTCGCAAAACTCGCGCACGCGCCGCGCGATTTCAGGAAAGAGATAGCCGGCCTGAAGCTTGAGATAATTTTCGTTTAGATAAGCCACTGTAGCGGCGCTCTATGAGCGCCGGACGAATTTATGCGGCGGTCATAGACCGCCGCTACAGAAATCAGATCAATAATTCTTCGCGACAGCGTCCCAATTGACCACGTTCCACCAGGCTTTGATGTAATCCGGGCGGCGGTTTTGGTAATTGAGATAGTAAGCGTGCTCCCAAACGTCGACGCCGAGAATGGGCGTGCCTTCCGCGCCGGCAATCGCTTTGCCCATCAGCGGACTGTCCTGATTGGCGGTCGAAATGATTTCCAGCTTGCCGCTGTTGTTTTTAATGAGCCAGGCCCAGCCGCTACCGAAGCGCTTCACCCCGGCATCTGCGAATTTCTCTTTGAACTGATCAAATCCGCCGAACGTCGACTTGATGTCGTCGGCCAGCTTGCCTTTCGGTTCCCCGCCCGCGTTCGGGCCCATGATTTTCCAGAAGAACGAATGGTTCGCGTGTCCGCCGCCGTTGTTGCGCACAGCGGTCCGAATGTCTTCCGGAACTGAATTCAAATCGCGAATGAGCTCCTCGACGGATTTCTTCTCGAGATCGGCTTTGCCTTTGATCGCGTTGTTTAAGTTCGTGATGTACGCCTGATGATGTTTGGTGTGATGGATTTCCATCGTGCGCGCGTCGATATGCGGTTCGAGCGCGTCGTAGGCGTAAGGTAATTTTGGTAGTTCGTATGCCATACAAACACGTTAGGCCGCGCGGATTGGCGGTCAATTGATCGGTAAAATGAGAGCAATCGCCGTGGCGGTTCGGTAAACCGGTGCCACCTACGCTGAATAGAAGCCAGGCTGCGTAATAAAGCCGTTGCGGTAATTCACGTAACTCGCGAGCGCGAGGAGCGGGAAATTTTGCCGGTACATGTCGTACTTTAGATAGAACACGCCGGGGAAACCCGTGCCGGTGATTTCCGGTTCGTCCCAGGAACCGTCTTCTTTCTGCGTGCTTAACAGATAACGCAGACCGCGCTGAATACTCGAGCGATTCAAATCGCCGCAGGCGCAAATGCCCATGATCGCCCACGCAGTTTGGGAGGCGGTGCTCTTGCCGATTCCCTTGGTCGCAGGATTCTCGTAAGTGGCGCAGGTTTCGCCCCAACCACCGTCATCGTTTTGGCAACTCTCGAGCCAATCACGTCCACGCAAAATCCAATCCTGCGTCATGTTCTGACCGATGGCGCGCAATCCGCGGAGCACCTGCCAGGTTCCGTAAATGTAATTGACGCCCCAGCGTCCATACCACGAGCCATCCGCTTCCTGGGTATCGATCAGATATTGAATTCCATTCCGAACGCTGCGCACTTTCGGATTGAACTCAATGTAGCCCAACACCTCCAACGTGCGCGCAGTCAGATCGCTGCAGGTCGGATCGAGGATCGCGTTGTGGTCGGCGAATGGCATGTCTTCGAGCCACGGCGTCGTGACGTTCTTGTCGAACGCTGCCCAACCGCCGTCGCGACACTGGAAACTCATTTGCCAGTCGAGCGCGCGACGAAACGCGTTGGCGAGTTCGGATTCATTTTCCGGTTTCACCAGTCGCAGCGCCATCAACACCATCGCGGTGTCGTCGACGTCGGGATAATAAACGTTGTTGTATTCAAACGCCCAACCGCTTGCTTCGCGATGGGAATTGTTGTGCTGCCAATCGCCCCGGATCCGAACTTCCTTGTCCAGCAACCACTTTGCCGCCCGGCGCAGGGCGGGATCGTCCGCCGGCATGCCTGACTCGGCGAGCGAGATCAAATTGATAGCAGTGTCCCAAATTGGCGAGAGGCACGGTTGAATCCGGAAATCCTCCGGATCGTCGACAAATAATCCGGCGAAATCTTTCGCTACTTTTTTGTAGACCGGGTGATCTTTCGGATAGCCGAGCACGCGGAGCGCGATCAAACAATTCAGCATCGCCGGAAAAACTGCAGCGAGTCCATCACTCCCTTCGCCGATTCGCTCGAGCATCCAGCGCTCGGCTTCCTCCAACGCGCGTTTCCGCATGGGATTGATTCGCAGGGGGTGCAAAACCTTCAGGACATCATTGACTCGAAGGAAGAAATTACACCAGGTCCAGAACCGTTCGCTGCGCGGTAAACGCAGGTCGCTTTGCTCGGTGCCGAGTGGATAAAGTTCGTGCAGTTGCTTATTGCCGGGCAACGAGCGCGTCGGTTTGAAATGGTTGATGATCGCCAGCGGCACGAGCATCGCCCGGCTCCAGGACGACATTTTGTAGATGTGGAATGGCGCCCAGCTCGGGAGCAAAATCATTTCCACCGGAATTGTCGGCAGATATTTCCATGGGAACTGTCCGAGCAGCGCGAGATACAGCTTGCTGAACGTGTTCATGCGCGGGATGCCGCCGAGTCGCAGAATGTTTTCGCGCCCTTTGCGCATGAAGGGCAGATCGGGCGAATAACCGGCGAGCTTGAGCGCGAAATAGCCTTTCACCGATGCGTTGATCTCGCTTGGTCCGCCAAAATAAATGTTCCAGCCGCCGTCTGGCAGTTGGCGTTTCAAAATGTGGCGGGCGCAACGTTCCTGGAGGGTAACGTCGATTTCACCGAGCCAGTGCATGAACAGCACGAAGTCGGAGCAAAGAGTGCTATCGACCAGCAATTCACCGCACCAATGGCCGTCCTCGTGTTGTTGCCGCAACAAATTCTGCTGCGCGCGCGAAATCGCGTCTGAGAGTTCGGCGTCAGTCGCGAGGAACGGTTGCTCGCCTTCCGCGCTTCGTAATGCAATAACGCTTCTTGAAGGACTCATTGAGGACTTAGATTTTGCCTGACGAACGATTGCTTGTCACGCCGTAGTCATGACGAAGGCGGATCGATGTTACGACGCTTTTGTTTCCGTCGCTTCGGCTTGCGCCTGTTTACCGGTCAAATGGCCGTTGCCACAGCTCACGCCGTTGTAAGCAAGAATTTCGCTGCCGCGCCCGGTCGGTTTCGGTTTTGGCCCAAAATTAAATTTAATATTTTTCCAAGTGTCGCCGCGTTTTGCTTGCAGGCCCAAAGAAGCCGTCGGTTCATAACCGCAGTGCACCATGCAGTTTTCGCAACGCGGATCGCGCGCTACACCATCGACCACGCCGTAATTGTCCCACTCCACTTTTTCGAGCATCTCAGCGTAGCTCGAGTAATGCGCGTCAGTCATTAAGTAGCACGGTCCCTTCCAGCCACGAATGTTGCGGGTCGGAATCGCCCAGGCCGAGCACGTCAGATCGCGATGGCCGGCAAGAAATTCGAAATAAATCGGCGTCCCGAACAAAGTGTAGTCATTCATCCACTTCTCGATCTTGGAAAACTTCTGCTTCGTCATCTCGCGAGTGAGGAAGAAATTTTCCGGACGCAAATTCAACCGCTTGATCATGTCCTTTTTCGCCGCGTCGTATTCGTAACCGGGCGAAATGGTGTGGCCATCTACGCCGAGATCGGAAAGATAATCGAACATTTGTTCGACCTCTTTCATGTCGGTCTCCTTATAAATCGTCGTGTTGGTCGCGACCTGGTAACCAAGAATCTTCGCCATCTTGATCGCGAGAATGCATTCCTTGAACACGCCTTCGCGCTCGACGATCAAATCGTGGATCCGCTCTAGTCCATCGAGGTGGACGTTCCAATACATCCATTTGCTCGGCCCGATGGTCGGCTTGTTTGGATCCTTCGGACCCTTGCGAATCTCGACGGCGTCTTTGTCAGTCATCAACCCGGCCGTCAGCAATTCGCCGATTTTGTCTTCCACAAACTTTGGCTGGATCGACAATTGCGATGCCATCCACTCGCGCATTTTTTTGCGCATGAACATCGCGTTGGTGCAGATGTAAATGATGCGTTTCTGCTCGAGCAATCCCTGCACGAGCGCTTCGATGTGCGGATAAATCAACGGCTCCCCGCCACAGATCGAGATCATCGGGGCGTTGCATTCCTCCGCGGCGCCCAAACAGTCCTCCAGGGCCATCATGTCCTTGAGCGAAGTGGAGTATTCGCGGATCCGACCGCAACCGGTGCAGGTCAAGTTGCAGGTGTGCAGCGGTTCCAGCTGCAATACGGTCGCGAATTTCTTCGTGCCGCGCAGCTTCTGCCCAACGATGTAGGCAGCGATTTTCGTCGTTAATGCGAGCGGAAATCTCATAAAAAATAAGGGCGTGGACGTTAACAACGCTCCCAAGCGTGTCAACCCAACGATGGTTGGACGGAATAGAGCCAAAAGTATTGGAAAAGCGAGCAAATCTTCGCAACGTAAGGCCTGGCCCGCGGTTCAATATTTGAACCTTTTGGCAACGTAGGAAACGAATCTTATACAGAGACTTATGAAAACATTACTCGCAGTCGCTATCGCAGCGGTTCTGGTTGGGTCAGCGTATGGTCAGGGCACGACGGTCGGCACCGGTCAGCCGGTCGGTCCAAAGACCACCGGACCCGGCTCTTACTCGCCGGAGAACTCACCGTATCGCAAATGGACAACCGCGGCGTTACAGCAACGCCGTCTCGATCTCTACCGCCAGATCCCGCAAAAGCAGAACCAGCACGGAGTTCCAGTCTTCGTCCATCAGGGCGGCGAAGCGTTCTCCGATCAGCAAAGGGAAATTTACGCGATCGAGGGTGAGCTGAATCGGCGCTACCAGGCCGGCGACAAGAACGCCGAGCTGAAGCGCGCGATGCCGGGCGTGCAGCATTAACCGAACTGTAGTATCCGGACGTTCTAACGGAATCAGCGTTGTAGCGGCCGAAGAAGACGAAACCGAGAATCTGCCCCCAGAGAAGGCGGCAGCCACAACTTCAATGCGTTTGCCAGCCGCGGCGGATCAGGCTGATTGCGATCGCCGCCAGCAGCAACGCGATGATTTTCGAGATGCCGCGCAATCCCTGTCTCCCCATCAACCGCGCGAACCGTTCGGCATTGCAAAGCGCGACCGCCACGATCGCGAGATTTACGATCAGCGACAACAGGGTGAACACGACGCCAACGCTATCGATTAAAATCAAGAGGGCGGTCAGCAATGCCGGGCCGGCAATCAGTGGCATTCCAAGCGGAACAACGCCAAACTCGTTGTCCGTATCGCGGTCTGCGCGGCCGTAACCAACCAGTTCGCGCACGGCAAGCGCGAGCAAGATCAATCCGCCCGCGACTTGGAAATCGGCCACGGTGATTCCAAGCGCGGCGAAAATTGCTTTGCCGAGAAAGATAAAACCGACTGCGACGAGCAGTCCGGTCAGCAAGCCAAGAAGGGCTTGATGTCTACGGTGCTCGTGGGACGCGTTTGTGCCCAAGCCCATGAAGATTGCGACCAGCCCGATTGGATCGATCGCGACGAACACCGGGATGAACGCGCGTAGAAAATTTTCGATCATCTCGCCACAGATGAACACAGATGAAACACGGATTCAGCAAAATTCCGTCTGTCATCTGTGAAAATCTGTGTAAATCTGTGGCCTCTCTGCCCTGATGAAATCTATGAAAACCACCTCGCTTCTCTGCGCTCTTTCTTTTCCTCTTACTCTTTCTCTTCACGCCGAAGATCTGAAAACGGTCGACGATTTTGCCGCGGCGGCGGCGAAAACAAACGCCGTTCTCACGCTGCCGGATTGGGAGCACACGCCAGAAGCGGTCGACGCGATGATGAAGAACGCGATCGACTCCGCCAACAAGGCGCTCGATGAACTTGGCAAACAGGACCTGACCAAGGTCACCTTTCAGAGCACGGTCGTCGCGCTCGATGACCTGACCTGGACTGCCGGCAATGTTGCGAACCGCGTTGTAGTGATCAAAGAATCGAGTCCGGATGCAAAAGTGCGTGAAGCGGCCGAGAACGCGGTGAAGACATTTCAGGACTGGGCGGTCGGCATTGATTATCGCGAAGACGTTTACAAAGCGTTGAAAGCGTTTGCCGACACGAAGCCAAAATTAAGTGGCGAAGACAAAAAACTGTTCGACGAGACGATGCGTGATTATCGCCGCGCGGGTTTGGCGTTGGCACCCGACAAACGCACGGAAGTGGAAGACTTGCGGAAGCAATTGGCGAAGGTCGGCACAGACTTCGACACCAACATCGTCAATGCGAAGGCGCCGCTGGTTTTTACCAAAGCCGAGCTCGATGGCGTGCCGGAGAGTTTCTTCGCCGCGCCCGGAGTGAAGACTGGCGATGACGCTTATACCGTCATGGCGAACGTGACGTGGCACTACACAACGGTTGAAGAAAACGCGAAGAACGAAGCCACTCGAAAAAAACTTTACGTCACTCGCAACTCGCTCGCCAAAGACACCAACCGGACTGTGCTCAACCAAATGCTCGATCTGCGGAACAGGATTGCGCTCCGACTGGGTTACAAATCGTGGGACGATTTTCAGACCGAGATCAAAATGGCCAAGAACAAGGCCGGCGCGAAGTCGTACATCGACAACCTGATCTCCGGGATCCAGCCGAAGTTCGCCGCCGAGCTCGCCGAGTTTCAGAAAATGAAAGCGGCCGACACGAACAATCCCAATGCGAAAATTTACCGCTGGGACTGGCGTTATTATTCAAACCAGCTCAAGAAACAGAAATACAACGTCGATACCGAAGCGCTTCGCGACTACTTCCCGTTCCAAAACGTGCTCCAGGGAATGTTCAACATCTACCAGAACATCTTCGGGCTGAAGTTTGAAAAAATCACCGCACCCTACAAATGGGTCGACGATCTCCAGCTTTACATGGTGACTGACGCCGCAACCGGCGAGCCACTTGGAATGTTCTATCTCGACATGTTCCCGCGCGAAGGAAAATTCAATCACTTTGCCGAATTCGGGATTATCAGCGGCAAACAACTCGCGAATGGAAAATATCAGCGGCCGGTTTGCGCGTTGCTTTGCAATTTTCCGCCACCGAGCGCGGACAAACCGTCACTAATGACGCATCAGGACGTGGAAACGCTTTTCCACGAATTCGGACATTGCCTGCACGAGATTACGACTCGCGCGAAATACGGCCGGTTTGGCGGCACGCATGTGCCGGGCGATTTCGTCGAAGCGCCGTCCCAAATGCTTCAGAACTGGGTTTGGGACAAGAAAGTGCTTGATACTTTCGCCGCCGATTATCGCGATCCATCCAAGAAAATTCCGGCGGACATCATCAAGAAGATGAACGACGCAAAGAAAGCGACGGCCGGTGTTTTTTATCGCCGCCAATTCGCATTCGCCTCGCTCGATCTGGCGATGCACGACGCGCATCCGGAAGGTGTGCAATGGGACTGCGTCGACATTTCGAATCCTGTCCTCGAAAAAGTTTTTCTGCCGATTGATCCCAGCACGACGTTCGTGACTTACTTCGGTCATATGAACGGCTACGATGCCGGTTACTACGGATATGCCTGGGCCGACGCCATCGCTGCCGACATGGCGACCGTTTTCGAGAAAGCGCCCCAGGGATATCTCGACAAAAATGCCGGCATGAAACTCCGGAAAGAAATTTACGAGCAGGGCGACGGACGCGACGTTGCGGTGTCGATCGAGAAATTCCTCGGCCGGAAACAATCGGTGGAACCGTTCCTGAAAAAGATCGGCGTGAAAAGCGGCGACGACAAAAGGAAAGCGCCCGCCGGTCCGTCGAAAGAGGCCCACTAAGGTGGAACGCGTTCTCCGAACGCGTTGATAAAATAATGCGCGCTTGCGCACGATTTGTTTAACATCGTCTTCGGAGAAGCCGATCCACCACCATCATTATGAAAACGCTCCGCCTTTCCTGTGTTCTCGTTTTTGCCCTCACCATTTCACTCTTCGCCGAAGACAAAGTCGCCGAGAAACTGAAACCCGCACTCGACGTCATCACACCGGACGCATTGCTCGCCCACATTAAGACTCTTGCGTCCGATGAATTCGAAGGTCGCGCCCCCGGATCAAAAGGCGAAGAGCTCTCGATCAAATACATCGCCGATCAATTTAAGGCCATTGGACTGAAGCCGGGCAATCCGGACGGTAGTTATTTCCAAGAAGTGCCGCTCGCCGGAATTAAGAGCGATCCGCGCATGCAATTCGTCGTAAACGGCAAGCCGCCGATGGATTTGAAATTCGCCGATGACTTCGTTGCGTCGTCCGCGCGGCTTCAAAACGAAATCAAGGTCGACAACTCCGACATCGTGTTCGTCGGTTACGGGGTCATCGCGCCGGAATATGGCTGGGACGATTACAAAGGCGTTGATGTTCGCGGCAAAACAATCCTGATGCTGATCAACGATCCGGCGGTGCCTGATCCCAAAGATCCGTCGAAGCTGGACGACAACATGTTTAAAGGGAAAGCGATGACCTACTACGGCCGCTGGACTTACAAATATGAAATCGCGGCCCAAAAAGGCGCGGCCGCTGCGGTCATCATTCACGAAACCGTTCCGGCCGCATATCCGTGGCAGGTCGTGAAATCGAGCTGGTCGAAGGAAAATTTCGAGCTCGATAACCCGGACAAGAACGTGGGCGCGGTTCAAGCGCGGTCATGGGTCACACTCGACGTCGCGAAGAAACTGCTGGCAGATTGCGGTCAGGATTTCGACGCCCTGAAGAAGACGGCGATCACCAAAGAATTCAAACCGGTGGCGCTCAATGCGAAAGCAAACATCGACATCAAACAACAAGTTCGCTCATTCAAATCGCACAACGTGATCGGTAAGTTCGAAGGCGCTGATCCGAAATTAAAGGACGATTACATCATCTATACCGCGCACTGGGACCATCTCGGCAAACATCCAGAGTTGCCGGGCGATCAAATTTTCAACGGTGCGATCGATAATGCCTCGGGCGATGCAGCCGTGATCACTTTGGCAAGTGCTTTTCCCAAAGCCGAACCGCCGCCGAAACGTTCGCTTCTGTTCATGTGCACAACGGCCGAAGAAGCCGGATTGTTAGGCGCGAAATGGTACGCCGAACATCCGCTTTATCCGCTTCAGAAAACTTTGGCCGACATCAACATCGACACGTTGAACGTTTGGGGCAAAGCGCGTGACATCGAGGACACGAGCTATGGCTTCTCCGATCTCGACGATATCCTCGCGGAATCGGCGAAACGACAAGGCCGCCCGACGATTCCCAATCCGCGTCCGGAAAAAGGAAGCATCTATCGCGCGGACAATTTCGAGTTCAGCAAAGTCGGTCTTCCTTCGCTCTACATCGGCAAGAACCAGCATCTGATGTCGCGTCCGCCAAACGGGCCGCTTCGCGCCGATGAATACGATTTGAAAGATTACCATCAACCGAGCGACGAAGTGAAACCGGACTGGGACCTCTCCGGCGCCGTGCAAGATGTCGATCTTCTATTCGAAGTCGGCTACCAGGTCGCCAACGCCGACAAATTTCCGGAATGGAAACCGGGCAACGAATTCAAGCCCAAGCGTGACGCGATGATGAAGAAGTGATGCTGCCTGGCCACAGATGAACACAGATGAAACACAGACTCACGTGACTGCAGCGGCCCGTTCATTCGCGTTCACCGGGCGCATCCGAAGCTTTCGATACGCGATCGCTGGAATTTTGAGGATGATTCGTTGTCAGCACAACGCGTGGATTCATGCTGCTGCGACCGCGATCGCGATTGTTTTGGGCGTTTTCTTCAAACTTTCAGCCGACGAATGGTGCTGGATTGTTCTCGCGATCGCGATTGTCTGGACCGCTGAAGCGCTCAACACTGCTTTTGAATTTCTGGCGGATGCCGCGTCGCCAAATTTTCATCCCGCGGTTCGCGATGCGAAAGATGTCGCGGCTGGTACAGTATTAATTACAGCGGTGGCCGCGGTAATCATCGGCGCGATCGTCTTCTGGCCGCATGTGGCCGCGTTATTCGCAGACCCGAGGTAGCGGCGATTGACCTCAATCGCCATGGCGGTTCGGTGAACCGCCTCTACCTAAAGAAGTGGTGCTCGCGCCAGTGTTGCAGAATCTGTTAAAATCTGCTTGCGCCGCCGTAGCTTTTAGCGAAGGCGCGTGTCAATCTGTGGCTGAACCATGCGCGTTGATTTTGTAATTGGCGGGACGCAGAAGGGCGGAACGTCGGCGCTAGATTCGTTTTTGCGGCAGCATCCGCAGATTTGCATGCCGACAACGCGCAAGGAGCTGCATTTCTTCGATCGCGAGGCAGAAAACACCGATTACAAAAAGTATCACGCGAACTTTAAGCCGAAGCCGCAACATCGGGTGATCGGCGAAGCGAGCCCAATTTACATGTATTGGGAAACCGCGCCGCATCGGATCTGGAAATACAATCCGAAGATGAAATGGATCCTCGCGCTGCGGAACCCGGTCGAGCGCGCGTTCTCGGCCTGGAACATGGAAACCAAACGCGGCAAGGAAAAACTTCAATTTGCCGAAGCGATCGAAAAAGAAGCGGAACGGTGTCGCGAAGCACTGCCGTTGCAGCATCGCGTTTATTCCTACGTCGACCGCGGCTTTTACGCGCCTCAAGTGCGACGCTTGTTCAACATCTTCGGCAAGGACGATTGTCTGATTCTTTTGAATGAAGAGCTGCGGAACGATCACAAGAAAACTTTGCGACGCGTTTTCGAATTTCTGGGCGTCGATTCTTCGTTCGTTCCGCCGGAAGCCAGCGTTTTCGAACAGGAATACACTGACAAGATCGATAATCAGTTGCGAGCACGCCTTATCGACGTTTTCCAATTCGACATCAAAGCGCTGGAGAAACTGTTGGGGCGCGATTTGTCTGCGTGGTATGCGAAAGATTAAGGTAGCGGCGGTTCACCGAACCGCCATGGCGATTGGGTCAATCGCCTCTACCTATTGAAATCCGAATGTCGAATATCGAAACAGATCCGAATGACCGAAATCCATAAAATTCAAGTGTTCGCGAGTTGTTTGAACATTCGAGCTTTGGCATTGTTTCGGAATTCGGATTTCGAATTTGATTGAGCATATGAACCTTCCCATTCCAATTCTGAGCATCTTGATCGGTGCGGTCATTTTGTTTTTTGGGCGGAAACTTTTCTGGCTGTGCGTAGCCGCGGTTGGATTCGCGGCGGGAATGGAAGTCGCGCCGCATCTGATGCATGAGCCGTCGACCGTCTTACAACTCAGCATGGCGCTCGTGTTCGGGTTCATCGGCGCGTTGCTGGCGCTGTTCTTGCAAAAAATCGCAATCGCGATTGCCGGATTTCTGGCCGGCGGAAAACTGGCGATGGCGCTGGTCGCGGCATTTGTCGCCGAAGGCGCGCGTTATCCGGGCGTCGCATTCATCGTGGGCGGAATTATCGGGATGATTCTGCTCCTTTCATTGTTCGATTGGGCGCTGATCGTCATGTCTGCGGTGGTCGGCGCGTATTTGATCGGGCACACGATTGTTTTGCCACAGACCGGGGCGACGATTCTATTCGTTGGTCTGGCTGTGATCGGAATCGTTGTGCAGGCGTCGTCATTTCGCCGAACGGCAGTCGCTTAATCCGCCTCGGCCTGGCAATCGCGGGTTACGGCGCGGCAGGTAGACCGCCGCTACAGAGTTTGATACTGACAAAGCGAAGATCGGCATGTGAAAATGTCGAGTATGAACTCACCACAAACCGGTTTGCGGGTTGCCTCACTGATTTTCGCAATCGTCACTGCCTTCCATGTCGTCCGCCTGTTTAAACACACTGCGGTAATCGTCGGAAGTCACACCGTCCCAATGGAATTGAGCTGGGCAGCCGCGGTCGTTGGCGCCGTGCTCTGTATTTGGATGTGGCGGCTCTCCTCGGCACGGGCATAGCATTGGCAACGCGAGACCTGCGATAAACTTTTAGGTCCCAATCGCGAATGAGACAATCGACGCTTGCCCTGATTTGTGGACTGGCTCTGTTCGTGATTCTTGCCTACTCGTGGTGCGGCCGAAATCCGCCAGGGCAAACTAGCGTCCTGTCGACGACTCCAACGCCAACGCCGGCACCAGCGAGTCCAACGCCATCTGCTTCGGCAGCGTCAAGCGCATCCGCCATCGCGGCGCAAGCGTCACCGACCCCTCCAGCCGAAACACCGCCGCCGGAATTCCAAAAAGTCGTGCAGAAAGCCGAGCCCGCAGTTCTGGAGCTCACTGTTTTTGACGCCAAAGGCCAACTGCTGCGATCCGGCAACGCATTCTTCGTTTCGCGGGACGGTTTGTTGGTGACGAGTCTGCCGGTCGTGGCAGACGGAGCTTACGGCGTCGCCAAAACCAGTGACGGTAAAATTCGCAACGTGACTGGCGTGGTCGCCTCCTCCCCGGAATCCGAGCTCGCGGTTCTGCGTGCCGAAACGAAAATCGGGGTCTCATTCTTACCACTCACGAAAACATCAGAGTCAGTGGCGGTGGGAGCGTGGGCGGCCGTGGTCGGAAGTTCGCTCCAGCACAAAGAGCAACCACTCGCTGCCGGTAAAATCTCTTCGCACGGGAACGATCCGAAGAAGGATACATTTGAAATCGGCGGATCGATTCCATCCGATGCCACCGGCGCGCCGGTCCTGGATGATCAAGGCGACGTAGTCGGAGTCGTTACCGCCGGCGGGAAGAACGCCGTGAAACCGACGGGACTGCTCGACTCCTTGCTCACCGGAGTGAAATCGAGCTTTACCGGACGATGGGCCGCGGCGCCGGTTGAAACGCCCTCCCCGACTCCGACTCCGATGCCGCGAGTGGCGCGGCGTGTTCTTTATAATCCCGCACCGAAATATCCATTCGAAGCGCGCTCGATCCGCGTCGGACCGAATCGAGGAAGCGGAAAATATCGGGTCACTTTTGGCACGAACGGTTTGGTGAGAAACGTGCAAACGGTGGAATCAACCGGCCAACCGATTCTCGACCAGGCCGCGATCGAGGGACTGCGTCAATGGCGCGCCGAAGCAGGAGCGGCTGACTGGACAGTGCTAGTACCAATAACGTTTCAACCGTAGGTTGAAACGTAAATCCCAAATCCCAAGCACCAAATCCCAAAGAATCTCCAAACTCCAATATTCAAATCAACCGCGAAGTATTTTGAGCTTTGATAATTGAGGGTTCCCTGGGATTTGGGATTTGGAACTTGGGGTTTCCGCCGCAAAGCGGCGGTTCAGTGACGGAAGTGCCGGATGCCGGTGAAAATCATCGCCATTTTGCGTTCATCGGCGGCGGCGATCACTTCTTTATCGCGCACCGACCCGCCCGGTTGAATCGCGCAGGTTGCACCCGCGTCCGCGGCTGCGATTAGGCCGTCGGGAAAAGGAAAGAACGCATCGCTCGCAACCGCGCTTCCCTTAAGCGAAAGGCCAGCTTCGTTTGCTTTCCAAATCGCGATTCGGGACGCGTCGACGCGCGACATTTGTCCGGCGCCGATACCGAGCGTCCGATCGGCCGCAGCGTAAACGATCGCGTTCGACTTCACGTGCTTGACTACACGCCAGCCGAATAACATTGCTTCCATTTCCTTTTTGGTCGGCTTGCGTTGGGTCACAATTTGTTCCGGAGTTTCGGTTGCGATGTCCGAATCCTGAACCAGCAGCCCGCCGCAAACCGAGCGAAGATCGACGCTCGGCCTGGCCGCGGCCGCGGAGGTTGCTAGGCGGATCAGCCGCAGATTTTTCTTCTTCTGCAAAAGTGCACGCGCCTTGGTGTCAAAATCCGGGGCGATGATAACCTCCGAAAAAATCTCGCTGATCATTTTCGCGAGCGGCTCGGTGATCCCGCGATTGCAGATGATGATTCCGCCAAACGGCGCCTGTTTGTCAGTGGCGAACGCTTTTTCCCAGGCTTTACAAAGATCGGCATCCGAACCCACACCGCACGGGTTGGTGTGCTTCAGAATCGCCACGGTCGGCTGCGAAAACTCGGCGATCAGGTTTGTCGCCCCGCTGATATCGAGAATGTTGTTAAACGAAAGCTCTTTGCCGTGAAGTTTCTCGAAATGGTGTTCAAAATCCCCGTAGAGGGCGGCATTCTGGTGCGGATTTTCGCCGTAACGCAACTTCGTGACCAGGGGTAATGAAAGTGAGAACGAAGCTTCGGTAATTTGCTCGCGATTCAAATAATTGCCGATCGTGCGATCGTAATCCGAAGTTTTGATGAAGGCTTTGATCGCAAGATGCTCGCGCAACTTTAGCGTCGTCTCGCCCCCGTTCTCACGCATGTTTTCCAGAATGCTGTCGTAATCGATCGGATCCACGACAACCGTGACCGATTCGTAATTTTTTGCCGCGCTGCGAATCATTGACGGGCCGCCGATATCGATATTCTCGATCGCTTCGGCAAGCGTCACGTCCGGTTTCTGGATGGTTTTTTCGAACGGATACAAATTGACCACGACCAGGTCGATCGGCTCGAAACCGCATTCCTTCGCTTCGGCTTCGTGTTTTGGATTGCCGCGTTTGTAAAGAAGACCACCGTGGACGCGCGGATGCAAAGTTTTCACCCGGCCTTCCAGAACTTCCGGAAAGGCGGTGAAACTTGAAATCTCGCGAGCCGGGATTTTTTCTTTTCGTAGCAACTCGGCCGTTCCACCGGTGGAAATGATGTCGACGCCCTGCCGCTCCAGCTCGCGCGCGAACTTGGCGATGCCGGTCTTGTCTGAAACGGAGATAAGAGCGCGGGAAATTTTCATTGCAAGACAGACTCAACCCCGGATTACACGGATAAGATTTTGAATGGCCGCTTCAGCCTGGTCCGGAGAGCCATCCGTTAAATCCGTGTCATCCGTGGTTTAGATTCTCAGCGTTCGAGAATCACGTTCTTGGCCACCGGATACAACACCGGACAGCAGCCGATCGTTTCACAAAACGCTTTGCTGAAATGGCTCAGGCTGGAATAACCGACCTCGGTGGCGGCCTCGGTAACATTGTAACGGCCAGTGCGAAGCAATTCAGCGGCGCGCTCCATTCGGAGTTTGCGCAAGTACTGCGGAATCGTCAGGCCAACCTCACGCGAAAACATCCGGCTTAAATAAAACGGACTGCAGCCAACCTCCTGGCCAAGCGCTTCCAGGGTCAGTGGATTCGCGAGATCGCGCGCCAGTAGCTCTTTCGCGCGCTCGACCCGCTCACGCGCAACGCGTTTTTGTCGCTGACAAAAAAACTCCGGATCTTTCGGCTCGAACAGAAAATGCGCCATCAGCTCGAGCGCTTTGCTTTGATACCAGAGGACCTGGGCCGCTTTCGAAACCGGCGGCGTAGCGAGATTCGCGACAACCGCGCGCTGTTCAATCGACATCGAACGCGTCGGACCGACCACGGTTTCGTCTTTGTCTCCAAAAATCACGCGACGGATTTGCGGTTCGAGATCGTCTTCGTTTTCCACGAACTGCTTTTGCAAATGGTTTCGCGAAAACTCGAGAGTCGCGAATTGATGATGATCATTTGCCCGCCGCGAGGCGGGAAGTAGTTCGTCGCCGACCGCGTAGTAACCCGCCGCCGCCGGCGCGTAACTCACTTTTGTGGCGCGGCCGACTTCGCCGTGACCGTCCAGATTCAAACAAAATTCGAGGCTGCGCGGGTGAAATGTGCGACCCCAGTTAAACGAGCGCGCCATTCGAAAGTCATGCCATTCAACGGCCACGCCCATTGAATCGACGTCGCCATAAAGTGGCCGCCAACCTTCCTTAACCTCCCGCCAGGCAGCCTGTTCGGCCGCGCATGAAAAGCTCATCGCCATCAAATTACGAGCGTTGCTGGGACGAATGCAAGATTGGTTTCTTTTCCTCGAGCGCCACCCGGTCCCATTTTCCCAGCGTGGAGGCAGCGTCGTAGGTGCTTTGGGCAAAATCGAGCAACGCTTCATCCGCGGAGTTAGCCGCTCGCAGTGCATCGTACGGCAGAACGAATTCGCGAAGCTGCGGATTATAGGATGCCGCGTCGGGTTTTACTTTCGCGTCCGCGAATCCGGGCGGCTCCGGATAGGCATAGGAATAAAAGAGCGCTTGCGGCATCACATCGGCGCCCGGCCAGAATCCGAGGCTGCTCACTTCCTGCGAATACGCTTCGCGAGTAATCGCATCCGGCAGATGCGGAACGCCGCCAGGATGCGGCGGTGCCTGCCGTCCCGAAAATCTAGTCACCGCAAAGTCAAAGCTGCCCCAGAAAAAGTGAACGGGACTGCATTTGCCGCAGAAACGCGACCGAAATTCTTTAAACACCCGATCGGCTTGGACCAGAGCGCGCCAAAACCGGTTCGCATACTCCGCGTCGTAGGCGCAATGCTTCTCGTCCTTGTCGAACGGAATCGGATTGACGATCTCATTCGGAACCAGGTCGATCTTTACCGACAGATTCAGCTCGTCCAGCGCGGCCATCACCGCTTTGTAAAAATCCGCCACGCTGCGCGGCTTGAGCTCGATGACGCGCTGGCCGCCATCGCTTTTTAAGATGCGCAGATTGTGATCAATAAAATCGAAACGCATCTCAAATGTATCCGTGTCGTGCGGAATCGTCGAAGTGGTTAGACCACGCGCAGTCACGTAAAGCGTAACGTGCCAGGAATGATTGGTCCATGGCGACAGAGTGAGCCGGATTTTACCGACGATCTGCGTCCACATGTGCAGCGTCGCGCAAGTGTCTTTCCAATCGGCGTAATTCAACTCTGGCCAAACTTCCTTCGCGACGCTTCCCATAATGATGCCCGCCTAGCGATTGATGTAATCGGAAAATGAACGCCGCACGCGATCGGACATTTCGCTGGCTTGATCCTGTGCGCGCTTAAAATATCCGCGCATCCGCTGACGCACTCCGTAAAGCGGACCGTGTTCGTCGTCGTCACCCTGCTGCCGTTCGTCGGTTACTTCTTCCCCATTTTCTTCGTGGCGAGGCTCGCGATAAACCCGCTCTTCGGTCGCGACGTCGTTCATGGTAGCGCCGGCGAACATTCCTTCGGTGCGGGTCACGTTTCCACGGTTCGCGCCAATATGAATCGTCCCAACCGGTTGACCGTTCACTGCATTAAGCGTCACGATCCAAACCGGATCGCCCCGTTGGTCCATGCGCAAAGTGTAGCTGGCGCTGTCGAAACGTGTTCCGGATTTGTCTGCGATGTGGCTGGCCACCTGAAACGCGCCGCTCGAATCCAGGTTCAATCGCGCGGTGTTGATCGTCTCGCCTTCGGCCGAACCGACAACCGAGCTCGGTCGATCGGACACGACTTGCCCGTTGCGGACTTGCACTTCGCGAACGCCGCCGCGATCAGCGATCAAGACTCGCCAGGTTTGCGGCTGGGGAGAACCCCGGGTGCCGGTGAGCGAGACGACGTGATTCACCGCGTCGCGATTAATATGCACTCCGACTACGCGGAGCGCGTCGTAGGCGGTAAATTGTTCCTGAGCGAGCGCGGGCGCGGCGCAAATCACCAGCGCGACCAATGTTTTCCACATGCGCCAAACTGAACAACTGCTTGTGCCGAGTGTCCATCGCTTTCCGGTGCGGTGATCGATTTTACAACTGCTTGCCACGCCGTAGCCTTTCATCACACCGTAGCGCAACGAAGGTGGACGGCGTAGGCGGGTCCAATTCGGTTTCATCGTTACTTGATTCAACGCCGAAGCGTGCGCAGCGTTGCTGTGGCCAATGAAGAAAGGCAAACTCGAGTTCACCAGCGACACCGCCAACCTAGTGTTGATGCGCCGCTTCGTGCGACGATTTCTCAGGGATTTCCCTTTTACCGATAAGGAACGGTCGTTGATGGTGCTCGGAATCGATGAAGCGTGCACGAACGTGATCCGTTATGCCTACGATTTGCGGGACGACCGGCCAATTGCGCTGTCGATTGAAGCGTTGCGCACATGCGTTCGAATGCGGTTGCGCGATTACGGAACAAAAGCGTCGCTCCAAAGCATGCGAGGTCGCGCGCATGATGACGTGAAGCCCGGTGGACTTGGTCTGCATTTGATTCGACACGCGTTCGACAAAGTGGATTACAATTTGAAACCGCGCGGAACCGAGCTCGTGCTGACGAAAAATCTGGAATGAAAATAGCCCGGCGCTTCAGCGCTGGGTTTACTTCGCAAGACGGGCGAGTCCCAGCGGGACGGAAAGAACGCCACTAGATCGACAACGTTCATTTGTTATCTTCTTTCGTCCCTACTGGGACTCATTGATGATCTTGATCATTGACCCAGCGTTAAAACGCTGGGCTATTGTCCTCACGATATCGGAATGAACGCAGCCAAGATGAAACCGCCTGAACCGGATGCCGCTTTTGAAGTGTCCTTGCGGCCGCCGATGTTCAGCGAGTTCACCGGCCAGATGAAAGTGCGCGAACGCCTGGAGTTGGTGGTGGAAGCGGCGAAGAAACGCGGCGACGTGCTCGAGCACGTTTTGTTAAGCGGACCGTCCGGTCTCGGCAAAACCACCCTCGCTTACATCATCGCCAACGCCATGGGCGTGAACGTTAAAAACACCAGCGGCCCGGTGATTGAAAAAGCCGGAGAGCTGGCCGGATTGCTCACGAGTTTGGAAAAAGGCGACGTTCTTTTCATCGACGAAATCCATCGGCTGCAACCGACGATCGAAGAATACCTCTATCCTGCGATGGAAGATTATCGCCTCGATATCATCATCGACCAGGGCCCGCAGGCGCGCAGTCTGCGTCTCCAACTGCCGAAGTTCACCCTCGTCGGCGCGACCACGCGCGCCGGAATGGTGAGCGCGCCGCTGCGCTCCCGATTCGGAATGACCGCGCGGCTCGATTATTACAGCGCCGAGGAAATGCAGAAGATTATTGTGCGCAGCGCGCGTTTGCTCGGAGTCGATATCGACGCTGCCGGCGCCGCGGAAATCGCAGCCCGCGCGCGTGGGACACCGCGCACCGCGAACAATTTACTACGCTGGGTTCGCGATTACGCCCAGGTCAAAGCACAGGGGAAGATCAACAAGGACGTGGCTGATGCCGCACTCGCCATGCTGGAGATCGATCGCGACGGCTTCGATCAATGGGACAAGCGCATTATCGAGACGTTGATCCACAAATTTAACGGCGGTCCGGTCGGCTTGAATTCGCTCGCGGTCGCCATCGGTGAAGAAGCTGGCACGCTCGAAGAAGTGAACGAGCCGTATTTGATCATGGAAGGTTATATTAAGCGCACGGCACAAGGCCGTGTCGCCACCGCTAACGCTTACAAAAAGCTCGGGCTCAAACCGCCAGCCGGCATGCAGCAAGAATTGCTGTAATCAACCCGAAGAATCACGCCAAGTTCACGAAGACAGAGGTGCTGACAGTTTAAACAAGAGGCGGCTCTTGGAAACTAAAGTCTTGGTGACGTCGTGTGCTTCTGTCGATCCTTCGATTCGCGTTAATTGCGATATCGCGATGCAACAGAACAAATGCAAAGATTTGTTTCAGCAAACCTCCAAGGTCCTCAGCGTATCGGAACTGACTCGCTCGATTCGCGGTACGCTGGAAACGAAGTTCGGCGCGGTTTGGGTGCAGGGCGAAGTCTCGAATTACAAACTTCACCCGAACGGTCATCAGTATTTCACCCTCAAAGATGCTCGCGCTCAGATCGCGTGCGTGATTTGGCGTGATAGCATGTCGCCTTTGCGACAACCACTCGCTGACGGCGCGCGTATCCAAATCTTTGGGACGGTTTCGGTGTTCGAAGCACGTGGACAATATCAAATCGCTGTCCAAATCGTTCAGGCGTTCGGGCGGGGCGAGTTGCAGGAAAAATTCGAAGCGCTCAAACGCAAACTGGAAGCCGAAGGTCTTTTCGATCCGGCGCGAAAACGCGGATTGCCGAAATTTCCACGGCGAATCGGAATCGTGACTTCGCCCAGCGGGGCGGCGATTCGCGATATTTTGAATGTTCTGCGCCGGCGCGCGCCGTGGTTGTCGATCCTGATAAGCCCGGTGCGGGTCCAGGGAACCGGCGCCGCTCAGGAAATCGCCGTTGCCATCCGTGAACTTGCGACGCCGAACGAAAATTTCGCGCCGGTTGATCTGATCGTGGTCGCGCGGGGCGGCGGAAGCATTGAAGACTTGTGGGAGTTCAACGAGGAAATCGTCGCGCGCACGATAGTCAGCGTGAACGTGCCGATTGTTTCCGCCATTGGTCACGAAATCGATTTCACGATCGCTGATTTCGTTGCGGACCTTCGGGCACCCACGCCGAGCGCGGCCGCGGAGCTGATTGTCCGGGATGTTATCGAGCTAAGCGATCGAATGCTTGCGACTTCGCGGCGATTAAGGAGCGAGTTGGTAAACGGGTTGCGTCAAAGCCAACAGCGGCTCGATCATGCGCGGGAAACATCTGCGGCGTTGTCTCAGCCACAAGATCGACAATTATCGCCGCGGACTTGTTCACGCGCTGGCGACGCTGCAAGCGCGCAGCCCCGCTCGCGAGTTGATGCTGCGCAGAAATCGTTTTGGCGATTTGCAGCGACGCCTTGGCGAATCGCCCGCCCGCATTTTGGAAAACGCGCATCATCGGTTCCAAAAGATCGAGGGAATTCTGCGCGTGCTCGGTCCGGAAGCGACATTGCGCCGCGGCTACAGCATCACTACGGACGAGCGCGGCAAATTAGTTCGTACCGTCGCCGCCGTTCATTCGAAAATGAAAATCAAAACGCGGGTCAGCGACGGCGAATTCGAATCAAAGACGTTGTAGCAGGCTTGGAGGGACGAGCTCCGTCTCGTCCGACCACTTTCAGGGACGGCACGGAGGCCGTCCCTCCAGTTACTGCTGTTTCAAAACACCGGTCGGATCACCGGCGGTGACAGTGCCCTGAGCCTCACCGGGTTTCTTGCCAACGAGCGACTCGAAGGAAGCTTCCTGACCGGAAGTATGTTTCGCGTTGTTCCTGCGTAAAACCGCCGCGTCACCGCCTTTGCGAACCACCACGAAACCTTTGTCGCCGTACGGCACTGCCGTGCCAGAAGCGAAATCGGTGTCGTAAGTATAATTCGATGTGACGGCGAAGATGACATTCGATGTATCGCCAGAGGTGACTGGATAAACCTTGAGGCCGCTGCTGCCGCTAAGGGTCACGGTTGTCGACGAACCGGTGCCGCTCGATGTCGCGGTGCAGATTGCTCCGGGCGCGCTCAGGATTTTCGCGAGGTCGCTCGCCTTCAAATAATCATTTTGCACCAGCTTCTGAACGTAATCGGTCAGCGTCGTAACGCCCGAGGAGTAATCGCCAGGCCACGCCAGATTAGCGTCCGCGTTGGCTGATCCGTCGAGCGCCATCTGATAGCCGGCCAGATACAACTGACGCGCGTTGTTCATCGTTCCGGTCATTTGGCCTTTGGTCAATGCGCTGGTCAGCGCGGGAACCGCAAAGGCTGCGATGGTGGCGATAATTGCGATGACGACGAGAAGTTCGATCAGGGTGAAGGCGGCACTGGTGATATTCAACCGGTGGCGCGATGTACAGCAAAGCAGACGATTATTAAGAGTATCCATATTCTGAGGGGGTGATGTTGTTGGGGGGTTAATGTGCTGCGGTTATCGCAACACATAGGACTTCGTCCTGTGCCCGTATAGGCTTCCGTCTTACAATCTGTCAACGCTCTTTTTGCCGGCGAGAAAGATCGTGGACCGGATCCTAGGGCTCTAACTTGAACGCGAGCGTCGCCAGCGGCGGAAGCTGAATCAGGATCGATTGTTCCCGTGCCATCCAAGGCACGGCTTCGCTTTTCACGCCGCCGAGATTTCCAACATTGCTGCCACCGTAGGTTTCCGCGTCGGTATTGATTACCTCGCGGTAAAATCCCGGCCGCGGCACCCCGAGCCGATAGTTGTGACGCACGATCGGCGTCGCGTTCACGATGAACACGATCATTTCGCCTTCGTGTGATTTTCGGACGAACGACACCACGCTGTTATCGGCGTCATGGAAATCGATCCACTCAAAGCCGTCGTAGGAATCGTCCTGCTGCCAGAGCGCCGGCTCGTTTTTGTAGATGTAATTCAAATGCTGCACCAGTCGCCGCAGGCCGTCGTGCCTCGGAAGATCGAGAAGCTGCCAGTCGAGACTGGCGTCATGGTTCCATTCGTGCCATTGGCCGAATTCGCCGCCCATGAAGACCAATTTTTTCCCGGGCTGGCCGTACATCCACCCGTAAAACATTCGAAGATTTGCGAACTTCTGCCATTCGTCGCCGGGCATTTTCGAAATCAGCGAGCCTTTGAGGTGAACGACCTCGTCGTGGCTCAAAACCAAAATGAAATGCTCAGTAAACGCGTAGAGCAGCGAAAACGTGATGTTGCCGTGATGAAATCGCCGGTAAATCGGATCGAGCGACATGTATTCGAGGAAGTCGTGCATCCAACCCATGTTCCATTTGAATCCGAACCCGAGTCCGCCCAGGTAAACCGGCCGCGTAACACCGGGCCAGGCGGTTGATTCTTCCGCGATGGTGACGATTCCCGGAAAACGCTCGTAACAAACTTCGTTAAAGCGCTTTAAAAAAAAGATCGCGTCCAGATTTTCGCGGCCGCCGAAAGCATTTGGGATCCACTGCCCTTCTTTGCGCGAGTAATCGAGATACAACATCGACGCCACCGCATCCACCCGCAGCCCGTCGATGTGATATTTGTCGAGCCAGAAAAGCGCGTTCGCGATCAGGAAATTGCGGACTTCGTTGCGGCCGAAATTGAAAATCAGCGTGCCCCAATCCTGATGCTCGCCCTGCCGCGGGTCCATGTGTTCATAGAGATCGGTCCCGTCGAACTCGGCCAACGCGTGCGCATCTTTCGGAAAATGCGCCGGCACCCAATCCATGATCACGGCGATTCCGGCCTGATGACATTTGTCGATGAAATGCCGTAGCTCGTCGGGATTTCCGTACCGACTCGTCGGCGCGTAATAATTCGTGACCTGATAACCCCACGAACCTTCGAAGGGATGTTCCGCGATCGGCAACAGCTCGATGTGGGTATAACCCATCTCGAGCACGTACGGAATCAGCGTCTCGGCGAGCTCGAGATAACTCAGATGTCGATTGTTCTCGTCCGCTTTGCGTCGCCACGAGCCGAGATGCACTTCGTAGATGCTCATCGGCGATTTCGGCCAATCGCGTTTCCGGCGTGATTCCATCCATTCAGCATCGGCCCATTTGTAACGTTCGAGATTGTAAACCAATGACGACGTTTCCTTCCCCCATTGATTGAAGAACGCGAACGGATCGCTCTTGAGCAAAAGCGCGCCGGTCTGAGTGCGGATCTCGAATTTGTAATGCGCGCCTTCGCGAACGCCGGGCAAGAATAATTCCCACACACCCGCGCTAAGCAACCTGCGCATCGGATTCACCCGGCCGTCCCAACCGTTGAAATCACCGACTACACTTACGCGTTGCGCATTCGGCGCCCAGACCGCGAAGTAAACGCCGCGTTCATCATTGATTTCGCGCAAATGCGCGCCGAATTTTTCGTAGAGTTGCCAGTGTTGGCCTTCACTGAACAAATGCAAATCCACTTCGCCCATGATCGGCCCGTACTGATACGGATCGCGCATCGTATATTCCGATCCGTCCCAGTTGGTAATCCGGAGTCGATAATCGAGATCACGCGACGCGTTGGGAACCTTCGCCTGGAAAAATCCGTCGCGATGAATTTTCTCGGCCTCAATCGGCTCCTGCTTGTCCGCCGTAGCCTCGGCGGAGGCGGAACCATCGAGCACGATATCGATCTTGCGCGCATCCGGGCGAAACGCGCGGACGGCAAGATCGTCCCCCATCCGATGCGGCCCCAAAATGCGGAACGGATCGGAATGGGTGCCGGAAAGAAAGCTGTTCAGCTCGTCCGGCGGTATTCCGGCGACGGAAAAAGGCTTCATATCCATTCAACCTAGAGTTCGTCCTGCGCTTTTCAATCAGCTGTCTGTCATCCTGAATAACTGAAGCCAGGGTGGAACGCGCTCTCCGAGCGCGTTTGATCGCGATAGGGACATCGCGATCCACCTTACGCTCGGGATGACACCGCACAGGAGTTGAGACATACTTGTGCAGATGAACAAAAACGGCTCGGACGCGGTAAACGAGCTCCTCGCCACATACGGCGAGACCGGCGGGATCAACTATCTCGCTGCCGCCGCCACGTTGCCGTCACGGAAAACGATCGAAGAGGCATGCGCTGACCTGATGAGCCTGATGTTTCCCGGATTTCGCGGCGAAGCCCTGGACGACTCGGAAGATTTGCCGGACATCACGAAAAGTAAGATCCGCAGTCTCCGGATCCGTTTGAAGCCGGAGATTTGCAAAAGTTTTGGCGATTACCCGGCCAGCGACGAAACGAAACGCAAAGCCGACGAGATTCTCGACTTCTTCGTGTCGCAGCTTCCTGAGGTCCGGAAACTTTTGTGGACCGACATCGACGCTGCTTATGAAGGCGACCCGGCGGCGAAGAGTTACGAAGAAATTATTCTCGCCTACCCGTCGCTCGAGGCGATCGCGATTTATCGAATGGCGCACGTCCTTTACAACAAAGTGCCGTTGATACCGCGCATCATGACGGAATGGGCGCACAGTCGCACTGGTATCGACATTCATCCCGGCGCGGAGATTGGTTCGCACTTCTTCATCGATCACGGAACGGGTGTGGTCGTTGGCGAGACAACGAAGATCGGATCGCACGTGAAAATTTATCAGGGCGTTTCGTTCATTGCCCGATCTCTGGCCGCCGGTCAGGCACTGCGCGGAAAGAAACGTCACCCGACGATTGAAGACGGAGTCTGCATCTACGCAGGAACGACAATCATGGGCGGCGACACCGTGATCGGTGCGAACACAACGATTGGCGCGAACGTTTTTCTAACTAAGAGCGTTCCGGCGAACTCACTCGTTTATTACGAAGAGAAGGACGTTGCGATTGTGCAAAAGCGGGCCCGCGGATCGACCACAAATGGCAAGGGCTTGGACGAGTGAATTCAAACCTCAAACCACAAACGTCGAACTTTTCGTGATTTACCTCGATTACAATGCGACCACTCCGCTTTGCGACGCCGCGCGCGAGGCGATGGAACCGTGCTTCAATAAAAACTTCGGGAACGCTTCCAGTATTCATCGCGCCGGACGCAATGCGAGGGCAGTGGTCGACAATGCGCGGGACAAAATCGCCGCGCTGATCAAGGCCAAACCGAACGAAATCGTTTTCAGCGGCGGCGGAACTGAATCGTGCAATCTCGCGGTGCTCGGGCTCGCGCGGTGTCGCTTGGACGGCGGCGGTCACATCATCTGCGAAAAGACGGAGCATCACGCAGTGCTGCATGCCGTTGAGCATTTGGAAAAGCACGAAGGCTTTGAAGTCACCTGGCTCGATACTTCCAACGACGGAGTCATCGATCTCGATCAGCTGGCAAAATCAATTCGACCGGAAACGCGACTGGTTTCGGTCATGACCGCGAACAATGAGACCGGCGTCATTCAACCGATGGGCGAGATCTCGAAGATTTGTCGCGATCGCGGCGTCCTGCTGCATAGCGATTGCGTGCAGGCGTTCGGCAAGATCGACATCGATATTTCGCTGGTCGACGCCGCCAGTTTTGCCGCGCATAAATTTTACGGACCGAAAGGCGTCGGTTTTCTTTTTCTCCGGAGCGGACTTTCGCTGCAACCGGTCCTGTTTGGCGGTGCGCACGAAAACCAGCGGCGACCGGGAACTGAAAACGTTCCCGCGATCGCTGGAATGGCTGCGGCCGCGGAATTCGTCTTGGCGAATCGGCAGGCGGAACAGGATCGATTACTCAAATTTCGGGACGAACTCTGGAACTTGATTTCGCAGAATGTTCCGGACGCGAAACTCAATGGCGAAAACGCACCGCGGCTCGCGAACACGCTGAATGTCAGTCTGCTTGGCGTCGATTCGGAAATGCTGCTCATCGCGCTCGATCTGAAGGGCGTCTGCGCGTCCAGCGGCTCGGCCTGCATGGTCGGAAGCGTCTCGGCGTCCCACGTTTTGCTCGCAATGGGATTGCCGGTGGAACGTGCGCGATCAGCTGTTCGTTTGTCGTTAGGCAAACAAACCACCGCCGAAGAAATCGCAGCGACGGGAAATATCATCGGCGAAATTGTTGATCGCGTGACCAAGCGAAAAAGCGCGCATGCGGTTGCGTAGGGGAGCGCACGCGCCTCGCGTGCAAACGCCAGTCCGGCTCGGACCGATCGCGGTCTCGCGATCGCGAACTTTTATTTTGGGAACAAAGAGCCATTCGGCGAGGCGCCGAATGATGCAGGCGAGGCGCGTGCGCTCCCCAGACGCGAGATGGACCGGCGTGACCTGATGCGTTGGCTTCTTAAGCAACTCGAGTTTCCTCTCGAAGGTGGAACGCGATCTCCGAGCGCGTTGGTAATTAATGGCAGCGAAGCTGCGTCGTTTCTAACATCGGTCCGAGCCGGACTGGGACTTTCGGAGAGGTCGATCCACCTCAGAGGGCGCGATCATGCACTAGAATCTCAAGCCCGCGAACTCTTGCGCCAACTCGGCGCGCACAAACTCGCGCGCGAGGTCCGGGTGGAATGGAATCCGCGAATGCGAACAGCCGCCGGTCGCGCCGCTTTTCGCAAAAAACTAATTTCCTTGAATCCACTCTTGCTCGATCTGCAAGCGGGCGCGCACGCACTCGCCAGGATCCAATTCGACACTCAAGAACTTGAATGCAATAAGCATTCAAGTCTAACACACTCGCCTGGGGTTAAAAGCATCACGACGAAACTTGAATGCAGAATGCATTCAAGTTTAAGTCGCAATGCTAGTGATGTTTCAGAAAAGAGTGAGCCGTCACGGCCAGTGGTTCAGGATGAGATCGATCGGACGTTGCGGCACGAGCTGGCGCATTTGCTCGCGCAGTGGCGGGTCGCGCGACGCCGAATCGCGCCGCACGGCGCGGAATGGCGGCAAGCGTGTCGCGATTTGGGGATCGCCGGCGAAGCGCGTTGTCACAATCTGCCGTTCGCCGCGAAAGTTTATCCGCCGCGATATGTTTATCGTTGCCCGAATTGTCAGCAGGAATTTCCGCGCGTCCGCCGGATCCGGCGCGCGATAGCGTGTCTGGCCTGTTGCCGCGCGCACAATCGAGGAGAATTCGACGCCCGCTTTCGATTAAGACCAATTATGTCTCAACAGAAGGAAACGAAGGAAACAAAGAATCCGAAGAACAGCTCTTCGTTCACTTTGTTTTCTTCTGTTTAAATTCTGCACCCTGCGGGCTGATTTCGATCCGCGCTTTCGGCTCAGGCTCGTGGATCGCGTTGTCCCAACGCGATCAGCTAGTGGCGATTGACCCCAATCGCCATGGCGGTTCGGTGAACCGCCTCTACCTATTTGTAGCGGCGGTCTATGACCGCCGCACTATTGGATTATTGCGAACGCGCAAAGAGTTCTGCGTGCTTTTTTTGAAACTCGTTTTCACCGAGACATCCATCACTTGCTTTGCACAACGTATCGAAATCTCGCTGCGTTGATGGGTTGTTGTAGCGGACGCGGTAGTAAATCGTCTTATTCGCAAGCGTGTCGACGATGTTGTACGAACGTTCCGGCGTCCACTTCAACGGCTTCAAAGTAAAGGAGACAGGTATTTAGCGCACTACTGTAGGCGTACTGCTCATTTTTTACCGATGCATTGATGCCGTTCGCCGGAACGTCGATATTCCGTTCGTGCCGAAGATAGGCTTCCGCTCGATCTGCACATTCTTTTTTCTTCTGAAAATCGCCCGCGCTCTGAGATTTCTCGCGCGAACATCCAAATGTCAATGACATCAAAGCGAGTGTAACAATCAGCGTTGGTTTAAGCGCTGCGTTAGACCTACTCGGACTGATTGTCTGGAGTAAGATGGCCATCGTAAACAAACTCGTGCGGCTCGCTTTCTGATGCTCTCCGGATATGCGCTGCCTGACGAGACGAGACATGGAAAATAGTGTTAATAAACTGGTGACCCTCCGCACGCGTAAACGATAAATCCAACGCGACCTTTCCCTCGGGGTTCCGACGCGCACGAATTTCTCCCGTCGCTTCATAGCTATGCCCCGACGCTGGAAGAAAATCCGCTTATCACGCAGTTCCTCGTAGACTGAATGGCGGTTTTATCCAACGCGTCTTCGCCGCTTTTTGGCCGCGGAGCTTGGCTTGGATGAAGTTGTCGATCTTGCCGTCCATGACTTCCTGGACGTTGCTGGTCTCGGCGCCGGTGCGGTGGTCTTTCACCATTTGATACGGCTGAAAAACGTAGGAACGAATTTGGTTCCCCCAGGCGATCTCGCCTTTCTCGCCGTATTGCCGATCGATCTCCGCGCGTTTTTTGTCCTGCTCGATCTGGTAAAGTTTCGCTTTTAACATTTTGAGCGCGAGCTCGCGGTTGCGACCCTGGCTGCGCTCGGCCTGACACGCGACGACGATGCCAGTCGGCTTGTGCAAAATGCGGACGGCGGTTTCAACTTTGTTCACGTTCTGTCCGCCTTTTCCGCCGCTCCGGAAGGTGTCGATCTCGAGATCGGCTGGATTGACTTCAATCGGCGCGGTGTCGGCGATCTCGGGAACCACGTCCACGCTCGCGAACGAGGTGTGCCGGCGTTTGTTGGCGTCGAACGGCGAAATCCGGACCAGCCGATGCACGCCGCGCTCGGTTTGGAGATAACCATAAGCGTACTCGCCGCTGACCAGGAGCGTGACCGATTTAATCCCGACTTCTTCGCCGGTTTGAACATCTACAATCTGCGATTTCAAACCGCTGCGCTCGATCCAGCGTTGATACATTCGCAACAGCATGTCGGCCCAATCGCACGATTCAGTGCCGCCGGCGCCGGAGTGAATGGTGATGAACGCGTTCGAGCGATCGCTTTCGCCGGAAAGAAATTGGCGCAGCTCGAATTCCTCGAGCTTGTGCAGAAGGCGATCATGCTCGCTGGCAACTTCGCGCTCGGCTTGCGCTCGATGCGCATCGTCTTTTTCTTCGGCCGCGAGTTGATGGAGCGCGTCGAAATCTTCGATCTCGCGTTCGAGCTCGTGAAATGGATTGATCAGCGATCGCAAGCGCGAGACTTCATCAACGTCGGTCTGGGCACGCTCGCGGTTGTTCCAAAAATCGGGCGCCGCCATCCGCGCTTCAAGCGCGGTCAGTTTGTCCTGCAGTTTGGGCAGGTCAAAGAAACCTCCGCAACTCGCGCACGCGCGATTTCAAATCTTCGGCGTCAACGGTGGTTTCGATTGGCATGGGCTACAATAATCGCGCGTGTCATTTTGTCATGTTGGTAGCGGCGGTTCACCGAACCGCCATGGCGATTGGTCAATCGCCGCTACCCAAAAATCCCAGATCCGAATGTCGAATATCGAAACAAATCCGAATAATCCAAACCTCAATAGCCGAAACGCGCGAGTGTTTTGAACATTCGAGCTTTGGAAATTGTTTCGGAATTCGGATTTCGAGTTTCGAATTTCCCGGCGATTTTATCGCCGGGCGGACTCTTTGCGCTTGTCGGTTTGCGCTGCGGCGGATTCGATCCTGAAAACAGTTTCGCCGTCTTTCATCAGATCGAGGCGGTCGCGCGCGATCGTTTCCAGATAAACCGGATCGGTCTTGAGCAAACTCACTTCGCGCGTTTGTTTGGACAACATCGCCTGCAGTTCGTCGCGCTGGGCCTGAAGTTTATCGATTTCATCGTGACCGATCTTCAATTTCTTATACGGCGGCACAAACAGACTGACGATGACGAGCCAGGCCGCGAGGAACAGTAGAGTCAGGAGGACACGGTTCCAACGCTGCCAAACGGTAGCTGCACGCCGCGCGCGGAAATCGCCGTAACTGTAATCCACTTTCAGCGGATATTACCGCCGTAAATCGCTTTGTCACCCAATTCTTCAGACGGTGGGCGCAAGAAACTTTTCGATATGAACTCAGAATCGACCAGTGGCGACACTTTCAGGTGGCCCTCACCTGCCGCTACGCGGCGTCCTCTCCCCGAGGGAGAGGAGAAACAGTCGCGCGTTTGATTCTGCCTCCTCTCCCATTGGGAGAGGATTGAGGTGAGGGCCGTTGATTCGATTATTTCAAGCCGTACACGGCTTTGTCACCAAGTTCTTCAGCGATCCGAAGAAGCTGATTGTACTTGGCGACGCGATCGGTCCGGCAAAGCGAGCCGGTCTTGATCTGGCCAGCGTTGGTCGCGACCGCGATGTCGGCGATCGTGGTGTCTTCGGTTTCGCCAGAGCGATGACTGATCACCGAGGTGTATTTATTTCTTTTCGCCAGATCGATCGTGGCCAACGTTTCGGTGAGCGTGCCGATCTGATTGACTTTGATCAAAATGGAATTCGCCACGTGTTCTTCGATTCCTTTCTCCAAAAATTTCACGTTGGTCACAAACAGGTCGTCGCCAACCAGCTGAATCTTGTTGCCCAGCCGCTTCGTCAATTTTTTCCAACCGTCCCAATCGTTCTCGGCGCAGCCGTCCTCGATCGAGACAATCGGGAACTTCGCGCAAAGCTCGGCGTAATAATCTACCAGCTCCTCGGCGGATTTTTGCGAACCGTCTGATTTCTTGAAAACGTAGGCGTTTTTCTCGCGATCGAAGAATTCGGATGAAGCCGGGTCGAGCGCGATGAAAATTTGTTCGCCGGCTTTATAGCCAGCTTTCTCGATCGCTTTGATAATCGATCCGAGCGCGTCATCAGCGGATTTCAATTGCGGCGCGAATCCGCCTTCGTCACCGACATTGGTGGAAAGTCCGCGATCTTTGAGCACGCTTTTGAGCGCATGAAAAACTTCAGCACCGTAACGCAGTCCTTCGGCAAACGTCGGCGCGCCGCGCGGCATGATCATGAATTCCTGGAAATCGATCGGCGCGTCGGAGTGTGCGCCGGCGTTCAAAATGTTCATCATCGGAACCGGCAAAACGCGCGCCTCATCCCCGCCGAGGTAACGAAACAGCGGTTTGTTTTCGCCAGCCGCCGCCGCGTGCGCGACCGCTAATGAAACGCCGAGGATCGCGTTCGCCCCGAGATTCTTTTTGTTAGGCGAGCCGTCCATCGCGATCATCGCGTTGTCGATCTTCGCCTGATCCCGCGCGTCCCAATTCTTGATCGCGGGCGCGATCTTTTCGTTCACATTGGCGACCGCTTTGAGAACGCCTTTGCCGCCGTAGCGTTTTTTGTCGCCGTCGCGCAATTCCCACGCTTCATGCTCACCGGTGCTGGCGCCGCTCGGCACCGCCGCGCGGCCCAGCGCGCCACTGTCGAGTCGAACATCGACCTCGACGGTCGGATTACCGCGTGAATCGAGAATCTCGCGCGCGTAAACTTTTTGAATGGTGGTCTTCGGCATAACGGGGGCCACGGCTATCTTGCGCGGCCATTCCGCAATCCGCAATCTGCAATCCGAAATCGAGAGTTTCTTGCTGGCAATCTGGCCAACTGTGCGTACGCTGGCGACTCATGAGGCGTGTCAGGCGATTCCTCGTCATTACATTTTTGCTGGGCTGTTGCGCCGTGATTGGCGCGGAACAGGGCCGTTTGCCGGCCGATCAAATGGCCAAGGCGATCCGGCTTGATTCCATCAGTATTCCAAGTCCGGGTGAACTTTTTGCGGCCCTGGAGAAACCAGGCAAACCGAACTGGGTGGGCCAAATGCGCGGACCAGTCGGGGTGAACTACAAAAATCGCGCCCAGATCGCGCTCAATCTCGGCGGTTTGATTGCCGACGGATTCATCGCGGTTGAAGCGAAAGACAGCCAGCAGGTCAAAAACATCGGGACCGACATTATCAAATTGGCAAAGGCGCTGGGCGTCAGCGAGAACGTGCTTAGCCGCGGCAATAGCATTAACGAGTTTGCCGAGAACGACGAATGGGACGCGCTTCAAGAAGAACTGGAGGCGACTCAGAACGAAGTGAAGTCGTCGATGCAGACCCACCGCGACCAAGACCTCGTGATTTTGGTGAGCGTTGGGGGTTGGATCCGCGGCACTCAGGTGGTGAGCGCGGCAGTGATGCAAAATTACGATGAGCGCGCCGCGAAAGTTCTTCGTCAGCCGGGGCTGGTAAGTTTCATCCAGACAAAGTTGAACGACGTTTCGCCGGAGATGCGAAATGATCCGCTGGTCAAAGATGTGAGCAGTGAATTGCCGGAAGTTGAGAAGCTGGTGTCGTTTCCTCCGGGCAAAGCACCGACCGCAGACGACGTGAAAAAAGTCAACGAAGCCGTTGGCAAAATCATGACCCAAATCCAGGCGAAGCAAGAGTCGAAATGAAAACTCCCGTCTTATCGATCTTCGCGGGAATCGTTTTAGGAGCTACGACTGCATTGTCGGCTGGCGAGAGCGATTCCGAAGTTAGCGCGCACAAAGTCGCGCTGGATCTGGCGGGCGCGTTTTCAAACGAAGGATTCAAGATTCGAGACGGTCACTGGGCGGGCACGATCAAGCCGCACGAACACGCGTTGATCGCGGTGAATCTTTACGCCGGCAACCAGTATTGGTTTTCGGTCGGCGCGACTGACGCGGCAAAGAAGCTCGCAGTGAACGTTTACGACGAAACCGGCAAGCTGGTGCAAACCGAGAGTTACAACGAAGACGAGAAAGCAGCGGCGGGATTTTCGCCGACGAGCAGCGGCCAATACTACGTGATGGTCGATCTGGTCGATGGCAACGAGAGCAGCGTTTGCCTCGTTTATTCGTATAAGTGACCGGCAGCGCCGGTCATCCTGAGCAACGCGAAGGATCTCACAAAAGGTGATTGATCACACAATCCGGCTTGGGTGACGCGCGCTTCGAGTGTGAGATTGAACTCGTTCGTCTCCCGACTCACTCGCCGCTACCCTCGCGGCTTCGCCGTCCATGTCGCTCGTCCCGCTCGCTTCATTCCTCGGTCCACTCGGAATGACAATCCGCGCATTAGACTTTTCGGGCGCGCGTCATTCTGTTTAGGATGATTTCCTTTTCGCATGATCTCGCTCCAGGTTTTTTACGAAGGCAATGTCCAGGGAGTTGGCTTTCGGTGGACGATCCGGAATATCGCCAAGGGATTTGATGTTATCGGCTGGGTCCAAAACCTTCCGGACGGCCGGGTCGAGTTGCAGGTCGCCGGCGCTGAAAGTGAAGTTTTCGCCTTTTTGGATTCGGTGATGGAGAGCGAATTGCGTTCGCACATCGATAAGCAAACGCGCGCGGCGCTGGCGGAACCGGTGAAGGCGCGCGGCTTCGACATTCGCCATGACTGATCTGGCGGTTGCGGTCGAGGGATTGACCAAAATTTTTCCGGTCCCATTTCGCAAACAATCAATCGTCGCGGTGCGCGACCTGAATTTGGAGGTGGAGCCCGGCGAAGTTTACGGATTGCTTGGCCCGAATGGCTCCGGCAAAAGCACGACGCTTAAGATTATTCTCGGACTCGTTTCGCCGACGCGCGGGCGAACCCAGATCTTCGGTCGCGACAGTTCCGAAGTAGCGACCCATGAATCGGTCGGGTTTCTTCCCGAAAGTCCTTATTTCTACAAATTTCTCACCGGCGAAGAGACGCTGCGCTTTTTTGGGAGGCTCTGTGGATTGTCCGGTCCGCCACTGAAACAACGAATCGAGGAACTTCTCGAACTCGTCGGCTTGGCAAACGCGCGCAAGCAACGCTTGAGCACCTACTCCAAAGGCATGCTGCAACGGATCGGTTTGGCGCAGGCGCTGATCAACGACCCGCAACTGGTGGTGCTAGACGAGCCCACCTCGGGCGTGGACCCCGCCGGATCGCGCGACATTCGCAATCTCATTGTCGATCTAAAGAACCGGGGCGTGACAGTGCTTCTCTCTTCCCACCTGCTCGAACATGTAGAGGAAGTTTGCGACCGCATCGGCATCTTATCCAAAGGTGCGCTGGTCCGGGAAGGTCCGCTTGAGGAGTTGGTCGAGATCGAAGACCGGACCGAGGTCGTTTTGCAAAATGCGTCCGACAAACTGCTGAAGGAAATCGAGAAACTGGCGACCAAGTCGAAGGCAAAAGTGCTCGAACGCCGGACCTCCAAGACGACGCTTGAGCGACTGTTTCTCGATGTGACAACTGAAAATGAACCCGGAAAAAAAGCGCATGAGCGCGAATGACCAGGCATCCCCGAAACATCGGGCCTTTTCGTTCGGTCGGATTGCAGCGATCGCCACGAACACGCTGACCGAGTTAACGCGGCAAAGAGTTTTCTACGTTCTGCTCATTTTCGCGCTGGTGTTGATCGGCAGTTCAGTTTTCATGGCCCGGTTCACGTTTCAGCAGGAGTTTCAAATCCTGAAAGACGTTTCGCTCGGTGCGATGTCGATTTTCGGTTCGCTGCTGGCGATCATCGCGAGCGCACGATTGATCTCGCAGGATATCGAAGACCGGACGATCTACACGATTTTGGCGAAACCCGTGCCGCGTTTTGAATACGTGCTCGGCAAGCTCACCGGCGTTCTTCTGCTTCTCGCGATCAGCATAGCGGTAATGACAGCGCTATTCGTCGCAGTCCTTTATTTTCGCGAGCAAGCCGTGCTCAGCGAAACAACGCGAGAGATGAATCTCGCGCCGCAAGAACAGTTGAACGGTGCGCTGAATGCCGTCCGCGCCGCCGGTTTAACTACCGATGTGTTCGCGGGCGTAGCCATAATTTTTCTGAAAGTGTGTTTGCTCGCGGCGTTGACGGTTCTGGTGTCGACATTCGCGACGACAAACATTTTCACGGTCGTGGTGATGGTGTTCGTTTATGTCATCGGACATTTGCAGGCGACCGCACGCGACTATTGGTTACAGCAACCAAGCGCCAGCTGGATCGTCCATGGATTTCTCGCAGTCATCGCGCTGATATTTCCCGACCTGCAGGCGTTCAACCTCGTCGACCAAATTGTCGCCGGCATCGCGATTCCGCTCGCGATCTTTACCAAAACTGCACTGCTCGGGATCTCTTACGTCGTGATCTACACGTTGGCGGCGATCTTTGTTTTTTACGGCAAGGAATTATGAACCGTGGTTTGTTCGTCCTGGCGACCATTCTCCTTTTTGGCGCGTTGAAGCTTCCGGCGGAGCGTGCGCTCGCCCGCGATCACCGCGAATCGCATTTCGCCGATCCAGAATTGAACCTCGACCTTCGCGAAAAAGTCGGACAACTCGGCTTCGTTGCCGCTCTGAGCGGATTTCGAGCGGTCCTGGCCGATTTCCTTTTCATTCAGGCGCACGTTGCCTGGGAACGGACGGAATGGGGTCGCGTTCTGTTTTTATTCCGACAAGTCACGACTTTGCAACCACACGTTCCATTATTCTGGGACACTGCGGCATGGCACATGGCCTGGAACGCCAGCGCCGCCGCCATAAACGATCCGTCGCAGCCGCGCCAGGCGTTGCGGGTGAAAGCGCAACGCAACTATTTCGCGCTCGGCAAAGATTTCCTCGAACGCGGGATCAAGAATAATCCGAAAAATCCGAAGCTCTACGAGTCATTGGCGATGCTTTACCGCGAAAAATACAACGACCACGCGCACGCGTCGGAATTTTACCGGAAAGCGGCGGATTGTCCGGGGGCGCCGAGCTACGACAAAAGATTTTCGGCCTACGAGCTTTCGTATTGCGATGGTTGGGAGCCACAAGCCTACATTCAATTGCGCCGACTTTACGACGAAGGCGAGCAGGAACGTCTGCCGACGTTAATCAAGCGGCTGAAGTATCTTGAAACAAAGCTCAACATCCCCAACGACCAGCGGATTCCGGACAAGGAACCGCCACATCGTTGAATCGTGAATCGTTAAATCGATAGCAGGTTGCGATTCACGAATCTCGAATTACGAATTATCGTTCAAACCATCCATGCGTTCCGCAATCATCAGTGACGTTCATGCCAACCTCGAAGCATTCGAGGCAGTGCTGGCCGATGCTCACGACAACAAATGCACCGACTTCGTTTGTCTCGGCGACGTTGTTGGTTACAACGCCAATCCGCACGAGTGCGTCGAGCGCCTGCGCGAAATGGATTGCCCGATCGTCAAAGGTAACCACGACGAACAGGCATCTCTGGTCGAATCGTCTCGCGATTTTAACGAAATGGCCCAGGCCGCGATCCAATGGACGCGCGATCATTTGACCGCGGAGGACAAGAACTGGCTGCGCGACCTCGAATTGCAGCGACAAGTGCGCGATTTCACGATCGTCCATGCAACCCTCGATACCCCCGGTCAATGGGGCTACGTGTTTAACAATGTGGAGGCCGCCGCCAGTTTCACTTACCAGGACACAACCGTTTGTTTTTTTGGGCACACTCACGTGCCGGTGGCGTTCATCCGCGACGAAGGCGTGCAACGTCAGCACATCGACAAGTTGCGGATTGATCCCGGCAAGAAATACTTCATCAACGTCGGTAGCGTGGGTCAGCCGCGCGACGGCGATTGGCACGCCGCGTATTGCATCTATCACATCGAAAGCAACGTGGTTGAACAACGCCGTGTGAAATACGATCTCGTAACCGCCCAGAAAAAAATTATCGACGCCGGACTGCCGCATTTGTTAGCGGAACGATTGGCTATAGGGCGCTGAAGCATTTAGCGATTTAACGATTCAGCGATTTAATGATTTCCGCTACACTCAAAACTTCGTGTTAATTCGTGTCCATTCGTGGTTGAAGCTGTGAATTCCATTCTCGTAATCAAGCCAAGCTCGCTTGGCGACATCGTTCACACGTTGCCGGCGGTCGCGGCAATTCGCGACGCGCATCCGCGAGCGAAAATCACCTGGGTGATGAACCCAGAGTTCAGTCCGCTACTTCGCGGAAATTCCGATGTGAACCACATTCACGTTTTTCCGAGAAAGGATTTCAGTGGGCTCGGCGCACCGGTCAGGTTCGGACCATGGCTAAAGGAAACTCGGAAATTGAAACCGGATCTCGCTCTCGATTTTCAGGGATTGCTCCGCAGCGCGTTTATCGCCCGGATGAGCGGCGCCAAGGAAGTTTATGGAATGAGCGATGGGCGCGAAGGGTCGCGATTTTTCTATAAAAGGACCGCGAAGGTGAATCGACGAGAGCACGCGGTTGAGCGATACCTCAAACTGGCCGAGCTTGCTGGCGCAAAAATCGGCGAGGCCTTGCGCTGTCCCCTGCCCACTGGCGATCCATTGCCGCGGTTCGACGAGTATCCGCCATTCATCTTGTTGCATCCGTTTGCGCGTGGAAGCGGTAAGTCGTTAACCAACCGCGTGATCGAAGAAATTTGCGCCGCGTTCGCGCCGACGCGCGTTGTCGTGGTCGGAAAAACAAATCGGGAGTTCGACGTCCCGGAGAATTGCGTCGAGCTCACAAATCAAACTTCACTCCTTCAGCTTATTCGGCTGATTCGTGTCGCGCGCTTCGTGATTAGTGTCGACAGCGGGCCGATGCACATCGCCGCCGCGGTCAACGATCGCTTGTTGTCGATCCACACTTGGACGAATCCGCGGCGCGTCGGCCCCTACAATCCTGACGCCTGGATTTGGAAGCACGGAAAGATCTTGCGCGTCGCCGAGTTGGAAAACACGAAGCTCAAACGCCACGGCCGGCCGTTCAAAAGCAAAGACATTCCCGCGATCGTGGAGCTGGTTCGACCGCAGGTCCCAATTGATCCGATGCTGGTTTAGCAACGTTGGACAAATCCGCCGCGTACTAGTCTAACCAATCTCCTTTACAGGAGAGACCAAGGATTTCACAATCGGGCAACCCTCGGATGATCGCGATTTCATATCGCCGGGAAGATTCCCTGCCAATTACTGGCCGACTCTACGATCGGCTCCAGGCCGAATTTGGCAGAGGAAAAGTCTTCATGGACTTCGACTCCATTCCGTACGGCGTCGATTTCCGCGAGCACATCAAGGAAATGATCGATCAATCAAAGGTGCTCGTCGCGATGATTGGTCCTGATTGGGTCGGCAAGCGTAAACAACGCGAGCGGCGAATTGACGATCCAACTGATTTTGTTCGCATTGAAATCGCCTACGCATTGAATCGAGATCTCCCGATCATTCCAGTATTGGTGAACAATGCACAAATGCCAGGTGCTGCCCAATTACCAAAAGAGATCGAAGGGCTTGCCTTTCGAAATGCGCTTACTCTCGATGTCGGTATTGATTTTCACCATCACGCGGAACGCCTCGTCGTAGCGATAAATCGAATACTTACTAAGTCTGTCTCGATCCCAACTGTCATTCAGAAGGCACAGACATCCCCGCCGCCATCTACACCGCCAACGCAAGCGCCGCCGCCGCCGGTGGAAATAACTCTCAAGGAATTACCTGAGTCGCTCGTACCGAAAACGCCGGCACCACTTCCTAAGACACCGACTCCGGTGATTCCACCGCCGCCGTCAAAAAAAACTTCTGAGGAGATCGAGAAGCCGAAGCCGCCGACATCACCGCCAGCCCAACCGCCCCCGGTTAAAGAAATTTCTGAAAACATTGCTAAACCAACACCAACACCCCCAACGAAACCGTCAGCGGCAGTATTACCAAAGCCGCCGGCGAAGCCGTCATGGATCACTCGGGCTGGGAATTCGACTTCGCGTCTGCAAGATCGAGTGAGGGCTTACTATGTTCGCACAAAGCGGTTGCGCGAACCCGGAAAGCAACCATCGCGCGGTTGGAATTGGAAGAAGATTGGCGGACTCGCTTTCGTCTTTCTCTCCGTCGCAATCGTTGCCATCGGAATTTGGTATTTGGAAGCGTTTCAGGTAAAGCCGACCAAAGCGGAGAAAGGATTGACTGAGAAAAGTAAGCCTGATGCGGTTACTCCACCGAGCGCAACAGCGTCCCCTACCGCGCCAACCGGTCAAGCAACACTCAGAATCGACAGCACTCCGTGGGGAGCAGCCTATGAAGTCATCGACGCCAAGGGAAATCACTACACCGGCGTCACACCGTCCGCTGTTTACATCGTCGTTGGCACTGCTCAGGTGATTTATAAGTCAGGGAATCAGGAACACCGTGAAACCGTTTCGGTCGCTAGCGGAAGTTGGTCTTCGATCGGATGGACAGTTCCGGAACAATCGCCTTCCGCAGCGGTCGAAAATTCCAACACTCCGCTGTCAACCATCTCTCCGGCGTCTCCAACGCCAGCCGTTTCAGAGAATCCGATGGCTCAGAATGGCCGATCTTGGCAGGTTTGGGTTGGTGATTTTGTGCGGCAATTTGCCGTCGCAAATCAATCTCCCGATGCAAATTCTAGCCTGGTCTGCTACGCAGCAACCGTGAATTATTTTGGCGAGAAAAACAGAGATCAAGAATACATACGAAAAGATATCGAAAGATACAACGTACGTTGGCCAATTCGCCACGACGAGATTGATGGTGACGTGCAACTCCAGGAAAAGGTTCCAGGCCAACAGTGCGTAGCTCACTTCAAACTCAATTTTTACGCTGAAAGTCCGCAGCGGAACGTTTGGACTAAAGGGCAATTCGCGATTGATCTACAGATCACATCGGTTGATGGCGTCCCAAAAATCATTGCAATCCAGGAAAAGACGCTTCACCAACAAAAAGGAATACCGGGAAAAGCGCCAGCCCCAACAACCAACGCAGCGCAGAAGTCTTATCCCTATGGAATTCCGGTTCCGGGAAAAAAAGGAATTGTTCGTAGCCCCTACGCACCGTCAAAGGGCGAGATCGATGTTCATGCGTATCACAAAGGCGCACAAGTAAAGGATCCGTACACCGGAAAAATCTTCATCGCACCTTAGTCCGGGAGCGTACGTGATACATCGGTAGCGTTCCGTAGCCTTTGGCCATCGGTGTCTGACCAACGTAATCGCAGGTAAACTTTTTTGATCCGTGCGCGGCCGCCAGCGCAGCGAACGCTTCGCTTGCGTAAACCTGCCCGCGGGGCGTGATCGGTTCGATCCGCGCGGCCCGGCTGACGTGTGTTCCGCTGTAGCTCCGATCACCGGTGATTGGATCGTTGAATTCGTAAGCTGGCCCGGCGTGCAATCCGATTCGTAAACTGATCTCAGACGGCAAACCGCGTTCTTTCCAATTTGTATTCGCAGCCAAATTGGCGAGCGCGAGCGCGAATTGACCCGCACGGTCGACATCCGAAAAAACAAAGTAGAGTCCGTCGCCCCAGGTGTTCCTGGTCAGAATCGATTTCGCGAATTTTTTGCTCAGTTTGGAAATCGCGCCGAGAAAGTGCTGCACAAAGCGCGGGACCTCGGCCTCACTGAGTTTGCTGAAACCGACCGCGTCTGCGAACAGGATTGCAACAATGCGCGACGCGAACTTCAATAACGGCGCCCTTCGACTACCAATCGTCTTGCTCGGTTTCTGACGTCGGCGGTCATAGACCGCCGCTACAGCATTTGAAATTTTCCGAAGATCGACAATTTCCGGTTCGCGCCCCGCTTTCCGCCAACTTTGAATCGCGCTCGCGGCGCCCCCGGGACCGTCGCCTGTCATTCCGTCCCAGACGGCAAGCGGAGTAAGAGGTGTTTTAAGCTGGGTAGCGCGGATTGTGGCGAGGCCAAACAACAAATCGTTACAGAATTCGTAAGCGATGCCACCGATCTCGAGTTTCTGAGGTGATGCGGTGATGACACCATTGGCACGCTCAAGAACGCGATCGAAACGCGATCGCCAGTTTGAATTCGGAACGAAATCGACGCTGTCGAGGATGAATTCTTCACGATTGTAAGGCAACACAATCGAAATTTCGGCGCCACGATCGAGCATGGCTTCCAGAAACAAAATGTCCGAGCCACATGCAGCCGAAGCGAATCCGAATCCAGGATCCAGTTTATCGATCCCCTTTCGAAGCTCCTTCATGACTGCGGGCCCGAGTTCGGGCGGAAATCGCCGCGTCACCCGATCCGGACGATCGATCATGTGACCGGCAAAGACGACGACGTTTGGAATTCGAAGGTAATTGTTGATCCAGTTAGGGTCTTCCTTCCAATATTGGAGAACCAATCGGGCGTTTCGCCGGCTCGATTGCAAATCGCCGAAACGACGCTTGCCTTGTTCTGCCGCGCGCGCATACCAATCGCTCGCTTCCGATAAATTGTGCGAAATCAGCGCCGTTTCGCCGAGCGCAGCAAGTTCCCAATAGGAATCGCCTGCGGGGTCCTGAACTTCTTTCAGACATTGCTCGCGAACTTTTTTCGCCAGCTCGTTGGCCCGTCGGGTCTCACCGACGAGCAAATTCATCGTGGCCGCGTTGATCCCCGACCAATAACCGCCGCTTTGCTTATAGGCGTCGCTGTAAATTTCAGCCGCGCGCTTGAGAAACTTCTTCCGTTCGCCGGGATGCTCAGCCGCGGCCGCGAGATCTTTAAATGTGCGACCGAGCATGCCAAGCGTCTCTTCGTCGGCGTGGCGCTGGTCACGCAATTTTTCCAAAATCGCGTTGGCGCGTTGAGTGGCGCCGCTTCGCGCCAGAGCGAGGCCCTGCAGCTGTCGCAGACGAATATTCTCCGGCGATCGCGTTAAACCCTCGCTAATCGCGTCGTAAGCGAGAAGGGGTTCGCCCTGGGCCAGAAACTTTTCCGCGCGCGACACAACATCTGCGAGCTCGGGTTCGTTCATCGATGCTGACCTAACCGGACTGGGCGCGTTGTTTCAGAACGAATTCGGCCAGGGGCAGGTCCCGCGGATACGTGATCTTGAAATTGAAATCGTGATTCGGAACCAGCGCGATTTTCCGGCCGAAAAGTTCGACAGCTGAAACTTCATCCGTGACGGAAATTTTCTTTTTCGCAACGAAATCGTACGCCTCTTCCAGTAATTTTTTCTCGAACACCTGCGGCGTCTGCATCGCATAAATGCCTTCGCGGTCGACCGGGCCAGCAATGATTAGATCGACAGCCTCCTTCGCCGAAGCGGCTACGGCGGCCAGGTCAGCACGTTTTAGCGTGTCGTTGATCGGCTCGGCGAGAGTCGCCGCGCCTTTTGTTCGGGCAACGTCGAAAACGCGCTTAATTTTTTCCGGCGTGATCATCGGCCGCGCGGCGTCGTGCACCGCGACGAAATCCGATTTCGGATCGACGTAATCCAAGCCCGCACGGACCGAATCGCTGCGCTCCGCCCCACCGGCAATGATTTGTTTCACCTTGGTCGGTTTACCGATCAGCTTTTGCAATTCGCCGAGACTGTCGGCGCGACCAACCAAAATGATTTCCGCCACGCAATCGGTGCGTTCAAAGGCGGCTATCGTGTGCGCGATCACCGGCTTGCCGCTGACGAGTGCAAATAATTTGTCGAAACCCATCCGTTCGCTGCTTCCGGCGGCGACGATGATGGCGCTAAGCATGTTGAGATGTTGAGGCGTTGAGAAGTTGAGTGGAATTCAATTTATTAAGCGCCGCTCGGCTCAACCACTCAATCCCGCCGCTCTGCGGCACTCTGCAGACTGGGTTCATTCTTGATGCACTAGCGGGAGCGTAACTCCTCAACTACTCAACTGCCGCTGCACTTCCGCGCTAAGCGTTTTTCCGTCGGCGCGGCCAGCGACTTTCGCCTGGACCGCCTTCATCACCGCGCCCATTTGCGCTTTAGAAGTCGCGCCGACTTCGGCAACCGTTTCGCGCACAATTTTGGCGATTTCATCGGCGCTCATCGCCTGCGGCAAATACGATTGCAGCATCGACAATTCCTCTTTTTCCTTGGCTGCGAGCTCGGCGCGTCCACCTTTTTCAAAACTTTCGATCGAGTCCTGACGTTGTTTGACCTGTTTTCGAATTACCTGGACCGCGTCGGCATCATTCAGTTGGTCTTGGGCGCTGGATTTCTCGATCGCGGCATTCATAAGCGCTGCCTTTAGCATGCGAAGAACACCGAGCTTCAGCGCATTTTTCTCGCGCATCGCCGTTTTCAAATCTGAGTCAACGCGTTCGGAAAGATTCACGTCGCAAAACTACGATGGGGCAGCGCAATTGTCGAGATAGGGACAGCGCGCTGCGTTGTCCGTGGACGCCGCAACGCGGCGTCCCTACCCGCGCAGACGCTCGGCGCACGCGCGAACCGCGTCCACGTCGCCGGCTGCGATAACCTCGACGTCCTTGCTGGTGCGTTTAACTAGACCGGCCAGCACCGCGCCCGGACCAAGCTCAATGAATGTATCGCAGCCGAGCGCAATCAATCGCTGGATGCAATCTGCCCACCGGACCGTGCTCGTGACCTGATCCTGCAGCGTCTGCCGGATATCCGGAAGCGTTTTCACCTCTTCACCGGTCACGTTGCTGATGATCGGGAATTGTGGCAGCTGCATCTGCACGTCCAGCAACACCGGACCGAGTTTTTCGTAAGCCGATTGCATCAAACGCGAGTGATACGCACCGGCAACATTCAGCATGGTTGCGCGACGAATTCCGTGCTCTTTGGCGACGCCGACCGCCGTTTCGACTTTCGCCAGTTCACCGGAAATTACGATCTGCCCGGGCGCGTTGATGTTGGCAACATCGACATCCTCGTCCGCCGCCAATTGCCGAACTTCATTTTCGAGGCCTCCAATCATCGCAGCCATTCCACCGATCGTCGCGGCACAGGCTTCGTCCATGAAATCGGCGCGCTTTTGCACGAGTTGCAGCCCACTTTCAAAATCAAATGTGCCTGCCGCTGCGTGCGCAGTCAGCTCCCCTAACGACAAGCCCGCAGCGCCAGTGACCGGAAAATCACCGGCAAGCTCGCGGAGAACCGCCAAAGACGCGAGCCCATGAACAAAAAGGGCAGGCTGACAATTCGACGTCTTGGTGAGCTCCTCCATGGGTCCGTCACAAGTGACACGGGTCAAATTGCGACCAAGAATCTCGTTCGCCTGACCAAACAGACCCGCCGCGACCGGAAACTGATCGGCCAAATCTTTCCCCATGCCGACGGTCTGAGCGCCCTGCCCCGAAAACAACAACGCGATCTTTTTGGCCATGCAATTCACCATCGGCAGTCAGACGTGCGATTCAATTCCAAATTTGAGCTTGCGCGCCGAAGTCGAGTCGGCAGCGTAGATGAATTGAGCTATGGCATTCACGGTGCGCGAGATTGAATCCCCTGATCCGGTGACGCGAGTCGCGGCGGAAGAGGCGAAGCTGCGCCCGCCTTCGCCCGGCTACGGCGCGGCAAGCGAGAGCGACGGCGACATTGGGGAGAAAATGATCCTCAACATGGGGCCGTCGCACCCGGCCACCCACGGCGTGTTGCGGCTGGTGCTCGAACTCGATGGCGAAATCATTACAAGAGCCACCCCCGACATCGGTTATCTGCATCGTGGCGACGAAAAAATTGCCGAGAACATGCAATACAACCAGTTCGTGCCTTATACCGATCGACTGGACTATCTCGCGCCGCTTGCCAACAACGTCGCTTACTCGCTCGCGGTAGAAAAATTAATGAACTGGGACATCCCACCTCGCGGAAAAGCCATTCGTGTCATCTGCTGCGAAATCTCGCGCATTTCCTCGCATTTGATGGGGCTTGGCGCGATGGCGCTCGATCTCGGCGCGATGACTGTTTTTCTTTATTCGTTCACTCAACGCGAAAAAATTTACGACCTCAGCGAACTGCTTAGCGGTGCGCGGTTCACCACTTCCTACACCCGTGTCGGCGGCCAGATTCGCGATCTACCGGAAAAATTCATACCGATGCTGCGCGATTTTCTCGATCAATTCGGGCCGGCACTGGACGAGATGGACAAGTTGCTCACCCGAAACAAAATCTTCGTCGATCGCACGAAAGACGTCGGCGTGATCACCAGGGACCGCGCGATCGCCTACGCGCTTTCAGGGCCAAACTTGCGCGGTAGCGGAATCGAACACGATCTGCGCCGCAAACACCCTTATCTCGATTACGAACAGTACGACTTCGAGGTGGTGGTCGGGAGCGCCGGAGATTGCTACGATCGCTACCTCGTGCGCATCGAAGAGATGCGGCAGAGCGTGAAAATTTTGCGACAGGTCATTGAAAAATTGCCGCCCGGGCCGATCAACGTCGCCGATTGGAAAAATATGACTCCGCCGAAATCGCACGTGATGACGAAGATGGAGGAGTTGATCCATCATTTCATCGTCGTGACGGAAGGTTTGGATGCGCCGCCGGGCGAAATTTATTTCGCCGCCGAAAATCCAAAGGGTGAGCTTGGTTTTTACATCAACAGCCGCGGTGGAGGTGTTCCCTATCGATTAAAAATCCGCGCACCGTCATTTGTGAATTTGAGCATCCTGCCGGAACTGCTGCCGGGCTACATGCTGGCGGACGTTACTGCGGTGCTTGGAAGTCTGGACTTTGTAATGGGCGAATGCGACAGATGACAAGAATGACGAAGCACGAATTTCGAATGACGAAACAAATCCAAATACCCAATAACGAAGTCCGCAAACGGCAACGCGGCAAGATTCGACATTCTTTCGGAATTCGGCGTTGGTCATTCGTCATTTCTCGACTTGTCCTCGTGCTCGTACTCGTGCTCGAAATCTCCTGTGCGGGACGCCGCATCACCAAGGCGAACGTCGATGAAGTCGCCGAAGGGATGTCAAAGAAGCAGGTGGAATCGATTCTTGGACCGCCCTCCGAGCTCGACAACAAAGATTTCCTGATTTTGAAAAAGACGACTTACCTTTACCGCCAGGGCACAGATACGGTGACCATCGTTTTCAAAGACGACAAGGTCGTAGAAAAACAAAGCACGTTAACCGATTAATTTTTCGCGAGTGGACTCCCACGTTCCGGCTGAGTTAGAGCGAAAAATGGACGATGCGCTTGCGCGTTACCCGCGCGAGCACAAACGCAGCGCTTCGCTTCCATTGCTTCATCTTTGGCAGGAACATTTCGGTTTCATCGGCGATGAAGCGGTGAATTGGATCGCGGCCAAGCTCGGTTTGCAGCCGATCAACATTCTCGAGCTGGTTAGTTTCTACCCGATGTTGCGCGAAAAACGCGCAGGAAAGACCCACATCCGGGTTTGCCGAACGTTGAGTTGCGCGATGGCGGGAAGCTACCAGGTGATGGAAAATTTGTATGCAGCCACCGGAATTCAACGCCCGCCTCCGCCAGGCCACGGCGTGACAGGCAAGACCAATCATCCCGCCGAGGCGGGACATGAGCCGATCTTCGGTAAGCCCCGACGGAAATTACAGCATTGAGTTCGTCGAATGCCTCGCCAGTTGCGGCACCGCGCCCGTCTGCATGGTCAATGACGAGCTCCAGGAAAATGTGGATCCAAATTCGGCTGCGGATCGACTTCTAAATCAAACCCCAAATTTCCGACTTGTAACCTCTCCTCATCCATTGGAGCGACGGATCGTTCTCAAAAACATCGGTCAGCCCAATTGGAGGATCGACATTGACACTTATCTGGAGGCCGGTGGTTACCAAGATTTGCGGAAGGCGCTCAAAATGTCGCGCACGGACATCGTCAACGAAGTCAAAACTTCAGGACTGCGCGGACGGGGCGGCGCGGGATTCCCCTGCGGCGTGAAATGGAGTTTCATCAAACCCGACGAAAAGAAACCGGTCTATCTAATTTGCAACGCGGACGAGTCAGAGCCGGGAACGTTTAAAGACCGTTATATCATCCACGAAGACCCGCATCAGCTGCTCGAAGGCATCGTGATTTCCTGTTTCGCCATCAACGCCCGGACGGCGTACATATATATAAGAGGGGAGTTCCCCGACGGCGCGAAGATCCTGGAACGCGCGATTGAAGAGGCGCGGAAGCACAAATTCCTCGGAAAAAACATTCTCGGCTCGGGGTTCGATCTCGATATTCACATTCATCGCGGGGCGGGCGCTTACATTTGCGGCGAGGAAACCGGTTTGATCGAATCGCTCGAGGGCAAGCGCGCCTATCCGCGAATCAAGCCGCCCTATTTTCCGGCAGTGCTCGGCCTCTACATGTGTCCGACGATCGTGAACAACGTCGAAACCCTCTGCGCGGTGAAACACATCATCGCCATGGGCGGCGCGAAGTACGCGCAACTAGGCAAACCCAACAACACCGGCACGCGCATCGTCTGCGTTAGCGGCGACGTGCAGCGGCCGGGTTACTTCGAAATTGAAGTCGGCAAAGTTACGATGGGACAGCTGATCTACGACATGGCGGGTGGAACGAAATGGGGCCGAACGTTGAAGGCGGTCATTCCCGGGGGTAGCTCGGCCAAAGTTTTGCGCGCGGACGAGCGATTCAAGATCAAACAGAAGCAACCCGACGGATCGACCATCGAACAGGAAATCTCGATTGACGAGCTGCCGATGGATTTCGACACCCTGGCGGCGGCCGGGTCGATGGCGGGTTCTGGTGGCGTAATCGTGCTCGACGATTCGCGCAACATGGTTTGGACACTGAACAACATCAACGAATTCTACGCCCACGAATCGTGCGGGCAGTGCACGCCCTGCCGGGAAGGTTCGTTGTGGATGAAAAAAATCACCGACCGGATGCTGCAAGGCGGCGGTGTCACTGAAGATCCGCGCACGCTCAAAACTATCGGCGATAACATTGCCGGTCGAACGATTTGCGCCTTCGGCGAAGCTTGCGCGTGGCCGACGCAGAGTTTCGTCGAAAAGTTTCCGGAGGAATTTGCGGCCCAAGCGCGGAAATCAGTCCCACCGCCGCTGCCACCAGAAAATACGTCGGAGGAATTGATCGAGCGGGAAGTGATTCCTACAAGTCCTCTCGCCCACGATCCCGGCTGGGAAAAAGCCGGTGCCGATTCAGTGATCTGAACAGATGAATCAGGAAAACAGGAAAGCAGGAAAAATTCTAAGGGATTCCGAAATCACGAATCAGATAATCGCTGCTGCAATCCGAGCTCATCGAGAGCTTGGCCCTGGTTTTTTAGAGTCGGTTTACGAAGAAGCACTCGCTGTCGAATTCGCCTTGAGCGGCATCCAATTCATCCGTCAGCATCCTGTTCCACTTTTTTATCGGGATCACCAAATCGGCGAGCACCGTTTGGACTTCCTTGTCGGAGGAAAAATCATCGTTGAGCTGAAAGCCATCAGCGAACTTGAAGACATTCACTTCGCGATCGGACGGAGCTATCTCAAAGCAACGAACCTCCGAGACGGTCTGCTATTTAATTTCGCGACCGCGCCGTTAACGATTAAGCGCTTTTGCCGAGAGCGTAGCGAAACGGCGTCCGTCGATTTACTCAAATGAATTTCCTGTTTTCCTGCTTTCCTCATTCAAGCTTCTTTTCTGCTTTCCTTAGCTATGTCTGAAGCGCCAACAATGTTCAACGTCCAGATCGACGGGGCGTGGCACCAGTTCAAAAAGGGCACGCGGGTGATCGAAGCGTGCGCGCAAGTAGGCGTTTACGTGCCGCGTTATTGTTATCATCCGAAACTCAGCTCGCCTGGCAACTGCCGGATGTGTTTGATCGAGATGGGAATGCCGCGCATGGGTCCCGACCGCAAACCGGAACTCGGGGCCGATGGCAAACCGGTCATTAACTGGATGCCACGCCCGCAGATTTGCTGCGCCCAGGACGTCGCCGAAGGCATGGGTGTGCGCACAAATTCGCCGCTTGCCCAGGATTGCCGCAAAGGCGTGATGGAATTTCTGCTTATCAATCATCCGCTCGACTGTCCGATCTGCGATCAAGCCGGCGAATGTGAGCTTCAAGAATTCAGCGTTGAGTACGGCAACCCCGGCTCGCGTTTCCTCGAGAACAAAGTCAAAAAACCGAAAAACGTGGAACTCGGCCCGCGCGTGACGCTCGATGATGAGCGCTGCATCCTTTGCTCGCGCTGCATTCGGTTTTGCGACGAGATCGCGCACGACGACGTGCTCGGATTTGTCGATCGCGGAAGTCACACGGTCTTGACCGCGCATCCTGGAAAGCGACTGGAGAATAATTATTCGCTGAACACGGTCGACATTTGTCCGGTCGGCGCGCTGACTTCGACCGATTTCCGATTCAAAATGCGCGTCTGGTTTTTGAAAGAGACGAAAAGCATCTGCACGAGCTGTGCGACAGGCTGCAACACAGTCATCGGCACCCGCGAAGACATTGTGTATCGACAAACGCCGCGCGAGAACGATCACGTAAACTCGTGTTGGATGTGCGATTACGGTCGGCTCAACTTCAAATATCTCGAAGCCGAAAATCGCCTCCTCGAACCGCAAGTCAGGAGCGGAAACAGCCTCGCGTCGACGGATTGGAAGAACGCTATCGGACAGGCCGCGATGCAGCTTCGCCAATTCAGCGGCGCGAACATCGCGATCGTTGCCTCCGGTCGAATGACCAACGAAGAACTCTGGCTGACCCGCAAGATTGCCGACTTCGTTGGCGCCCGTTACATCGACATCGTTCCGCGCTTCGGTGAAGGCGATGGAATTTTACTGAGCGAAGATCGCAACCCGAACGCAAGTGGCGCCCAGCTAATCCTAAATTTGGATTCGGCGCCCGGCGCGAATCTTTCCCGCATCGCGGATGGCGCGAGATCTGGCGAGATCAGAGCGTTGCTCGCGTTGGGTGAAAATCCAATCAAGTTCGGAATTTCAACCGAGCAATTGGCAAACCTCTCCGCGTTCGTGGTCATGGACATTTTGTCCAATGCGGCCACAGAACACGCGACCGTCGTTTTGCCGGCCTCCAGTTTCGCCGAGAAGCGGGGCTCGCTGATCAACGGCGAAGGACGCCTGCAACGTTTGAACCGCGCGGTCCGTCCACCCGGCAGCGCGCGAGACGATTGGGAAATATTGCGTGACCTGTTGCAAGCGCTTGGCGGAAGCAACGGACTTTATTCGATCGATGATGTTTTTCGCCAAATGGCCGCGGAGATCCCGCAATTTGCCCATTTGACGCTCAACAAGATCGGCGACCTCGGCGAGCATATAATGAAGGTTGATGAGTCGCCCCGCGCGCCTCGCGATCCGAAAGCGAAGGACATTGAACGCGCGGAGAAGAAGCGTCCGCTCGGTAGATAGGACGGCATGGATTATCTTTTCATCGGCCTGTCGCTTCTGAAAATTGCCGGCCTTCTCGGGTTTGTGCTCGGCCTGATGAATTACGCTGTTTACGCGGAACGCCGGGTCAGCGCGCTGATGCAGGATCGGCTTGGACCAAACCGCGTCGGCTTCGCGGGATTGCTCCAACCATTTGCCGACGCCGGGAAATTTTTGCTGAAGGAACAATTCACGCCGGGTCACGTAAACAAGTTCTATTATTTCCTGGCGCCTTGCCTGGCAATGGCCCCCGCCGTCATCACTATCTCAGTCGTCCCGTTTGGCAGCACCTTATTCGGCGTGCCGATGGTGATAGCCGACATCAACGTCGGAATCTTGTTTGTATTCGCAATCGCGTCGTTAGGCGTCTACGGAATCGTGCTTGCCGGTTGGTCGTCGAATTCCAAGTATTCGTTTCTCGGCGGCGTTCGCTCCAGCTCGCAAATGATTTCCTATGAGCTTTCACTCGCGCTGGCCGTCGTCCCGATTTTTATGCTGGTGGGAAACCTGCGCCTAACGAGTGTCGTTCGGTATCAGATCGACAATGGCTGGCTGATTGCGCCCTTTGTCGGCGATTGGGCGAACCTCGGAAAATGGCTGCTCGCCATTCCGATGCTCATTTCTTTCGTCGTGTTCCTGATCGCGATCCTCGCGGAAACGAACCGGCTCCCATTTGATTTACCCGAGGCGGAACAGGAGCTCGCCGCCGGTTATCATACTGAATATGCGTCGATGAAGTTCGGCCTATTTTTCCTGGGCGAATACATCGCCATGATCACGGGCTCGGCGATTATCGTGACGTTATTTCTCGGCGGCTGGCACTTTCCGGGGATCCCGGACGGATCGCATGGTTGGATTTTCGGATTAATCAACATCGCGGTGTTTTTCACAAAAGTTTGCGCACTCATCTTTCTGTTCATGTGGGTGCGCTGGACCTTGCCGCGATTTCGCTGGGACCAACTCATGCGGTTAGGTTGGCTGTTCTTCTTCGAAATTGCGCTCGTGAACATTTTCATCGTCGCGATCATCATTGCTTACTTTCCACAATGAATCAGACAGGATTAACAAGATTCAAGGGATTCAGAATTAAGCTGGAGCTCGTCTCGCGAAGTTCTTCTCCGTATCCAATTAATCCTGTAAATCCTGTCTAGGAAATATGGCGATCACCGTTCCACGACCAAATCTGAACTGGCGAGAGCGTCTATATCTGCCGGCAATTGCGTCCGGTCTTGCCATTACCCTGAAACATTTCAAGGACATGATCTTTGGCCGGACCAAAGTAACGATGCAATACCCTGAAGAAAAATGGGACTCGAATTTGCCGGACTACTATCGCGGCGCACCGGCGCTGGTGCGGGACACGGACGGCCGAGTCCGCTGCGTCGCCTGTCAGTTGTGCGAATTCATTTGTCCGCCGCGCGCAATCAAAATTATTCCCGGCGAAATTCCGCCGTCCGATCGATTTGCCAAGGTCGAAAAGTTTCCGGACGCCTTCGACATCGACATGATTCGCTGCATCTACTGCGGGATGTGCGAGGAAGTTTGCCCCGAGCAGGCGATTTTTCTGCGGAAGGACTACGCCATTACCGGGTTCACCCGGGAAGATATGGTGCACGACAAAGATAAACTTCTGGAGATCGGCGGCGTTATGCACGGTGTCGTTCTGAAATGGAACCAGAGGAAATGAACTCAGTGGTCAGCGGGCAGAAGTCAGCGGGCAGACTCGGGATCTTTCATTCCGCAATCCGCAATCCGCAATCCGCAATCCGCAATTGATTATGCCGGCATTCTTCTTTTGGATCTTTGCGGCGCTGATGTTGATCTTCGGTGGTGCCGTTATCATCAATCGCAATCCGGTGGCGAGCGCTCTGAGTTTGGTCGTCTCGTTTCTCGGACTTGCCGCGCTCTTCGTCTCCCTCGACGCCTATTTCATCGGCGTCATCCAGGTGCTGGTATATGCCGGAGCCATCATGGTGCTGTTTCTTTTCATCATCATGTTGCTGGATTTGCGTGCCGAAAAGCTGCGAAAGATCAACTGGATCGCGTCGGCCGGCGGAGGCGCGGTCGCGCTGGCCTTCATGATCCAGATTTTTTCTGTCATCGGAAGATTCCCCGCAGCCAAACAGGCGTTCCCGCCGCTTGCACGGTCGACATCGGACGACGTGCACCGAATCGGCCTGTTGCTATTCAGTCACTTCAACCTGCCGTTCCAAGTCATCGGCATCGTTATCCTGGTCGCGACCGTGGGGGTGATCGTTCTGAGCCGTCGCGAAACTCGCTGAAATGATCACGCTCGGAGATTATCTCGTTGTTAGCGGGATGCTTTTCACCATCGGCTTTGCTGGCGTAATGCTCCGCCGCAATCTGCTCATCATTTTGATGGCGCTGGAGTTAATGCTGAACGCAGCCAATCTCTCGCTCGTCGCGTTCTCGCGTTTCCACATCGACGCGACCGGCGCACCCAACTACAACGCGCAGGTTTTTGTTTTCTTCATCATCACCGTCGCCGCGGCCGAAGTCGCGGTCGGCCTGGCCATCGTGGTTGCGCTCTTCCGTTTGCGCCAAACGACCAACGTTGAAGACATCACAACTCTGAGATTTTGAACTTCACGACTAACAGTTCGCTTCCGTGGCTGATTTTGCTTCTGCCCCTGGCAGCCGCTGCCATCATCACGCTATTCACGCGTCGATCTAAGTCGCTCAGCGCAGGAATTTCGATCGCGGCGGTGCTTGGAAGTTTCTTCTGCAGCTGCGTGGTGTTTACCAGGATCGACATCTCAGCGGCGGAATTCACCTGGTTGGATATTCGGGGTACGCTGCAAGTGCCGATTGGATTCGTCCTCGACGATCTCAGCCGGCTGATGCTCCTCGTCGTGACCGGCGTCGGATCGCTTATCCACATTTATTCGTTAGGCTACATGCGCGACGACGACGGCAAATCGCGCTACTTCGCCGCGTTGTCGCTATTCATGTTTGCCATGCTTGGCATCGTGCTCGCGAACAACTTCGTAATGCTTTTCATTTTTTGGGAATTGGTTGGATTCACTTCCTATGTGTTAATTGGTCACTGGTTCGGCCGGGACGCCGCAGCCGAAGCGGGAAAGAAGGCGTTCATTACTACGCGCATCGGCGATTTCGGATTCATGATCGGCATCTTAATGATCTGGATCGCGAGCGGCTCAGTCATTTTCGACGATATCGTTGCGCATCTTTCAAAGATCACGAGTAACCCGACCTATCTCACGACGGCGGCGCTCCTGATCTTTTGCGGTGCGGTCGGCAAATCCGCGCAGTTTCCGCTTCATGTTTGGTTGCCGGACGCAATGGAGGGCCCCACGCCAGTCTCGGCCTTGATCCATGCGGCAACGATGGTGGCTGCGGGCGTTTATCTTTTGGTTCGCGTCGCGTTTCTGATTCAAGCATCGCAAACGGCGCTGCTCGTCATCGCCTGGATTGGCACAATCACCGCATTGCTCGGCGCGTTGCTTGCCACGCAACAATCCGACATCAAACGGATCCTCGCCTACTCCACGATTTCGCAGCTCGGTTACATGGTGATGGCGGTTGGGTTGACCTCAAATGAAGCAGCGATGTTTCACCTTTTCACCCACGCATTCTTCAAAGCTCTTTTGTTTCTCGCCGCGGGATCGATCATCGTAAGCCTTCATCACGAGCAAAACATTTGGAAGATGGGTGGCCTCGCCCGGAACCTGAAAATCACGTTCGCAACATTTTTGGTCGGCGCGCTGGCGCTGATTGGTTGCCCGCCATTTAGCGGATTTTTTAGTAAAGACGCGATCCTCGCGCTCGCTTACCAACACAACATGTCGATCTTCGTGATCGGCCTAACGACTGCGTTCCTGACCGCGTTTTATGTTTCGCGCGCCATCGTGATTGTCTTTTTTGGAAAACCGCGAAGCGATGTCGCGCGCGAAGGCAAAGAATCGCCGTTGGCGATGACCGGACCGCTGATTAGTCTAGCGGTTCTCGCTTTGATTGGCGGTTGGCAGGCGTTTGCCCAGAATTTCCTGGTCGTTCCGCACGAAAAAGAAACTGTCCTGACCGTTCCAGTGCTCGCACTGCTGGCCTTGATTGTGGGCGCCGGAATCGCCGTGTGGGTTTATCGCCGGCGCGATGACGACCCATTGCATGTCGGTGTTATTCGACGTCGATTTTACATTGACGAGTTTTACGAATGGCTCATCGGCATCACTCAGGAATTTCTGGCCCGCCTCGCCGCCTTGTTCGATCGCTGGATCCTTGATGCGGGCGCCGTTCGCGGCTTGAGTGGCGCGACTTTTGGATTTGGCTCGCTTCTAAGATTGTTTCAAGTCGGAAACCTCCAGGCCTACGCATTTCTCTTCGGACTCGGAATCGTGGCTCTCATTTATTTCACACTTTTCAGCTAATGCTTCTCTTCCTCGTCCTTTGCCCAATTTTGGCCGCGATTCTGATTCTGGTTGGATCGCCGGCACGCTTCACCGCGTTGGTTGCGGCAATTCTAAATTTGTTTGTCGCACTTGTTCTTTTCGCGGAGTTCGATCGGTCCGCCTCCGGGTTTCAATTCGTAAGCTCAACCGTGGTTTCGACAGACTGGAGAATTCATTTCGCGTTCGGCGTCGACGGTTTGAGCCTGTTAATGCTGATGCTGGCCGCGATCGTCACCTTCGCCGCCATCTGGTTCACCGGTAAAATCGAGAGCTACGAACGCGCTTTTTACGCCTGCCTCCTGTTCATCTCCGCGGGCGCGATCGGAGCTTTCGCTTCAATCGATCTGTTTTTCTTTTACGCCTTCCACGAGCTCGCGCTGATCCCTACTTTTTTGCTGATCGGAATTTGGGGAACCGGCAACCGCAGCCGGGCGGCCTGGAAAATTACAATCTACCTGACAGTCGGCAGTTTCATTCTGCTGATCGGGCTGATCCTGCTTTATCAAAGTTTGCCGGCAACGGCCCGCAGTTTTGATTTTCGAGATTTACAAAACGCAGCGAGCCGGCATGTACTCGCGGCGCCTGCGCAGCGACACATTTATCTTTTGTTGTTGATCGGCTTTGGCGTCCTGATCTCCCTTTTCCCGTTTCATTCATGGGCCCCAGAAGCATACGCATCCGCGCCTGCGCCCGTGGCGATGCTTCACGCCGGCGTCCTGAAAAAATTCGGGCTTTATGGTTTGCTGAGATTGGCAGTCCCGCTGTTGCCCGATGGGGCCCACTATTGGACACAACTGCTGGTGATCCTGTTGCTCGGTAACATCATTTACATCGGGCTTGTCACCATCGCGCAGAAGCAACTCGACTGGATGCTCGGTTATTCGAGCGTGATGCACATGGGTTACATTTTTCTCGGCATCGCCAGCGCGAACGCGATCGGCAACACCGGCGCAGCCACACTGATCTTTGCTCACGGGTTATCAATTGCGTTGCTATTCGCGATTGCCGGACAGATCCGTGAACGCACTGGCACGTTGTCTTTCGATGATCTCGGCGGGCTGGCCAAAGTGATGCCGTTTGCCGGACTCGCTTTCGGATTCGGCGCGTTCGCCTCGATTGGCCTGCCAGGGTTGGCGAATTTCGCGTCGGAAATAATGATTTTCTTCGGCGCGTTCCGCCATGGTTGGGAAATGCAACGCTTTCATCTGTTCCAAATCGCGACCGTGCTCGCGCTTTGGGGAATCGTCATTTCCACGGTCTACATGTTGCGCGCATATCGCGCGACGTTCATGGGCACGATGCCCGAGCGTTGGGCAACACTGGTCGATCTTCGCCGCGGCCTGCGAATTCCGATTGCGATTTTGATCGCCGCACTCATCGCGGTTGGATTTTTCCCGCAAACCGTCGTGAACATCATCACGCCGGCGATTCGGACTTATTTCCTAACGGCAAGTAAATGATGGGAATTCCGGCGCCACATCTGGAGATCGACGTGCTCATCCTCGGCATGGCGATCCTGCTTTTTGAAACTTTCGTCCCGAAAATCGACAAGAAAGTCTTCGCCTACGCCGGCATCGTCGGCCTGACGATTGTCCTGATCGCAACGTTTTTTCTGGCGGACCCGCCACCGGCGCAGGAAGCGACGGGTTTGTGGAACTTTTATGCCGCCGACACCTTGGCGATCTTTTTCAAACGATTCGAACTGGTGACGACGATTATCGTCCTGATCATGATGATCGATTACGCGCCCGTAGTGCAAAAAGCCAGCGACCGACCCGACTCCAACCTCGGTGAATTCTTCTCGCTGCCGCTGCTGACCTGTGCCGGCCTGATGTACCTCGTTTCCGCGATCGATTTCATTTTCATCTTCATTTCGCTCGAGCTGGTAACGATCTCGTTCTTTGTGCTCGTCAGTTTCACCCGTCGAAATCCAGTCGCGTTGGAGGCCGGCATAAAATACCTCATCCTGGGCGGCGTCTCAGCCGCATTTCTGGTTTACGGAATTACCTGGATCTTCGGCGCTACCGGAGAAACCAACCTGCAACGCATCACGGCTGCGTTCGCGAGCGGCAAGGTCGACAGTTACGCGGCAACGTTCGGCGCAGTGCTCATCATTGTCGGTCTCGGATTCAAGATTGCAGCTGTGCCATTCCAAATCTGGGTGCCCGACGTCTATCAAGGCGCACCGACCCCGGTAACGGCATTTCTTTCGGTCGGATCGAAAGCGGCGGGGTTCGTCGTTCTCATTCGCGTTCTGCAACCGTTCCTGATGTTACCAAACATGAAACGGCTTCTCGTCGTATTGGCGTTGCTCACCGTCATCTATGGAAATCTTGCCGCGCTGCCGCAACAAAATCTGAAACGCTTGCTCGGCTACTCGAGCATCGCGCACGCAGGCTACCTCCTTATCGCGGTTGTTTGTGTCGACGGACCGTCCATGACTTTTTATTTGGTCGCGTATCTATTGATGACGCTCTTGAGCTTCGCGGTGTTGATTCTCGTTTCCCGACAGACCGGCGATGAGATTTCGAGCTTCGACGGACTGGGCAAACGCGAACCGTTCCTCGCTTTCGCCATGGTCATCGCGATGGTCTCGCTTGCCGGCCTCCCCTTCACCGCGGGCTTCTTCGGCAAATTTTTTATCTTCGCCTCAGCGATCGCCCAAAAGCAATTTGTGCTCGTTGCCGTCGGAATCGTGACCGTCGCCTGCGGATTTTATTATTACCTGAAGGTTGTCCGCGCGATGTATTGGCCTGAAGGGGAGCAATCTTCTGTTAACAATGACGCGATTATGATCAGCCCGTTGTCTCGGGTGATAATGATCGTGTTGATGGTCGCGACGATTGTTCTCGGCGTCTATCCGCAACCGATCCTGAATGCGCTGAAGCATTGACCGCGGATTACACGGATAAAACGGATAAGAGGAATCTGGAAGCCACGAAGCCAAGAAAGGTTTTTCTCGTGATCTCATGGTCTCCTGGTTTCGACATGCGAAATACTCTTTTTCTGATCCGTCTGAATCCGTGTAATCCGTGGTTCGACTCTTTCTGAAATTCTGGAGATTTTTCCTGGATTCCTGGTTTCCAGATTTAATCTTATCCGTCCAAGATCCGCGTAATCCGCGGTTCCGTCCGATCAGTCGCTCAGTTCGACGTTCCAGTAAGCAAGATCGACAAAGTGTCGCCAGCTTTCGTGCTGCGGCGCGTTAAACGTGACGTGTAAAAACGGTCGCCACTTCGGCCGCTTCGGCTTTCGGATCAGTGTCATCTGCGCTTCGTGTGGAAGCCGATTGCCCTTGATCGTGTTACACGGAATGCATGAGCAGACGACATTTTCCCAGGTCGTGTTGCCGCCGCGATCGCGCGGTATGACGTGATCGAGGTTCAGATCATTGCGATCGAAAGTCTGGCCGCAGTACTGGCAGGTGTTCTTGTCGCGCTCGAACACGTTGTGTCGGGTAAATTTCACTTCTTTCTTCGGCAGACGATCGAAGAAGAGGAGCACGATCACGCGCGGGACACGGATTTTCCAAGAAATCGTTTCGACCAGCTCGTGGTCCGGGGCGTCGGATGAAAAATCGCGCCAGCTTTCGAAATCGTGAGTGAGAAAATTGTTTGTGTCATCCGAAGAGACAACACGGGCGTGACCGGCATACACCAGCGAAAAGGCGCGCCGGGCAGAGCAGATGTTGACCGCCTGCCAGAGGCGGTTCAGCACCAAAACCTGACTATTTAACAACGAGTGCAAATCCTTCTATTACCCTCGGTTACCGCTTTGACGGGTTTTCCGGCAAAGTGCGGCGAAATTATCATCAGCGGATTTAAGTGTCAACGAAGGCTGAAACCCGCCCCACCCAGCTTGCAGGAGAAACCAAAGCCTGACATCATCGCGGTTGAATGCAGTGTTTCTCCCCTTTCCTCCCAGTAAAGCTCCGGATTAGGTCCAAAACGACGCCTTTAAAGACGGAATATTTAGGCACAATTCTCGTTAGACGAAAGTGACACGCGTCCTCTTTATTTCACTACTAGTCTTGGCCGAAGCCACGCTCGCCGCCGAACCAACCACTTTGCGCGGAGAGGAAGCTGAGGCCATCGCGCTGGCCACCAAGATTTTCAAGAGTAAGCAAGGTTCGACATACCACGGCCGGCCGGTTTATGGCGATTTGCGCCACTACTCGGTGGAACTAGAACGACGGGGGTAGCAACTTGAGATTACCTTCGGTCCCGACGACGATAAGTCTGGTGTAGTCGGGGGCGGAAACAGTTATGGATGGGAAGTGCATATTTTTTCCCTCGCGCCGCTGAAGCTGATTCAGGAACACTATGCGAGATAGCGACACCATCTCGTCTAACCAATCGATGAAGCCAACGGGCCCATCGCGATGCAACTTCAGTGTGTTTTGCCACGACACCCTGCCGTGGCTTATCTCATTCTCGTTAGGCGGCCATTGAATTCCTCGAAGCGATCCGCGTTGATTGCGCTTGCCTGCTTCTTCTTGGCGCTCGTCAGCCGGGAATTTATGCGCTATCTGCCGCCGACGATCGCGGAGCCAACCTGGAAGCTTGGCTGGGTCCTGCTTTCTTTTGCGGGTCTCTGGGTCGCACATCGAATGGGGCCCCGCGCGGCGATCGCGGAGCTAGGGCTGACTGGATCGGCAGTCCAGGGGCTGGGCATTGCGCTGCTCGCCAGCCTGCCAATGCTAGTCGTGCTACTTCTCATCAGCAAGAATGCCATTCGGGTCATTCCGCAAACGATGTTCTCTCGAGTTGTGGTCGCGGCCGTCACCGAAGAAATCCTGTTCCGCGGCTACCTGTTTCGCCAATTGTACCGACGAGCGGGATGGCAGTTCGTGCCCGCAGTGGTGGTCACGGGGGTCCTCTTTGGCTTGGCCCACGTGGGCACCGCTCTGCGTGGAGGAGCACTTGAACTGCTTGGCGTCACCGGCATCACCACGCTCGGCGGGGCGTTCTTCGCATGGCTCTTCGTGCGGTGGAACTATAACTTGTGGGTGCCAATCGGGATGCATCTGTTCTTGAATGCGTGGTGGGAGTTGTTTGCGGTGAGCCAAAACGCGATCGGCAACTGGGAGGCTAACTGCGCGCGCGCCCTGGCAATTGTAGCAGCGATTCGCATCACCCTGCGATTTACAAGGGGCGCTAACGATCGAGCACACGCATGATGACACGCCGTGCGATCATTGGCAGTCCGGCGCCAGAGCGCGAGGAGTGTGAGCTTTTCGGCGTCAACAAAAACGCAGTTAAGAAAGTGATATGTTTATGATCAAAGTTGCATTATTCGTTCGCTTGGAAGCGAAACCAGGAAAAGAGAAAGAGGTTGAGAGCTTCCTTATGGGCGGTCTTCCTCTTGTTATGGAGGAGCCCGCAACTACTGCTTGGTTTGGAATTCGCCTTGGGCCAAGCACCTTCGGAATCTTTGATGCCTTCCCGGATGAAGCGGGCCGGCAAGCGCATCTCTCCGGCAAGGTGGCAGCGGCACTGATGGCCAAGGGCAGTGAGTTGTTCTCCGAGCCACCGTCGATTCAGAAAGTTGACGTGCTTGCAGCAAAACTACCCGCCTAACCAGGGCTGGCAGCCAACCGCTTCACCGCGTACAGCCTCACTTTCGCATGACTAACGCACAGCTCATTCCAATCCAGTCTCGCTGCCATCAGCGGTGGCTGATCTTTTTCTCGTTAGGCCCAAGAACGCACATTACTCTTCGCACTCTGCTTTTTGTATAACGGTCATGACTCAGCTCCTGCGGTTCTCCGGTTCGGTTAAGCGTGATCCAGCCATCGAGACCTGGATGAAAGCGCATACAGGGGAATTGGGTATGATCGCGCGGCATTGGTTCGAGGTCATGCGTAAGTGTGGAGACGATGTGCGAGAACTGTTGCATGATGGCCATCCGACGGCGTGTATAGCTGACGCGGCATTCGGGTACGTTAACGCCTTCAAAGCGCACGTGAATGTTGGGTTCTTTCGCGGTGCCGAAATTGCCGATCCGGAGGGTCTGTTGGAAGGCACCGGCAAGTTTATGCGTCACGTGAAGCTCCGACCCGACCGTGACTTCAACGCTACGGCTCTAACGAAGCTAATCGATACCGCATACAAGGACATGAAAGAACGCGTGCAAGCGGAATTACAGCGAGCGCGCTCCTAACGAGTTCTACGCGTGGGCCAGAACTGAGGGTTTCTTGTCGAGAACGGCCATCGCCTGTTGCAGCTCTTCGAAGTCGAACGGTTTGGACATCATCATGTCCACGTTCAACGCTTCGTAAGCGCGAATGTCATCGTCCGAGAGATGAGCCGACAGAACGAGGATCTTGCCGAGAAAGTTTTTCGCGCGGAGCTGACGCACCAACTCGAGACCGGTCATGCGCGGCATGCGGTGGTCGGTGATAACAACGTCAAAAGGTTGGGCGTTCGCGCCGATCTTAATAAGCGCTTCCCAGCCATTCCTTGCGGTAGCCACCTTGGCGGTCGGACCTCCGAGCACCATGGCAATCATGTGCGCGACCGCTTTTTCATCCTCAACAACCAGGATCTGCATAGTTCCAGAGAGGCAATTAGCAGGACGCGCGCCGAAGTACGCCCCTCTTCTCGTTGATCAAGCGTACGGCACACTCTGACAAAGTGCCTCACCAACCGCTGATCGGCGCGGGCGTGTTGAGCAGTTGAGTCGTTGAAAGCGCCGTTGACGACAACTAACGTCGCGCGGGTCTGTTTGCGCCTTGGCCGGCGGTTTTCTTCATAAAATTGCCCGGCAACTTTTTTTCATCGTCCGGGACGGCGCCGGCGGAATCGCCGAGGCTTTGTTCTTCGGCAGGAAGGAATTGTCTTAAAGCGGTTCTTGTCGATCGCTTTCATGAAGGCTTCGTGCGGACGTGACCGTTCCGTTCTTCAACAGCGCGAAAATTGCGTCGTCCATGAATTGCATCCCCTGCGCTTTTCCGGAAACGATCACGTCCTGAAGCTTTTGAGTTGCGCCTTCACGAATGATCGCCGAGACGGCGGCATTCGCGATCAGGATCTCGTTCACGGCCACGCGGCCCGAGCCGTCCGCTTTTTTCAACAGCAATTGCGCGAGCACGCCCCGCAAAGAATTCGCCAGCATCGCACGCGCCTGTGGTTGCTTGGCAGCCGGAAAGACATCGACCATTCGGTCAACCGTCTTGCGTGCGTTGTTAGTGTGCAACGTTCCGAAAACGAGCAGTCCGGTTTCAGCGGCTGTTAGCGCCAGCGAAACAGTTTCCAAGTCGCGCATCTCACCGACGAGCACAATGTCGGCGTCCTCGCGCAGCGCCGCCTTCAATGCGACCGGAAACGATTCCGAATCTCCCGGGATTTCGCGCTGCGTGATGATGCTGCGCTTGTTGTCATGCACGAACTCGATCGGTTCTTCGATCGTCACAATGTGTCGCGAGAAGTTCTCGTTAATGTGATCGATCAGAGCCGCCAGCGTGGTCGATTTTCCGGAACCAGTTGGACCGGTGACGAGGACCAATCCGCCGCGCAAATGGGCAAACTCTTTTGCCACCGCCGGAATTCCGAGCTGCTCGAGCGTTGCGATCTTTGTCGGGATCAATCTGAAGACCGCGCCGTAACCGTAGGTTTGCTTAAGGTAATTACAACGAAACCGCGATGCCGCGTCCATTTCGTAGGCGAAATCAAGATCGCCGCTCTCGTCGAAAATGGCCCAGTTCCGTTCGCCACAAACTTCGCGCAACATCGACATCGTTTCGTCGCGCGCGAGCGGCGCTTCGCGAATCGGCGCGACGTCACCATGCTTGCGCATTTTCGGCGGCTGACCTTCGGCAATGTGCAGATCGGAGCCGCCCTCTTTGACGATCACTTGCAGGAATTGATCCAGCTAAGCCATCGCTAAATCCCAAATCCTAAACAAGTTCCAAATCTCAAATTCCAAACGCGAAAATCCGTGCAAATCCATGGCATTGATTTTGGAAATTGGGGTTTCCTTGGAGCCTGGGGTTTGGGATTTGGGATTTTCACGCGTTCACCCGTGCTTTCATTTCACTTCTTTGATCCGAACGCGTGATTGCTTCTTCCACGCTGATTACGCCGCGACGGTGCAGCTCCGCCAGCGCATCGTCCATCAGTTGCATTCCCTGCTTTCTGCCGGTCTGAATGATTCCCGGCAGCATGTAGGTCCGCGATTCGCGAATCACGTTGGCGACCGCCGGCGTGTTCGTGAGGATTTCCAATGCGAGCACGCGCCCTTTGCCGTCAGCGCGCGGAATCAACTGCTGACTGATCACGCCGCGCAACGATTCGCTGACCATGATCCGGATCTGTTCCTGTTGATCCGGCGGGAAAACATCAAGCAATCGATCGAGGGTGCGCGAGGCATTGCCGGTGTGCAGCGTTCCCAGAACCAGGTGTCCGGTCTCGGCCGCGGTGATCGCGAGCGAGATCGTTTCCAAGTCGCGCATTTCGCCGACCATGATCACGTCCGGATCTTCGCGAAGCGCGCCGCGCAACGCGGCCGCGAACGAGCGCGTATGCGTGGGTACTTCGCGTTGCGTAATGTGGCAACCCTTCGGCTCGAAAATGCACTCGATCGGATCTTCCAGGGTGATGATGTGTTCGCGCCGCTCCTTGTTCACCTGCTCGACCAACGCGGCGAGCGTCGTCGATTTTCCGCTCCCGACCGAACCGGTCACCAGGATCAAGCCGTTTTGATAGCGGGTCAGTAATTTCAGATACTCGGGCAAACCGAGCTCATCCATCGTGCGCACTCGCGTGTTGATGATGCGAAACACGAGATCGATCCCGAGACGTTGCCGCACCACGCTGGTGCGATAGCGACCAAACGAATTCGCGTAAGCGAAATCAGCGTCGCCGCGCTCGTTCAATTGGCTTTTGTGAAGGTTCGAAAGAAAACCTTCCGCCAGTGCGAGTGTTTGCTCGCAAGTAAAACGCGGCGCGTCCGGCCAAATCGGCTGGAGCGTTCCGTGTAATCGCCAGATCGGCGGCGCATTTACACCGAGGTGAATGTCCGATGCGCCGGCCTGCTGGCCGACCGCGAGATATTCATCGACGTGCGGAAGCGGATGTAGCCTGGGGGGCATAACGCGCCAACCGTTTTATTCCGGACGGCGTCGCGCGTAAACTCAAAAGGTTTTCTTGTTCGGCCGATCGCGCGAGCCGTGGCTGCCGAGTTGCTTTTCGAGAAAGCTGACCACGAAGGGCTTGGCGAAGCCCGCAAGAATCCGCGCAACACCCAAAAGAAAACCGGCTTCCAACAAACCGCTCTTCGGTTTGGTGGTGCCTTTTGGTGTCACATAAACTTTCCGCTTCCGAGTTACTACCGCTGTCACGATCAAGCCGAGCGCGATCGCGCCCACGATCCACGGCACCGGTTCGCGTTGAACCGAGCGACGAATCTTTCGCGGGATATCGGCTTCTTCGCGAACGCGGCTGAGCCTGCGCTCCACATCCTCGCGCGATCGCGCGATCTCTTCCCTCAATTCCTTGGCTGATTTGCTTCCAGATCTTTTAGCCATTCTCGGTCTCTTTTTAATTCCTCCATTGTTGCGCGAAAGATGGGGCGCTTAATTCCGGTTCCAGCAACGAGCAAAAACACGAGCGCGATAACAAAGTGAAGCCCCGCCGCTGCCAACGCCACCCACAGCCACGAAACATTCGCCATGTGCGCAACTGCGACCACCGCGCTCGCCAGTAAGAAAAATGTAGCCGAAGGCAAAAAACAAAACCGCCGCCACCAGGCAAACCGCGGCGACCAAAAACTGGATAAGCGCGGCTTTTGATTCCGATGCCAGCAGCGCGGCGCGGCTTTCAAAAAAATCCGCCAGCGCGCTGGCCAACGCGACCAAGCTTCCGATCAGACCGGTTTGGCGCGGTCGACTTCGCGACGGCGCAGTTTCGTCAGCCATTCAGCGGATTGCGGTCAGCGCCTGAAAATCAGTCCGAGGACGAATCCCACGCCGAGCGCGGTAAAGATCGCTTTGGTCGGATTTTCGCGAACGTACTGTTCCGCGTCGTCCTGGAAGGTTCGGGCGCGGGTCCGGGCATCGTCCCATGCGTTTTCGGCTTTGCCGCGCGCGTCCGTCCAGACTCCCTCGGCTTTTCCACGGGCCTCGTTCCAAACGTCTTCGGCCTTGCCGCGATACTCGCCGGCAATCGCTTCGGCCGCGCCACGTAAATCCTCGGCCGCTTTGCGCGCGTGCAATTTACTGCTCTCGAATTTGTTCTGCGCATCGGACGCGCCTGACGATCGCTGTGATTTGTTTTCTTCAGCCATGATGTTCTCCAATTGAATTTCGTTGCCCCAACTATCCGCGCGCTTGCGATTCTGAGCAAATCCTGCGCCGGATGCCAGTCCGCCGTAACCTCTCGACGCGCCGTAGCTTTATGCGAAGGCTGGTTGGCGTAGGAGGGTCGATCTTACGATCCTCTCAACGACTCAACTTCTCAACGACTCAACTTCGCGCGCCAGCGCGCTCACTGCTCGCGGAAGATAATTCGTGCCTTGGTTAGATCGTAGGGAGAGAGCTCGACCGACACTTTGTCGCCGGGGACGATACGAATGAAGTGTTTGCGCATTTTGCCGGAAATGTGGGCGAGCACATTCCGTTGGCCGGCAAGGTCCACCCGGAACATCGTGCCCGGGAGCACCTGGGTCACGGTCCCCTCCATCACGATCTGTTCTTCCTTCGGCATCGCGACGAAATATATATCCGCGAACTGAAATCGCTCAACTGTAGCGGCGGTCTCCGACCGCCGACGACGATCAGAGATCGCCGCTACAACGATTGACAACTTACTGCACGTCTTCGAGCGAAACACTCGGCAGATATTCGCCGATCTCCTGGCGTTTCCACCACGCGCTGGTTTGTCGATGTTCGTCAATGGTTGTGAATTGATATTGATAAAACGTCGCGCGAATAAAACGCGGCGGCGTTTCCGAGGAATGGATTTCGTTCAAAGAGCGCCATCACTTGCGGTTTTCCGTGCAACAGTGCGATCACCGTTTGCACAAACCACGGGTTTTGCCGATACGACCCGAGCGCGGCGAACCACATTTGCCAGTCCAGTCGCGGTTGATGCGGCTGACACCAGCCCGGTAAACGCATCACGTCGCCCGGTTTCCACTTAAATTCGTAGGACTTCCAATCGATCCCATCCGCGCTGCCTTCAATCACGATTTCTTTTCGATCCTTGGTCATCACCCGGAAGAGTCCGTAACCGTTTACGATTCGAAGCGATTCAAATCGCGCGTAAAACGATCGAAGCCACGGGGACCATTCTTCATCCGGTTCGAACGCCCCGTAAATCAAACGCGCGTTCAAAGGCAAAGTGATAACGATCACGATAATTGCCGCGTAAATCGACAATCGATCAGTAATTTTGTAGCGGCGGTCTATGACCGTCGCACTTTTTCGTGACCAAATTGCGTCATCAATCAGCAGCAAACACAGCGCGATGGTGAGCAGATTGAAAAAGTTATAGTTGCCGGTCAGCCCGATCATGAGCTGCAGAAAAATCAGAAGTGCGCAGGCGACTACGCGCAATCGTCGGGGCGCCCAAATAAAAAACGGCACGATAATCTCAACCACCAGACAGAATGCGACCGAGAAATGCTTGAACCACTCCGGGCTTTTGTCCGCCCACCAGCCGAGTACCGTCGGCAACGGCTGCGACCAGTAATGATAATCGAGCGCAGCCAAGTTCCACCAAGTGTCTTCGGTGGGATCTCCGAGCATTTGGTAACTGGTCAACTTCACTACGCCGGACATCAGCATCAGTTTGAAAAGCAAGATCTTGAGGAGGAAAAGCGCGGCGCGAGAAACCGGTGGTTCGTTAGCCTTCGTCCACCAAAGACGCCACGGCGCGAAAAAGATCGCTAGGAAACCAGTTTCGAGCAGAAGGATGTCCCATTGAAAACTGAGAAACGTTTGTCCGGCGATCGCGAGCGAAAGATAAAATACGACGAGTCCGACGAGCGATAACGCCGGGGCGATTCCGAAAATCAACAGCAGCGAGAGCACAACTCCGCCGCCGCAAAGAAAGTGGAGAAATCCGTCGCTCGAACTCAGCCAACACAACGTCGGGAGGATCGATAAGGCGCGGTCACCAACTTGGGCGCGCACCGCAGGCAAAAAGTCGGCGACTGGCGTAACCCCATTCGACCCGATTAGTCCATCGATCTGGACCCACAGCGAGACGAACGCGATCAGGAAAATCAAGCCGAGCAATCGAAGAAACCAGCGCCGCGCGAAAAAATAGGTGGGCGGCCGAACGTCGTTTCCCCAAAGAAGCTGCGTAATCTTCGACGCCACCCCGCGATTAGCAGCGATAAGTTTATAAACGCCTTCCGAAACTGCTGCAAAACCAGGAACGTGTTCGTAGCTCCAGGCCAACCACTTTTTCGAAGATCGACATCGCAACGATCTAAACACTGCTTCCGCGCCGCAGAAAGCGCTGCCATCGCTCTCGATGAAAACTACTGAGCGCTCGAATTGTTCCCGGGGAATTTCCGGAAACTGGTCGCCGATGTTTTGTGAAGTTTCGTAATCGACGGCGTTGCCAGTGATTTCTTTCCATCGCTCGATCCAACGCCGGCAAAAATGACATTCACCATCCCAGATAATCAGCGGCTTCGACGGCGGATTAGAAACGCGGATCACAAGTCGAAGTCTGCCCAAATCGGGGCGTGATCGGAAGGATCTTTCCCTTTCCGCAACTCGCGATCGACTCCTGCCCCGGTGCACTTTTTGGCTAGCGATTCATTCGCCAGAACGGCGTCGATCCGCAGTCCGCGATTCTTGGGAAACGCCAACAGTCGATAGTCCCACCAGGTGAAGACGCCGGGCGGTTGCGGGTGTAATCGAAGCGTATCGCGCAACCCGATGTCGCAAAGTTTTTGAAAAGCCGCTCGCTCGCCGTCCGAACACATGATCGCGCCGCGCCAGAGCTGCGGATCGTGCACGTCGATATCTTCCGGAGCAACGTTGAAGTCGCCGCACACGACGAGATCGGCATCGCCTTCTTTTTTGAGGCAATCCTGCAATCGAACATACCATTCCAATTTATATTTATAAGCCGGCGAACCAACGGCCTGTCCGTTGGGTGCATAGACGGAATAAACACGCACGTTACCGGCAGTCGCCGAAATCACGCGCGCTTGCGGATCGTCCACCTCATCACAAAGCGACACGCGCACATCGGCCAGCTTTGTTTTCGAGAGAATCGCGACGCCGTTATACGACTTTTCGCCGTGATATGCCGAATCGTAGCCAGCGGATCGAAGCGCGAGCGCCGGAAACTGTTCGTCCGGACATTTGGTTTCCTGCAGGCAAACGACGTCGGGCTTGGTGTGCTCAAGCCAATCAAACAATCGATCCTGCCGCTTGCGCAGCGAATTGATGTTCCAGGAAACGACCCTCACGGCTTTGTCATTCTGAGCGAAGCGAAGAATCTCACAGTGGGTAATTGATCACACTAGCTAATTTGCGTGACGATCGACTCAATGAGAGATCCCTCGCATCCGCTCGGGATGACCCACGAAGGTGGCCCGCTACAGTTCAATCTCAACGCCCGGTGGGGGAATGATGATCTCCGAGTTCGGCAGATCGATCGCTAACCGCGCCCGCATCCATTCCACTGCCAACGGATCGCCATGAACCAGCAAAACTTTTTTCGGACCGAGCCGCTTGGCAAATGCAACGAGCGAATCACGTGACGCGTGCGCGCTAAATTGAAACTGCTCGATGTGGCAACGCACAGTTTGTGGCGATCGATCCGGATCGATCTTTACCTGCTCGTTCGCCCGGGCATTTCTCAGAATTCCGGCCGGCGATTCCGGGTCGGCGTAACCCACGAAGAAAATCGAGTGACGCGATTGGTCGACAATTCGCTGCGCAAAAATATTCGAAAGCGTTTTCGGCGTCATCATTCCGCTGGAAAGCGCGTAAACCCGGCCGGGACGTGCCCCAGCATCGTGAATGGTCTCGGAATTCAAAACGAACGGGCGTAATTCGTCGAGCACTTGCAGGCGGGGCAACTGCCGGCGTCCCATCTGCGAGCGACGGTCGTAAATTTCGCTGATCTTCGAACTGAGACCGCCGATGTAGATCGGGAAATCGAGCGTCTTCTCGCGACGCATCTTGTAGAGGATGGCAAGAATTTCCTGGGTTTTCCCAAGGGCGAACACCGGAATCAACACGCAGCCGCCGCGCGCAAATGCATTCTCAATCGACTGCATCAGTCGCTTCTCCTCAGTCGCACGTGACCAAGCCGGCGGCACCGGGGTATCCCCTCGCGTGCATTCGGTAATCAAGATGTCGATCTTTTCCTCGGGAAAAACCGCCGCCTGCGCGATCGTTTGATCGTCGAAGTTCACGTCGGCGGTATAAAACAGCGTTCGGCCTTCGCTTCGCAAAAGCACTCCGGTCGAACCAAGAACGTGGCCTGCGTCGAAGAATTCGAATGTTGTTTCGGTCGAATCCGCCGGCGCGCGTTCGCCGAAAAGCGTGTAGGTCTGGCGCAACGCGCACGATTGCCACTTCTCGCTTACGCGATCGATCTCGCGATGGGTGAAAAGCGGATAAAGCGTTGTGCCCAACTCTTCGCGCTGTCGTGTCATCACGTTGACTGAATTGTGAAGAAGCACGTTTCCGATTTCGGATGTTGCCTCGGTCATAAACACGCGCGCCTGCGGTTGGCGGCGCATCAACACCGGCAATGTCCCAATGTGGTCCTGATGCGAATGCGAAACGACGATGGCGTCCAGTTTCCGGCCGCCAATCGCGTTCATGTTCGGCAGCGCCTCTTCGCCCTGGAACTTGGGATGCATCCCTGAATCGAGCACCAGGCGATGCCCGGCAGTGTCTAAGTAGTACGAGTTCGCGCCGATCTCGGTCCGGCGCGTCAGATTAATAAATTTCAATGAAACCCTGTACTCTTTCACTTGGTCTTACTCTTACTCGGTCGTAACCCGAACATGCTGACGCCCCTCGCTCACGCGCGACATAAGACTGCTCTGCAATCCTGTCAGCATCGAGACGACCTCGAGGAGTTGCCCTTTCCCGCTGAAACCATTGCGTCGTCACATAACCCTTCGCAACCAACACGTCTAAACAGGCTGCGCATTCGAGAGCAGAACCGCGGGCGATCTCAATAAACCGACAACGATCTCGCATGGCGAACTTGCCATTACCTTCGGCAATGTTGAGCGGGACGCTAGTGGAGGCACGATCGAGTTGATCCTTGACTGCCGCTTTGGCCTGAACTTCGACAATTAGTTCCGTCGACCAGGTAACGAACTTCAGCGAAAGCTGGTAGACGATGCAATTTCTCGTGATCGAATTGGGGGTTCATCGCACCAGAATGAATAAGAGAAAGAGAAAGAGTAAGACAAGAGGATCCTGTAACCCCCATAACGCGACTCTGGTCTAAGAGGTTGAATGAACATGCTGACGCCATTGCCGGTTTCGAAGTGGAACGACGCCACTGCAGCGCATCTGTTGAACCGGGCTGGATTTGGAGGCACACCAGATGAAATCGAACGAACCCGGCAAAAAGGACTTACCGCCGCGGTCCGGGATCTGGTCGATGTAAAAAGCGACACAGCAAATGTGCCGCCGCCGGCTTGGGCGCATCCACGAGACATTCGCGCCCAGCGGATGGAAATTAAGGCGGCCAAGGACAAGGGCGAGAACTTCCAGAGTAAGGTCCGCGAAGTGAGGATGATGGAGGGCGACGAAATGATCGATCTCCGCCGTTGGTGGCTCGATCGCATGCTCAATGGACCGGCGCCGCTCCTTGAAAAGATGACGCTGTTCTGGCACGGCCACTTCGCCACAAGTATCCAAAAAGTGCGTGACGCTTACTGGATTTGGCTGCAAAACGACACCCTCCGCCGCAACGCCCTGGGGAATTTTGGTGCGCTGGCCAAGAAAATGTCCCGCGATCCGGCGATGATGATCTACCTCGATCTGCAACAAAGCCGGCAGGAACATCCAAACGAAAACTGGGCCCGCGAGCTAATGGAACTGTTCACGGTCGGGATCGGGAATTATTCCGAACAGGACATTCGGGAATCGGCCCGCGCCTTTACCGGCTATCGGATCGATTATACGACGCAACAATTTCGCTTCGCTCCGTTTCAACAGGACCCCCGGACGAAGACGTTCATGGGGCGAAGCGGAAACCTGAACGGAGACGAAATTATCGACATGCTGGTATCCAAACCCGCCTGCGGACAATTCATCGGCCGCAAACTGTGGCGATTTTTCGTCGAAGACGAGCCATCGACCGCGGTTGTCGATTCAGTCGCCGCCACAATTCGCAAACACGATTTCGAGATGCGGCCGCTTTTGCGCGAGATCTTCAGTTCCGCGGAGTTTTATTCCGATCGCGCGATGGGAACCCAAATCAAAAGTCCGGTGCAATACATCGTTCAGACTTCGAAATTACTGAGCGCGCCGGCGCCACCACCACTCGCAGCCCAAAATGCGATGCGACAGATGGGACAGATTCTTTTTGCGCCGCCGAATGTGAAAGGCTGGGACGGCGGCAAACAGTGGATCAGCACCTCGACGTTGTTATTTCGTTACAATTTCGCGAACTATTTGATCAACGGTGACGCGATTCTACCGGCCAATGCCCGGCAGCCACGGCAGGGCGCTGATGTTGGTTTTGGCCGCGCCGCCCAATACGCCGAACAAGTCAAACGCGACCCGGTGGACGTTAACAAGCTGATCCCGGCCGAACTGCGCGCGAAGCCGCGTGATATTGTCGATCTTTTGGCGAAGCGGTTCTTTCAAGCCGCTCCCGCGCAAAAACAGATCGATGCGTTCGCTCAATTTCTCGAATCACGCGGCCCGGAGATTACGGACGCAAGTTTACGCGAGCTGATCCATTTGATGATGAGCACGCCCCAATTCCAACTCGCTTAAGAAATGAAAACGCAAGCTACCTTACAAACCCGGCGAAAATTTCTTCGTACTTCAATGCTCGGAGCAGCTTCGACCTGGACACTGCCGATATTCCTGGAAAAAACATTCTTCGCGCTCGACGCCCTTGCGGCTGACGCAGCGACGCAAGCAGTGACGGGAAAAGACGGAACGATACTGGTGGTCTTGCAAATGGCCGGTGGAAATGACGGACTTAACATGGTTGTCCCCTACGCCGACGATGCTTACCACGTTGCCCGGCCGCAGCTTCGCCTGGCTCCGGATCAAGTCCTCAAAATCGACAATCACATCGCGCTGAATCCAAAACTCACGGGCGTGAAGTCGCTCTACGACGAAGGACATCTGGCAATTGTTCAGGGCGTCGGGTATCCAAACCCGAATCGTTCGCATTTTCGTTCGACTGAGATCTGGCAGACAGCGTCAGATGCCGACCGAACATTGAGCGAAGGTTGGCTCGGCCGGTATTTCGATAATTGCTGCTCAGGCGCAGATCCGACGGTCGGCGTTGCAATCGGCGAAGAAACGCCGCAGGCGTTCGCGGCAAAAAATCCCACCGGCGTCACGTTTTCGCGCCCGGAACAATTCCGTTTTCGGCCGTCCGAGCCGGGAGACGGCCAGATGAGCGCCGAAGAAATCTTATTCCGTCAACTAAACGAAGCTGGAGCGGGCGATGAAGGCGGCACCGCGGCATCGAACGCGGGCGGATCGATTGGCGAGATTGCCGGCAAAACCAAAAACGATTTGAGCACGCTCGATTTTTTGCAACGGACCGCGCTCGACGCTCAACTGAGCTCCGACAAGGTTCTGGCTATCGCGCGCAAGTACAAGTCAACCGTGCCTTATCCGCAGGGACAGTTGGCGGCAAGTTTGAACATCATCTCGCGAATGATCGCCGGCGGATTGCCGACTCGCGTTTACTATGCGAGTCAGGGCGGATTTGATACCCACGCCGGACAGATCAACACCCACGAACGATTGATGGGCGAATTTAACGATGCTCTCAGCGCATTCGTCGCCGATCTCAAACAACAAGGGAACTTCCAGCGCGTTCTCATAATGACGTTTAGCGAATTCGGGCGGCGCGTTCAGGAAAATGCAAATAACGGAACCGATCACGGCGCGGCAGCGCCGATGTTCGTGCTCGGAGGCGCGGTGAAAGCCGGTTCATTTGGAAAATACCCAAGCCTCACCGATCTCGATCACGGCGATCTCAAATTCAATACGGATTTCCGCAGCGTTTACGGAACAGTGCTCGACCGATGGTTGAAGGCGCCGAGCCAGACCGTCCTCGGGCGAAAGTTCCCCGCGTTGGAAATCGTTTAGCTGTAGCGGCGGTCTATGACCGCCGGACGGCGCTCATAGAGCGCCGCTACAACATTTGGTCGAAAATCCGCATCCAATTTCCGCGCAGAAGTTTTTCGATATCCGCATCACTGAAGCTGCGTTCGATCAGTTTGCGGGTGAGATTTCGAGCGTGCGAGTGGTTCGTCAGATCGGGAATGAAATGCGGGTGTGGTCAATTTTGCCTGCAATTCTTTGCGGACGCTTTCCGGCAATTGCTCAAACAGGTATTCACAAAAATCGAAACCGATCCCCACGCCCTCGATGCCGATCAAGCTGATCACGTGTTCGACGTGATCGATATAGCGATCGATTGTGCTCTCGTTCGAATTCGGGCTGACCAGGATCGCGTTGACGCCGATCACGCCGCCGCGCTTTCCAATGATCTTGATTTGTTCGTCGTTGATGTTTCGTTCGACGTCGTAGAATTTTCGCGCGTTGGTGTGGGAAACAATGAGCGGCCTTTTGGTCAGGGCTGCAATCTCTTCAAATCCTTTCGGATTGATATGCGCGAGATCGATGATGATCCCGAGCCGTTCGCATTCCTGGACAACTTCGCGCCCAAAGGCCGTCAATCCGTCGCGCGGCGAACCAGCGGCGGCGAAAATTCCGCCCGCACCGGCCGCATTTCGACGCGCGTGAGTCAGGCCAACCATTCGCAATCCGAGTTGGTGGAACACGCGCAGGAGATTGAGATCGTCGCCCAGGGGCTCAACACCTTCCATGGTAATGATCAGCGCGATTTTATTTTTGCTGCGCGCTCGTTTGATTTCCTCGCTCGTTTTGCAAATGGCGAATCGATTTGTGTCGTCGACTTCCGCATAAAGACGCGCAACCTGATCGAGCGCAACGCGCAAGCCCATTTCCGGCAAATAACGGTCTTCGACGTAAAGCGCCGCACCCAGAACGCCGATGTCTCCCGCTTCGAATTCCGGCAGATAATGCGAAACCAGTGCTCCGGGATGATTCCGTTTCTCGTAAAGATCCAGCGGCAAATCGAAATGCATGTCGACGAGTCCGCCCGCATGCAATTGGCTGACTCGCGACTCAATTGAATCTTTGGTTGTCATCAGGGCACCGGCGGCGACGCGGCCACGGTGCCGGTGCGCGCTGAGTGTTTTGGTTTCGGTAGAACGATCGCGAACAGGATGGAAATCCACACGGCCCCGAGCGGAAGCCAGGCCGGGAGCCAGATCGACCAGGCAGAAATGATTCCGAGCGCGATCAGGCAATAGGCCGCCGAGAAAGCAACCGCGCCGATGATCAGATCGATGCGCGAGAACCTGCGAAGCCAGCCACTCAGGGCCGCCGCCACCACAACCATTACGCAATCGAAAATCCAGCTCACGCGGCGGACAAAAGTTTTGGCCTGAATTGACGCGACGGCTGCAGCAAAAAGGTCGGGCGAATTCGTGACCGGGCGCGCGAGGACGAGCTGCGTGCGAACATCTTCCAATCGAATACCGCTGCTCGAGCCGCTTTCATGTTGTTGTGCGGCGAGCAGCAGTTCGTCCACCGTGATGCGACGCGCCCGTTGAGTCATTCGAGGACTAACCAGGAGCGTGCCATCACTGCGAACCGGAATCTTGAATCCATTCGGCAATTCGATAGACGAACCGATATCGATCTTCACTTCGTCCGGCGTAACGCGCAGCCAAAGCATGATCGCTTGAAGCGCAAAAGCCGGGATCACCTCGCCCCGATATTGAAAGAGCAGCGGGACGTGGAGACCGTCAGCCGCTTCCGCCGGAAAGTTCACGAATCCCAAACTGGAAAGGACCCGCACATCTTCGCTCGGCTGTTGTTCGATACCCGAAAACTCCGGGAGATCGCCGCGACGGCCGGTGACATGAGTAAAACCTGTAATTTCGGCTGGAGGCGCGTCCGGATCGGGCGAAGCCGTCAGTTCCGCGCCGAGTAAAAGTCTCGGAACGCGCATCGCCTGATCCATGAAAATTTGTTCCTGGTCCTTGGCGCGTTCGTCCCATTGCAGAACAGCTTCAACCGCAACAACGGTCGGCTTGAATTCGAGAAGCCCCTGGAGAAGCAAAGCGGTTTCAAGCGGCGGCGGCGGATTTTCCTTCCCAAGCTCCACTATCGTCAGCGGCACTGGTTTGATGGCGGGTTGCGAATGCCGCAGGAGCCAACGCAAGAAAATCTGCTCGGAACGCTGAAGCCGCGGCTCGCGCAGAAACAACACGCCCAGCAGCAAAACAACAACGATGACCGAGATAGATGGCCTTACCATCGAGCAGAAGTGATAAGTGATGACTGACGAGTGACAAGATTAAAGAAGTGACAAGTGACCGGTGACCAGTGACAAGAATCTGCCTTTTACTCGTCACCTGTCACATGTCACACGTCACTACCTGCTGAGATCCAACATCCGAAGGATTGGAAGTTCCGCACGCACCCGAATCTCCTCAGGCAAAACAATCTCAGGCTCCATGTTCAGCAGTGCGTCGTACGCTTTCTCCAGCGTGTTCATTTTCATGTAACGGCATTCGCCGCAGAAACAATTTTCGGTCGGCCCCGGAATGAATGTCTTGTCCGGGATTTCTTTCTTTAGCCGATGCAACATCCCGGCTTCGGTGACGACAATGATTTCTTTTGCCGGCGATCTTTTGCAAAACGCCACCATCTTTTCGGTGGAACAAACTTCGTCGGCCAACATTCGCACCGCGTAAGTGCACTCGGGATGGGCCACCACCGGCGCGGCTGGAAATTCTTCGCGAATGCGGTTGATGCTTCGGGCGGTGAACTCGACGTGAACGTAACAGGTCCCCTGCCACAGATCCATTTGGCGCCCGGTTCGCTCCGTGACCCACGCGCCCAGATTTTGATCGGGAACGAACAGAATGTTCCGATTCCCCGGCACCGATTGCACGATTTTGTCCGCGTTACCGCTCGTGCAAATAACGTCCGACTGCGCTTTCACGCCGGCGCTACAATTGATGTAGGCGATCACATAATAATTTCTGTCAGCGTGCTTTTTCAAAAACTCAGCCAGCTTTTCAGGAGGGCACGATTCCGAAAGCGAACAACCCGCTTCCAAATCGGGCAGAATGACGCGCTTCTTCGGATTAATGATCTTCGCGGTCTCCGCCATAAAATGGACGCCGCAAAATAAAATCACGTCCGCGTCTGTTTTCGCGGCCTGATAGCTCAGGCCTAACGAGTCGCCAACGAAATCAGCAACGTCCTGCAGCTCCGGCACCTGGTAATTGTGCGCGAGAATCACCGCGTTGCGCTCGGTCGCCAGCGTACGCAGCTCCTTGGCGAGATCGGCACTCGATCCACGCGAAGCGCCAGTTCTGTTTAGACTGGATGCAACATCTAAATTTACAGCCGCGGCTACCATGAATGAGTATCGCGAAAAAGGTTAGGTTCTCAACTCTCGCGGTCATCTCGAGCCGAAGCGAGAGATCTCACCGGCGAAGCACGGATCACACAAATTACGTTGTGTGATCAATCACCTTGTGTGAGATCCTTCACTTCGTTCAGGATGACAGCGCATGAATAGCTACCAGCTCGGCTTCATTGGCGCGGGCAAATTGGCGGGATCAGTGATTCGCGGCCTCGTTCGAGCGAACTTTTGTCCGCCTGGCGCGATCATTGCCAGCGAACCGAGCGAACAGACGCGCGCGTCGTTGCAAAAGGAAACGAACGTCAAAGTAACCGCGGCTAACGCAGAGGTCGCGGAAAACTCAGAAATGATTCTTGTTGGAGTTAAGCCCGGACTGCTGTTGAGCGTTCTGCGAGATGTCGGGCCGCGAATTGAAAACAAGCCAGTGATCTCCCTCGCCGGCGGCGTTCGAATTGCCAGCATGGAGAAAGCTGCGAACGCGCGGTTCATGCGGGCGTTGACCAATACACCTTCGGCAATCTGTCGTGCGGCAACTGGAATCACGCACGGAAATCGGAGCACCAGCGAAGATGTCGATCTTGCGAAGAAGATTTTCGGCGCGATTGGCGTAGTCGTGGAAGTGACCGAACCGCAGATCGACGTCGTGACTGCGCTCAGCGGCAGCGGTCCGGCGTTCGTTTACACGATCATCGATGCGCTTGCGAAAAGCGGCGTAACGCTTGGTCTGTCGGAAAGCATCTCCGGCGAGCTTGCGATCCAAACCGTTCTTGGCGCCGCCGAGCTGATGCGTGAAACCAAGATGTCAGCGGAGGATTTAGTAAAGATGGTTGTCACGCCAGGCGGCACGACCGCGGCCGGCCTTGCCGTGATGGAAAAAATGAAGACGAACGAAAGTTTGATCGCGGCGGTTGAAGCTGCGACCAGACGTGGCCGCGAAATGGCGAGGGAAAATTCGTAGGTGGAACGCGTTCTCCGAACGCGTTAGACAGAATAGGTAGCGGCGGTTCACTGAACCGCCATGGCGATTGAGGTCAATCGCCGCTACCAATCGCTTTGCGCATGATCTCGATCGGCGCCGTGCGGTCGAACCAGATTTCAAACGCGAGAGCGCCCTGATGCAGTAACATCGACAAGCCGTTGGCGGCGCGGGCACCGGCTTCGAGCGCGGCTGCGATCAGTGGAGTGCGCTCGGCAGAATAAATTGTGTCGTAAACCATCAAGTGTGGCGCAAGCAGACGCGATGACAACGGAGATCGGTCGCCGCGATTCAACCCAACCGGCGTCGCGTTGACGATCAGATCGACATTCGCGATCTGAAATTGAAACGCAGCTTCCTCCCAGCGGATAGCCTGCAATCGCGCAACCGGGCCAAGAACTTTCGGTTCCTCGAAAAAACTGCGCAGCTTCTCCGCCAGTCGCTCGCCTTTCTCGAATGTTCCGTTGGCAATGACCAGCCGTTCGCACTTCGATTTCGCGCATTCCAACGCAACCGCCCGGGCCGCGCCACCGGCGCCGAGAATCATCACCCGCAAATCGCGCAGATCGACCGAGAATTCCTCGCGAATCGCGCGGGCGAATCCGCGTCCGTCCGTGTTGAAGCCATGCAACTTGCCGTTATCGATCTTGATCACGTTGATCGCGCCAATCTGTTTAGCGTCTTCGTCGAGTCGATCAACCAGTTCCGGCGCGGCGACTTTGTGCGGCAGCGTGAGATTGAGACCAACGAATTGCAAATCGCGCACACGATTGAGTCCATCGCGCAGCTCGTCGGGCAAAATGTGAAATCGGGCGTACTGCATCTCGATGCTGTCATGCTTGAGCGCAGCGTTTTGCATTTGCGGCGAGAGTGAATGTTCCACCGGATCGCCAAAAACGCCGAGGCGAACCGGCGGATCGACATCCTGCCAGCTCTGCAAATCCGCGAGAGTGTAAACCGACTTCGCGCTCGCGCGCTTCTTCTTCATTTCGATCCGAACTGCGTAATTGCGCGGTCGAAGCGCTTCAGCACCCGCTCTTTTCCCATGACTTCCAGCATGTGATACAAACTCGGCCCGACACTGCGGCCGCTGACCGCGACTCGCGCAGGATGAACGAGGTCGCCGGTTTTGCCAGCCAAGTTTTTGGGCGAGCGACTTCAGGGTGGATTCGAGCGTCTGCGAATCCCATTTCTCGACCTTCCCGAACTCATCCCGTAAGGCTTTCAATCGATTTGCAGCCTCCGGCTTGCCGAACACCTTCTCAACAGCCGTCGGATCGAATCCATAATCTTCGGTGAAGAAATAGCTCGTCCACTCCGGCAATTCTTTGAGGAGTTTGATCTTTTCTTTAACGATCGCGAGCACTTCGCGCGTGTATTTTTCGTTGGAGATGTCGACCTTCCCCTTTTCCAAAAACGGCCGCGCCAATTCCACGAACCGATCGAGCGACATCTGCGCGACGTACTGGCCGTTGAGCCAAAAACATTTATCGAGATCGAATGCGGCGTTACGGCGATTGATTTTTTCGAGCTCGAAAAGTTTTACGACTTCTTCGATGTCGATTTTCTCGCGGTTGTCTTTGGGGGACCAACCCAGCAGGCAGAGATAATTGCGGACCGCTTCGGGCACGTAGCCCTGCTCGATGTAATTCGCAATCGCAGCGCCTTCGTCGCGTTTGCTCATTTTGGAACCGTCGTGATTTAAAATAAGTGGGATATGGGCAAAGTTGGGCGGCGTCGCGCCGAGAGCGCGGTAAAGTTCGATGTGCTTCGGCGTGTTCGAAAGATGATCTTCACCGCGAATCACGTGAGAAATTTCCATTTCGATGTCGTCGATCACGTTCACGAAATGAAAAATCCACGAGCCGTCGGGCCGGCGAACGGTCATGTCCGGATGGGTGCCGGGATTCGTCAGGTCGAAATCGATTTTGCCGCAAACGAGATCGTCAACGATTACGTGCTCCCGCGGTGAACGAAATCGCAGCGCGCCCTGGTCTTCAAAAATATGTCCGGCGTCCTGAAGCTTTTTCAGGTATCGCTCGTAAATTTCGGTGCGCTGACTTTGAAAATAGGGGCCGAAATTTCCGCCGACATGCGGCCCTTCGTCCCAATTAATTCCCAACCACTTCAGTCCTTCGTAAATCGCCGCGGCGGCTTCCTCGGTGTTGCGTTTCGAGTCGGTGTCTTCGATTCGAAGAACGAGTTTGCCGCCGTTATGACGCACGAAGAGCCAGTTGAACAACGCGGTCCGCGCGCCTCCGATATGTAAATAACCGGTGGGTGACGGCGCGAAGCGAACCCGGATATCAGAACTCATTCTTAGATACTGTAGCGGCGCTCTGCGAGCGCCGCACTAATTTTGCGGCGGTCGCAGACCGCCGCTACAGAAATCTACGGCCGCGCGAGCGTCGCATTATTTTTACCACGATCATCCTCCTTGGCGCAGCTACGGCGCGACAGGCAGACCGCCGCTACACAAGACTTCACTCGATAAAGATTTTCTTTGCTCGCCGCCGCACATGCCGATCCTGCGGCAAATTGACTTTGGCGACCTGAGAATTGTGGTCGACCAACGCACGGACATTCTCAACCACATCAAACCCAACGTTGCTGATGTTTTGGTTGCGTAACCAATTGAGAATTTGCCGCCGTTGAAGCGCGATTGGTAAATCGCGCATTTTGGCCGGCGAAAGTTCAGCATCGATCCAGTTCGGGAGCTGAGTTTCGATCCAGGCCTCTTCCTCTGCCGCAATCACACCGGCACGCCAGATCGCCTGCCGAATGTTTCGGCCAAGCGCCTTTTCCAAATACGGAATGACGCGGTGTCGAATGCGATTTCGGAGAGGTGAGAGGTCTCTGTTCGAGGCGTCTTCGCGGAACTTCAGTCGATGTGCACGGATAAAATGGTCGATTTCACTGCGCCACACCCCAAGAAATGGCCTGATGATTGTAAGTTCGATATCGTCCACGCGACGGTTTGAAACTTCGCGCATCGCGGCGAGCCCGGTTGCGCCGGAGCCGCGGAACAAGTTAATCAAAAACGTTTCCACGACATCGTCAGCGTGATGCGCGAGAAAAATCGAGCTGCATTTTGTTCGTTTTGCTACCGAGGCGAAAAATTTATAACGTGCCTCACGGCCGGCCGTTTCGATCGATAACTTCTTCTTTCCAGCGATCGCGCGGACGTTCGTTCCGATTCGATCGCGAGATCGACATTGTACTTGCCAGCAAGTTTTCCAACGAAACGCGCGTCGGCACCGCTAGCGCGGCCGCGGAGCTGATGGTTCAGATGACAAAGAACTAAGTTTTTGTAACCGCAATCGATCAGCCAGTGCAGCAACGCAACTGAATCACGGCCGCCTGACACCGCGATGAGATATTGCCGGTCAGGCGAAAACCGTCGTCGGAAATTTTTATTTTGAATCTGTTTCAACGCATCCTCGCATCCAATGTTCAAACCTCATGATAACGCTCAGTGAGCTTAGACAAAAGCAACGCTCGGCGTCGTCGATAGGGAGAAAGGGAAATATGAAAAGGAGAACAACCTACCGCTTACTGGTTCAATCGGAAGACAAGGGCAGAAACATTCTGGAAATGGCCGTTTATGGCCTGGTAGCGCTTAGTGCGATTGCCTCGATCTGGCAATTTGCCGAGCAGCCGCTGCAAAGAACGGGCAAGGCAACGAAGCATCACGTAGAAGCGAGAATTGCGTCGTAAATCGGGGGCCATTTGACAATGAATGAACGTTCATTCATTGTCTGACTCCATGTCTCAAGCCCTCGCTGAACCCACAGTTCTCGATCGCCGGACGCAAATCCTCGAGGCTGCAGTCGTTTGCTTTGCCAAGCACGGATTTCATCAGGCCAGCATGCACGACATCAGCGCCGAAGCTGGAATCAGCGTCGGTCTGATCTACCGCTATTTCCAAAACAAGGAGGCCGTCATCGCGGCGATGGCCGACCGGCATAAGAAGGAAATTTCCGATTTGCTCGAGCGCGCCGGACAGGCGCCGACACTGCTCGAATCACTGGAAATCCTTTTCACGGCGCACTGTGCCGAGAAAGAACCGCGAGTGCTTTCTGCGTTCGTGGTCGATCTTTACGCCGAAGCGTCGCGGAATTCGGCGGTGGCCGACCTGGTACGCGATGTGTTGAACACGGCGATGGACGGCGTGACCAAACTCATTGCCCGCTCTCCGGAAGGCCAAAACGCGTTGCATGGGCAAACCCCGCGAGAACTGGCGGAACTGATTTTCGCGGTCGCACGCGGAATGTTGATGCTCGACATCCTGCAGCCGCACGAAATGACCGCGGCCGAACGTCGCGCGCGCCAACTCGGGGTGACACGCAGACTTTGGCGATCGTTATTTAGGCCGGAGACCGAAACCGCTCATGCATGACGTTTTGAAAACTGACGCAACACCAATGAATCTCAGATCGAAGCGCGGCATTCTGCCAATAATTGGTGTGGTGCTGCTGATTGCCCTCGGTGTCGCGGCATTGGTGTTCTTTCGACTCGCAATACTGACGACTCTAATAGTCGCCGCGACTACAGGCGCGGTGCTGTTTGCACTGATTTCCATCAGAAGATTCAAATCAAGCAGAGCGACCGGCGGTGCTTTATTTGCTGTTCTCGCGCTGGTTTGCGTGCTGGCGGACGTAAAATTTCTTCAATTCTTCAAGTTGAGCGCAACACCGATGGTCATGCCCGCCACCACGGTTGCTAGTGCGGTCGTGAAAGAGGAAGATTGGGCGCCCGTTCTTTCTGCGGTCGGATCGGTGTCGGCCGTGCAAGGCGCGATCGTTTCAACGGAGCTCGGCGGAGTCGTTGCCGACGTTGGTTTTCAAAACGGCGGAGAGGCGAAGAAGGGCGATCTGTTGCTGAAACTCGATGCTTCCGCTGAAGAAGGGCAATTACATACGGCGCAAGCTGATTTGGAATTGGCCCGCGCCAATCTCCTGCGGACGCGCGATTTGGCCGCGCGAAAAGTTGTTTCTAAACAAGAACTGGATGCTGCCGAATCAGCATTCGGTCAAAAACAGGGCGCGGTGGATAACATGCGCTCGATGATCGTGAAAAAAGAAGTTCATGCGCCGTTCGACGGACAACTCGGAATCCGACAGGTCAACGTCGGTCAAATGATCAACGCCGGCCAACAAGTAGTGCAGCTGACCGCGCTCGATCCGGTGTTTGTCGATTTTGCGCTGCCGCAACAGGAGTTGTCGAAACTCGCTCCGGGCTTGGAGACGCACGTGCGCACCGACGCGGTGCCGGGCCGGGAGTTCAACGGCAAATTGACCGCGCTAAATTCCATGGTCGACACGGTGACGCGCAATGTGACTTTGCAGGCGACGCTGGATAACCCGGACCACGCACTGAAACCGGGAATGTTCGTGAAAATTGGTGTCGTGTTGCCGGAAAAAAGCAAGACGCTGGTGATTCCGGGCAGCGCTGTTTCATATGCGCCGTACGGGGATTCGGTTTTCGTGATCGACAAAAAGAAGGACCCGAAAACTGGGAAGGAATCGCAGACACTGCGTCAGGCCTTCGTCCGGATCGGCGAAGCGCGGGGTGATTTTATTTCAGTGACTGAAGGATTGAAAGCGGGCGACGAAATCGTGAGCACCGGAGTTTTCAAATTGCGCAACGGCATGGCGGTGACGATCAACAACGATCTCGCGCCCAAACCGCAGTTGAACCCGACGCCGGCAGATTCATAACAAGAAAATTCGAAACACGAATGTCGAAATCCGAAACAATGTCCAAAATTCAAATGACCAAAGCGACACATTGCCCTGGTAATTCGAATTTTAACTATTCGGATTTGTTTCGAGCTTCGAGTTTGGGATTTCGAATTTCATTTGTGCCCTAGAAATGAAAAGTTTCACAGACTTATTCATCAAACGCCCGGTGCTGGCGATGGTGGTGAGCTTTGTGATTCTCATCGCCGGTTTGCAGGCGATGAAGACGATCAACGTGCGCCAATATCCGCGCAGCGACATCGCCGCTATCACGGTGACGACAATCTACGTGGGCGCGGATGCAGAACTGGTGCGCGGATTTATTACGACGCCGCTCGAGCGCGCGATCGCCGCGGCGGACGGAATCGATTACATCCAATCGCAGAGTCAGCAGGGCGTTTCCACGATCACGGCGCGCCTAAAATTAAATTACGACGCGAACAAAGCGTTGTCGGACATCAGCTCGAAAGTCGATGCGGTCCGTAACTTCTTGCCACCCGAATCGCAGATTCCGGTCATCACGATTATTCCGGCTGACTCTCAGATCGCCTCGGCCTACTTGAGTTTTACTTCCAGTATCCTTCAGCCTAACGAGGTCACTGATTACCTGGTTCGACTTGTTCAACCTCGTTTGACTTCAATTAGTGGTGTGCAACGAGCCGACATTCTGGGCGGTCGGACGTTCGCGATGCGGATCTGGATGAAACCGGAGATAATGGCGGCATTAAATATTTCACCGACCAATGTTCGCGATGCACTGACGAAAAATAATTTTCTTGCCGCTGTCGGGAACACAAAAGGTTCGCTACTTCAGGTGAATCTTACCGCAAACACCGATTTACACACCGCCGATCAATTCAAGCAACTCGTGGTCAAGCAGGACAAGGGGACACTCGTTAGGCTAGGCGACATCGCCGACGTCGTGCTGGGATCGGAGGATTACAACACCGAAGTCCGGTTCTCCGGCCAGAAAGCGGTTTTCATGGGCATCTGGGTATTGCCAAACGCGAACTCGATCGACGTGATCAAACGTGTGCGCGTTGAATTGGACCAGATCAAGAAAGAATTGCCTTCCGGCATGCAGGCCGAAATGGCCTATGACGCAACCGCCTACATCAACGACGCCATTCACGAAGTCGTAAAGACACTGATCACCACATTGCTCACCGTGATGGTGGTGATCTTCTTGTTCCTCGGCTCGTTCCGCTCAGTGGTTGTTCCGGTTGTGGCAATTCCGATTTCGCTTATTGGCGCGTTGTTTTTGATGCAGCTTTTCGGTTTTACGCTCAATTTGCTAACCCTTCTCGCGATCGTGCTCTCGGTCGGATTGGTTGTCGATGATGCGATCGTTGTGGTCGAAAACGTCGAGCGCCACATGCGGGAAGGCATGTCACGCATGAACGCGGCGCTGGTCGGCGCGCGGGAACTGGTCGGCCCGATTATCGCCATGACGATCACGCTGGCCGCGGTTTACACGCCAATCGCGCTGCAAGGTGGATTGACCGGCGCGCTCTTTCGCGAATTTGCGCTCACGCTCGCCGGCGCCGTTTTCATTTCGGGCGTCGTCGCGCTAGTTCTGTCGCCAGTGATGTCGGCGAACTTGCTGCGCACGGAACAGGTGGAAACCGGCTTCAGCGGTTTCGTCACTCGGACGTTTGATCGGTTCCGCGATTGGTACGGGAATCACCTCGATCGCACGCTCGCCGCGCGTCCGGCCGTTTATACGGTATGGATCGGCCTGTCGCTTTTGGGCGCGCTGTTTTGGTACATGTCACCGCGCGAATTAGCTCCACAAGAAGATCAAAGCGTGATCTTCGGCATCATGACCGCGCCGGCGAATGCAACGATCGACGACACGATCCGTTATGCCGATGCAGCCGGCAAAATTTTTGCCGCGGTTCCGGACGTAAGGTTCACGTTTCAGCTGACATTTCCGGACAACGGTTTTGGCGGAATGGTCTTGAAGCCATGGGGCGTGCGCAAGACACCGACAAAAAATTACCTGCCGCTCATTCAGCAAAAGCTTGGAGGTATTCCGGGCATTCGGATGTTCCCGGTCATGCCGGCAGCTCTTCCGGGTGCGGATAATTTCCCGGTCAGTTTCGTTATCACTTCGACCGCGGATCCCGAGCGAATTCTCGAGTTTGCCCAGGAGCTCCAAGGCAAGGCAATGCAGGCGCATATGTTTCAGTTTTCAGACATCGACACCAAGATCGATCAACCGCAATCCGAAATCGTTTTCGACCACGACAAAGTCGCGTCGATGGGCCTGGACATGCAAAAAGTCGGCAGCGACATGGCCGCCGCTATCGGTGGCAATTATGTCAATTGGTTCAACATCGCGGGCCGCAGTTACAAGGTGATCCCCCAAGTCAAGCGCATCGATCGTTTGAATCCGGAGCAGCTCAAAGACATTTACGTCACTGGTCCGAACAACCAGCTCATTCCGTTGAGCACGGTGGCTTCAATTAAACACAACACCGTCGCGCGCTCGCTCAACCGTATGCAACAGCTCAACGCCGTCACCCTCAGCGGCGTGCCGACAGGTTCGCTCGATGCAACATTAAAATTTCTCGAGGACGAGGCGCAGAAAATCTTGCCGAAAGGCTACATCGTCGATTACACGGGTGAATCTCGTCAGTTACACACCGAAGGCAGCAAGTTCGGAGCGGTCTTTACTCTCGCCGTCGTTTTGATTTTTCTGGTTCTGGCCGCGCAGTTCAACAGCTTCCGCGATCCGCTTATCATCCTGCTCGGTTCGGTCCCGCTCGCGATCTTCGGCGCGCTGGTCTTCACTTTTCTAAAAATGCCGTTCGGTACGTTTTTCACGGACCATTTCACGACGACGCTTAACATCTACTCCGAGGTGGGTTTGGTCACGCTCGTCGGCCTCGTTTCCAAAAACGGAATTTTGATTGTGCAATTCGCGAATCAACTTCAACGCCAGGGCCTGGCCAAGCTTGAGGCCATTGCCCAAGCCGCGCGGATCCGTTTGCGCCCAGTGATGATGACAAGTGTCGCGACCGTGGCCGGTCATTTTCCCCTGACAATGGTCACTGGCGCCGGCGCCGCCGCGCGAAATTCCATCGGTCTCGTGCTCGTCGGCGGAATGACGATTGGAACGATCTTCACCTTGTTCATTGTGCCGTCGCTTTACATGCTCATCGCCAAGACGCATCACGAGAAATCGTTGATGGATCCTGATCTTGAAGGCACTGAAGATGTCGACGTTACTTCGGAGCTCGAGCCGGCACTCGCTCGCGACGGAAACGGTAACGGCTGGAAAAAAGGCTGATCCCTTCGGACTTCTCGCGATTTCGTCGCAAAAAAAAAGCGCGGCTGAATTTAATCAGCCGCGCGCTGAAGCTTGAGGAGTTAATTCAATTTCAGTTGTTGAGCTCCAAGCTTGCGGAATTGCTTATAGCAACCGTGATGCCACCGGCTTCGATTCCATGAAAACAACGGCGGCCGTGACGATTAATAGAGATCTAACCGATATCGCTGGTCCTTCGGTGGCAGCGGTTCATCGTTGCGCAGCAACCACTTAGGCCGGCCGAGAGTTCGTGGTTCCGCCGCAAGATCGACAACGGGGTCTATATATAGAACGGGTTTTCGGCCGTTCACTGCTACGAAAATGCGCGCCTGGACCTGGAGCGGCTTGGGCCCCGAGTTCGGAAGCACTTTCGCCAGATGGTGCGCGAATTGGAGCGGCAGATCCGGAAGATAACCCATCTGAGGCGCCTGGCGCGGAGAAAGGAACTCTGAGAGATCAATCTGTGTGCTTTCCCCTGTATTGGGATCGGTCACATAAAAATTGGCGATCGAAGCGTAGGTCCAGACAAACATTCGCCAGCTGAATCGATGTTCGGCCCATGTCCATTCAACTCCGCCTCGGTAAAGCAAATGACGCAGGGGCAGAAAGATCTGGAGCGCGGCGTAAATTGTCAGGCCGGCGAGAATGATCGCCCGCTTAAATCCAGACGGCGCTTTCGACTCTAGACGCGGCGCTTTTGGACGGACAAAACCAAGTTTCACAAGGATCCGTCGCGGCCAGTCCGGCGGGAAAAATAACGCGCTGGCCGCGATCGCGAGCCACGGAAACATTCCGATCACGGCCCAAAGCGCGTTGGTCAGGTGAAAAAACACGACCGCACAAAACGCGATGACGCGAGTCCGCCGCCACAACAGCATCGGCACGACGAATAAATCAAAAAGCAGTCCGCCGTAACTGATAAGGTAGACCGCCCATTCGTCGCCGAAAAATTGTCCGACGATCGGTGCATTGGTTGCGTGTGATAGCGAGTAGCGCAACGGTTCGCCGCGCAGCCAGTCCGGCGAAAGCTTTACCAGCCCGGCGAAGATGTAGACGACCGCAATTTGAAATCGGAGCAACCAGAGCGCCCACGCCGGCGCAGTGTTGGAGCGCAACGAGGGCCGCATCCGGGCGTCGATCGAAAACGTGCGATGCGCCGGAACAATCGCCAGCAAAAAGCAGTAGAGACAAATCAGGTAGGTGTGATTGACGTAGCGCGCTTCATCGAGCAGGAAAAAATAAGCGTAGCTCAGGAACATCAACGTGGCGCTGATGCGGTATAAAAATCCGAACGCCACGAACAGCGCGAGAACCCCAAGAATCGCCCAATGAATGTAGAGCCATTGTCCGGGCCACGGATGGACCCATGAAAATCCGTAATACTTGAAGAGAAATTTCGGCTCGAGCCAGAAATGGTAAATCGACTCGTTTCTGAAATACCGGCAGACTTCCCACACCATCAGCAGGCCGAACGCGATCCGAAAGAACACCAGCGAAGCGATGTCGATCGGCGCGAACGCGCGGTCTTGAATTCGGCGCAGGAAAGATTTCATCGTGATCGTTGGAATGCCGCGCGTTTCTAACAGACCGCGCCCCTCAAACGAATGATTTTTTCCGCCCCGGCATTAATAATTGCCCGCCTCTCAGGAGTCGCCATATTCGCTGACGATTTATGGATGGAAAACTCCTGGCGTTTCTTCTTTCGGCCCCGCTGACTTTCGTTTTCGGCGCCGATTCGCCAGCACAATTCAAATACCCAACCGCGCCGAAAAGCGATCAGGTGGACGATTATTCCGGCACAAAGGTCGCCGATCCTTATCGTCCGCTTGAAAATCCAGACTCGCCCGAATCGCGGGAATGGATCGAGGCCGAAAACAAGATCACGTTCGATTTTCTGAACACGATTCCGGAACGGGACGAAATCAAGAAACGGCTGACCGAGGTTTGGGACTTCGAGCGGTTCGGCGTGCCGTTCAAGGAAATGGATCGTTACTTCTTTTCGAAGAACAGCGGCCTTCAAAATCAGAACGTTTTTTACACCGCGAAGAATTTTTCCGAGAAACCGCGCGAGCTTCTCGATCCGAACGTTCTCGCGAAAGATGGCACGATTGCGCTGGGCGGCATGGATGTGACCGACGACGCCAAACTGATGGCCTACGGTCTTGCCACCGCGGGGTCCGATTGGCAACAGTGGAAAGTCCGCGGAGTCGCCACCGGCAAGGATCGACCGGACGTGCTGGACTGGGTGAAATTTTCCGATGCGTCGTGGAAAAAGGACGGGAGCGGATTCTTCTACAGTCGCTACGACAAGCCGGATGAGAAAGACAAACTCCGTTCGCAGGTTTACAATCACAAACTGTTCTTCCATCAGCTCGGCGCGCCGCAATCGCAGGACAAATTGATCTACGAACGGCCGGACCAGAAAGAATGGCTGTTCAACGCCGAGGTCACCGATGACGGGCGTTATCTCATTATCACGGTTCAGCGCGGCACCGACCCGAAGAACCGCATATTTTTCAAGAATCTGGTCGATCCAAATTCGAAAGTCGTCGAGCTGCTCGATAAAGCCGATGCCGAGTACGCGTTTATCGACAATGACGGACCGGTTTTCATGTTCAAGACCGACCTCGAAGCGCCGCTCGGTCGGATAATTGCCATTAACACCTGCAAGTCTCTGCCGCCGAAAATCGACGAGCTCGTTCCGGAATCGAAGGACAAACTCGCGGCGGTCAGCAGCGTCGGCGACCGGTTCGTCGCCCTCTATCTTAAAGACGCGCACAGCGCGGTGAAATTATTCAAGCGCGACGGTTCGTCCGATGGCGAGATAAAGCTTCCGGGTCTTGGAACTGCGGCCGGATTCACCGGCAAAACCAAAGATCGGGAAACGTTTTATTCGTTCACGAGTTACACCACGCCCACGGAGGTTTTTCGCTACGATTTCGACAAGCGCGCGAGCGAGCTGCTTTTCAAGCCAAAGGTAAAATTTAATCCGGACGATTACACTACGGATCAGGTTTTTTACAAGAGCGCCGACGGCACGCGCGTGCCGATGTTCATTTCTTACAAGAAAGGGATGAAGCGCGACGGCCAGAACCCGACTTATCTGTACGGATACGGCGGATTCGATATTTCCAGCACGCCGAGTTTCACGCCAGCCAATCTCGTCTGGATGGAAATGGGCGGCATCTACGCGGTCGCCAACCTGCGCGGTGGCGGCGAATACGGCGAGAAATGGCACGAAGCCGGAATGCTGCACGTGAAACAAAACGTGTTCGACGATTTCATCGGCGCAGCGCAGTACTTGATCGACAGCAAATACACGTCGACACCAAAGCTCGCGATCGGCGGTGGCAGCAACGGCGGACTTCTGGTTGGCGCGTGTCTGACCCAACGGCCGGATCTCTACGGCGCGACGCTGCCGAATGTCGGCGTGATGGACATGTTGCGATTCGAGAAGTTCACCATCGGCTGGGCCTGGACTTCCGATTACGGCAGCGCGCAAAAACCGGACGATTTTCCATTCCTCTACGCTTACTCGCCCCTCCATCACATCGCCAAGAGCTGTTGTTATCCGCCGACTCTGATTACAACCGCCGATCACGACGATCGGGTCGTGCCGGCGCACAGTTTCAAGTTCGCGGCGACACTTCAAGCTGCACAGGCTTGCGACAAGCCAACGTTGATCCGTATCGAAACCAAAGCGGGTCATGGCGCGGGTAAACCGACCACAAAAATCATTGAAGAAACCGCCGACCGCTGGGCCTTTCTCGTCAAAGAGCTCGGGATGAAAATCGCGAAATAACGTATTCTGTGGTGGATCGACCGCTCCGTCGGGCGATGTCAAAAAAATGCGGCTTCGCCGCCTAACGTCAAAATCGAGCTCGCCATAGGACGAGTCCGTCCGAGACGGACAAGGGACTGCTCGATCCACCAAAGAGCTCGGAATGAAAGTTCCCGAGTGAAGGAATCAGCGCCTGAGTAGACGAGAATCGAAACGATAGTCGATTGGTTTTCCGATCTTAACTCTCTTGAATTGGGGATGGTTTGGGTTCAAAAGAAAATTTAGTTCACTGGTGCTGAGCAAACTCGGCAGCGCCAAAGCGACCGAGCGTTGTTCATGAACCCATTGATCGCCGATGCTCATAGTCGCGTCGGTCGGGACTTCAGCGTTCCAAGCAGCCGGTAGTCCCTTGATTGGGAAATACTCGGTTAACTTGTCGTCCCATTCGACCCGAAACGAGAGGAACCGGTCGAGCGGAGAGAGAGGCATGGTGTGGACCAGAAGTTCGAGCGCGGCGAGCGATTCGTGCTCACTCGCATAAATAACAGCGACTCCTCGGGAGTTCCAACGTCCACCCAGAAGGCGACTGCCATCACCGGTGAATGCATGTTTCGCTCGATCCGCGCGAACGATTCGCCAGGCCGAGCGTGCTGTGCTCACCAGTAGACGCTGTAATCGATTCGACCCAACAAATCGTCCACCTCGCGAGCGCCAATTTCGCTACTGGCGTAGTCCAGCGGCACTGCGCCACCAAGTCCGCGTTGCGGATATTTTAACCATTGTCGAGCCCGATCGACTGTGCCGAAAACTTTCGTGGCGTGTTGAACGATCCGCCAAAAGCGCATCAACCGGTCCGACTCCTGTGGCGAGAGACGCCGCTCGGCTTTTCGCCGTTGCAATGTCGATCTTGAGATCGACAACTGGCGCGCCAGTGATCCCAGCGGCTCATCGACCTCGCTTTGCAAATGTTCAAGCTCGCTAAACGGCAAACCTTTGCTGATGTGTTTTATTACTTTCGCGGGCGCGATCTGCTTCTTCGCCAGCGGACCCTTCGCGCCATACTCAACGTTGGCCGTTCCTGGACCGCCCGCGCCTCGAGTATCGTCGCTTTCGGTTTGCCCATTTGAACAAATTAAAAGATTCAAATGGGTAGTCAAGTAATTCGAGAGAATCGCTGATTACCCGCCTCCATGAAAATTACGGCGGGGAGACTACGGATTTCGACTATGGCGCCAAAGGTTCCCAAAAATTTAACCACGGATTGCACGGATAACTCGGATTTCGGAATTTGAAATCTGACCCCCTGATCTGTGACTTCTGGCCTCTTTGCTCGGCGCTCCTCGCTCCCTGCTCCCTGCTTCTTAAGTGCGGCTGGATTTTCATCCTTCATCCTTCTACCTTCATCCTACAGAGAGTTCCCGTAGTTCAACGGATAGAACGGAGGTTTCCTAAACCTTAAATGTGGGTTCGATTCCCGCCGGGAACGCAGCTTCGATGATGTTATGCGCATGATATCCTTCGGGGATGAGGCGTGCCCGCACTTTGATTGACTCGTTCGCTCCCGCTTACTCACAGCTTTCCATAGCGATTTGACCGTCCACGCCTGCGACATTGTGCTCGCCGTGTTTTTGATTCAATGTTTTGACTGTGCGCGGCACGTCCAATTGGATAATCCGGCTCGATTCTCTAAGTGTATGAAAAGACCCCTTGGAATTCTATTAACGCTGTTGTTCCTCGCGGTCCTAACGCCGTGCTATGCCACCGACGTTGTAACGATCGACGCTAAATACAAAAAGGATACGATCTCCGCTCCAGATCCTGAGTATCCGATCAAAGCGCAACATCTTGGTTATCAGGGTCAGGGCATCTACCGGCTCATTATCAACGACAAGACCGGAGTCGTTGACCAAGTGCAAGTGATGCAATCCACTCATTCCCGTGAACTGGACGCCAGCGCAGTCATGACATTGTTCAATTGGAAGTTTCGACCGGGCGTGAATCGCCGGGACCTCTTGATCGTATTTCAGCTCACTGGTTGGTCCCGAGGACTGCATTGACCAGAGGTCAGAGAGCAAGGAGCGCAGCAGAGGAGCGGCGCAGGGCGAGAGCTTTACGGCGGGAGGTCGTGAGCATTTTGCGAATCGACCTAGGGAAGCCGGCGACTCGGTTTTGGTGAAAACAGAGATCAGCGGAAATAATCTGTCCACACAACCGGCTCGACGATTAATGTTGAGCCGATGACGCAAGGCGAGCCGGAGCTGGACGCTCTGCAGAGCAGTACCGCGCGACGGTACCGGTATTTCATCGACATCGTCGTTTTGATTGCCGTCTTGCTCGGAATAGATGCGGCGGCCGCGGCCGTTTACACACCGAAAACGATTGAGGGCGGCTACGTGTTCGCTCTCGTCGTCCAGATGTTCGAGGTCGCGGTGGCGTGTGCGCTTATTTGGTTGCGGCGAGAACGGTTGGCTGACATCGGATTGAAGCAGCCACAGAGTTGGCTTCGCACAATTCTGATTGGAGTTTCGCTCGCGGCGATTTTTTTCACGGCGATCTATCTTTCGGAAAAAGCGGGGTTCCATCGCGAGCTCAGTCGCTTCGCTGCTTTGCAGGGAAATCTCCGCCTCACGCTGATCACCGTTTTTTATGTGCTCATCGGCGCAGGATTCTATGAAGAATTCATGTTCCGCGGATTTCTCATGCAGAGTTTGGCGATGTTTTTCGGGGGATGCCGCGCCGCGTGGGTGGTGGGTTCGATCATTCAAGCTATTCTGTTCGGCGCTTCGCACGCTTATCAAAATCCACTCGGCATGGTTATCACTGGAACGCTTGGCTTCTTGCTCGGCCTTCTGGTGATTCTTTCCGGACGAAATCTTTGGGCGGCGATCATCGCACACGGCCTGTTCGACGCGAGTCGCACAGTCCTGTTTTACTTCTTCGGTCCACCCCATGGTTAACTAAAGAGTGACCAGTGACCAGTGACCAGCAAAGGCAGTCAAACCGGGATTTGAACCAAATTGGGATCGGTCTTTGTCCTAGCCTTTTCCTTCTGCGCGCGCCCGAGCGGATTTGGCCTAACGACCCCCGATATTGCGAATTAAGCACTTGTGGATGCGGCACTCGTCACCCGTCACTTGTCACTGTTATTCACAAATCGGTTGACCGCGCCTGCAAGTGGCCTACAGATAACGCGATTCGCACAGGCGGTCGGGTTGATGTTGAATCCCAGGAAAATTCCCACGCTGCCAGCAATCGGCGTTACGGCGCTGATCTATTTTGTCGTCGGCTACTTTTCTCTAAAGCTGGCGTTTGTTAACCCGAGCGCTTCACCCGTCTGGCCGCCGGCTGGAATCGCTCTCGCCGCGTTGGTCGTGCTTGGTTATCGCGCATGGCCGGCGATTTTTATCGGCGCGTTTCTTGTAAACATCACGACTGCCGGAAATTTTTTAACATCGCTCGGAATAGCAGGCGGTAACACCCTTGAAGCATTGTGTGGCGCGTGGCTCGTGAACCGATTCGCGGAGGGAACGAGGATGTTCGAGCGTCCGCAAAATGTTTTCAAGTTTGCGCTGGCCGCGCTCATCAGCACTACAGTCAGCCCGTCGTTAGGCGTAACCAGCCTTGCCCTCGGCGGTTTCGCCCACTGGGCAAACTTTTGGCAGATCTGGCCCACCTGGTGGCTCGGCGACATATCGGGGGATTTAGTAATCGTCCCGTTCCTGGTCCTTTGGAGCATCCCGGCGACGCAGCGCAAATGGAACCGCGCCCAGGCCGTCGAAGTCAGCGTTCTGCTTCTGCTACTGGTGGTCCTCGCTGAAATCGTCTTCGGCGGTTGGTTCCAAATCTCCGCACGAAATTATCCGGTTTCGTTTCTTTGCGGACCGATCGTGATCTGGACGGCATTTCGTTTTACCCCGCGCGAAACCGCGACTGGTGTTTTCGTTCTGTCCTCGATCGCAATTTCGGGAACTCTCAACGGATTCGGGCCGTTCGTAATGCAGACCGAGAACCAATCGCTCCTGACGCTGCAAGCGTGGACGGCGGCGTTGACGATCACCGCCATGGCCATCGCGGCCGCGATTGCCGAGCGTAATCGCGCGCAGGCTGCGCTCGAGCAGCAGAAGGAATCAGTCGAGGCCGCGAACAAAACGAAGGACAACTTTCTGGCGATGCTCTCGCACGAATTACGCACGCCGCTCACCCCGGTGATCGCCGCGATCGACGCGCTGGAGGCTGAAACGTCTCCATCGGATCTGGCGAAATGTTCGCTGTCGATGATTCGACGCAATGTCGAACTGGAAAGTCAGTTGATCGATGATCTGCTCGACCTGACTCGCATCGCGAAAGACAAGCTTCAATTACGCTTCGGATCCATCGACGCGAACGAGATTATCACCAACGTGGTCGAAATCTGTCGCGCGGAAGCGCAGGACCGGCGTCTGAATCTGCGCGTAAATTTGCGCGCCGGCGCTCACCACGTCATGGCCGACTCAGCGAAATTCCAGCAGATCATTTGGAATCTCGTGAAGAACTCGATCAAGTTTACCGGCGAAAACGGCGACATCACGATCTCAACCACGAACCCTCAGTCGCAGATTCTCGTAGTGACCGTCAAAGACACCGGCATCGGGATCGAGCCGGAAATCATGAATCGCATCTTCGATCCCTTCGAGCAGGGAGAACAAGCGTTTCAACGGCGCTACGGCGGCCTCGGTCTGGGCCTGGCAATTTCGAAATCTCTCACCCAGGCGCACGGCGGCACGCTCACTGCTCAAAGCGACGGTCGCGATCGCGGCTCAATTTTTACCTTAACGATGAAAACCGTTTCGCCGCCTGCTCGCGTGGTAAAGTTTACCGCGCCCGTTCCCGAAACTCGTCCGCTTCGGATTTTACTGGTCGACGATCACGTGGACACATGCACCGCGCTGGAACGCCTGTTGGTGCGACGTGGACATTTGGTCGCCGCAGCGCACAATGTTCGTTCGGCGATGGAGGCAGCGGCGCAGAGTTCATTCGACCTCCTAATCAGCGACATTGCGCTGCCCGACGGCACCGGCATGGAACTGATGAGCTACCTCCGCGCGATGTCGCGGATACCGGGAATCGCCATTAGCGGTTTCGGAATGAACGGCGATATCGAGAAAAGTTTCGAGGCTGGTTTCGCCGAGCATCTGGTAAAACCGGTAAAAATGGAAAACCTCGAGGCCGCTATCGATCGAGTGATGTCATCGGGCTCGAACTAAGCGCCCGGTTTCATTAACATCGCTTCTCGACTTTCGTTCGTCCGGACTCCTTCGCGTTTTGATTCATTGACCCAGCGTTAAAACGCTGGGCTATTGTCCGTGAATGCGGATGGTTGATCTACAAATTGAAGACATAGCTTTCGGCGGCAAAGGCGTCGCGCGCGACCACGGCAAGGCAGTGTTTGTTCCGTTCACCATCGACGACGAACTTGTCTCGGCGAAAATCACGCATGAGAAAAAACAATTCGCTGAAGCGGAAGTCGTCGATATTAAAAGACGATCACCGCATCGAGTCGAACCACTTTGCCCGTACTTTGGGCGGTGTGGCGGGTGCGCCTATCAACACATCGATTACGCGCATCAACTCGAAATCAAATCCCGACAGGTCCGCGATCTCTTGCAGCGAATCGGCAAACTTAAGGACATTCCGATGCGGCCAATCATCCCCTCTCCTCTTCACTTTACCTATCGAAACCGGATCACGGTCCACGCCGAGGACGGGCTGATTGGATATTTCCGGCGAGATTCTCATCGACTGGTCGACGTCGAACGTTGCCCGATCGCGATGGAGGAAGTGAATCGCGAGCTGGCAGACTTGCGGACGCAAGATGTTCCCGACGGTCATTACACGCTGCGCGCAAAGGTGGATCGGCCTCTCCGAGGGCGATCAAACACGCGCTCGGAGAGCGCGTCCCACCATTTCTCTCAAACCAACGACGCAGTCGCGAACGCGCTCCGCAATCTGATTGTCGATCTTGTGCCGTCGAATCAGGAATTGCTGGTGGACGCGTATTGCGGCGCCGGCTTTTTCGGCAAAGCCCTGATCGAAAAGTTCGAGCGCGTTGTCGGAGTCGATTGGGACCGATTCGCGATTGCGGCGGCGAAAGAAAATGCAACTGCCAAAGAGGTCTATATTGCCGGCGACGTCGAATCCGGACTTCGTTCGGCGATGGAAAATTGCGATCAGGACAAGACGACTCTACTGGCGGACCCACCGGCGACTGGACTCACCGCCCGCGTTTGTGAAACGATTGTCGATCTTGCGCCGGCCACTTTCATTTACATTTCCTGCAATCCCTCAACCCTCGCGCGCGATCTCGCGGATTTTCAACCTCGATTTGAAATCAAATCGGTCACCCCACTCGACATGTTTCCGCAAACTGCCGAAATCGAAGTAGCCGCGGAGTTGCGCCGTCGCGGCTGAACGCTCAACATTCTGGTATGACTCCGCCGAAAGTCCTTGTAGCCGACGCTATTTCCCAGCGCGGAGTCGACGAACTCTTGAGGGACGGAAAGCTGGAGGTTTCAACGCAACTCAAATTGCCACCGGACAAACTCATCGAAATCATTCCGCAATTCGCAGCGCTCATCGTTCGCAGCGAAACGAAAGTGACGGGCGACGTGCTCAATGCCGCGAAAAACCTTCGAGTCGTCGGACGCGCGGGCGTTGGGGTGGACAATGTGGATGTTGAAACGGCGACTCGGCACGGCGTGCTCGTCCTGAACGCGCCCGGCGGCAACACGGTCTCCACGGCCGAACACGCATTCTCGCTTCTGCTGAATGTCGCGCGCAAAATTCCGCAAGCCGACGCGAGTTTGCGCGCAAAAAAGTGGAAACGAAAGGACTTTGAAGGTGTCGAGCTGTACAACAAAACGCTTGGCGTGATCGGGATGGGCCGAATCGGCAGCGAACTCAGCCGCCGCGCGATTGCTTTCGGCATGCGTGTCATTGCCTACGATCCTTATCTTTCAGCGTCGCGCGCGCGAAGCCTCCAAGTCGAACTGATCGAAGAGCTCGACGAGTTGCTGGCTGTCGCTGATTTTATTTCGCTTCACACGCCGCTAACGAACGAGACCCGTCATTTGCTTGACGCCGGCCGGATTTTTAAAACCCGGCATGGTGTCCGCATCATCAACTGCGCCCGCGGCGGATTAATCGACGAAACCGCGCTGGCGGCCGCGCTGCAAGATGGACATGTTGCGGCCGCGGCTCTCGACGTGTTCGAAATTGAACCGTTACCCGAAGATTCACCGCTTCGCGATGCTCCAAATTTAATTCTGACGCCACATCTTGGTGCTTCGACCGCCGAAGCGCAGGAAAGTGTTGGAATCGAAATCGCCCAATCGATTCGGGCCGCGCTTCTCGAAGGAACAATCCGCAATGCCGTGAACATGCCAAGCCTCGATGCAAAGACCTTGTCCATCATCGGTCCGCACCTCCGATTTGGAGAGAAGCTTGGCCGGTTCCTTTCTCAGGTCGCGCCGCGCCGCGTGGAGGAATTGAAAATCAATTACAGTGGCAAAGTAAACGAGCTCGACACTGGCCCGATCACGCGCGCGGTATTGAAAGGCTTTGTGCAAAACGCCGGCGGCGCGGACGTAAACGAAGTGAACGCGCCGGCCTTTGCCGCGAGCCTCGGATTGAAAATAACCGAAACGCGTCTGAGCGTTCTCGGCGATTACACTGATCTCCTTGAACTGTCCGCCGAGGCCGAAGGAAAAACTGTTTCAGTGGGCGGCGCATTTTTTGGAGCGACCCCGAGGATCGTCAGCGTGAACAGCCGGCCGGTTGAAGCGCGCCCACACGGCGTCATTCTCGTGCTCGAAAATACCGATCGACCCGGCATCGTTGGCCGAATTGGGACATTACTCGGAGAGCACGACGTAAACATCGCGACAATGTCGCTGAGTCGAAATCAAGCCGGCGGCACAGCTTTGACGGTTCTAAATCTGGACAACGCGCCGGGCGAGGAGTTGTTGCAAATCCTCCGGGCAAGCGAAGACATTCAATCGGCGCAGGTCGTTCAATTATGAGCGTCGACATCTGAACATGTCGATCTGTGCGCGCGCGCGAGGTTGAAAGGTGAAGCACGGGCTTGGTACGAGCGTGCCTTGGCCATCAATCCGCAATTTCCGCAGACTCGCGAGGCCATTGGGCAATTGGAACATTGATCCGCATCGCGTAACTGTCTTTGATGGGAGCGCCGCGCAGGATCCAACTCGTAACCGCATTCGCCGCGCTTTATATCGTCTGGGGGTCGACTTATCTCGGAATTTTCTTCGCGATTCAATCGATCCCGCCATTTTTGATGGCGGGCGCCCGGTTTTTCCTGGCAGGTTTGATCATGTTCGCAATCGCGCGGTTGCAAGGCCCACTCAGATCGACATGGAGAGACTGGAAACTCTCGCTCATCGTCGGAGCGTGTCTGCTTCTTTGCGGGAACGGAGGCGTGACAATCTCGGAAAAATTTATCCAAACCGGCCTGGCCAGCCTGATCGTGGCAACAGTTCCCATTTATATAACGTTGCTCGGTTGGCTGGTCGGGATGACTCCGCGACCAAGTGGGGTTGTTTGGCTCGGACTGGCCGGCGGATTCCTTGGCGTGGCCGTCCTGCTTGGACCGGAACTACGGTTTTCCGGAGGCAGTCGCGCTGCCATCGGGATGTCTATTTTGGTGGTCACGTCGTTCATTTGGTCGGCCGGCTCCCTTTACTCGCGAGCGGTCAAGCACGTCGCATCTCCGTTTTTCGCTGCGGCCCAGCAGATGTTCTGCGGTGGAATACTTTTGATCCTGGTCGGTCTCTTCACCGGCGAATTGAAGGATTTCCACCCGGCCAAGATCACCGCCTTGTCGTTAGGCGCTTTCGCCTATTTGGTTTTGATCGGCGCAATCGTGGGTTACACGGCCTACTTTTGGCTCCTGCGCAATTGCGATCCGGCAAGAGTTGCGACTTACGCTTACGTGAATCCAATCGTCGCGGTATTGCTTGGGGCTGTTTTCGCGCACGAAGTTGTGCCATTGCGAACGCTGCTGGCTGCAATGTTGATCATTGGATCGGTCGCGCTCATTATCACGGTACAACAGTTAAAGTCGAAACGGACCCCGGCGATTATCGCCGTCATTGAGACCGAGTGCGCAAGATAACAAATGATTTGAACTCCGACGGGCAAAAAGATCGGCAACAGAAAGTCGACGTCGTGAAGCGGAACTGGCGTGCCGAAGTCGAGACTGCGGAAGTCTACCGAGAGCTTGCTACGCGAGAACCTGACGAGAAACGCAAAGCGATCCTCCTGCGTATGGCCGAAGCCGAGGAACGGCACGCGCGGCGCTGGGAAAAAAAACTTACAGATCTCGGCGAGCCGGTTCCCACGATTCCCGATTCGTTAGGCCGGAGATTGAGACGATGGTTGAATCGCGCGCTGGGAACCGAGATCGCAATTCGACGAATGGAGGCCGCCGAGGAAAAACATGAAGCTGAATTTCGCGACCAACGCGAACGTACTTTGGCGGGAGAAGAGGACGTGAAGGATTTTTTGCGCGAAAGCGCGTTGGAAGAGAAGGCGCACGCGCGCGCATTGCAGTCAATGGTGCCGCACCTGGGACCGCGCACCGTGCTCGACACAATTTTGAAACGAGAACGCTGGCACGGACGCGGCGGCAGTTGGGTAGCAGATGCGATTTATGGCGTAAACGACGGACTTGGCGCCGTGTTCGGAATTGTTTCCGGCGTCGCGGGCGCAACGAACAATCAACAACACTACATCTTGATTTCCGGTCTCGCTGGAATGATCGCGTCCAGTTTGTCGATGGGCGCGGGAGCGTACCTCGCGGTCAAGAGCGAAGCGGAAGTTTACGAAGCCGAAATCGCCCGCGAGAAGGAAGAAGTCGAAGAGAATCCAGAAGAAGAGATCGAGGAGATGTCACTCTTTTATCAACTTCAGGGATTCAATCCGGAAGAAGCACAACGAATGGCTGAAAAATTGGGCGAAAACCCCGATCAACTGGTACAGGCGATGGCGCAAAGCGAGCTCGGACTGTCGGAGCACCGCTTCCCTTCGCCGTGGAAATCCTCGGCTTCGGCCGCGGTGTCGACCGCAATCGGCGCGTTTATCCCAATCATTCCATTTTTCTTCATGAGCGGAATCGCCGCCGTGATTTGGGCGTTTGTAATCAGCATCGTTGCGCATTTCGCCGTCGGAGCGATCAAATCGCTGATCACGCTGCGCTCGTGGTGGGCGTCCGGGCTCGAAATGACATTTGTCGGCATCATCGAGGCCGCGGTGACCTACGGTCTTGGCCTCGCCTTCGGCGCGATCTCGTGAAAGCGCGGTTCGTCGTCATTGGACTGGCGCTAGCATTTTCTCTGCGCGCGAACGCCGACCCCTTCCCGTAATCGACGTGCGCTATGGATATCTGATAGGGGCGGTTGATTCAGGAAACTGATTGGAACCAACAGACGCGACCGCTTCGGTGAAATTACGATCGAAGCGCGATCACGGGCATGGTTCGTTTTGCGATGTCGACTGCTCAAAACTTGCGCCGCTCCGACGACGCCAAGCATCCCGTAGACTCGCAGCTTTGCTCGGCCGTAAAACTGCGTCCGTCGAAAGTGGCAAAAGGCGCGGTTACGTTTGCCGCGAGTTGGAATCCGCTGCCGCGAAAATCGAAATCACTCGACACGAGACAACAGCAACAACATGTCGAAGTTATTCGCGAATTTTTGCGCGCGCGCGGTTTTCGCGATCCGATCGTGCACATCAGCCAGATTGTGAGGGTCGATCTTGACGGCGACGGCCAGGACGAATTTGTGCTCTCAGCAACGCACTATAAGGACGGCGACAAGATTCCGGATGAATCGAGTGCGAACACGTATTCGTTCGTGACGATCGAGCGAGTGGTTGACGGTAAAACAAAGACGGAATTAGTGGACGGCGAGTTTTATCCAGAGGCGAAGGCCGACAGTGCGCCGAACAAATTTGAAATTGCCGCTCTGCTCGATCTCAACGGCGATGGCAAAATCGATATCGTTGTCCGCTCCGCCTATTACGAAGGCCACGAGATCACCGTTTACGAATATCAGCCATCAGGCGTGAAGAAGGTGCTCAGCGTTGGCTGCGGTCTCTAATCGCCAACGGCGCAATTTGCTAACGAACGTTAGCGATAGAAACCGTGATATTGGTAGCCGCCATCTTCAAGCGTTACGGTCTCGACGTCCCAAATCGCGGTAAACGCGTAATTTTGCCCCGGCGCTAAATCGATAGTTCGATGAGTGAACTTGGTCCTTGCCGTACGGGGACGGGGCATTTGTTACCGTCAAAAGATGCCGACCGGGCCGCACAATGGCTCGATATCCCTCGCCTCGGGAGAGCGTTGTTATCGGGATACCATCGAGATAAATGCTTAACCCGTTCTGATTTCCGTAGTCGGCTTCACGGAAGATAGTTAGGCCGCTATTGCCCATCAATTCGCTGCGGGAGTATTCGTAACCAGTGCCGGCATACGCAGGCGCGAATCCGAGAATGGCAACACTGAAAAGAAGCACGATCAATCTGGGAGTTCGGTAGCACTTTTTCATAAGAAGCTCCTCCAACCTTGTGATTATTTAACCTCGGCCTTGCCAAATAGTATCGGAAAAACACACGCGAACCAGGACTTTTCCTAGTTCGACGAAAAAGTGTCTAGAGGCCATTTACTTGGCCGAACGAATTGCTGAACCATCCTGATCCACCGTTTTGGAATGCGGTTTAGAGATTTGTACAGATCGCGATAAGTCCGACTCAAAATAAAAATTACTCAAAGTGAATCGGCTATTCCCTGTGACGGGCGAATCTCATCGCAGAAGCTGCTAAAGGGAACTCTTAAGCGGGCTTCGGCTTCGAAGGTAGTATATCGATTACGATCAAAAGCCTCACGCGTGATCAGATCATTAACAATCGATTCGGTCACCGCCTGCCAGTTAACTGTCACCAAGTCGACTGGCGCATCAGGCACGTCGGCAAAAGGCATATCGACCGGACCATCGATGAATGCCACGCGATGCACTTTTAACAAATCAGCCATCTGGCAAGGATTGCGAAATGCAAACATCGACGCGAGGGCTGAAGAGGGTAAAATGATCCCGTCAGTCTTAACGCGGTACAGGTCTTGGAGGAAGGCAGCACTATTTTCGCCGTGGAAGGTTTGAATAAAGGGTTGAATTTGAAGATTCTCTAAAATCACTCGCAGTACCTCCTCGGTAACAGGCGACCGATAATCTTTAGAATCCACTACGGTGATTTTACGGAACGAATTTTGGTCCTTCCATTCCTTGATTAACGCTTCGATTGCGCGCTCCCTCCATACGTAATACCGAGATGGAATACTCGGTGTTCCGACTTGGGAAATCCCGATGACTCTAATTCCCATATCCGAAAGGCGCAGCAGTGTCTCCTTTGCGCTTCGACCCGGCTGAAGCCAGACTACCGTGTCGACTTCAAGACTTTTGAGCTGATCACTCAACGTCCCATCGACGGCTTCATGGGTGCGGAAAAAAACCATCGTCGTTGCGAAGCCGCGCGACCAGAGCTCACGCCGGATGGAAATGAAAAACGTTCGGTACTCTTGAATGGTGATAAAATGCGTGGTGAGGACAGGTAAACCAATCAACCCGCGAACGCTCATTCTTCGATTGTGGCGCAAGCCATTCAAGATGGTCTTGGAACTTCGCATTCGGCTCAAAAGACCTTCCTGCTCCATGTCGTGGTAGACCTTGGCCACGGTTGAAATCGGCACCTTGAATCGCCTGGCGACTTCACGAAGGGAGTAGAAGACGCGGGGTTGCTCCCGCTGGTTCTTTACTGCGAGAGAACGCAGAACTTCCAGAAGACTCGCCGTCTCATTATGGCCTGCCTTCAAAGCCGAACCGCTCGGTAACGGTCCAAGGTCAGGAGAGATTCTTGCCCGAGACATAACGTAAGGCTCGTCTTTCCAAAACTTATCTGTTGCCCATCTGTTTAAAATCGTTCGTGGCCTGTTTGTAACTGTTGGCTTTCTGTTTGTCTAGGCAAAAAGCAGGCGCCGCCCTACATAAATTGTCGAAACATGAAGACAAATCTGGCCACGCGATGTGACGGCGCGCACCAAGAATCAGGGTACCACCGCACGCTTTACTGCGATGCAACACAACGTCTTACGACAATTTTCTCCGACGGGCGGCCCAGTTTCCCCCCGGAAATACGACGCTGCTTAAAGGAGGTGCAGCGAGATACACTTATTAAACTCCGTCAACCAATTGTAGCGTGCGACGCGCTGAATCGGGTTCGGAGCAATAAGTATAGCTGAATGCGTCGGTACTTTCATCCAAAGGCACGGCTACGACCGATAATTCGACTGTTGAGCGTAGCAAGGGAGGATGGCAAGACCGGCGCATTCTCGTATTTTAAGGCTGAACTCGTCAGCGTCATGCTGATTCGCGGCCATCGGACGCAACACGAGTCAGTCAATTTCCTAACGTGATAACTTGGAGGCAGGAGGACTACGCTGCCGCCAGACATCCGATAATATGCCCGCTCTTAGACGTCACCTCCACGTCGGCGTGCTCTGGAGGTAAGCGGATTATCCAAAGCTTCGCCTTGGCTCCGGCTTATAAGCTTCGCTTCTAACCCCTGCGCCTCGCGCCCCACCGGTCGAACAAGGTTCTCATCCCCTGATTTTTGATTATTTAAATTGCGCCGCTCGAAATTTGTGGAGGTAAGGGGATTACGCTCCCGCTAGTGCATCCGATAATGTGCCCGCTTCAGACATTACCTCCACACCTGCGGCTTTGGAGGTAAGGGGATTCGAACCCCTGGCCTTCTCATTGCGAACGAGACGCTCTACCAACTGAGCTATACCCCCGAAATCTTTGGCCGGTCGCCGCTTAACGTGCAGAATTTGGATTGGATTTCAACCCGGAGTCCACCCGTTTTGCCCCCCGCCAATGATTTACTTTCAGTCCACTCCTGTCCAGAGAAGTCAGCCTTGAACAGTATGGAGAATCGACTGGCGACGGATTGCCGCGCAACAAAAAGTGAAATTGGGATCCGTTTCCTAGTCGGAGCTGACCTCATTCCTCCTTACTCGGCACGTCTGTCTTGTCGCTTATACCCCGCTCTGGCAGATCTCACTCGCTTCTGCGCATCATTTCGCGCCTGATGTTCTGCTTCAGCATACTTCTTCGAGCTATTCGCACCACCTTTCTCGCGGTTCTAAGGTGCAGTCCTACAGTTATTCATTAGGCAAATGGTTTGACTAGTAGCCTCGAGATCGCATAATAAAAACTGTCCCGATTACGTCATCTGACGTTTCAACATATTTTCGGCCGGGCGCGAACTGATTGGCGATTACATGTCCCTAAGCTCTACCTGCCCGTCACAATCTAACGAGGTAGACCCATTACCGGCTCTGGCGGAGCTGAAGCCGGTGCTCAAACGGTTCCAGAAACGCTCCGCTTCCCGCGCGTTGATCCAGGTCGCAAATAGCCTGGTGATGTATGTGTTGTTATGGTGTGCCATCTACTGGAGCTGGAAATTTTCGTACGCTCTAACGCTTTGCCTTATGTTTCTTGCCGGTCTTTGGGTGGTTCGTGTCTTCATTATTATGCATGACTGCGGTCATGGATCTTTCACACAATCCAAACTTGCGAATAACATCATCGGCAACATCGCGGGTCTGATGGTTTTCACGCCCTACTACCATTGGCGGTGGGAACATGCGACTCACCATAATACTTCAGGGGATCTCGGTCGGCGCGGGATTGGCGATGTTTGGACTATGACAGTCGAGGAATATCTGAATTCATCGCCGTGGCGCCGTTTTATTTACGCGGCTGCACGAAATCCGATCGTTCTGTTTTCGATTGCCCCCTTATTGGTTTTTCTTTGTGTGCACCGCGTCCCGGCGCGCACCGCCCCTCGCCGGGAGTTCTGGTCGGTCTGGGCTACAAATACCGGGGTGTTGGTCCTATGGGTCACACTGAGCGTGGTTTTCGGATGGCGACAATTTCTGATTACACAACTGCTCATTACCATGGTCGGAGGGGGCATTGGAATCTGGTTGTTCTATGTCCAGCATCAGTTTGAGGACACTTATTGGACACCCTCGGAGGAGTGGAGCTATCTCGCGGCAGCGCTCCGCGGAAGTTCATTTTATCGACTACCGAAGATACTGCAGTGGTTTTCGGGTAGTATTGGCTTCCATCACATCCACCATCTTAGTCCTGGCATTCCAAATTATAATTTGCAGCTCTGCCATGCTGCTCACCCGGCGTTTGCCCGAGCGCCGACGATCACCCTGAGGACGAGTCTTGCTTGCGGGAAGCTCAAACTCTGGGATGAAAGGACGCGCCAGCTTGTGAGCTTTCACCACTTGAAGTCCCGCACCAACGCGAACGGACTGGCTGCGATTACGAAAACGGAAAGATGATCTGGCCAGTCCCAAACCTTAGGCTAATCCGTCTTCGCTACTTTCACGGCAACGCGAAGGTCTGCGACAAAGTGTTTATATTCGCGACGGCGGGACTCTTCATCCGGTTGTCGCAGCAGCGATGATGGATGAACGGTGGCGAGAACTTTGGACACGAGTTTTGAAGAGAACACTTTGCCTCGCTCGCGCGTTACGCGAAATGAACGGTCAAAAATTGTCTGGGCCGCCGTCGAGCCCATGGCCACGACCAGATTCGGCATAACGAGTCGCAGCTCCGCTTCCAGCCACGGCCGGCACGCCGCGATCTCGCGTGCGTTCGGCTTCTTGTGAAGCCGGCGTTTCCCGCGCGGTTCCCATTTGAAGTGTTTCACGGCGTTGGTCACATAAACTTCCTTGCGATCGATACCGGCATCCTTGAGCGCGCGATCCATAATTTTTCCAGCCGGACCAACGAAAGGTTTGCCGGCGACGTCTTCGTAATCGCCCGGCTGTTCGCCGACCAGCATAATGCGAGCGGTCTTCGGGCCTTCGCCGAAAACTGTCTGCGTTGCCTGCTTATATAAATGACATGCCGTGCAATGGCTGGCCGCCCCGCGCACTGTCGACAAGCTGGACGAATTCGGCGGCGTCGCCGGTCTCGCGTATTCTTCGCTCTTGCTCGGCATCTCACTTTATAAATCGCAACTCGCACATGATCTGTCTTTATTCGTCGCAATGGCGATCCTCAAACACCGCGACTTACATTGCGTTCGTTTCAAGAGAACGATATTGAACGGCTCGCCGAGCTAATTGTGGACGCTGATTCGAAGGCGCCAGGCGCGCTCGAGCGCAGCATGGATTGTTGTTTGCAATTAATGTCGCGCGGTGTTGTATCTGGCCGAGTTTAATGTCTAACGCTGCCTCCAGAACCAGCGCCCGCGTTTCGCTTGGGCTGCTGCTCGCTCTTAATCTCTTCAATTTTATTGACCGCTACGTTCTCGCGGCCGTCGAGCCTTCGATCCGCGCTACTTTCTTCGCGCCAAACGATCCAAACGCAATGTGGTGGAGCGGAACACTTAGTACCGCATTTGTCGTCAGCTATATGCTTTCTGCACCGGCATTGGGCTGGTTGGCAGACCGGTATTCCCGCTGGGTTATAATTGGAACAGCGGCAATTGTCTGGAGTTTCGCTACTACGGCGTCAGGCTTAGCCGCCACTCTTGCCGCACTTTTCATCGCTCGAATTTTAGTCGGTATCGGCGAAGGCGCTTATGGCCCGGCGGCTCCGGCAATTGTCTCTGACCTGTTTCCGATGAAGTCGCGTAGCACGATGCTCGCGATTTTTTTTGCTGCAATTCCGACAGGTAGCGCGTTTGGTTACATTCTCGGTGGATTGATAGACGTTCACATGGGCTGGCGCTCAGCGTTCTACATTGTGAGCGGGCCGGGCTTGCTACTCGGTTTCCTCTGTTTTTTCCGACAAGATCCTCGTACTAAGACTTCAACCGGCGAGAGCAGTGACAAAACATCACTGAGAAATTATCTGCAAACAGTCGCTGTCTTAATGAAAAAACCGTCCTACGGCTTCAACGTTGCCGCCCAGACCGCGATGGCTTTTGCGTTAGGTGGACTTGCCTACTGGATTTCGGCGTATTTTCAATTCCGCCACCAGCCACCCTCTGCCACGGCGATCTTTGGCGCGATTACTGCCGTTGCTGGCTTGACCTCCACTTTGGCAGGCGGCTTTCTGGCCGACCGACTTCGGGCGCGGGTTCGAGGATCGGACTTGCTTGTCCCCGGGATTGGAATGTTGCTCGGCTTCCCCTTGTTAGCGGCGATGCTCTACACGCCTTTTCCGTTTGCCTGGATTTTCCTGTTCGGGGCGTTGTTCTTTATTTTCTTTAACACCGGGCCGGCGAACACAGCCGTAGCAAATGTTTCGCTTCCCGCCGTGCGAGCGATGGCGTTTGGTTTGAATATTTTTGTGATGCACGCTTTTGGCGACGCAATTGCACCGCCACTCTTGGGACTCATAGCGGGCCACACAAACATGAACATCGCATTTCTCGCGATCTCGGCGGTGATGTTAGTCTCGGGCGTGCTTTGGTTAATCGGCGCGAAATATCTTCCGGCTGACACAGCTGCAGTGGAAGCTGCCGAAGAATCGGGATAATCGCCGGCGCCGACTAACGCACTTGTTACGCAGGGCCTGCGATTAACCGCGAGCCAGGCGCTGACACACCATGCCGTTTGATGAATTCGCGCGCGAGCGCGCGGTAAGCCACAGCACCAACACCGCTCGGATCGTACTCGAGAATTGATTTTCCAAAGCTCGGAGCTTCACTCAACCGGACCGTGCGCGGAATAATCGTGTTGTAAACGCGCTTACCAAAATGCTGCCGCACTTCGCTGACCACTTGTTCGCTGAGATTGGTCCGACTGTCGAACATTGTCATTACGATGCCGCCGATCTCGATGTGAGGATTGGCGCCTGAGTCGCGCACCTGCTCGATCACTCGGACGATCTTCACCAGCCCTTCCAGTGCGAAATACTCACATTGGATCGGCGTCATGATCTCGTCCGCCGCGGCCAGCGCATTCGTCATGAGGATTCCCAACGACGGTGGACAATCGAGCAGGATAAGATCGAACGTTTCATCCGATCGAAATATCGACAGTGTGTTTGACAGCCGGGTGAGGTGTTCCGGCATGCGCGCGATTTCGATTTCGGCGCCGGCCAGATCGAGATCAGCTGGAATTACGAAGAGATTGTCGATGCGCGTCGGCAATACTTTATCGGCAATTGAAGTTCCGCCGAGCAGCGGGTCGTAAATGCTTTCGCCTTCAATTTCCTGCATGCCGAGCGAACTCGTCGCGTTCGCCTGTGGATCGAGATCGATTAAGAGCACGCGCATCTTTTTTTCTGCCAGGGCCACGCCAAGATTCACGGCCGTCGTCGTCTTGCCGACTCCGCCCTTTTGATTGGCAACGGCAATGATTTTCATGTGCAAGGAACGATCAATGTGCGCAGTTCAAAGGTGCGGCGACCGTCGGCTTCTTTCCAAAGCAAATTGTCGGGAGTCGGCAACATTTCCGTCACTTCGATTTCACCAGCTTTGACGAGCCAGCGATAAAAAATCTCCAGAAACAAATAACTCTCCAGATCGATGAAAACCGGTTTGGTGTCTTTGTCTCGGCCCTCCGCGCCGCCGCGCCGGAGAGCTTGTTCGGTCGGACGGATGTAAATGAAACGGGGCAGATTCTTGTCCGCGCGCAATTTTTCGATCGCGAGCACCAGGTCCGGGGAGATGCCAGTAAAATTCCCGAGCATCAGATCATCGGCCGTCACGGTCCAAGAACGGCGTTGGACAATCACTTTCCCGCAACGCAACCGCGGCGTGTGCTTCCCCAATGAAAACGAAAAAGGGTGAAATCCGAGGGGAATAACCCACGCTCGCGCGAAGGATCCCAAATACTCGCGATTGTCGATCTTGCGCACGGAGACATCGCCGGTCGCAGCATCGACATACACTTCCGCGTCCGATGGCGAAACTTTCGTCCATTTCGGATTCGCCCGTTGCGGCGCCACAAAATTTGAGAGCTCCGGAAGGGCGTCAAAAAGATGGACCGCCGTGTGGGCGGTAAAATCAGCGGCGAAAAAGCCGAAATGAAAAATTGGTTTGCCGACGGTGGTTTTCGCCAGCGCCTGATTCAGCGCCGATTTGTCGGGACAACTCCAATACATGCAATGATGAAGGAGCGCGATCGGCGGATGCAGCTCGGCCAGGATCCATTGATAGTCTCCGCGGGCCACGGCCTCAGCTGATGTAGCGGCCAACTGCAAATCGGCCGACGGAAAGGTGTATTCGTCAAACTTTGGATAATCGAAATTGTCGCGAACGATGCGGCAATCTTCGGGCGTGAGTTCGTACTCGGAAAGATCGACATGCGACTGCAGACGTTTCCGAAAAGCAGCTTTCACTTCCTGAAACGCCATTACGGAAAGCGCAACGAGTCCCGGACCAGTCAGCGGCAACCGCGCTGCTTCACACGCCTGAAGAAACGCGGGCAGCGGCATCACTCCGCTCTTGGCTCCGGCTTTTTCCATGACGCCACGCAAGCCAGCCGCGACCCGCGAAGCAATGAATGCGTAGTTGTCCCGCCAGAGGTCAATCCAGGGTTCGGCCTCGCTCGCGACTTCGTTGATCAGCGATTCGTTGATTTCGAAATTGCACTCGCGAAAACATTCTTCGCCGATCGGATTCGTTGCCGCGTAGAGAAAACGATCGCTCGGTTTTGATTCAGCGCCGATGGAATAGAGGCGTCTGCGCGCTTCGTCTAAAATCGACTGTCGCTCATGGATGTCTTGCGTTGCCGAAAACTTCTGCAGGAGCTCAATTAGCTCCTGCAAGATCAGCAACCATTTGTCGCGGACAGAACTTGGCTGCCAACGATCAGCATCGTCGCGCAACACTTCCATCGCGTGCGGCTCGAGCGCGGGCACGGCTAGTTTCGGATTCAAATTCTCAGGATCAGCGTTAATAACGTCAGCCAAAGCATGAGCCGTCCAGCGTTCCATAAAGGCTTCACGTTTTGCAATGCCAAGCGCTGGTCTCAATGTTACGCCCGAGATGTTGCCATTAGTCGTCCCCCAACCCGATGGTCCGAATTCGCTGAAGGTGTCGTTCTTCGCCGCGACGCGTTGAAGATAAAGCAGCAAGTGTCGCTCGCGATCACGCGCACGGGAATTGCGCGGGCCAAGCGCAGCCGTGCTATCGGTTTCCATCAGCGAGGAAATCCGATCGCGCATTCCTTCTGCGCTGAAGATCAAGTAGCGCCGCAGAATCGTGCGCGCGAAATCGAGCAGGCAGCGACGCGCGTTCTCGAGTTCGCGCTCAAGAATTGTCTCAATCTTTTTCCCTTCGCCCGGCGTCGAACTTTCTAAAATCAAACTGCGAGCTGCGCTCAAAGTTTCTGGCGTGGCCAGACATTCCACGCGTTCGAACGGCACGCCGGCCAGACGAATCAGAAAAATCGGCGCGACTCGATAGGACACGCCTCAGCAAAACCAAACAAGGCAAGACTGACAATTACTAAATGAAACCGCGCAGCCTGCGGCGCGAAATCAGTTTGTCTGCAGTGGTAGACGAATCGTGAACACGGTTCCGACTCCGGAAGTGCTCTCAACCTTGATCGAACCATTATGGTCTTCGACCACTTTCTTGGTGATGTAGAGACCGAGACCGGTGCCGCTCTTGGCCTGCTTGGTCGTGAAGTAGGGATCGAAAATTCGATTTAACTGGGCCGGATGAATCCCCGCGCCGGTGTCTTCGACGCGAAGATCAACATAGAAATCCTTTTGAGCGCAGATGACCGTGACCGTCCCCTTCTTTTCAATGGAAGCTTGAACGGCATTGACGACCACGTTCTGGATTGCGCGACTGATTTGCAGGGCATCTCCCAAAAGAGTGCAGGAATCTTCGCAGATGTCTGATTTGAGTTCGACGCCGTTCTCCGTGGCCATTGGCGCAATGCCCTTTGATACTTCACGGACGATCCCGGAAACAGAAATCATTTTCGGCGGCGAAGCTTCGACGTTTCCGTAACTCTGCCACATAGTAAGCAGCTCCCGGCAAAGTCGAACGTTTTGCTCGATGATGTTCAGTTCCTTGACCGAACTGGCGTCTTGTTGCGAATTATCGGATTTTTCCAGACGTTTCGCGAGCAACTGGACATAGCCCCAAACGATAGTCAGCGGATTTCCAAGGTCATGAACGAATTCCGCCGAGGCTTGGCCGAGTGAAGCGAGGCGTTCTTTCTGAGCCAGTTGCTGGAGGAGCCTATTATTTAGTTCCTTGATTTCGGCCGCCGCGTGCTCAGTGGTGCGGTGTGCACGGGTGCGCTCAACATTGCGATCGATAACCTGCTGCATTTCATGGGCATCAAAAGGTTTGCTGATATAATCGTTAGCTCCAAGTCGAAGTGCTTCTTTGGCGGTGTCGAGCGCGCCGAAACCGGTGAGCATGATAACGGACAAGTGCGGATCAATTTCTCGAATCTGACGCAGACCTTCGATACCGCTGACTCCGGGCATGCGGATGTCCATGACTATGGTGTCGGGACTTTTCTCTTTGAGTAATTTGATGCCCGCTTCGACGCAATCGGCGGTGTGCACCTGGTAATTTGGTTTCAGGAGCATACGCAAGCTTTCGCGCGGTCCGATTTCGTCATCGATAACGAGGATCTGGGGCAGTTCGGTACCGGCGGTCATAGTGCGTCAGCCGCGGTAGAAGCTAAGGTCATGCCGCGCACAGGCGCTGGCCGCAAAAATATTCGGCAACTCATCTCGATTCGCCGCGCGAAACTGAATCAGAAACCGCTGGCACGCAAGGTGCAACTTGTGAATAAGTTCCCCAGTTTGGTGAATAACGTACGATTTTGGGCGGCAAAAAATATAATGACTGGAGCTAATGTAGCGCTTAGAATGCCGGGTGATCCGCTCGTGGCCGAGACTAACAATCCCTTAACCGCCAATTTTTCCGACCTCTCGGCGGCGATCATTCGAACTTTCTTCAGCGATCGATTCCCCGGTCAGGAATTGCAAACACAATGAGACGAAATCGCGTCGTCATTACCGGAATGGGGATCCTGGCCCCGAATGGAACCGGGCTGGAGGAATTCTGGGAATCTCTTCTTACCGGGCGAAGCGGTATCGGGCCGATCACCCTTTTTGATGCGAGCGAGCTCAAGAGTCGCATCGCAGGTGAAGTGAAAAATTTCAACCCGCTCGATTACATCGAACCGGAATTGAAACCTAAACGCATGGCGCGTCACACTCAGCTAGCCTACGCCGCCACGATGATGGCGATTCAGAACGCCGGTCTCGAAATCAGTGAAGCGAATTTCCCGAGTCCGACGCCCGTCATCGTGGGCGTCAGCACGAGTGCGATGGATATCATCGAGCGTTCGATCAGCGATTTTCAGGAACGAGGAATGAACGGGATGTCTCCGACCGCGGTGGGTGCTTTAACTCCGCAAGCCGCTGCTAATGTCATCGCAGATCGAATAGGTGTACGTGCACATGCGGCAACTGTTTCTTCAGCGTGCCCTTCTGGTCTGGACGCGATCACCTTGGCCGCGGACAAGATTCGATCTGGAGAAGCTGAAGTTGCTATTGCAGGGGGTGCCGATGCGCCAATCACCAAGCACACATTTGCCGCTTTTGTCGCAACCGGTCTGAGTTCTTGCCGAAATGACGAGCCCGAAAAAGCCAGCCGGCCTTTTGACATTGACCGAGATTCCGGAGTGATTTCCGAAGGCGCCGGAATGTTTGTTCTGGAGAACTTGGAAAGGGCTGAGGCTCGCGGTGCTCGAATTTATTTGGAACTCGGCGGATATGGCCGTCACCGCGATGACGCTCCCGAGACACCGGGTACGGCTTTGCTTGATTCAATGCAGTCGGCGTTAGCTAATACAGGACGCAACCCCGAGAATATCGACTACATTTCGGCCTACGGTCCCGGCCATCCGATTCTCGACGCAGTCGAAGTGCGGTGCATAAAGAAGGTTTTTGGAGAGCGCGCCTATTCCATTCCCATTAGCTCGATCAAAGGCGTGACAGGAAATCCGCTCGCCGCAGGAGGTCCTTTCCAGGTTGCGGCGTGCGCCCTCGCCCTGCGGGACCAGATTGTACCGCCGACAACGAATTACGAATGCGGCGATCCTGACTGCGATTTGGATTTTGTCCCATTTCGACCAAGGAAAGCCAAATTGGACTGTATTATGTTGAACGTCCGCGGTCTGGGAGGTAGCGCCAGCTCGATTGTTGTCGAGCGGCTCAACGGACGATGAACGGATCGACTCTGCCCATCATCATTGCGCTCAGCATTCAATTACTGCTGGGCTTGATCGTCTTTCAGTCAAACTGGCAACGGAAAGCCAACCAAGCTTTTCTGTTTTTGTCGGCGATTACCGCGGGATGGTTGGGCTGCCTCTACGTCGCAGTATCAGCGACGAATGTGGGGATCGCTGAGATCGCTATCCGCGAAGCTTCCGTCTTCGGCGCATTAATTCTAATTGCTTTGAATTTTCTTCGAATCGCACTAACGAGGCGAAATCCGACCTGGGGCGAAATTCTCCGATTAAATATTCCGTGGTTGATCACGGCGGCGGGAGTAGCCGCATTTTGCCAAACCCGATTTTTTATCCAAGGAGTTCAATCGTCCTCTTCAACGGGAGCAGTGATGCCGCAGTATGCGCGTTACGGCACTCTTTACTTTGCGTGTTTTTTTGGTGCAGGTCTGGCCGTAATTGTCGCCTATGTTCTGAACACAAAGCGCGCGACGGCGGGAACCAGGACGGAGCTCGCATTCATTTTGATTGGCGGGATTGTCGCAGTTGGTATCACACTATTCGTCTTCGTTCTCGGTTTGTTCGTAGATAAGACGCGACTCGTCTGGCTCGCCCCATTGCGCATCGTCCTCTTCACACTCATCATCTCCTACGGAATCGCGACCCGAAAAATCATGGACGTGGGGGTCTTGGTCCGCCGAGCGATCTCTTATGCGGTCCTGGGCGCGTACTTGATAGCGCTTTACACGTTGATCTGGTGGCTCGTTTCAACAGCGCTCCAATTCTCAACTCCCGCGGCGCACTCGCTGGCTCATGTGGTGGCCGCAATCGTAGTCGCGTTCGCAATGGCGCCCGCCCGCGGCATATCACAACGACTGGCAGAGCGAATGTTCATCGGCTCGCATCAACTCGACTTCCGCGCGACGGTCAGCAAGGCGGCTAAGATCCTCGCTTCGGTCACAACGTTGCGCGACTTGCTCGATCGCTTCGCACACACCGTGGCGGAAGCTGTGGGAACAGACCGCGTAATCATTCTTTTGCCAACGAAACAGGGATTCTTACAGCAATATCCAGCGGTGGAAGCAGGCTCACGCCATTTTCTAGAACTGACTCGCGACCAGGCAACAATCCTGGAATTGGAGTCGAACCGCGAGCCGATTGTGCTTGAGGAACTTCACCGATCACGTCCCACCCCACAATTGCAGCGAGTCGTTCGACAGCTCGAACCGCTCGAGATTGCGCTCGCGATGGGAATTTTCGCGCGCGACCATCTCGCCGGTGTTTTGCTCCTAGGCGCGCGGAAGTCAGGTCGGATTTATGGATCGCCCGAGCAAGGGGCGTTGCAGGTATTGTGCGGACAACTCGCCGTCGCGATCGAAAACGCGGAGCTCTTCACTGAGGTCCAGAATGCAAAGATCTACAACGAAACGTTGCTGCAAAATCTCACCAGCGGCGTGATTGCTGCCGGCACCGACGGGCGCATCACTGTTTTTAATAATGAAGCCGGCCAAATCACGGGCTTGAATCCGGAGGAGATGCTTGACAACTCGGTGGCTGCGTTGCCCGTAGATTTAGCCGCCCCGCTCGTCGCAACACTCCGCACGGGAGAAAGCCAGCAAGACCAGGAGATTTCACTTCTCGCCGGCAACGCGGACGTAACGATCCGGGCGAGCACTTCCATTTTCCACGGCGAGGATGGACAGGTCCTTGGCGCCCTCATGGTGTTGACCGATGTGACGGCTATCAAACGTCTTGAACTGCAAATCCGGCGAAGTGACCGCCTTGCCAGCCTTGGAACCCTTTCCGCCGGCATGGCGCATGAAATCAAGAACCCGCTGGTATCGCTTAAAACTTTTGCGCAGCTGTTGCCAGAACGCTATCAGGATTCGGACTTCCGCGACACGTTCTCCAATTTGATCGGGCACGAGATCGATCGGATTGATTCGCTCGTCAATCAGCTCCTTCGTTTCGCGCGGCCAGCTAAGCCGATCCTTAAGCCACTTCACGCGCATGAAGTTTTGGAGAAAGCGCTCACCCTGGTCGGACATCGGCTCTATCAAAAAGACATTAAATTGCAGCGCTTGTGGCAGGCGAATGTGGATACAATTCGCGGCGATGCCGATCAACTCGAGCAGGTTTTCCTAAACTTTTTCCTGAATGCGATGGATGCGATGAAAACGCAGGGCGAACTGTCCGTCACGACGGAGATCCGCGCGGACGAGCAGTGGATAAATCCGCGCGCTTATGCGAACGGCGAAAGCAACAGCAACGGGCACGCGCCCGAAGCTTTGCTTATCAGTATTCGCGACACGGGAGAGGGTATTCGCGCTGAAGATATTCCTCACGTGTTCGATCCATTTTTCACCACAAAAGATTACGGAACCGGCCTGGGTTTATCGGTCGTTCATGGAATCGTGGAAGAACACGGGGGTCAAATCGAAGTCGAGAGCGAACTTCAAAAAGGAACGGTGTTTCACATTTTGCTACCGTTAGTGCGGTTCGATAACAAGGCGGCCGCCGCATGAATCCTACCCCGATCTCTATTTTATATACACAGGATGCCGACCTCGTTCGAAGGACGAAAGCATTCCTGCGCGTGTTGGCTGAAGTGCGTCACGTGGCGGACCCTGACCGGCTCGAGCCCGTCCTTCAGCAAACGGGGCCTGCCCTGTTGATCATGGATTTGCGGGCCAAGGAATGCCGCGAGCTGCTTGAGCAAATTCACCACGAGCAGCCCGAGGTCTTAATCATCGCGCTGGGTGTCGCCCAATCTGATCCGCTTCGCCAAGTGGAACAGCTTGGAATCTATGCTGCCGAAGAGCTGGGACTGGACCGGCGCCGTTTTCAAGCGCTGCTCGTCCGCGCCTTCGATTATCAAAAGGTCTTGCAGGAGAACCGCGATTTTCGCGAAACGTCCTCAATAATGATTGACCGCCCGCCGAGAAGCGAAGCGATGCCGTCATCGAGTAATGCCGGAAGAACTCTGCCGCTGTCGCGATTTCCTCGCATTCTTCGTCGTCCTGCTGACTTGGAAGCGTTGACGGCATCCCTGGTTGAGGGCGTAGCCGAAAGCGCCGGTGTCAGCCGAGTGGGAATTTTCTCTCAGACAAGGAAGGGCGAACCGTATCGTCTGCGTGGTGGCATTCATTGCCTGCCTGAAACTGATCAACTTGTGTTTAGCGAACGAGACGCGCTAGTTCGCTGGTTCGAGCTCAATGCGCATTTGATTTCACGCGCCTATCTCAATCAAACCAAGGACCAACGAACGCGTTCCATGATGCGCCGCGCACTCGACATGTTCGGGGCAGAAGCGATCGCGCCACTGCACGCTCGCGGCAAAATCATCGGATGGATTTTCTTTGGACACCGTGTAACCGGCCAGATGTTCGACGATCGCGATCTCGAATATTTAACGATCCTGGCCGAGCACGTTTCGATAGTTTTCGAAAACGCTCTTCTTTACCAAGAAACCGCGGTTGAAAAGACACTCGTCGAAACGCTCCTCAAATCGATCCCTCCTGGCATCGTCGCTGTCGATACTGACGCGACTATTCGATGGTTTAATCCACGGGCCGAGAAAATTCTCGGCATCGCGGGGCCCGAAGTACTCAACAAGCCAATTGAAAGAGTTGGCAGCAAATTAGCTGGGTTGCTCCGTGAGACGCTCGAATCCACGACCCCGCCTCCACCGCAAAATTGGATCGATGCCAACAGCCGACGATCGCTTTCGGTTGAGGCCCGGCAGCTGGCAAGCAACGGATCTTCACTTGGGGCGGTCGCCGTCATTAACGATCTCACCGCCGAAGAAACCCTGCGCGAAAGACAGGCCCTGGTCGATCGAGCGGCGTTTTGGACCGATCTCGCTGCCAGCATGTCTCACGAAATCCGCAATCCGCTGGTCGCGATCAAAACCTTTGCCCAACTTTTGCCGGAGCGCTTCGACGACGCCGATTTCCGCAAGGAGTTCAATCAGATTGTCGTCCAGGAGATCGATCGGTTGGACGGGATCATTACCCAAATTAATAATTTCGCGCATCCGCCCGAACTTGTGTTGAAATCAATCGACGTCCGCACGCCTGTGAAAAAAGGATTGGAAATCGCACGTTCCCGATTTGGGATCAACGGCAAGGTCGAGATCGAAACGACCCTGCCTAACGACCTGCCACGCGTGTTTGGAGACGAGAGCGCGCTTGCGGAAGCGTTTGCTCATCTTGTAGCCAACGCGGCCGAAGCCAGCTCCGACCGCAACAAGCCTCGTATCACGCTTTCAGCAAAGCCGGTTAAAGAAGGCCAAAAATCTTCAGCCATTATCGTTACCGTCAGAGATAACGGCCATGGCATTGCGTCTGACATTAAGGAGAAAATCTTTTCGCCTTTCTGCACGACCAAGCCGCGCGGAATGGGGCTTGGCTTACCAATCGTGAAGCGGACCGTCTTTGACCATCACGGTCGGGTGGAAGTCGATTCGACGGCGAAAGGCACGCTGGTCAGCATTATGTTACCGACCAGCGGCGGAGCGATCAATTAGTCGAACTTTCGAGTTGCGATTTGCGCCCTGAGATTTGAGGCTTCGGTCTACCACCGAACTTTTCTTACATTATGATCGTTACGGACCCAACAGGTCTACCAATTAGCTTAACAGAAGTTCGCCGTCGGGGCGGCGCCAATAACTTGGTTACACTAATAACCACGCGCAATTGAAGGAGACATCATGAGATCTATCGCCGTTAACGAAGAACAGTTGCAAAAAATTAAGACCGCTCCGGGTTTTGTTGCGGCGCTGGATCAAAGCGGCGGCAGCACGCCGAAAGCCCTGCGTCTTTATGGAATCGAAGAGAATACGTGGTCTAGCGATGAAGAGATGTTCACCATCGTGCATCAGATGCGGACCCGTATCATAACCAGTCCGGCCTTCAACGGGGAGCGGATTATTGGTGCTATCCTGTTCGAGAACACAATGGACAGAGAAATCGAAGGTCGACCCACCGCTGAGTATCTCTGGAACGTAAAACGGGTCGTACCATTTCTAAAAGTGGATGAAGGTCTTGCCGCCGAAAAAGACGGAGTTCAGTTGATGAAGCCAATGCCGACGCTGGGCCGGCTTCTCGATAAAGCCAAGGCCAAGCACATTTTCGGAACCAAGATGCGCTCAGTTATCAAACAAGCCAACGAAACAGGTATCAAGGATATCGTGATCCAGCAGTTCGAAATCGGTCAACAGATCACCTCCGCGGATTTCGTGCCGATCCTCGAACCGGAGATTGATATTCGCTGCCCGGAAAAAACGCAGGCCGAGGAGTTACTAAAAACTGCCATCCTGGAAAAGCTTAACGAATTGCCGGCTGGTCAATTTGTCATGCTCAAGCTTACGTTGCCGGAACAGGACGACTTTTACGCCGACTTCGTCAAACACCCCAAGGTTGTCAGGGTGGTTGCACTTTCCGGCGGCTATTCGCGAGAAGAAGCAAACAAACGTCTGCGCAAACAGCATGGCGTGGTCGCCAGCTTTTCTCGCGCGCTAGTCGAAGGGCTGACAGCTCAGCAATCAGACGCTGGGTTCAACGCCGTAATAGATAAATCCATCCAGAGCATTTTCGACGCATCGAATACTTAAGCCGACCATTGCTAATTCAGAGAGCGTGCCAGTGGGCGCTTGGCACAAGCGCTTCTGCAATTTAGAAAGAAAACGTGACGTTGACGCTCCAGGAACTCGCGCAGGCTTGTGATGGAAAGCTCGTCGGCGATCCAAATGTCGAAGTTACCGGCGTCGCTTCGCTTTCGGAAGCGGTCGCGGGTGAAGTCACGTTTTATGCCGATCCGCGTTATCTGGAGCGCCTTCGTAAAACACGCGCTTCGGCAATTTTTGTTCCCTTAACTTTTTCCGAACAGACCGCTGCAGCCCAAATCCGCGTGGCTAATCCTTCAAAGGCATTCGAACAAGTCGTGCTGAAACTGGCGCCGAAGCCAGTGGTATTCGCACCTGGTGTTCATTCAAAGGCAGTTGTCGATCCTAGTGCGAAACTTGGAAATGGCGTTTCCGTCCAGGCGCACGCCGTCATCGAAGCAGGAGCCTGCATCGGAGATAAAAGTGTGATCGGCGCTGGAAGTTATATCGGTCCCGAAAGCGTAATCGGCGAATCTTGCCTGATCTATCCAAACGTGACGATTCGTGAACGAACGAAGATCGGCGCGCGCGTCATCGTTCACAGCGGGGCGGTGATCGGCGCGGACGGTTTTGGATTTGAAACGGTCGATGGGCGGTACCAAAAGATTCCTCAAATTGGGATCGTTCAGATTGATGACGATGTCGAAATCGGCGCGAACACAACGATTGACCGGGCCCGCTTCGGTCGAACCTGGATCCAGTCCGGAGTCAAAATCGATAATCTCGTCCAGATCGCCCACAACGTAATCGTTGGTAAGAATTCGATCATTGCCGCCCAAACAGGGATTTCGGGCAGCACCCGGGTCGGCGAAAACGTTAAAATGGCGGGCCAAGTCGGCATCATTGGTCACCTGACCATTGAAGACGACACGGTGATTGCCGCACAAAGTGGCATTTCGAGAGACCTCCCGGGCGGTGCATGGTTTGGTTCGCCGGCCGTGCCGTTGCCGGAGGCAAGGCGCCAAATTGCGTTGATTCATCGCCTTCAGAAGCTCGTCGACCGGATCAAGGCGATCGAGAAAAAGCTGGGGCTGTAAGCGTAGGGCACCTTGGCAAACCGAGGTCACCATGAGGCAAAACGGTCAGAAACCCGAGCTCGGGTCTAGACTTGGCAAGGGAGGTGCTTTACTGATTATGGAAATTATAGAACATGAGCACCTCAAACCGCGAATATTCCCAGTTCCTGATCATCGATGACGACCCGGGTATCGCCAAATTCCTCGTCACCTACCTCCGCCAGCGCGGCCACACCTGCCACGCTTTGACCGATGGATTTCAAACCGCGTCGTGGCTCTCGGAGCATGACTGCGAAGTGGCGATCGTCGACCTCCGGATGCCCAAAGTAGACGGTATCTCCCTTATTTCGTTCATGCGTGAGATGAATCCCTCATTGCCGATCGTTGTTTTCACCGGGGTCGGCTATGACGAAGAACAAATGCACGCCGCTCTTCACGCCGGAGCAAACGGTTATGTGAGCAAAAATCTGCCGATCGAACAACTTTACTGCGTCCTCGCCCGCGTCCTCGCCACGTGTCAGCAACGGAAACGCAGCGGCGTATCGAATGCTCAACCCGCTTTAGCCGGGGCGGCTTAGTCACGATTTTCGCACTGCCTGAAGAAGTTGACGCAAACCTTCAGGCGAGACACATGCCGCGCCGCACGCGTTCGCTGTTTCCATTTCCAGCAGATCAGACGTTGCAACAGTGATTTCGAATCTCTTGCCGTATTTACAGGCCAAACGCTCGATAATGGAGTCTGCCGATTGGCCACCGCGGGTGTAAAAGATCTGAACATCGTGCGGATCTGCGGTTGAGCTTACGCGCGCCCCCCGTCCATCAAAAACGATCACAACGCTGTCGCCGCTCCAATCTTGATAGTCGCGGAGTTGCTTGATCAAAACGTCACGGGCGAGAACCGGCCGACGGTTGTGAAGTTTACGCAGGTCGGGCCATGCGAAAATGATGCTATGGCCATCGACAATAAGATACCGCACACCAAACCGTAACCATCATTAGGCGGTCCGCGAGATGACAGTTGTTAATGTCAATCTATCGAGGTGCAGCCGCTTCCTTTTTGCTACGCGACTTGGAAGACTCTCGACGTTTCGAACGCATCGCGGCTTTCTTCCGTTTTACGTAAGCTTTCCGACGTTTGCGTTTTCCTCGAACTCGATGCTGCTGTCCCACGCTTCTGTTATAGGCGAGAAGTCGCCGCGCGCAAGCCGTCAGCAGGAATAAGAATCACGAAATCCGGGATTGCATTTTCGGCATGGCTCCAATTAAAGAATTAATCCGTGCGCTCTTTTTCCCCCACCTTTGCTCCGACTCCAAAAACCCTGATCGGCAGTTCGATTTTGCTCCTTGCTTTCGCGGCTGTTTTTGGCGGTCTCAACGTTTCCAAAACAAAAACGCTGCGCTCGACTGCCGTCCAAGCCGTCGCAGCCAGCGAGGATGCCGAGCAAGCTCGCATCAAGAAAGAAAACGCACTCAAAGCAAGGGAATCCGCTATCGCCGCGCAACAAGTCAAAATTGCCGATCGCGTCGGTAAGCCGATCGCCTCCGAGGAACAGCTTGCCCAGATCTTAAACGAAAAGAAGCAGCTCGAGACGAAGCTTCAGGACAAGGACACAGAGATTGCGGCGCTTCAGAAACAGATCGACGAAAAGCAGCCCGCCTCGGGAAATCCCGGGGCGGCGTCGACCGTTGAACTGCAGGCCCAACTCGATGACGCCAGACAGCAGCTCGATAGCGCCGAGCGTGAAAAAAATCTTCTCGCCGACAAAATACAGGCCGTGCGCGAACGCTCCTCGCAACTCGAAGAGGAGAAGAAACGGCGGGCAATTGCGCGTAGTAAAGTCGGCGTCCATGGAACCATTCTCGCCGTCAATCAGGCTTACAACTTTGTGGTCCTCAATCTCGGTGGACGCAACGGCGTCGAGCCGCACTCCGAAATGTTGATCGTGCGAGACGGCACCTTTATTGGTAAAATTCGCATTTCTTCAGTTGAACCGGCGACCGCCATCGGCGATATCATCACCAGCACGCTGGCGCGTGGCGTCCAGGTGCAACCGGGAGATATTGTTATTTATGCTGGCTCAAATTCGTAAACAAAACGGAAAGATTGCAGCTTTATTGTTACTCGCGGCGACGAGCATGCTCATCTCGTGTGCCAGCCAGAAGGAACACGTCGCGTTGGTTAAGGATCCGGATGCGAAGCCCGAAGGTGCCATGCCCTGGGACAAACAGGAAAAATGGGAAACCGGCGGGCAGTTTGCCAACATGACCGATCACCGCTGATCGGCGGCCGCCAAATCGACAGATTACGGTTAATCCGTCAGATCCAGACGCCTGCGGGAATCACCGCATTTTTCGGCACTACCACGATGCCGTCGCGAATAAAATAATTGCTCGCGTCCAGATTCGCGGCTTTTCCTTCCGGCGTAATCACCGCACCGTCGGCTATCCGCGCGTTTTTGTCGATGATCGCCCGATCGATCACACAATTGCGGCCGATGCCGATCGGCGGAATATCCCCGCCTGATTGTCGATCTTCCTCGAAATAATCGGCTCCCATGATGATGCTGTTGCGAATCGTGGCTCCACTTTCGATGATGCTACGGATCCCGATAACGCTTCGCTCAATGTGCGCATCGGAAATGATGCAGCCGTCCGAGATCAGAGCCTGTCGAAGGGTCGCTCCGTTCACCTTGCTGCCCGGCAAAAATCGCGGGTGTGTGTAAATCGGAGTATCGGCCTCAAAGAAGCTGTACTCGGGCAGGATGTCGGTCAGGTCGAGATTCGCCTCGTAAAATGCGCGAATTGTTCCGATATCTTCCCAGTAGCCGTTGAAGATAAACGCGCTCACGTGCTGGTCCTTGATCGAGTGCGGAATGACGTCCCGGCCAAAATCGACCAAATCGTTATCGAGACATCGCACCAGGATTTCGCGATTGAACAAATAAATGCCCATCGATGCCTGATAAAGCTCACCGTTCCGTTGTGAGTCCGTCGCCTCAATCAATTCGGCGCTCATTTCCATGCCGGTCAGCAAATTTTCATCCTTCGGCTTCTCAACGAAACGCGAGATCCGGCGATCGATTCCGCATTGCATAATGCCAAATTCCGCGACCTGATCGCGTGTCACCGGCTTGGTGGCGAGCGTGACGTCTGCGCCCGTTTGAATGTGTTGATGCAACAAGGTGCGGAAATCCATCCGGTAGAGTTGGTCCCCGCTGAGGATGAGAAAGTAATCGAACGGCCGCTCCAGAAAATAGCGCATGTTTTGCCGCACCGCGTCTGCCGTTCCCTGATACCATTGCGATCCTTCCGGGGTTTGTTGGGCAGCCAGAATCTCAATGAAGCTGCGCGAAAAATTGTCGAACTTGTAGCTTGCCTGAATGTGTCGGTGTAACGACATGCTGTTGAACTGCGTTAGCACGTAGATCGAGCGCAGCCCGGAATTCAGACAATTGCTAATCGGTATATCGACGATGCGATATTTGCCGCCGAGTGGCACCGCTGGTTTCGACCGGTCCTTGGTCAGTGGAAACAAACGGGTGCCGGCGCCGCCGCCCATCACGATGGCGAGGGTGCGCTGGGTTGTGCCTGGCGGCAGGGACGGCGTAGTTATTTGCGCCACTGTAAAATCGCGCCGGGTCAGATTCTGCGTTTCCACATCTCCAATAACTCAGCGACTTCCCATTCCGGCAACCTTTTTGCTTCGTTTGCGGCAAATTCGTTCAGACACTAATCTTCCAGCCTTCAAATATGTGCGGAATCGTCGGTTACGTAGGTCGATCGCAGGCTGCCCCCATTTTGCTCGATGGGCTTCGCCGCCTTGAATATCGCGGCTACGATTCCGCCGGGGTCGCGATCGTTAACGGCGACCATATCGAGACGCGCAAGTGCGCCGGCAGAATTGCGTCGCTCGCAAAACTGATCAACCAAAAACCCGCGACGGGATCGTACGGGATAAGTCACACCCGCTGGGCAACGCACGGAAAAGTGACTGACGAAAATGCGCACCCGCATTTCGATGCGACCGGTAAGATCGCGCTCGTTCACAACGGCGTCATCGAAAACTATCAGGCACTGAAGGAGCAGCTGATACAGGATGGCGATTCCAATTTCCAGTCCGATACCGACACGGAAGTGCTCGCGCACTTAATCGGGAACATTTACCGGAAGCTCAACGGCAAAGAAGGCCAGTCCGGCTCGGACTCCAAAGCGCGCCTGGTGAACGCTACGCGTGCGGCCTTGAAGCAGGTGATTGGCACTTACGGAATCGCTGTGGTGCACGCAGACATCCCGGATTTCATTGTCGGGGCTCGCCGCGGCAGCCCACTCGTACTCGGCGTTGGCAAAGACGAAAATTTTCTGGCGAGCGATGTGAGCGCAATTGTCGCTCACACGCGAGACGTCGTTTACCTGAACGATTTCGATCTCGTTTCGCTCGATCGCGAAAATTTTGAGATCAGTTCGATCGAAGGCGCGGCCGGTCAACATGCTGTCAGCAAAGTCGAATTCACAGCCGAAGACATCAAGAAAGGCGATTACCCGCACTACATGCTCAAGGAAATCTGCGAGCAACCGGACACGGTCCGGGACGCGATGCGGGGCAGACTCACTTACGAAGAATGCACGGCTAAGCTCGGCGGATTGGATATGAACCCAGCCGAACTGCGTGATGTCGCGCGCATCGTCCTCATCGGCTGCGGCACCGCGCTGCACGCGGCGCGCGTTGGCGAATACATCATCGAACAGTTGGCCAACATTCCGGTCGATGTCGATTTTGCGAGCGAATATCGCCACCGCAACACGCCACCCACCGAACACACCCTCGTCTTCGCGATTAGCCAAAGCGGCGAAACCGCCGACACCCTCGGCGCATTGCGCGAAAGCAAACGCAAAGGCTATCGGACCCTTGGAATTTGTAACAATGTCGCCAGCACGATCGCCCGTGAAAGCGATGGCGGAGTTTACATGCACGCCGGACCCGAGATCGGAGTAGCGGCGACGAAGTCGTTCACGTCTCAACTAAGCATTTTAAATTTGATCGGTCTCCTTCTCGGCCGGATGCGGCAGCTTTCCACCGCACAGGGAAAACGGATGATAGACGCACTCGAATCGTTGCCGGATCAAATCGAGGAAGTGCTCAAGCTCAGCGATCAAATCAAGTCGATCGCGAAAAAATATGTCGAGGCCAACGGAATGCTTTTCTTTGGGCGACAATTCAATTACCCGATCGCGCTTGAAGGAGCGCTGAAGTTAAAAGAAATCACCTACCTTTTTGCGGAGGGACACCCCAGCGCCGAGCTTAAACACGGCATTATTGCACTCGTTAGGCCAGATCTTCCGTCGATCTTCATTGCGCCCGACGACGCTGTGTTCTCCAAGAATGTGAACAACATCGAGCAGGTGAAGGCCCGCAAGGGACCTATCATCGCAATCACCTCCGGTAAGGGCGCGAAACAATTGAAGGACCTTGCCGCGGACATTGTCGAGGTGCCGAGCACCATCGATTGCCTTAGTCCGGTGCTAACCGTGATTCCGCTGCAACTTCTGGCTTATCACCTCGCCGTGGCTCTCGGTCGCGACGTCGATAAACCTCGCAATCTCGCCAAAAGCGTGACCGTCGAGTGAATAAAGAATGCGCGAGTAAACGCGCCTCACTAGTGCCTATTGCTCCTTCGACAGATGATGCGGCTTTCTGTTCGGTGGCGTAGGTAAAGCGGCCACAGCGATGGATTGTTGCGCCGATCCAAGTCCGGTTCCCGACATGGATTGCACGAGCGCTACGTCCGAACTATTAATCAATCCGTTCGCCGTCACATCTTCACGGAAGTTGTTAGAATTCACGGCCTGACCAGATTGCGACTGGGTCTGGGCAATGTCGCTTGAATTAACAACGCCGTTGCCAGTTGTGTCGCCACGAGGATCAGGGCATCGGAATCGTTCGTCGTTGGTGGACGTGCCGTCGTTAACGGCGAACAACGTCACTTGAATCGTCTGCGCGTTCGTCACTCCGGTCACATTTATGAAAACCTGGTTTTCGTTTGTGCTTGTGCTCGATGCTGCGCCGGTTCCCTGCGTGACTTGTGCGTTCGAAAATGTCACCGGTCCGCCGAACGTGACGACGATTTGATAATTGTTAGTCGCGCCGCCACTGCGACATTCGATTCCGGGAATCCCGGCGAGCGGGAGGCCGATGTCGAATGTGCCCGCAGTGCCATGCATTTTTCGCGACACCGCGTTGATCGCGTTGAATTTCGTGATCAAGCCGTAAGTGTCCTTTTCGTCGACGCCGCCGGATTGACCCGCGTTTGTCGCGGTGACGTCGCCGAAATTGTAAACGCGCGAAACGGAATCGCCGCTCGCAAGCGTTCCGTCCAACTCCTGATCGCTGGCCGGAACTTCGACGCTGCCTTGCGCATTTCGAACATCGAGAAGCAAGTTTCCCTTCGACGGATCGTAATAGAATGGCGTCGTGAAAGTGAGCACGACTTCGAAATTCGTCGGATCGCCCGTAAATGTGACCGCAGTTTGGAACGGTCGGGAAAATACCTGCGCGTCATCGGGCCCGACGTTGTCGGCGAAGGTCGAACTCAAACCATCCGGTGATTTTTGCGTCGTGGAAAGATTCACCTGCAATTGCGGCACAGTTCCGGTGAACGGAATCCCAAGCCCGTGACCGCGAAACGCAATCCGATTTATCAATCCACCGCCTGGATTCAATCGCGAAAATTGTGATGCACCGAAAACCTGCTGATAACGGATTGGCTGCGAAGAAAACAATGGAAACAGATTTCCCGTATCGCCCTGCACCGCTGTCCATGCGTTAGGCACAACCAGCGGACCATCAAAGATCGACATCGTGAAAGCGTCCGAGACCGGCAGCCGATTCATCGAGTTACCGATGTGGGCGAGGCCGTAAATGTCTTCGATTGTTGAGAGAACGTTCCAATGATTCATCGCCGTGCCGGTTGGGGTTTGGATACCTGGACCAGTCGTCGCCACATCCGGATTGTTCGCGTTCAAATTCGTCTCGGTATAATTGCCTGGCTTCACTTTCGCGCCGGCGAAAATCGTCGGAATTTGATTCGTCGCAGTGTCGTCGCCGTCTTCGTCCCAGGTGACGATGAGCAAACTATTGTGCGTCATCGCCCACGGGAGATAGGTGTCGATGATGTTTTGTTTTAGCCAATCGTCCGCTTGTTGAATCGTGCCGTCGTGCATGTCGTAAGTTTGATCGGGCACGACAAACGAAACCGTCGGCAGGTTGGCGAAACCGCCGGGACTGTTCATGATATCTTGGAAGGTCGTGAACGGCTGGTTGAGCGTTGAAGGATATTGGTTCGCGGTAGGATTCATGTCGTTCATCCAGTTCGTGACCGGATTATGTTTGCGCATGTATTCGCCAGAGCTGTCGCCATCGAAACCGACCGACGGCAGCGTTTGCGAGTAAGTTGCGAAACTGAATCCGGCGTTGCGCAGCGACGCGCCGAGGTTAGGCGTGGCAAATGGCGGTGGCGATGAGAACGGTTCGCTGGTCGAACCGGGATGACCGTCCATAATCGTCCCCTGATTGCTGCCCGAATAGATCTCGAGATAATTCGGCTGGCTCGGGTGACGCACGGCGTGCGACCCGCTAATATTGCCCTGCGGATCGGTGGACGCGTTCACGATGTTCGCGCCGGCAGCGGCCAGAGCGTTGATATTCGGCGCCGCCGAGTTTCCGATGATATCTCCGAAGGAATGATTCTCTTCGATAACAACGACGACGTGATCGAAACCGGGTTGCTCGGCGAGAATTTCTCCAGTCACTCCGATTACAGTTAAGACGAGACAAAGAAACAGGTATTTCATTTTACTCCTTGGAATCCGGATCTAATTGCGAGTGTCTTGAGTTTGGCATTGAGTCCGGTTGGGGACGTTTGGGTGGCTGGCGGACAGGGAGTGCCAAATGGTCCGGTTGGGACGTTGAACGCCGGCGCACCCACATCCGGCGACGCAAAATTCAAAACGTCCGCAAGATTATTCGCGGTTTGATCGCGGACGGTCAGTGGCGGCAATCCGAACCGCCACTCGATCATTTTCAGGATCGACGTGTGATCAAATTGCTCGTGTCCGACAAAATCTCGGCGCGCATACGGAGAGATTACCAAGCACGGCACGCGGAACCCCAGCCGTCCATCGGGAACGCCGGCAGCTTGTGATGCCGGTGGGATTGGCGCGAGCGGCGGCGGGACGTGATCGAAAAATCCGCCCCATTCATCGAAGTTGATAATGAGCACCGTTTTCGACCAATTCGGACTACTGGTGACGGCGGTGTAAACTTGATTGAGAAAAGCCTCGCCGTCTCGGATGTCCCCGTGCGGATGATCATCATTTGAAGTATCGGTCGTCTCGGCAGCGAACCCCGGGTCAACGTAAGCGACGTTCGGCAATGTGCCCGCGGCTGCGTCGGTGAGAAACTGCGAAAACGGCTTGGAAATGTTCGCGTACTTGGTTCCCCAAAGCGCGAGAAATGGCAGGTCGCTAAAATAATAGCGACCCGAAAAACCGGCGATCTGTAAGCGGTCCCAGATCGTCGGCAAAGTCGATGTCGTACTGGTATTCGTTAGACGATCAGTTTGCGCCGCATGCATGTAAAAACGGTTCGGATACGTCTCAGCCATGATTCCGCAGAAATAATTGTCGAGAAGAGTGAATGCAGGCCCGGCTGAACCGAGAAATGGCAGATCGCTTTGTCCGTAATAACCGATCGCGAAGACATCGTTGCCAGAGCCGTCGAAGAGAAAGCCGTCGCACTTGCCGTCGTCGTACTGTATCCGGCCTTGGGCGTAGGAATGTCCTGGATCATTAAATCCGCAGCCCTGGTAATCCGGCGGCAAGTAATGCGTCGGATGCGAGCTGCCTGAGCTATCGCTGTAATTTAATCCGGCTTGTTGTCCGTTCGCGCTCGGCAACCAGCCGAAGAAATGATCGAACGAGCGGTTTTCCATCATCACTACAACAACGTGCTCGAAACCGGCTGCCTCGGGCGGTGGCAGCGTTTGTGCGAACGTTACTCGCGACAAGACCGACACCGCGCTTACCGCGACAGCCGCCCGGAAGATGAAACGAAAAAGGCCTCCCTGAAGATGTTGGTGCTTCACACAACAGGAATCGAATCTCACTGTGACGTTTACGTAACAGCCACGTTACCGTTTGGAATATTCCTTGGTGCCTATTTGTTGACACCCGACATGCAGTTTGGTAATAATATACTTGACGCATAGCAGGAAGGTGGTAAACTGTGAGCATGAAAACGGTGAATTTCGATGAAATCCCTGAGACGCTGACCGGCGCGATTCGCTACTTTGGCGATGAGGAAAAGTGCCATGATTTCTTGGCCGCTATGCGATGGCCTAGCGCGATTCATTGTCCTCTCTGCGACTCCAAAGACATTGGCAAGCTCGTTGTGACATTTCCTAAAGATCGAAATGGCAACGTCCGCAAGACACCTCGCCGCGTTTGGAACTGCAAAAACTGCCGGAAACAGTTCACGGTCAAAGTCGGAACGATCTTTGAAGATTCGCCCTTGGGTTTGGACAAGTGGTTGCCCGCAACGTGGCTGATTGTGAACGCGAAGAATGGGACTAGTTCCTGCGAACTGGCGCGATCGCTCGGCGTTACTCAAAAGACCGCGTGGTTCATGCTTCACCGCATCCGTTTGGCAATGCAGGAAGGCTCGATTGTGAAGATGAAGGGACAGATCGAGGCCGACGAATCGTTTATCGGCGGACTTGCCCGCAACATGCACAAAGACAAGCTCTCGAAATTTAGAGGCCAGAGAGGGCGGACTGGCGGGCAAGTTAGGAAAACCGCCGTCATGGGATTGCTTGAACGCAACGCCCCCGAGAAACATTCCCGCGTGCGCGTCAAAGTCGTTGAGGGCACGCGCCGTCACGATCTTGAAACCCAAGTCCGCGAGCACGTCGAAAAAGGCTCGGAAGTAATCACCGATCAGCTTCGCTCCTACAACAAGCTTCACGATGAATACATTCACAACGTTATCAATCATGCGGAGTGCTACGCCAAAGGACATGTTCACACTAACGGACTGGAAAACTTTTGGTCGCTGCTCAAGCGCGGCATCAAAGGGACTTATGTTTCGGTCGAACCTTTTCATCTTTTCCGGTATCTGGACGAGCAGGCGTTTCGGTTTAACGAACGCAAAGACAACGACAAAGGGCGATTCTTGAAAACGATTGCCAACTTCGCCGGAAAACGATTGATGTATTCCAAGCTCATCGGTCAAGGCGGTGATGGTCTTCCACCACAGACGACAGGGACGTGGCAGACGGCGTAAATGATGCGTGGTTGATTTATTATACGAATTTCGTATAATGTAAGGGCATGCAGGTTGCTCCTGTATAGGAAGCCGCTTATTTTGCTTGCCCTCTCCGGATACCACTGAATACAACGAGAAGTCTTCAAACGAAATTGAACGCGATATAGTCCAATCTAGAAAACAATGGACAAAATCATCGTCGAAACTCAGTTGCTCTGGAAGGTACGCCCAAAACCGAGAGACTGGTAATTGGGTTGCGGTTTGCGAAGACCTTCACATGGCTGTGGAAGGCGATAGCTTTCGCGATCTGGTGGAGGCTATTAATGAGTCGAACGATCATGTATTTTTAGATCTTCTCTCCACTGGCCGACTTGAGAATTTTCTCACCGCGCATGGTTGGACGCTAGTGAGCGAAATTCCTTCTCAACCCAGAAATCCTCGCTTCGATATTCCGTTTGATACTCGTCGGGTAAACGAACGTGATCTCGAAGAGGCATTTGCTTAATCTCATTCGAGAGAAGGGATTTAGTTTTCAATGTACAGGTCCGCGTGTTGACACGTATAAATGCGGCGAGCGTTACATATCTGTCAGGAAACGAGATTTTTTGGACGACCTTTGGGTAAGAATGCAGCTCCGTTTGATCGGTACTCCCACGGAAGAGATTGAACAGTTCATAACGGACGCGAAAGTGGCTCGGCAGCCGCCACCGAAGAAGAAAAAAAGGCGCTAATTTGATTTTAATAAGGAGTGGGTTAACGCTGTAGACGTGCCGACCGCGACCGAGCAGAAACCGTCTGACAAATTCAAGAAGGCGATGAAGCAAATTCTCTCGGTCCCCAAAAAAGAACTCGACCGGCGCGAGTTGGAATACAAAGAGCAGCGCAAAATTAAGAGTCAACATCGGCATCGCTAGATGTTTGTGTCTCTTTTAGACGCTTCGCGATATGCGTCATAAAATCGCGAACGTGTCGAAATATCGACTCTGCTTCTGTTTCCGTATATTTAAATTGCCGGTGTGCCGTATAATTGCGCCATGCATTCTTGAAGTGCATAAACTGTGATGCTGCTTCCGAGTAAAACTGCTCTTCGTCTTTCCAGTCTGTAGGTTTGTCCGATTGGTTTTTGATCTGACGGATTGCTTTTTCAATGGGCTCGATCACGTCGTTCCATGACTTGTGTTCAAATGGAACGCCGAATTTGTCCGCTAATGCACAAAGTCCGTACTCCAATATTCGCATCGCGTGGAATACACACGCAGTAGACCGGCTCAGTGCAAGACAATTACCAGATTCGAGAATATCGTATTCAGCCTTTGGAAAAGACCCAGCGACAACTTCTCCAAATGCGTTAGGCAGATTGAAATAACGCTGAGTGTCTCCAGATAAGCGAAAGAACTTCGTGACGCCCATCTCCCTCCTGACGTTGTAAAAGAGCTGCTCAGATAGGACGGCTATTTGTTTTCGCTTGAGTGGCTTGTTGGACTTAAGAGAAGACGTAAGTTTGTCGATAATCTCATCAATGTGTATTACGCACACACGAAGGCCAACCGGCTCACATTCCTCCTTCGCGTCGATTAGCTGCCTTAATATCTCTTCGGCAGTACCTTTTTCGAGGTCGGCATCAGGCTGGTCATAATGACCAAAGCCTTCAATGAAACCGAGTATCCAACCTAAGGTATGAAAGTTTTCGGCGTTAAATTGCTCCATAATATCCCAAAGGCTAACCAGTCTCGAACCGGCAGTCCACGGGCATTGCCGCCCTGTCACGACACTCATTTACGAGCCCTCCGTGATGCGCCAAGTATATAGTTACCTGCAGTTTCGTACGATCCGACCTCATAGCTAAATTTCACGTCCCCCCAGCCGTGCAACGAAACGACGATTACGTCCTCAAAGGACTTCGAGACATAGGGCTTGTCTCGCGAAAACAGATCGACGCGACGCGCGAGCGCTTGAATGGCAGGGAGAACGTCCTCGATGTGCTGATCAAAGACGGAGTGGTCGGTGAATCCGATGTTTCGCGCTCGCTCGCAGCGCAGGCGCACATGGACTGGATCGATTTGTCGGCGATGATAATTCCGCCGGAAATCATCAAACAGATTCGCGCTGAAGAGGCGCGCCGTTTCAAAGCAATTCCGGTAGCGTTTGGTGAGACTGGTCTCGTCGTCGCGGTGAGCGATCCACTCGACATCGACACCATCGACAGCCTGAGCTTTCTGCTTCAACGCGAGCTCGAGCTGGTCTGCTCGAGCCCCGAAAAGATTCGTGAAGCGCTCATCAAATATTATGGCACTGCTGATGAAGCGGCCGAGGTCATTCGAGAAAAAATTGGAGAAGATGTCGACCTTGGGTTGGAAATTGGTAATGGCGAGGCCATTACCGAAGTCGATGAAGCCGACGCGCCAATCATTCGCCTGGTTTCAATGTTGATCATCGAAGCGCATCGCACGGGCGCGAGCGACATTCATCTCGAGCCACTCGACAAGAAATTCCGCGTCCGATTTCGCATTGACGGTGTCTTGCAGGAGATGCAGTCCCCGTCGAAACGATTGCAGTCGGCGATTGTCAGCCGCCTCAAGATCATGACGGGCTCGATGAGCATCGCGGAGAAACGTTTGCCGCAGGACGGGCGTATTCAGGTGAAAATTAAAAAGAAATCGCTCGATCTGCGGGTCTCGACGATTCCAACCAATCACGGCGAAAGCGTGGTCATGCGCTTGCTCGACAAATCGAGTTTGATGTTTGGTTTGCCCGAACTCGGCTTTTTTCACGACGATCAGGAAACATTCGAGCGCCTCATCCAACTGCCCGATGGAATTGTTCTCGTGACCGGCCCAACCGGTTCGGGAAAAACGAGCACTCTTTACGCCTGCTTAAATGACGTCAACAAACCGGACCGCAAGATCATAACGGTCGAGGAACCGATTGAATATCAGATGACCGGAATCAACCAGGTCCAGGTGAATTCGGAAATTGGAATGACGTTTCCGGCAGCTCTGCGCTCAATTCTGCGCCAGGCTCCGAACATCATCATGATTGGCGAGATTCGCGACCTGGAAACCGCCAGTATCGCCACCAACGCGTCACTCACCGGCCACCTGGTTTTCAGCACCCTGCACACGAACGACGCGCCGTCCGCGGTCGCCCGTTTGATCGATATCGGCGTCCAGCCATTTCTTGTTGCTTCTTCGTTGCGAGCAGTAATGGCTCAACGACTCGTCAGGCGAATCTGCCCGCACTGCAAACAACCGGCGGAACTGAGCGAAAGCGAAATGCGCGCGCTGCGAATCGATCCCGGACAACTGCGCGACGCGCAGATGATGAATGGCAAAGGATGCCAACAATGTCGCGGCACCGGTTACAAGGGCCGCATCGGCATCTTCGAAATCTTTGTTCTGGATGATGAAGTGCGGCACATGATCAACAAACGCAGCTCAACGTTGAATTTGCGTCAACGCGCGCGCGCGCTTGGAATGCGCACCCTGCGAGAGGACGGAATTCGCAAAATTCTCGCCGGACTCACCACCGCGGACGAAGTGATCTCAACTACGATCGGAGACGTGAGCTAAAAGAATTTAACGAGCTGACCATTTAGTAATTTAACCAATGGACAGACTTAAATCTTGAATCGCTAAATCATTGAATCGCTTAATCACTAATTAAATAACGTGAACGACAATCAAGTCGCCGAGCTTTTCGTCCAGCAACACGTGCTGGAGTCGTCGCAAGCCGAGGACGTCTTGAACGAAGCGAATCTGAACGGCAAAACCATGGTGCAGACAATGGTGGACAGCGGCTTCGTCGACGAAAGCGGCTTTTATTGCACAATCGCCGAAGCACTCGGCGCTGAATATGTCGACCTGACACAGACGGAAATTTCGCCCGCAATTCTGAAACTAATCCCAAGCGGTTTAGCGCGGTTACATCGTGCGCTTCCCATTGGGTTAACTGGAAACACACTCCGGGTCGCGCTGGCCGATCCACTCGATCCCAATGCCGCCGAAGACCTTCGCTTCGCGCTCGGCAAAGATGTCAATGTTGTCGTCGCACCGGCCGAACAGATCGAAGCGAGAATCAAGGAGCATTATGGCGCCGACGCCGCGAGCATGGGCGAGGTGCTCAAGCAGCTCGGTGAAGCCGGCGAAATGTTGCAAATTCGTGGTGACGAAAATGCCGCGGCGGTCGAAGCCGAAGCCAATGCGACACCGATCATCCGTTTCGTCGATCTCATTTTGTACCAGGCGATCCAGGACCGGGCGAGCGACATTCATTTCGAGCCGTTCGAGAATGAATTCAAAATTCGCTACCGCGTGGACGGCGCGCTTTATGAAATGTCGCCTCCCCCGCGACATCTGGCGCTGCCGGTGATTTCGCGCGTGAAAGTGATGGCGAACATGAATATCGCCGAGCGGCGATTGCCACAGGACGGGCGCATTCAAAAAAACATCGCCGGCCGCCATGTCGACCTTCGGGTTTCGACTTTGCCGACACAGTTTGGCGAAAGCGTGGTCCTCCGAGTGCTCGATCGTTCGACGGTCAATCTCGATCTCGAGATGCATGGAATGCCCGATTACATTTACGAGTACCTGATCGAGCTGATCAATCGACCGAATGGAATTTTCATCGCAACCGGTCCGACCGGTTCGGGAAAAACGACGACGCTTTATTCCTGTTTGCGCAAAATTAACACCATCGATTCCAAATCGCTCACTGCGGAGGAGCCGGTCGAGTACGATTTGGAGGGGATCATGCAGGTCCCCGTGAATGAAGCCATCGGGCTCACATTTGCGCGCGTGTTACGCGCATTCCTGCGCCAGGACCCAGATCGCATCATGATCGGCGAAACCCGCGACTTGGAAACGGCGCAAATCGCGATTCAAGCATCGCTTACAGGGCACCTTGTGTTCACCACCCTGCACACAAACGACGCGCCCGGCGCGATCACGCGCTTGATCGACCTCGGCGTCGAGCCATTTCTGATTTCGGCAACACTCGAAGCTGTGCTCGGCCAACGCTTGCTGCGAAGCATTTGTCCGAATTGCCACGCGACTTACCAGCCTAACGAATCGCGGCTTGGGCAGCTTGAGTTGTCGAAACGCGACATCGGCGATCGGCAATTTTTCTACGGCCAGGGCTGCGACGCCTGCAACCACACTGGCTACAAAGGACGAAAAGGAATTTATGAATTGATGAAGGTCACCGATCCGTTGCGCGAACTGATCAACGAACGCGCTCCGACCGTTGTCCTCAGGCAAAAGGCGATCGAGCTCGGGATGGTAACGCTGCGGCAGGACGGATTGCGCAGCATTTTCGCCGGAGATACTACGATCGAAGAGGTGCTCAAATATACTTAATTCATTTAGCGAATTAACGATTTAGTGAATTAGCGAATGACATAGGTCACCTTAATCGTCGAATCACTGAATCGTTAAATTTCTTCTCATGCCTCGTTTCACCTATGTAGCGCTCGATTCGCGCGGACAGGAGTCGACTGGAATCCTCGAAGCACCAACGACCAACGAAGCGATTGGTCAGTTGCGTCAGGCGGGATTTTTTCCGACGAATGTCTACGAAGAAGACAAAAGCGGACGTGTTGACGGCAAAGCAGCCAAACGCGGGGCAAAGGCAACCCCCAAAGCGCAGCCGCGCGAAAAACGCAAAGGCATCGTTCTTTTTCAACGTAAAAAGATTAAGCCCAAGGTTCTGATGATTTTCACGCGCCAACTCGCGACTCTGATTGATTCAGGGCTGCCGCTTCTGCGTGGATTGAACGTTCTCGCCAAACAGGAGCGTGACTCAGTTCTAAAAAACACGATCGAGAAACTCGCCGACTCCGTGCAGGGCGGCAGCACATTGTCAGAAAGTCTCGCCCAATTCCCGCTCATCTTTAATGATCTTTACGTGAACATGGTGAAGGCCGGCGAGGCCGGCGGCGTTCTCGAGCTCGTGCTCACGCGATTGGCCGAGTTCCAGGAGAAGGCGGCCAAGATCAAAAACAAAGTCGCCGCTGCCATGGTCTACCCGATCATCGTGATGACGATGGCGGTCGCCATCATGGGATTTTTGCTCGTCTTCATCGTGCCGAAGTTCGAGGCGATCTTTCACGACATGCTCGGCGACCGCCCGCTGCCGGCCATTACGACTTTCGTGATCAGCGTCAGTCGTATCGTTCAGGCTCACTGGCTGGTCATCGTCGCCATCATCTTCGCGTTGATCGCCGGTTACAAATTCACCAACCGGAGCGCGCGTGGAAAGTCGATAGTCGATCGCGCGAAACTTGGATATCCGCTTTTGGGCGACGTGATTCGTAAAACGGCGATTTCACGATTTTCGCGAACGCTTGGAACTCTCGTCACCAGCGGGGTGCCAATTTTGCAGGCACTAAACATTACACGCGAGACCGCAGGCAATACCGAGATCGCGCGCGCGATCTCGCAGGTGCACGAAAGCGTGAAAGAAGGCGAATCGATTGTGCAACCGCTCGAAGCCAGCGGCGCGTTTCCACCAATGGTGGTAAGCATGATCGATGTCGGCGAAGAAACCGGTCAGCTACCCGAAATGCTTTTGAAGATCGCGGATGTTTATGACGACGAAGTCGACACTTCGGTGGCCGCCATGACCGCGGCCCTCGAACCGATCATGATCGTCTTTCTCGCGCTCGTCGTCGGCACCATCGTCATCGCGTTATTCCTGCCGTTGATCAGCATCATCCAGGGTTTGCAGCAACAAACGTGACCGCCCAGGGCGGAATGACGAAGCACGAATGTCGAATATCGAAACAATCTCGAATAATCGAAATCCAAGACGAGCGAACAGCGTTTTGAACGTTCGATCGTTCCGTTTAAAGATTTGTTTCGGATTTCGAGCTTCGAATTTCGGAATTGGCGGCCAAGCCGCCTTCACCATCATCGAGCTTCTCGTCGTCATCGCACTCATCATCATTCTGGCGGGCTTAGTTTTGAGCACGGTCGGCTACGTCCAGAAAAAAGGCGCCCGTTCCCGCGCCGAGGCCGAAATCGCCGCCATTGCCGCCGCGCTGGAAAATTACAAGGCGGACAATGGAAGTTACCCGACTGATTCGACCAAAACCGAGATGCTCGATCCAGCCGCAAATATCAACCTGACGAACTACACGGCAGCTAGTCTGTACCTCTACGAACAGCTCAGTGGTGACCTTAATGGCAATCGACGACCAGTCGCGACGGCGAAGACCTATTTCACATTCAAATCGAATCAGTTGAGTCCGTCTGATCAAACGCTAAACGTAACAGCGATTCGGGATCCATTCGGAAATAGTTACGGTTATTCTACGGCCAAAGCCGCAAAACCAACTGGAACGGTTGGCTATAATCCAACGTTCGATCTTTGGAGCACAGCCGGTGCGACGAGCGGGACACCGAACCAGGCGCAGTGGATCAAAAATTGGTGACCGATTACTGCGCGTTAGTGTTGATCGTCACTTCGACGCGGCGGTTTGGACTTTCGCGCTGAATCTCGGCATCGAACTCCGCCTGGCTTGCGTTTGGAGCGACTGGCCGTGGCGGCACAACGAATTTTGCCGACCCTCGCCCGCGTGCGTCGATCTGCGAAGGATCGATTCCAAGCGCCTGCACCAGATAAAATTTCATGTTGTCGGCGCGACGCTGGCTCAAATCGCGATTGTACTCATCGGTGCCAATTGAGTCGGTGTAACCCTCAATCGTGAACGTCGCTTTCGGATTGCGTTTCAGAAGATCGACCAACTTTCGCAAAATATCGCCCGGTTGAAGCTCCGCACTGTCGAAGGTGAAAAGCTGGTCTTCCGGCATGCGAATTTTCGTTCCCGATCCAAGCGGACCTTTTTGCGAGAGTAATTGATCGAGATCGCTGAATCCGGGCGCGCCTTTCTTATTTGGCCCGGCGCTATCGCCTGGAAGTTTGCTGGTAAAAGTGTTCGGCCGTTTGATGATTGTACTGGTGGCCAATTCCGTCCCACTCAACGCGGGCTGCGGCCGGCCCGACACCGAGGTTTCATTAAGGGCCGACTGTTCGTGGGTGGCGTTGGGACTGGTAGAGAGCGTTTGGGCCGAGCTCCGCTCAATCTCGTTCATCACCGACGTAACGTCCGCCTGCTCCACTTTCGGTTTATCGGGCAGCACGTTGCTCATGTCGTCCGGCATTTGTGTTGTCGAGCTAATCTCCTGCATTATTTTCTCGAACGATTTCTGTTCATCCGGTCGCTGCTCTTTTGTGTCGTCGGGGTTCGGTTTCGAGGCTGGGTTTGTTTGATCGCCACTCGCTTTGTCGATCTGGCTCAGGTCGACTGGCTTCACGTGAAAAGTCATTGGCTGTTGGGTGTCGGCGAAGACCGTCTCCACCGATGCGAACCGTGTCCGGTAAAACCAAATGCAGAGCGTGATATGGAGACATAGCGACACGATCAATCCGAACCAGATCCAGCTCCGCTCGGGCGAGCCAGTCAGCAACGCCTCGTGCTCGATATCGTCGATATCGTCAAAGTCGGATATTCTCGTTGTGCCCCTCATCTCGGTCTAAACACCGTTACCGCGGATTGGTTGTCAACCGTCGGACCGTTTAGACAACGCCGCATGCCCGCGTGTTCGTTCAATGAAGGCGCGCGACGCTCTTCGAATTTCCGACGCGACCTGCGCTTCAGGCGAAACAAACTTGGGAGTGAACCACGGAAAAAATCCGATCAGGTCGTGTGTCACGAGGATTTGACCGTCGCAATGTTCGCCCGAACCGATGCCTATCGTCGGGATCCCGATGGTGTTCGTAATTTGTTTCGCGATTTCTGGCACCACGATCTCGAGGACAACTGAAAAGGCGCCGGCTTCTTCGACCGCGCGCGCGTCGGCAATTAACGCCTCGGCTTCGGATTGGGTTTTACCTTTCACCTTGTAACCGCCCTGCTCGCGAACTTGTTGCGGCAACATTCCAATGTGGGCCATGAACGGGATCCCGGCGCGCGTGATCGCCTCAATGTGCGAGGCATGACTGACCCCGCCTTCCAGTTTAACGGCCTGCGCGCCAGCTTCTATAAACTTTCTCGCGGTTGCAACGGCCTCTTCTGGCGTGTTGAAGGTATGAATCGGCATATCGCCGACCAGTAACGCGTTTTTCACTCCGCGCGCAGCCGCTCGGGTGTGATGCAACATTTCTTCGAGTGTAACCTCCGTCGTGTCGTCATAACCAAGCACGACCATGCCTAACGAATCGCCCACTAAAATGATGTCGATGCCGCTTTCGTCTAGCAACCGCGCTGTCGGATAATCGTAGGCCGTCAACGCGGTGATCTTCTCGCCGCGCTTCTTCAAATCGCGATATTTGTCGACCAGGTTGGACATCACCAGTTCTCCGCGAAGCGAGTCACTGTAGCCGAATCCTTAAATTCCGCGAGCAGCTCCCGAACAGGTTTCGTTTGCCCCGGCAAAACCAGCTCAGGCCGGATTTCGGCCAAGGGCTCGAGAACAAACCGCCGCAAATGCATTCGCGGATGCGGCAACTGCAAACGCTCGTTTTCAACGTTCAATTCGTCGGCATAAAGAAGGTCGATGTCGATCTTGCGGGAAACATTCCGGGCATGATTCCGCGTGCGGCCGAGCAATTCTTCAATGTGAACCATGTGCTCGAGCAGGCCAGTCGGATCCCCGTCATATTCGATTTCCAAAACGGCATTGAGAAATTTTGCCGCGCCCGGTTCGCAATCGATCGGCTCAGTTTCGTAAACCGACGAAACCAGCAATGCCTTATTGCCGACAAGATCAACAATGGTCAGCCTGGCAACGCGCAGATTCGCCATTCGATCGCCCAGATTTGAGCCGAGCGCGATCCCGACCCTCATTTCGGGGGCACAATTCCGAGCACGTCCTGCATCGAGTAGAGTCCGGCTGGTTTGCCGACGATCCACTCCGCGGCTCGCAGCGCGCCGCGCGCGAAAATTTCGCGGCTACCCGCGCGATGCGTCAATTCCAGTCTCTCCTCCGTCCCGAGAAAAATGACGGTGTGGTCGCCGACGACATCGCCTTCGCGAATCGATTGAATCGGAACATCCGACTTTCCGGCTTGGTTCAGAATTTCGCCGAGCGTCTTTGCCGTTCCGCTCGGTGCATCTTTTTTCTTAGTGTGATGGGTCTCGGTAATCTGCGGCGCGAAATCCTCGCCAAGAATTTCCGCGGCGCGACGAGTCAGCCCGAATAACGCGTTCACTCCGACGCTAAAGTTTGAAGCGAACACGATCGGCAGGGATTTGGCCGTCTTTTCGATCAACTGCCGTTGCTCTGCCGAATGGCCGGTTGTGCCGATAATCAGCGCTTTGCGATACCTGACCGCGGCGGCGCAAACCTCGTCGATCGCTCCGGCGTTGCTAAAATCGATCGCAACGTCGCAATCCTTCATTGCCGGCTCGATCGCGTCGCCCAAATCGCATTGCGCGGAGACGTTGATTTTTGGATCGTCTTTTGCGAGATCGACAATCGTCTGACCCATTCGACCGCGCGCACCAATCAATGCCACGCGCACTGACTTCTTCATTTCACCTTTTCGAATTCTTCGAGCGTTTTGCGCAGGCGTGCCTGGTTTGCCTCTGTCATCTCACAGAGCGGCAGCCGAACTTCGAACGACATCATGCCGCGCCAGGCAAGCGCCGTTTTCACCGGCACCGGATTTGGCTCGATAAACAAATCTTTGAAAATCGCTCCCATTTTTCGTTGCAAATTTTCCGCTGCCTTGAAATCGCCGGATTCGCATGCGCGCACGAGCGAGCAGAGTTCCGTTGGAAATAAATTCGACGCGACGCTCACCACCCCAACCGCACCGACTGACATAAACGGCAACGTCAATCCATCGTCGCCGCTTAGGATGGTAAATTTCTCCGGCAATCGGCGTCGCAACTCCGCCACGCGATCAACGCTGCCGCTCGCTTCTTTGATCGAAACGATGTTACGACAACTTTCCGCCAGCCGGACAACAGCGTCCGGGCCAATGTCGACGCCACATCGGCCGGGGATGTTGTAAAGCATCACGGGCAGCTTTGTTGCGTCGGCGATCGCCTTGAAGTGCCGGAACAATCCTTCCTGACTCGGCTTGTTATAGTAGGGCGCGACTAGCAAGGCTCCATCAGCGCCGGCTTTTTCAGCGAACTTCGCCGCTTCAATTGAATCGCGGGTGGAATTAGTTCCCGCCCCGGCAATCACCTGGCATCGACCCTTCGCGATCTTTATCACGCGCTCGATGATCTCATGCTTCTCGTCATGCGTCAGTGTGGGCGATTCGGCGGTCGTTCCGACCGCGACGATACCAGTGATTCCGGCCGCGATTTGCGATTCGATTAATTTGTCGAGTGCAGCGAAATCCACGTCTCCGTTGCGAAACGGCGTGACTACCGCAGTGAAAGTGCCGCGAAACATCAGATGTCGATCGTTCCTTCGAACGCAAACTCGGCCGGGCCGGTCAGAGTCACGTTTGTGAATTGGTCTCCTGCACGCTTAAAATCGACAGCCAATTCGCTGCCGCTGCGAACGGTGATGCCGATCGGTCCATCGACTTTCTCGGTCGCCGCGAAAATAAGCGCACTGGCGACAACACCTGTTCCGCAAGCGAGCGTTTCGTCCTCAACGCCGCGCTCGTAAGTCCGAATGGAAATCTTCTTCGGGCCGCGCTTCTCGATAAAATTCACGTTCGCACCAGCCGGGGAAAATTTCGCATGCCGCCGAAGCGCTTCGCCGCGTTTCCGAACATCGACATCCGCTACTATCGAAACTGGAACCACCACGTGTGGCACACCGCTGTTGATAAAATGCACATGTTCGTTCGAACCGCTCGCGACAACGTCGATATCGAGGCTCAGATCTTTCGGCTCGCTCATTTGCAACGTGACCAATTCACCTTGCAGCTCGCCGCGAATCAAACCGGCCGGCGTTTGAAACGAGATTTTCGCCGGCGCTTTTGCGATTTTGTTGGCAAACCGCGCAAAGCAGCGCGCGCCGTTTCCACACATTTCGGCTTCGCCACCGTCTCGATTGTAGTAGCGCATCCGAAAGTCCGCGCCGTTCGACCCTTTCTCCAACAACAGAATGCCGTCGGCGCCCACACCGCGATGGCGGTCGCAAATGCGCACGATCTGCTCGGGTTCAAGTCGAACTTCGCCGGCCCGATTATCGATCATCACGAAATCGTTGCCGGCGCCGTTCATCTTGGTGAAGCGCAGCATGTTGGAATTGTAGCGGTGGCCGCCCGCAGCCGCAACCAACGCGGCGTTGCTCAATCCAAATTTTGCCGTTTATTCCCCGGCTATGCGCAAGCTAGTCGCGCTCCTGTTTGTTTGCGGCCTAGCCGGCTCCACCGGCGGCGCCACCTTCAACTCGCTCATTCTCGACCAAGTGCACAAAATGCCCAGTGGGGGGAAATATTCAGTCTCTCACTTCGCAAAAATTAAGCTGCAGTCTTCGGCGCATTTCGAATCCGGAAAATTTTTTGTCATCCCCACGAAACCGTACGTGAGTTTCTGCTCGGGCGCGACCTATCTGGTTTTCATTAGAACAATCGAGGAGTTGCGTGATCGTGGACAGTTGCAGCTCGATTTCTCCACCTTAAATCAATTGATCATTCGCGATCAGCATGATGGCGAAGGCGTTTGGGGGCGCTGGAACGCGAACGGCCCGGGTACGGCGCGATTGTTCTATGAGCTTGGACTCGGCCACAACTTTACCGATTTCTCGCAGGCACAGCCGGGCGACTTTATGAAGATTTTCTGGAACAACAATGTCGGAAAACTCGAAAGCGGTCATTCTGTAATTTTTCTCGGAACGTCACAGCATCCCGATGGCGAGTACGTGCGCTTCTGGTCGAGCAATATCGGAATGGGCTACGGCGAAAAAGAAGTGCCGCGCGCGAAAATAGCGAACGCCATTTTTTCGCGATTGGAAACGCCCGCAAATCTGATTCGAATCAACAACGCCCCGCTAACAGACAGCTATCTCGGGTCGCTTCTCCGCAAGAAATCGAATATCGCCGAAGCGCGGCAGAAGTGCGGAATCTGATCTTGTCATCCCGAACGAATGTGAGGGATCTTCCACAAGCTGATTGATCACACTTTGTACTTTGGGTGATCCGAACTCCGAGTGTGAGATTCCTCGCTCCGCTCGGAATGACTGATTAGCCGTGGACGGCTTCAGCTAAGTTCCTCGCAAACGCGCCGACTCTCTCGATCATTTCCGGTTTGTCGCCATGCTTCGCGATCAGATCGACAATCGCGCTGCCGACGACGACTGCATCCGCCACTTGGGCAACTTCGCGAGCCTGGTCCGGATTTGAAATTCCAAACCCGACTGCGATCGGGAGGTTCGAATGTCTCCTCAGCTCGGAGACTTTTTCCTTCAACGAGCTCGCAATTGAGTCTCGGGTGCCAGTAACGCCCTCGCGCGAGACATAGTACAGGAAACCTTTCGCGCTCTTGGCGATTCTTTCGATCCGATCCGGCGGCGTAGTTGGAGCAATCAGCCGAACATGCACAACATTACCGCTCGGAAGATCGATATCTTCCTCGGGCGGCAAATCGAGAATCAATAATCCATCAACGCCGGCATTTTCAGCTTCGCGATGAAATTTCTCGGTCCCGAATTGGAAAATCGGATTCAAATAGCTGTAAAGAACGATCGGAATTTGTGACTTGCGCCGTATCTCGCGCACACAATCGAAAACGCCGCGAATCGTCGCTCCCCCAAGAAGGGAGCGCTGGGCCGCTAGCTGATTGACGATTCCGTCCGCCAACGGATCGGAGAATGGCAATCCGAGCTCAAGCAGATCTGCGCCCGCATTCTCCAGCCCGAGTGCAAGATCGACGGTCCGTTTCAGGTTCGGATCTCCGGCGCAAATGTAGGGAATGAAGCCTTTGCGTTTTGCCTTCCGCAAGCGCTCGGAAAGGTCGTCGATCCGATTGTGCATGAAACTGGATGATCTGATAGATTTAAGCCGGAGTCGAATGGACGAAAAGACGCTCACGATCAACGAGATTTATGAGTCGATCCAGGGCGAGAGCACCTGGGCGGGCGAGCGTTGCGTCTTCGTCCGGCTCACCTTCTGCGATCTGCGCTGCAATTATTGCGACACCGAATATGCCTTTTACGAAGGCAAGAAAACGCCGTTAAGAGAAATCATCGATCGCGTCGCCAGTTTTCATTGTTCATTGGTTGAGATCACCGGCGGCGAACCGTTGCTGCAAGAAAACGTGCTGCAGTTGATGACGATGCTATGTGACGCCGGCCACACCCTTCTGCTCGAGACCAGCGGCGCCCACGACATTTCAAAGGTCGACTCTCGCGTGCATCGGATCATGGATTTGAAAACGCCCGGCAGCGGTGAAGTTGAAAAAAATCTTTGGTCGAACATCGAGCATCTGACCAAACGCGACGAAGTGAAGTTCGTGATGGGTTCGCGCGAAGATTACGAATGGTCGCGTGAAAAAGTTCAGAAGTTCGACTTAACGAAACGCTGCCGAGCGGTTTTATTTTCGCCGATCTTTGGCCGGATCGATCCTCGACAGATTGTGGAATGGATCCTGGCCGACAAGCTCGACGTCCGCTTCCAACTCCAAATGCACAAGTTCATTTGGACGCCGACCCAGCGCGGAGTCTAGAAATGTCGCAAGGACCGAAACTTTGGATCGTGATTTCCCGCCCGGACCGGTTGCCGAACGCGCTGGTAGCGGCGGATGCGCTGAGGGAAAGGTTTTCCGGTGGAATCCACCTCCTCCGTGAAGAATCGAAATGGTGGGAAAACGCAAACTGGCGTGAATTTGTGAGCGGCTTCGCCGACGTTCATGCCTTTCCAAAGGTGCGAACCTGTCGCGGCTTGAAGGATTTGCCGCGGCTTTACCGCGAGAACATGGACCGACAACGCGGTGTCGGTGCGTTGCCGATCGATGCCGACAATGACGTTTTGCTTTGTCTCGCCGGTTTGCTCGGCCTGGGCAATGCCGCGCTCTCGGCGCATCCGGACGTTTACAAAATTTTGTCTGTGTCGCAAAAAGCTTACGGCGAACTGACGCGCACTGGAGACCGCGCGCGGTACCGTTTTACCACTTCAGGCTGGTTACAAAACCGGTTCGTCGAACCAATGGCCGGCATCGAGCGGACGATCCATTACAAACCGCGGATCAATCCGGGCGGCGACGGGGTGCGCTTACGCCGTTTGCAAAAGGATCCGGAAGAAATTTTCGATGTCGTCATTTTCATGAGCAATAGCGGCGGCGAACTGCCCGCCCGTGCCGAACACCAAATTATTCCCTCGCGTTTTCCAAGCATCGCAGAGCTCCATGATTTTTCGGGATTCAGCAAAACCACCGGCGGCGAATCCAGTGCAAACCATCGCAGGGTGATTTTCTTCGGAACGCCATTTCTGCTTGTCAGGAATTTGCCGCCCGAAGTTTACATCGAACGCTTGAATCGCTGTCTCGATTACATTCGCCGGAATTATCCGGGGCGCGATTTGATCTATCGCCCTCATCCGTTCGAGAAAGGCGAAGCTGCCAGACTCGAGTTCGAGGGTTTTCGAATCGAGGATGATCGCGAAGTCGCCGATTTGTATTTTTTGCGTCATTTCGCCGAGATCGAAGCGGTCTATTCGGTTTCCTCGACGGTCTCGCGAACGGCGCTCAATAACGGATTGAATTCCTACGCGTTGTGGCACTGCTTTCCGTTTTCCGAGACCCAAACCAAGTTTTTTAGCAAAGTGATGGGCGACGTTCCCGCAGAATTTGAAATTAACGATCTAACCAAGCCGCCAATTGCATATCAGGATCGAAAGTCACCTGTTCTTGGACAAAATAGTTTTTCGAATGCGCTCCAGCGCGCGGCGGATCTAAAAAATGTAGCCACGCTTCTGTGAGGCGTTCGACGGCTGACACGGCCGTGGCTACAAAGACCTAATGTTTCGGCGCGCGAACCGTGCCGGTTTCGACCGCGACCTTGCGTTGCTCGACGATGCGGTTGGCGATCTCTTCGACCATTTGTTCAAGCAAGAGCCGGAGGTGCGTATTCGGCCGATAATCCGACGGCGCGATGTGCTTGACGCGGTCGGCGTGAGTTGAGAGCTGATAACACTTTCGGAATCCGGCACGCTCCGGATCGTCCGGATTGTAAACGGCGATGGCCTGGCCGCCGTTTTTCCTCATCACGGTGAAACATGGCACGTCGGTCGGTCCGTCGCCGATGTAAATCATGCTCGAAAACGGAATCGGTCGAATATCGGCTTCCATGTGATCATTTACGTCTTGAGACATGTCGAGCAGGCCTTTGTTAATCCGGAACAGGAATTGCGTCTTTTGAGTGTGACTAATGACGCGACGTGGAAAGGTGATTCGTCCGTCCTGGTCTTCGTCGAATTCGCAACCGAAAATCGCGCGCACGTACGGCTGAAGTCGGCTGCCATCAAGCAATACCTTCAGGCCGGACGAGATGATGTAGTGCTCAACGGTTACACCCTGCGCCTCGTGTTCCGCGCTCAACAGGCCGTTGCGAAACTCTTCGAACATTTCGGGCAAACCTTTGTAAAAATTCAGCTTGGCGCCGAGCTTCTTTAATTCTGAATTTTTCGGGCGATCCATCCCGAACGTGTCGAGCAACACTTTCATGTAAGCGAGCTCGTTGTCGTAGCCATGATCGCGCACCAGTTCGTGGCACCGTGTCCAAAATTTCGGTCCATCGATCCCAAACGCAGGAAAGACTACGTCGTCCTGCATATAGCTCGGACTGAGCGTTTGATCGTAGTCGTAGACGATCGCGATGGTGTTTTGCGGCGTGGACATGCTTTAGACAGAATGAACAGAATGGACAAAACCCGGTTCTGAAATCATTCAGTAAATTTTGTTAATTCTGTCAAAGAAGTCCTCGAAGAGAGAATCGTAAATCGTGCCGCGTTCAGGATGATATTGGACCCCAAGCGCAAACGGATAATTACGGAGCCGGATTTGCTCGATGATGTCGTCATTAGCGCACCACGATTCAACTGCGAAGCCCTGACCTAACGAATCGACCGCCTGGTGATGAGAGCTGTTCACCTTGTCGAAGCGATGCGCCACCTTTGTGTCGGAGCGCAGAAGCTGAATGTCGTGATCTTTTTGTTCCGGTAATTTATGGCCCGGAATGTCGAGCTTCAGGGTGCCACCGAGCGCGACGTTGAAAAGTTGCATCCCTTTGCAAATGGCAAGGATCGGAAGACCGCGGGCGAGCGCTCGATCAACGGCCTCGAATTCCCAGCGATCACGCGCTGCATCGACATCTTGCTCGAGCACGGACGGATCGGGAATTGGTTGCTTCAGAAACTCCGGCGCAATGTCGGAGCCTCCGGTCAACAGCACGCCGTCGGCGTCTCCGATCGAAACATCACCTTCCCGCGCATCGCAGATCTCGATCTCAGGATGCTTCGCGAAAAACGGCCCAAACCATTTTTCGTCTTTCTCGCGGAGCCAGGTGGCTAACTTCGGCATGACATAAATCACCAATAACGATTTAAATACGAAACTCGAATTTCGAAATCCGAAACAATCTCAAAAATCCGAAAATCAATGCAAAGAGGATCCGGAATTTTGGACATTCGGATTTGTTTCGACGTTCGACATTCGTGCTTCGTCATTGCGACGGCGCGTTGCGACGTCGTTATAACCCCATTAGCTCGCGGACGTATTTCACCGGCGGACTGCCGTAGGAAATCACCTGGTCGTTGTATTTCTTGAGGTCGAAGTCCTTGCCCCACTTTTTCTTCGCCGCGTCGCGGAGATCGAGATGTTCGCTGACACCGACAAAATAAGTGGAGAGCTGCGCGGAGGTGAGACGGGCGCGTTTCCATTTCAACGTCGCTTCACCTTGTTCCTGAAAAGTCTCCTTCGTCATCATGTCCATCGCCTGCTGTTCGGTCATGTTCCCGGCGTGGATGCTTTGGTCCAGGATCGCGTTGGCTATCGCGCGCAATCTCATTTTGAGCTGCTGCATTTTCACTTCCGGTCCGCCGTATCCCTGCTCCGCCATCACCTGCTCGGTGTAGACCGCCCAACCTTCGATGAACGTCCCGCTTTGGAAAATTGCGCGCACCAGGGTCGGCGCTTTGAATTCATTCGAGTGGGCAAGCTGCAAATAATGACCGGGCATCGCTTCATGCACCGTCAGATCGCGCAGGAAATAATTGTTGTTCTCACGAAAGAACGAATCCTTTTTTTCCTTCGGCCAATCTCTCGGCGTCGGCGAGATCGCGAAAAACGTTTTACCGTTTTTTTCCAGCGGGCCGGACGAATCGCAATAGGCAATGGCAACGCCGCGTTTGAATTCCGGCATGGCGACAACGTCCAGCGGAATAGTGGGCAACGTCACCAAGTCATGTTGTTTTACAAAATCGGTCGCTTCAGTGACAACTTTTTGCGCATAGCCGACGATCGTATTGTCGTCCTGATGTTGCTCGGCCAGTTTGTTGAGGACGGCGGCCGTGACTTTCTTTTTGTCAGCCAGTGTCTTCTGATCGGCCTTTGGAAAATATTTCTTGTAGAACGGCAGCGCCGTTTCATAGATCTCGTTTTGAGTCTGGGCTAGCTCGGCTTGCGCACGCTTCATCACTTCTTCCATCGACAAGTCGGACGCGAGCGCGAACCGTAGTTTCTTGCGGAACTTGTCCGCTCCAATTCGGAAATCGCCGTCTGCGCGCTTGAGCAAATCTTGCTGCAGCCATTTTTTGTAATCTTCCAGGGCCAGCGCCGTTTTTTCCTGGATCGGCGCGATGTCCTTTTTCATTTGTGGCGCCTGATTCAACAGCGGGTCGAGCCCCTGTCGCACCAGATTGATCGCACCCTGCACCTGCTCGATTGCTGTTTCGGTGTGAATCTTGGGCGGATGCTGCAGGTTTGCCTCCGCCTGCTTGATCACGATCGGGATTCCCTCCAACCGCTGCCGTAAATTTGGAATGCGCTTTTCGGCAGAATCGAAATCGCGCGCCACCAGCAAATACAAACTGTTGGCCAGACTTTGATTGTAAACGAGGGGGTTCCACTCCGCTTCGCGCAGCTCCTCTAGGGAAAAGATCTCGCGATCGACATTGTCGCGCAGAATCCGAACGTCGACCTGATTGGCGCCGGTCAGCTGTTTGTAATCCTCGAATTTCTTAAGCGCCTCGCGAAATTGCTTCGCGCTGGCAAGCATCCGACTGCGCGTTTCCACCGAGTAATCGCTCAGCACGCCGTCGAATCGATGATCACCTAGCTCGGTCGCGTTTTCAGGATGCGAAGCCAGATAATTTTCGACGTAATCCTTCGCGATCTTCTCGAATTCGTCATCAGCCGGGTTTGCGAACGCCCCGAAGATCGACAACGACAATACGAACGCGACTGCGACAGCGATTTTCATATTATTTCAGCTCGGGGTGCCGCCGTGAAGGATCGGTTCGGTCGCAACTTCGTCCGGAGTGAGCTGTGATTGCAGATAAGTGCGTCCCTTGTAGAAACAGGCCACTATCACGAAGACGACAGCGGCCCCAAACATCAACCAGGTGAAGAAGGTAAAGTACTGATATGCGCTTACCTTCTGCCCGCCACCCAGGATCCACCTATTGACCAGACCGACGAAAAGCTCACCTGAGGCGACAGTGAGAAGCCACAAGGCCATCACCGAGCTCTTCATCGAGTTGGGCGCCTGCGTGTAAGAAAATTCCAAGCCAGTGATTGAAACCATCGCTTCGCCGAGAGTGAGAATGACGTAGGCGAGAAGTTGCCAGTTGATACTAGGTTTCTGGCCGGCGTCGATCCACCCTTGGATCATTACGATAACAACGAAAGAAAGCGCGGTGATGAAAAGACCAATTCCGATCTTTCGCAGCGGGGTCAGCGGGAAAACTTTGTCAATCGCCGGATAGATCACGTAATTCACCAGCGGAATGAAAAGTAAAATCAGAATTGGATTGGCGGTTTGCACCTGAGCCGCGATCAAATCCATTCCCATCCAGTGCAGGTCCATCTTCTCGGCCTGCAAAGTCCACTCAGCCCCGTTGCTCATTCCCCACAGCCCCCAGAAAAACAAAATGAAAAAGTACACCATCGCGATGCGACCCAGGGTGAGAAGACCTTCCTTACTGAAAGTTTCTTTTAAATAACCGAGACCGGCCGGCGCCACGTGGACCATTTTTTTGCGACCGCCCCAGAAAAACAAAGTGGCAATCACCATCGCGATACCCGGAATTCCAAACGCCCAACCTGGTCCGTACTTCGGATTGGCCAGAAGCCAGGGACAAAGGATTGAGGAGATGAACGAACCAGCGTTGATCGAAAAATAAAACCAGCCAAACATTTTCGAGAGCAGATGTTTGTTCGATTCGCCGAATTGATCGCCCACATTCGCTGACACGCACGGTTTGATTCCTCCTGCGCCCAAACAAATCAGGAACAACCCGGCGGCCAGCATCGTGCGCTGGCCGATGCCAATTCCCCACACCGTCGCCATGCAGGCGAGAGTAAGGTTGCCCAAACAGTAAACGATCGACAGAGAGAGGATCGTCCAATACTTGCCGAGAAAGCCGTCAGCCAGGATCGCGCCGAGTATCGGAAGGAAGTAGACTCCGAAAACGAAGTAATGCGTGTACATGTACGCTTCGTTCTCCCGCATCGGCGCGAGCAGGCCGGATTGGTTCAGGATGTAATGCGCCATGAAAACGGTCAGGACCGACTTCATGCCGTAGTAGGAGAAACGCTCGGCTGCTTCGTTGCCGATGATGTAAGGCACGCCGGGCGGCATGCCCGTGAGATTAGGCGGCGACGTCAAATAATTATGCTTGGCCATAACGAATCTTCCTTAGGGCGAAGGCGTGCTCTTGGGGAAAAATTCGGCCGGCGTGCGGTTCGGAGTCGCGCTTTCCTGAACGTCCGCTTTGTTCGGCGCAGCAACGTTCTCTTCGCCACTCTTAGCCTGATCGACGTGTTCCTTTTGAACTTCAGGGTCTTCTCCGAGGCCATGCTTCTCGCAGGAACAACAGAAAATCACTGCGACGGCTGAAATTGTGGCGGCGAGTTCGCGAACACCCAAATGCATGATGCGCTCGGACAGTAAGCGGGCAGGTGCGTGTCAGGCAAGATGAAAGAGGAACCGATTCATCTCATGCTCCTACTCTTGATCCTGCTCATGCTCATGCTCATGCTCGATTCACTCGGATTAGGATTATGAGTAAGAGCACGAGCAAGAGATTGAACAGCGCTGTTGAATAAACCTCAGCATGCAGCATTAGTATCAGCGATTGCCGGTGTCCCGCAGCTCAAAGAACAACGCTTGGAATGAAGTCGTCGCCATTATTTTACTCGGCGTCGGAACGTTACTTTTCCTGGCGCTAATCTCCTACAATCCCAAGGACCTACCCTCCTGGGTGCCGTGGAGCTATCTCTCGCCGCCCAATAAGCCGGCCCAAAATTTTATCGGCCCGTTCGGAGCCATCCTGGCCGGCTTTTGTTATCTCACACTCGGTGCCGCTTCCTATCTCCTCGCCGGCGCCCTTCTCTTTTTTGGAGCGATGAAGTTGTTTCACGCCAACGTGCGCCTGGTCGCACGGCTACCATGGACCGTACTCTTTATCGCGTCGGGCGCATGTTTGCTGCAGTTGCAGACAACGCATTTCCGCGGCTGGCGAACGGCGTTCAATATTCAGGGACCCGGTGGTTGGGTCGGCTACGTTTTTGGAAAGACGTTGCTACTGACGTCGATGGGTAAGGTGGGATCGATCATTCTGCTCAGCGCAATCTACGCCGCGAGCCTGATTTTGATGACCGGACTGCGTCCGATTCACCTGGTGCAGCAAACGGTCTCCGGCTCGCGCGCTGCATTCGCAAGACTGCATCAATGGCGCGTGCGCCGACAGATGCGCAACGCCGACATCAAAGGACAACTCGAAATCAGCAAACGTGAATTGGCCAAGCAACGGCGCTCGATTGAAAAGCAGCTAAAGAAAAAAGGCGCGGCTGTTCCCGAACCGGCTGGGGCGTTTATGTCGCCGGAAGAACTGGCGGACCGCCCTGCGCCGAAGGTTGTCGATACCACTGCTCTCCCTGAAGAATCGGTGACCGCACGCAAGAAACCGTCGCTTGCAGAATTGCGTCGGGCATCATCAAGGTCGACATCAGGTGCCAGTCCGGCTCGGACCACCGCCGGCCTAACGAGTCGCGCGTGGGATGGAAAGAATTACACTGTACCGGGCCTCGATTTGTTGAACGAACACGATCCTGAAGGACGCGGTGGCGCCGATCCAAGCGAATTGCAACGCGTTCAACAAACATTGATCGATACACTCGGACAATTTGGAATCGCAGTCGCACCGGGCGATATCACCAAAGGTCCGACCATCACACGCTACGAAGTTTATCCAGCGAAAGGCGTTCGAGTGGACAAGATCGTCAGTCTCGAGCGCGATCTCGCGCGCGCGACACGCGCCGAACGGATCAATATTCTCGCGCCCATCCCCGGCAAGGACACGGTTGGCATCGAGCTCGCGAACACGCGCAAAGTCACGGTAACCTTGCGCGAATTGCTCGAGTCGGCGGATTGGGAAGAAGCAAAAGCGAAGAGTCGAATCCCGCTCGCGCTCGGCAAAGACGTTTACGGGAAAGCGATCATCGCTGATCTCGCCCAAATGCCGCACTTACTGGTCGCCGGCACCACAGGCGCCGGCAAGAGCGTCTGCATCAACGCGCTGGTGGCCAGCATGCTGTTTCGGTTCACACCGGAAGAGCTGCGTTTCATCATGATCGATCCCAAGGTCGTCGAGCTGCAGCATTACAATGCACTGCCGCATCTCGCGTTTCCCGTAGTGACCGACCCGAAGAAAGTGTTACTCGCATTGCGTTGGCTGATCGACGAAATGGAGCGACGTTACAAAATGTTCGCGCGCGTCGGCGTGCGCAACATCATCAGCTTCAACGCGCGCCCCAAGAAAAAAACAGCAGCGGGGATGGATGAAACTCCGGTGCAGGACACAGGCGAGATCAAAGTCCCGCGCGAAGACGAGACTCCGATTCCGGAAAAAATTCCGTACGTGGTAGTCGTGATCGACGAACTGGCCGATTTGATGCAGACCGCGCCGGCAGATGTGGAGAGCGCGATTGCGAGGATTACTCAAATGGCCCGCGCGGCCGGAATTCATTTAATTGTCGCAACCCAAACGCCGCGCGCGGACGTGATCACAGGCGTGATCAAGGCCAACATTCCGAGCCGAATCGCGTTTCAAGTAGCGAGCAAGATCGACAGCCGCGTCATCCTTGACGAGAACGGAGCGGACCGATTGTTAGGACAGGGCGATATGCTTTATCTGCCGCCGAGCGCGTCGCGATTGATTCGCGCGCAAGGCGTGCTGGTCACCGATGAAGAAATTCGACGGCTGGTGGAATTCGTTTCAGCACAAGGCCTGCCCACGTTCGATCCCGCAATGCACGAAAAGCTTCAAGCGGCGTCGAGTTCAGCCGAAGATGAGGTCAGTGAAGAAGATGAAGAGCTGGTCGAGAAATGTTTGGAGATTATTCGGCAGGAAAAACGGGCTTCGACTTCGCTTCTACAAAGACGGTTGCGACTGGGCTATACCCGCGCGGCGCGCATCGTTGATATTCTGGAGCAGCGCGGTATTTTGGGTCCCGGCGAAGGCGCCAAACCGCGAGAGATCCTGGTCGATCTTGATGCCGCCGTTTAGCCGGCGAAACCGATCATGACAATCGAAGGTCTGGGCAAGAAATTTCAAGACGCGCGAATAGCGCGAGGGCTCACGCTCGATGAAGCCGCGCGCCTGACTAAAATCCGACCGTCCCGCCTGGCGGAAATTGAGGCCGACGATTTTTCACAATTTCCAAGTCTGGCCTACGCCAAAGGCTTCTTGTTGATCTACGGGAAGTTTCTGGATGTGGATGTTTCGCCGTATCTCGATGCTTTCGAAACGTCGCAACAAGTGACGGTGGATGGTTATTCCTATCTGCAAGACCAACCGGCTCCGAAACCGCGCCGCGTTCGTCCGACGCGTCCGCCCGCCGCCGCGCGAATGCCGCGCTCACGCAATCGCTCTTCGCCGTTTCCGTTGCTGATTGCGATCGGCGTGATCATCGTCGGCTTCGTGGCGATGCGATTGATTTTGAATATCCAACGAATTTCGCCGCATCAGATGGTCGGTGTTCCACAACCGACGTCGTCCGAAGCGCCGCAGGCCCAAACAGGGCCTTCACAAGTACAAGCGGCCCCACCCCAAACCGCACCGCCGCAACTGCCGGTACAAACACCTGCAACGACCATTGCCCCCGTAGTTCAAGCGCCATCGCGCACACCTGCGCCCGTTGCCCAAGCTCCGTCGCGAGCGCCTTCGCCTGTGGCCCAGGCTCCGACTCGCGCGCCGTCTCAGGCTCCTGTGGCAATGGTCGAAGCAACGAAAAAACCCGCGCCGCCAGTATCAACCGTAGCGCCGTCGATTGTACCACCGGAAGCGTTTGTGCCGGCTTTCGCGAATGCGAACCCGGCCGCAAAGCCCAGCGTCGCGCCGACGAAAGAACCTGAAGTGCGCCGAGCCGAACCGGTGAAGCCGGAAGATTTGGCCAGAGCTGCAGCGACTCAAAAAGCCCCTGAGGCGCAAGGTCCAAATCAGATTGCAATCAAACCGCTCAAGAAAACCTACATCAAGGTTGTGGTGGACAACGGATCTTCGCAGCCCGCATTTGAACGCTGGATTTCGCCGTCCGACGGAACCGTTGAATTTCGCGGACAAAAAATTGCGGTCCGCGTTTTGGATCGCGACGCAATTCGGATCACGAAAAACGGAAAGCCAGTGAGCGGTGACGACGAAGACGTCACCGTCGAGTAATCGGCCACGGCAGTGGCTTTTGCATCATGAGCACGAAAGTCGGCATGGTCAGTCTCGGTTGCGCCAAGAATTTGGTGGATGCCGAGATCATGCTCGGAAGTGTGTTGAAGCGCGGCATGGAAATCACTTCCTCGGCTGACGACGCGGACGTGCTGGTGGTAAACACATGCGCGTTCATCGATTCTGCAAAAGAAGAATCAATCGACGCGATTCTGTCTGCGCATCATGCGCGTGGTCTAAATAAGCGACCCGGCCAAAAACTAATCGTGAGCGGCTGCATGTCGCAACGGTTCGCGCGCGAGTTGCGCGAGGAAATGCCGGAAGTCGACGCGTTCATCGGGCTGGACAAGATCAAAGAGTTGGGCGCGATCGTCGAGCGAGTGATGGCAGCCGAAGAGAATGTCGACCCTTCGACTTCGCTCAGGACAAGTCTTGCGTTCGCAGATAAACGGCCGACTTACATCCCCGATTACGATACGCCGCGGTTTCGATTAACTCCGGCGCATTCCGCCTATGTAAAGATCGCCGAAGGCTGCAATCATCCGTGCACTTTTTGCGTGATTCCGCAAATGCGCGGCAAACATCGCAGCCGAACAATGGAATCGGTGCTCGCGGAGATCCGCGAGCTCGTGGCCGAGGGCGTTCGCGAATTCAATTTGATCAGCCAGGACACGACATTTTACGGAATGGATCTGTGGGACAAAAAAGCCGGCCCAAGACAACCAGTCGATTCCTCGCGCGGTCCGACTCTTTCCCGTTTACTTCGAGAGATCCAGAAGCTGGAAGGCGATTTCTGGGTGCGGCTTCTCTACACCCATCCGGCACATTGGAGCGACGAATTGATAGAAACGATAGCCGAGTGCGACAAGGTCGCGCGTTACATAGACATTCCGCTCCAGCACATTCACGAATCGATGCTGCAACGGATGCGACGAGAGACTTCCCGTGCTCACATTGAGAATTTAATCGACAGACTTCGCGCCGGGATTCCAAGCGTAGCATTACGAACGACATTTATCGTCGGCTTTCCCGGCGAGACTGACGAAGAATTCCAGGCGCTGCTCGAATTCATTGAACGCGTGAGATTCGAGAGGCTCGGCGTGTTCCAGTATTCACGCGAAGACGGCTCGCGGGCAGCCAAGATGCCCGAACAAATTCCGGCGAAAATCAAAAACGCGCGCTACCGGAATGCAATGTCGATTCAACAGAAAATCGCACACGAGATTGCGGCAGAAAAAGTCGGACGAGAGTTAAAACTGCTGGTCGACCAGCCATTGATCGGCCGGACCGAAGCCGACGCACCGGACGTCGATGCGCGTGTCATTTTGTCGAAGACGGAACCGGTTGGACAATTCCTGATCAAGCGGATCACCGGCGCGCGCGGCTACGATTTGCTGGCGTAAGTTCGCGCAAAAGCTTTTGCACCGCGATCAACTTCGGACGTGACAACATAGGTGCTGTAAGACAGCATCCTAATTGGCGTCAGACCAAGTATGACAGGTTCCCCCGAGCCGAAGAAAGAGACGGTGCGGATTATCGTTTCGCCGCGTTCGAACTCACCATCTCCTGTCCGCGCCCCCGCAATGCCGGCCCATGCATCAACCAAACCGGGCGTTGACATTAAACAGACGCAACCGTTGATCGCTTTGCCAGCGGTCGAAATGCCGGTCACTAAGATGACGATCGCGCCACCGTCGTCACACCCCGCGCCGCAGATTCAGATTGACGATATCCCGACGCCCTTTTATTGGGCCTTGCTCGCGACTTCGGCTACGATTTTGATTTTGCAGATTTGGAATTACCTTTCCTAAAGCCATGCAAAACTCAGGGACAATCAATCTCGACGAATCAAATTTTGATCGTGAAATCAACAGCGATAAGCCCGTCCTGGTGGACTTTTGGGCCGAATGGTGCGGACCATGCAAGCTGATCGCTCCGTTACTCGACGAAATCGCCCGCGAAAAGGCCGATGCGGTGAAGATTGCAAAAGTAAATGTCGACCAAAACCAGAGCCTTTCCTTAAAATACAACATCCGGGCGATTCCTTCGCTCCTCTTTTTTAAGAATGGCCAACTTCGCGACCAGGTTACGGGCATGACGAGCAAGAAAGACCTGCTCAGCCGTCTGGAAGCACTCGTGTAGATTCACCGAATAATTGAGTCATTTCGGCATGTCCAATGTCCGAAAACTGGTAGTGCAATGGCCTTGCAGCGCAGTTTCGGACGCCAACCCGCTATCAAATAAGCTACCAATTGGATCATTCTAGTCGCTGGAGAAGATTTGCCTTGAACGTCGCACGGTTCTCTCTTGTCAAGGGCGCGCGTGAAAAGGTTCGGCCGATTAACTGCTTGCTGCTTGTAAGCATTTGCGCGGTTTTCGCGTCGCCAACACTTGCGCAACCGCCCGCGGCAAAACAGCAACAAGTGACAAAGTCGTCTCTCCCGACAAAGCTCGCGGAAGATGCAGTCATCAATCTTTTCGGAGGCGCTTTTATTTTTGATCACTTGTTCATGAGATCCGCGACTGCGACCAGCTCGGATTATTTGGAACGCGTGTCCGCGCCGTCTTCGAAATTTTATCCAGATTACCTTGAATATAAGTCGGGCAAGATCGACCGGGCGGAGTTAGTTCGACGCCTTCCGCACATCGCGGTGATTGGTGACAGTCTTTCAAAGAATTTCTACATCTCCTCACCGGCCAGCATCCTTTGGCGGGCTCGAACGGAACGGCAAAGGGATTGGTTCCTTGATACCGATCCGTCGCCGCAAAGCGTCTACAGTCTCTACGAAAGATTGGAGCACGTTACGCCGGTGGTGGCTACCGAATACAGTACCTCCGGTGCTCTGGTGACACCAAGGCAGACTTCGGAACAATTTTCCAGGCGCCTGGCCCGCACGCATAATCTACCGAGCCAGATTACAAAGGTCGCCCATGCAAAAAGATTCCCCGATGTCATTTTGCTTTGGATCGGACACAACAATACAGATTGGACAAAGGATCTTTCAGAGACAGAACGAAAAAACCCGGCTAAGCGCTTGCGACAAATCGCGCAACAATTCGGAACCGATTACACGGCCGAATTGAGCGTGCTGATTGATCGGGCCAAGGCGCAAGATCACCGCGTGGCAGTGGTCGTTTTTGGATTGGCCGACTTTAAAACATTTTTCGAAGCAAGGAAAAAGGCCGCTGCTCTTCACGCCAGCGATTCCGCTCTTTACCCGTATTACGACGCCACTTGCAGATATTTCGCGGCGCTGAAGCCGGAAAATCAGCAAACTACGATCCAGCTCGGCTTGATGTTGAATGAGGAACTACAAAAAATGGTAGCCAAGCAAAATCGAATGTTGCGAGACGATTCGAATGTGCGCCTTCAATATTCAGACGCATTTTCGACGATCAACCTGAGCGACCTGAGGGAACTGCATCGTATGGATTCATGGCATCCGTCAGTGCTCGGCCATAACGTTTTGGCATACAAGGCTTTCAAAGCGATTGCCCCAAGCTTGGAATTCGTTGGCGTCACTAGAAAATCGCAGATGTCGTTTCACGATCAGGCTGGTCGTGGCACAAGGCATTAGAAAACGCCTTTAGCGTTCAAGATTCACGGCGCAAACGCGGACGTCAGTTTTCTTTAAGCTCGTCCGTTAGTCTTCGAGCCATTGCTTCCTCGAGCTCAAGCCGGCAGTTATGCAAAAGAGTGGTCGCTTTTTCGCCGGCCACCTTCGCACCCAAACGGTCGCCGCATGCAGCGCGCACCTGGGCTTCCGTCAATACCGCCCTGGCCAGGTCATACTCCGCTCCGATTCCTTCCAGGATTTCGCGGCCCCTAGTCACATGGGAATAGGCTTCATCGCATCGACCGGGAGTGGCCGCTAAAGCCTCGCCAATCGTGCATTCGGCCAAACCCTCGCCGATCACGCTGCCAGCGTTTCGCGAAAGCACCAAAGCTTCTTCCGCCCGACGCAGCCCTTCAACCGCGTCGCCGCATTTGAGTACGAACTCAGATTCAACGGCTCCGAACCACTCAGCGAAAAATATTCGGCCACCGAGAGCTTTGGCAATCTCATGCGCTGCATTCCAATAGTGTCGCGCCTCGTCCGGTTGGTTGAGACGGAATGCGCCCCACGCCAGCATCGAGTTGCTTCCATATCGAAACACATCGGCGCCGGTTTTTTCAGAAATTTCCAGTAACCGACGGGAGCTTTCCATGCCCTCAGCGTATTCACCGGCAATAAGCCGCGAAAACGCCAGAGCACAGTGTGCCATGGCCATGCCATTTCGGTCGTTTGCCGAACAGGCAGCTTCCAGGGCCTTATTCATGTCGGCGAGACCTTCGGCAAACCGACCCAGGCATGTGAGAGCGCAACCGCGATAACTATAAGCCAGAAGCATCTCGTGGTTATCTTTCGCGGCCTCGAGCAGCGGGATGGTTTGATCGAGCAGACGCAGCGACTCACGGAAGCGACCTTGCACGGCGAATGTTACGCCTAGCACACACCCTGGCGTGGCCAGCAGTCGCGGGTCGCCGAGCCCCGGAGCCAAGGCCAGAACTTTCTGAAAGTAATCGATCGCTTCTCGAAGATTTCCGCCACCATAGTGCGCGCGTCCGGTTAACAACTGAACCCGCGCCAACCGCAGTGGATCCTGTAATGATTGCGCCGCAGCCTCGCCCTCAGCCAAGATCCGCAAATTCTTTTCTGGCGCTTCGGAAGTAAGGGAAGCATCGATCAGCTGGAAAATCACATCGACCCTTTGTTCGATGCGCTCACGCGTTTCATCGAGGTGTCGCAAGCATTCCAGCGCGCGGCGACAATGGCCTCGAACCTCGGGAAATAGACACAGCTGCGACGCCGCGTTCGCGCACCGGACTAGATGTTGCAGCGCTTTTTCCCACGATTCGGCTGAGAAATAATGATAAGCGATGAGGCCGGCAAATTCCTCGAGCCGATCACGAAAAAGTAATTCGAGCGCCTCGCCTACCTTATGATGGAGCGCTTTTCGCTGCGGCCCGAGCAGCGTGTGATATGCCACTTCCTGGGTTAGAGCGTGTTTGAAAGCATACTCAATCTCAGGTAAGCGAGCTCTTTCATGAAGAAGATCCGACTCCTGCAGACTCGTTAGTTGCCCATCGACCGCAGCGCCATCAGCCGCCAGAACCTTCAAGACGCGGTAAAAAAACACGCGACCAATGACCGAAGCCTTCTGGAGTAGCACCTTTAGCTCTTCGGCAAGTCGGTCGATTCTGGAGAGCAGAACTCCTTGTATCGTGTCGGGGACAGCGGACGCCATCGCTGAAGCACTAACTCGCCACGTATCGCCTTCAGAAGTGAGAGTGCCTCCTTCAATGAGTGAACGAAGTACCTCCTCCAGAAAAAATGGATTGCCATCTGACTTATGGACAATATCGGCAGAGAGCGATTGCGGCAGAGAAAAACCGCCCAGCAATTGCGCGATCAAAGTTTGGCTCGCTTCCGTCGAAAGCGGCTCAAGCGACACCTCCACGACATGCTCGCGCAGGCCATCAAGAACCGGATTCATCTTTTCCCAAATTGCAGCTGGCTCCTGACGGGATCGGCTGGCGCAAATAAATGTCAGCCGCGCTTTCCTGGTTAATGGCAGGACGTGATTCAACAAATCGATCGAGCTTTGGTCAGCCCAGTGCAGGTCCTCGATCAGGGCAGCGACGGGCTTTTGCGCCGAAAGGCCGATGAGTTCCCGTTCGAGGATGTCGAACAATCGGGCGCGAAAATCCGCACCGCCAATTTCCTTGATTAAATCTTCGTCGGCGTCCGTCAGCGGCAGGGAGAGTAACCGGGCCAGGATCGCATAAACCTCCGGCTCATTTGGAAAATACGTCAGGGCGTGCTGCCGGAGCACGTGTTGTTGCTCGTCACTGTGCTGCTCGTCGGCGATGCCGATATGCCTTCGTAAGAGATCCAAGATCGGGGCGTAGCTCAGAGTTTGAGTGGAAGAGAAGCAACGTCCCTCCAGCCACGTAATCTCATCCGCATTGCTTGCTCGAATTTCCCGGAGCAACCGGCTCTTTCCTACGCCTGCATCACCGTAGACGAGTACAATTGCGCTTTTTCCTGTTTTGGCCGCCGCCAATGCTCCGGTAATGGCGGCCGATTCGCATTGGCGGCCAACAAATGGGGAAACCAACCCCTCCAATCCACGGGTCTTTTCTGGTTGGACTCTGGTCTCAAGTAATTCGTAAACTTTCAACGGCTCTCGCTTCCCCTTGACCTGGATGGGTTCGAGTGGGCGAAAGCGAAATGCGCCTGCGGTTAGGCGATGGGTGCTCTGGCTAACGAATATCTGACCACGGGTTGCAGCCCCTTCCAGACGCGACGCGACATTCACCGTGTCCCCCATCACGGTGTAGTTCATGCGTAAATCGCTCCCGACATTTCCGGCTATCACCGTTCCGGAATTGATGCCGATATGGAGGGCAAGCGGCTCTTTCAACTGGTCGCGGCGACGCTTGTTGAATAGCTCGACTCGATTCCGCATTGAAAGTGCCGCGAGGAGCGCGCGCTCGGCATCGTCTTCGAGCGCTATCGGCGCACCAAAAACTGCCATGATGCAATCGCCGATGAACTTGTCGACCATTCCCTCGTATTGATAGACGGCCTCGGCCAAATCTCTCAGACATTCGTTCATGAACGATGCCACTTCTTCCGGATCAAGAGTCTCGGACAAGGCGGTGAATCCGGAAACGTCGGCAAAAACGACGGTGACCTGGCGCCGTTCCCCCTGGATCTGGCCCGTCGCTTTGATCTTGTTGGCGAGTTGCGCTGGAATGTAGCTTCGCAGCTGCGCCAGCAATTCATCTCGCGAATCTGTTTCGTTTTCCGCATCGGTGCGCTGAGACAGAAGAGAATCGAGTAGGTTGCGCAGCGGTTTAAGCGTTAGCTCAACGGTTGCGTCGCCGAGCGTCGTGCGTAATGCCTCCTGCGCCGCAATCGCTTCCCGGAGCTGGGCGATCTGTTCGTCCTGCGAGTTCACCAAAGATCACGATGGTATCAGTCACCCAATGGCCAACAATGCAAATCCCCCGAGACGTAGTCTAGTTGCCAAAAACGTTCCAAATGATCGTTACGATGGCTTATCCCAGCGCGGTTTCGGGCTAATTCGCGTTATCTTCAAAATGCCTCAATTATTCCGCGAACGTACAACTGTGTACCTTCACGGAATATTTGAGTCATT
>CAWFFA010000018.1:0-251095 GCA_963814965.1 uncultured Verrucomicrobiae bacterium
ATGAAAGTCTCCCGCAAGCGCCGTGGCACCGAAGCCGTTCAGTATCTTTTCATCAATTATGCCACGCAATGTGTTCTGAATCCCCTCTAAATCCGGCTGGTCCGCAAGTCCCATCGGATCTGTCCGATTTGCCCAGTCGTTTCCACAATAGCGGTAGAGATTACTGGCATCACCTTTAAAGCCGCTCGGATCGGGTTGAAGGAAGCGCCCAATGTCCGGTGACATGAAGCGGTTGCGATCGTCGTATAAACCAATTTCCGGAATCCAGCGCTGACCGGTGAAGAGGTCTCTCGCGACTGGTGTCGCCCCGGGTTGGGGAGCACCGGCTGAGTTATATACCTGAGGTTTGCCGTAGACGCCGTATTGATACGATTCGATCAACGCACCATTAGAGCCGGCAATGTGCGATGTCGATCCAAGCTCGTCTTGATAATAATACATGTTATCGATGAGCGTCTTCACCAGGCCGTGATAGCCCTCGACATAGCCTTGGACACGCGCGCCAGTGTTATCGTACTCTTCCAGAATCGCCCAGTCGCCGTCCCAGACACTGAAGATCGTAGTCGTGGCCATGGTCGGGCTGAAGGACATTCTAGATGGCCCAAATCCGCCGCAACCAGGATCATTGCTATGCCTTGAAACGTAGCTGGTCACATTGGAATCGGTGTATCCGGCCTTGTAGGCAATGGCATTGAAGGTCGTATCGGCGCAGCTCGGTGGCGTTACCGATCCTGAGTAAACCTGGGTCGAGCCGGTAGCTGTCCCACCGTTGTGAGTCGGAGCCGTTCCGTCGATTGTATAAAAGATGGTGGCACCGGTAGTAGTCGTACTCATGCTCACTACCGAAAATTTTTCCAAAAACGTTACTGGAGCACATTGCCCCCCGCCAGGCGTAGGAGTCGGCGTCGGGGTTGGGGTCGGCGTGGGTGTCGGAGTTGCCGGAGGCGTTGCGGTCGGGGTTGGCGTTGGTGTCGGTGTCGGTGTCGGTGTCGGTGTCGGAGTCGGGGTTCCGGTGGGTGTGGGGGTAGGTGTCGGAGTCGGTCCAGGCGCGGTCACCACGCGTGCGACCTGTCGATTCAACCCGTCATAATAAAACCTTGCGTCAGCCCCGGTGCTGGCGTTGAGCGCCTCGCGCAGTCGATTTTGCGCGTCGTAGGTATAACTCCAGTTATTATAGGTCCAAAGGTTGCCGTTGTTATCGTAGGTCGGCGATATGCCGTTATAAGTGGTGTATTGATTGAGGCTATTGAACTGAAAGGTTCCACCGCCATTAAGCGATTTTTGATTGCCACAGCCGTCAAAAGTCATGTTCGTGTCGACCGCAGGGCCGGTGATCGTCCCACTGTTCAGATCGACGGTGCCGTTTTGGGCGAACCGCTTGATTTCCTGGGTGAGGTCATATTCGTAGGCGTCCCCGGTGCCTAAATCTCGTTGAACGGCTTTGATGTCGTTCACGTTGTTGTACGCGTAATCGAATCGCTTCGTCGTCCCCGCCGGCTGGAGACTATTGACGACTGCAGTGTCGCGATTTGCCGCGTCGAGTGTGTAAGCGGTTGACGTGCTGTTATCGAGGGCGCGACTCGTAATGTTACCGGCCGGATCGAACAGGTAGCTCACGATCGGGTTCGTCTGGCCATCCAGTTTAATGTCGGCGACCTCGTTCCGCTGAGTGTAATCGTAATCGAATTTCACACCGCTCGGATATTGGATCGATCGGCGGTTGCCGTCGGGATCGTAGGTATAGGTTACAAAACGGTGGACGTTGTCGCCAACGCCTGATGCCGTGACCCATTCTTCCTGTGATTTGAGTTTGTTGTCATCATAATATTGGAATTTGACGTAGGCGTCGTCGTTCCAGATATCAGTCTTCCGCGAAGCGAAGTCGTAGAGGGTGGATTGGTGAGTCGTGCCATCCGTCCAGGTAAAATTCGTTTGCCGGTTTCTCTTATCGTAGCTGAACGCCTGGATAGAGCCCACTCGATTGGTGTAAGTCTGGACGTTTCCAGCGGCGTCGTAGATATGGACCTCGGTCTTGCTGTTCGGACCCGGATAAGTCAGCTGAGTTGGCCGGTTCATTAGATCGTAATCGTAGTCGTACACGTTGCTGTCTTCGTCCGTATGCGTGTCCAAATTCCCAGCTGCGTCGTAGGTAGAAAATGTATCGTCAACAATGGTTGACTCCCGATGGACGCGCAGGTGTCGCAGCCGATTCATCGCATCATATTGGAGGTACTCAATCAGTTCGCCCGGAGTATTGGCGTCCGGCTTGGGATGAGTTTCGGTCAGTTTATTTCCATGTGCATCAAAGGTGAAAAATGTCGTGTGGTTGGGATCTCCCAACGTGCCCAATGCGTCGGTGATCCAGATCTGCCGTTCCCGCCTGTCGTAAGCGTACGATGTGACCTTTCCGCGCGGATCAATCACTGACGTCATGCGATCGATGTTCGTGCTACCGTCATCGGGACTGGTTCCCGAGTCGTAGACGTACTGCGTTGTCGCTGCGTCCGATGTCCCCGGAGCTACGCGGACAAAAGTTTTCCGCCAGTTCGCGTCGTATTCGAAGGTAGTCTGTTTTCCGCTTGGCAATGTTGTGGCGAAGGGCAATTTAGAGGTGGTAATTTCACTGCTGGTTTTGCCTGTGGGGACGTAGCTGTTGGTCGTGGTATGATTCTGAGTGTCGCCTGGAAACTGTAGCGGTGTGGTCGTGGTTAATACGCGCCCGTAATCGTCGTAGGTATGGCTTGTCGAGTGGCCAAGTTCGTCCGTGGTGCTGAGCAGATCGCCGTAATTATTATAGATGTCCGTAACAAAACTACCGTCTCCATGAACGCCGGGACTCAGGGGATCATCATGAATAACCTTCGTGACCAACCCGCGTCCTGCGACCGGGTTTCCATTGACGCCACGATCGTATTCGTACGTATCTGCCGCCGAAAAACCAGATGCGTTTGCCGGATGTGTTACTGTTTTAAACCGATCGGTCCACGGCCCGCTGGTATAGTAGGTGTAGGTTGTCGTTCCCTGTGTGGCGTCAGTGTAGCTCGTTTTCAGGCCACGGCTGTCATACATAAATGATTCGGTTCCGCCACTGGCGAGCCCGTGAGTCACAACTTCACCGAAGCCATTGTACGTGAATGTCTCGGACGATGCAGGTTCGTCGGCGTCGTGCGGGTAATCTTTCTCGATGATTCGATTATTCGAATCGCGCTGATAACTCGTGGTATGACCGAGTTCGTCGGTTCGACTGGCAAGAAAATAAGGATTGGTTTCGTCGGTATACGTTTGGTCGATATGGTTCCCGTCCGGATGGGTAATGCGTAAGATGGCGTAGGAAAGCTGCGATCGTGTATACGTTGTGGTGTGATTGTTTGCGTCAGTGACCGCGGTGATAAACCCAGGTGCGCCATCTGTGCTGCCATCGCTGTAGGTCAGGGTCGTAGTATGTCCCAGAAAATCGGTGTAGCTGCTCAGTTTGCCGTCTGTAGGAAGGGGATCACGCGGACAAGGGTCCGTGTCCCTCGGTGGGCAGTCCAAGCATTTCATACCTAGAAAATAATACAATGACCGCGTCGCGCCGTCACCGCGTGTCTCAGTCGCAGTTGTCGTGTTAGAGTTTGCAACCCCAGCGATCGTTGAAACTGCTTCCCCAGCAGCTCCATTTACAAGATGGTTTTCACTGATGATTCTCGTCTTATTGCCCCCCGTATCATATGTGTAGGCGATTTGCCGCGTGGGCCCTGAGTACCGCACATCGTTCGCTGTACTAAGTGATGGGACATACGAGTGGACCGTCGTTTCTCCGTGATTGGTACAAACAGGAACCGGATAACTGCCCTCTGCGTACGTATACGTGGCAGATGAACTGTCGCTATAACCAACTTGGTTAAGAACCTTATAAGAAGCAGGGTGACTCCCGTCTGGCATTGACAACGTCTGGGTCGTCCACGTGTAGATGACTGACTGGATAGGCTGCTGATTGACGCCATCGAACGCTTGCACTTGAGTCACACTTCCACTTGCGTCATAGCTGACCAAAAGGTAGCGGCCTCCCGGTTCCGTAATCTTAGTTGTTTTGGTGCTGCCCGATCCAGTGGTCGTAATGGTAGTAGTCTGTCCGTAGGGATCGATCACCTTTATGGGTAGCCCCCCCTGCTGCTGTATAACAACCTTTCCACCATCGGGCATATGAATAGTGTTGGTCGTGTTATTGTCGGTCCCGAGTTCTGTCCCTTCTTCGACTCCAAAAGACCCCGGACCGATCGCCCGGCCATCCGGGAAATACGTGAATAGGTCCGGTCCCTGATACAAAATCTTGTAGTCGAGGTATGAAAATCTCCAGGCGCCGCCGACCAGGGGTTCGTGAGAGGTTACATGGCTATTCCAGTAGCGTGTCCACTTTAACGGATAGGAACCCACGCTCGAAGGCACCGATATATCAGTAATTTCTCGGTGCATATTCCCAGTAAAAGGGTCATAATTTCCGGCTGTAGTAATCGATCCATTGAATGCCCCCGCCACGCCGGTCGGATTGTCGTCGCCTTGCTCTTTATCGGCAAAGAGATGCGATTGCGTGAAAACCGCCGCCGCCAATAACAGAAGAGTTAGTTTCACTTTCGTGTTTACTCGGTTCAGGAAAGGAAGTCGTTTCATCGTTTTTTCAGATGGATTGTCGATTGTTTTCACGGCAATCCAGTTCCGCGTAGAAACCGGGAGCCATCCTTACGAGGCGCTTTGAATAGCGGCCTCACTTCGGCTGACTCGGGGCTCCAGTTGGCTTCTGGAAATCGCGCTAAGCGGTGTTTCAGCGAAGGTGCAGCCCCACGAACTCTTCAGTCCGGCCAAAGATACGTTGAAACGTCGGGTGACGTAATCGGGTTGAGGGTCGTCTGGTTAGGCGACGATGTCGAGCTTTATTCGGGTAGGCCGTTTTTAACCTCATATATCTGCAACCACTTCTGATGGCCTTCAGGCATTCGGCCAAGCGATGTTCAGGACGTGGGCTCCCGCGAAAATGTTAGCTTGGGGTTCATGGTCGGCGCATCTGTCAAAGTGTCAAAAGGGTTCCGAATGGTCGGCTTCAGGGGCTCGATCCAGGAGAAACGCGCTTCTGCGACCTTCCAGTTTCGCCTATGGAACACGCTGAAATGATCATTGAACTCAGAACGTACGAGACGCTCAACCCCCGTCGCCCATGAAAGCTGCCGCGCCGACAAGTGACACGAAATCACTACGAACTCGAAACATTTGGTAGTGTGCTACCAGGTGCGCCGCCCATTAGAATGATCGCTCAGGACATCTTGTGAAAGAGGCGCCAAGATTCGATTTTGTTTTTGCGACGACCGGATCCCCGCGCCCTTCGGCGTGAGAGTTGTCCAGTAAATCACCGAGGCGCGCGAGTGTATTAACTCAGCGAAGCTAACTCTACTGTTGGAGAGCTAGGACGGAGGTTCGAACAATACAGATCGTTTAAAGATTAACGGCCTTTTTTCAAGTCTTGATTCGTATCGCGTAATCCGTCAGTCTCGCCCATAATAACTATGGCCACCGACCCCAAACCTACCCCACCGTTACCGGTAAGTGTCAGAACACCGATCTTCAAATTCGCCACCGTCAGAAGTGCAACTGGCGTTAGCACCTCGAATCCAGTCCTTGATATCCAGCTATCCACAGCTCTGTCCCAATCAGTCGACCAAGGTTCAGAATGTTAATCGGTTGCTGCAGCCCCAACTGCAAAGTTCCAGATTCTTCAAAGCCAAAGCCGAAGTGGCCCGCTCTGTTAATGATAGTTCCGGCGCAAGTTCGGCTGCGCGAGAACCTTCGGGAACTAGCAGTGGCACAGGCAGTCAAGATCAATCGGCTTTGCAACAGCAGCTCGAAACCCTTTACGACAATATTCTGATCCGAACGATCACCAAGAGCACCCGAAGCGAAGTTTTCAAATCCCTCAGGCGCTGATTGACGCCTACAGCGCGCTATGCAGCGTACTATAGTTCTGGTGTCACTTTGGATTTACTAAAATTAACGGTTCGGCGCTTTTTCGTTCGCAGCCGCCCAACAATCTATGATTTGAGTCGATGGCGTCGCTTTGGAAGGTCGCCGGCTGCATACGGTTGAATGGTTATGAGAGCTTTCTCAACTCTCGGACCAAGCGTTTCGATCACACCACGAGTCTGTTCGGTGAGATAAAAATTATTCGGATCATAAGTATGAGACCGTATGTCGCGAACGATCTTAACTGCAAGAGTTCCGTCGCAAAGCGATAGCCAATCAACGTAGGGTAATGCAGAAGCAACCGTGCTTCGATATTCTTTCCAGTCTTCCGTGCTGCAGAAGTCTGGATCAAAATACCATGTATTACTCTTATAGCTTTGGATGATGGCGGAGTTCGCGTTGTTGAGTTCATCCGCAATGAGGCGCGACGCACGTGTAACGAGCAAACGCTTGTCTTTATCAGCCCGGCGAGTGTTCCAAAGTGTGATTACGAACTGTCCGAGAATACTCACTACCGATCCCACGAGCACACCCACAAATCCGACGATAGCTACCTGCATCTTGATATCCATAAATGCCCTAATGTGACAAAGGGAACAAATGCTTACGTTAAGATCTAACGAGAATAAGATGAGCGACGGAGGACGAGGGCGCGCGTTGATCGGAGCAAAAGTGTGGAAGTCATCTTAAAAGTGGAGCGTACATCGGTCCGCCGTTCGCTCCATCGCTTGGTTAGGCGTCATTTGTCGTCGAACTTGTAGCACACGCGGCAAACGTGGCCGTAACCACAGTCCCCGCCCGGGATATGTATCAACTTCTTCGAAGCCAGCATCGACGAACCCTTGCGGGCATGGAGGCACAGGGGCCTTGCATCCGTCCCGCTTCAGATCCTTGCATGCTGTTGTAAATCGCAGATGTCCCGCATTGATATGTTCAGCCTTCTTTTCAGCGTCGGTTATTTTTTTCTCGGCAGCGGCAATCGCTGGGGCACTAATAGCCGTAAGAGCGCTTTTGTAACTAATGGCTCCAACAGCGATAAGGAACGCGAGCGCGCCTCCGAGAAACTTCCACCACGAACCGCGCGGAATGAGAAAGTACCCTCTCTCGTAGGCTCGTTTCCATTTCGGATTTTATTTGAGTGCGTTCTTGTTCAGTCATAACGACGAGGAATGGTGACGCCTAACTAATGGATAGGCCGACAATTTCGTGGGCTTTGAACGACTCACCCTTTTTCAGCAACACCGTGATCTCCCTGCCCGTGAAGCCGCGCAGGGCGTCAGGCCCTGTCAGAACTTCATCCACGCTCACGACAGCGGTCTCCTTGTTCGGCTGAACTGAAGCCAGTGTGGTCGCCTCAAGTCTCTTTACCGTGCCCTTGAAGATGAATTTCGATTCACGCACCAACCCCTCCGTTTCTCCCTGTGACCAAACAACACTCGCGAACGCGACAAATATGAGCGAGCTCACAACATGAGTTTTCCAAAATGGACTTCCACGCTGCGCGCAGAGATCTGTTCGCGAACAAGCAGCCGCGAGTTCGCTCTCCGCAGATTTCATATTTAGATCCCCGCAGTCGCTGAAAAGAGCGATCGACACAAACATAGTTGCCTCCACGTTGACTGTATTTGTCTAGAAGAACACTTTGGAAACAGTTAGTTCCAATTCAATGGACATTCTGTTAGTGCAAGCTGTTCACAAGCCGTTTCACTGTACCTCCCGGGATTCGCTAACTTTTGAAGTCCGCCGCTAAAGTGAAACAGTTGCAAGACGGTTTGACTTCAATTGCAGTGGTCTTGAGAAAACAAGTTTCGGAGCTTTTAGTTCCCAGCTAAAGTGCCGCTGTTTACGGAACTTTTGCGTTGCCAGCCCGGCCGGTGAAGGATAACAGAGAATTATCCGTGCTACCTCCTGAGCATTTCGAATTTGTCAATCGAACCGAGGAGCTGGACACATTACGCAGTCGTGTCCTTCAAGGTGGCGCAAGAGGAACAGTTACATTCCTCAGATCCCCGTCCGGGTATGGCAAAAGCAGATTGACGGATCGACTCATCGAGCAGTTGCCGAGCAATGGTCCAACCTGTGTATTGGTTGACCCCGCGATTCGCTCCAAGAGTCGCTCTGATCGGATTTATGGATGGTTCTTTGTTCAGCGCGCGGCTGAGCCCTATGCTCTGATTACAATAAAAGGTAGGCGCGAGTATCGCTCATTTCCTGATTTTGTGCGGAAGAAGGAATGGCGAAGAATCCATTGGAAGCAGGTTTATGAAAATGCAAAAGGTGTTTCTTCAATTGGCGGCCTTTTCAAAGTGGGATTCGAGTTAGCCGAAAATCTCCTAAAAAGGGGCCGTTACAGTCCGGATGTCCTTCTACAGGATGATAGTCGGCTCGCGTGTGAGATGGCCCAAGATTATGTTAGGGCCCTCTTTAACTACAGACCAACGTTATTCGTAATTCGAGAGACGCAGAACATTGATTCGGAAAGCCTAAAATTCTTCCTCTCCATTGGCGCAACTGAAGCAACTTGTTGCGTAATATTCGAATACACCACTCCCGATTACAAATTCTCTGCGGAACACGAGAAAATCATCTTCGATTTGATGACCGGATCTTCCATGGTCATCCTTGATCTTCATAGGCTGAACGTAAGGGAATTCCGTTACCTACTGAGAAAGTACGCGCCGCAGAGTAAAGATGTCGAAGCAATGGCAGAGTTCCGGTGGGATGGAAATCTGCGAATAATTCGAGAGCTAAAATATCGGGTGATGGTCCGCCATGCCATGGGAGTCCCGACTTCGTTCGACTTGCAGGCAGCCATGCAAAAGAACATTGCCAGCCTGCCTACGCAGCGACGTCTTATTCTAGCTTTGGTCGCAACCCATGTTGAGGCTGTCGATCAGAATGTTCTTATTGCAGCTTTGCGAAGAATCGATTCATCGATAACTGATGCCAGCGTTGCCTCTGAGCTGGAGCAGCTTGCTCAATTCGATGGCTACCTTCGCGTTGAAGGCCACCGTGTCGCTATTGCCGATGAAGACTTGCTCGCGGCAATTACGGCATCACAGACTATGCTGGCGGTGCTGAAGCTGGCAGCGGTCACACTACGTGATTATTATCTCGACGTCATCAGCGGCGACTTATTTGGGAATGCTCCGTTACATTCCGCTCTTCGGCAGGCCGTGGCTCTCTGTGCCACAACCGGAGATGTTTTTGCCTTACGCAATCTTGTAAAAACCCTGGACCGCTCTGCGCGCCAAGCTCACAACCAAACGTTGTACGTGAGTATGGTAGCTGACGTTGCTCTGACTCGACCGGATCTTTTGGAGATCGAGAAAAAGGAACTTGTGGGATGGGCTGCTGCGGCGTCATATGAAGCGGGCGACTTCCCCAAAGCAGCCAGGTTGCTAGAGGTTTTGCAAGAGTTGCAGCCCTACGATATGGCCATGCTGGCCTGCTGTTACGGAGAAATGAACCGTCACAACGCGGCACTAGAGCTTGCTGGAAATTTGGTTGCGTCTAGCCAGGAGGTTGACCGGCTCGCTGCGAAGCTGATTGAATGCCTAAGTCTGTACGCGATCGGAAGGAAAGAGGAAGCAAGCGCGGTACATGCCGAAATGAGAAGAAATACGACCTTCGCGAACTCTCCGTTGTTCGGATTTGTTTTGCGCTTTACGGAGGTCGTGGAGGATTTCCCAAGCTGTTCTAAGGACGTATTGGAAAGTGCGAATCTTTTGCGCCGCGCTGGATTGCGGAAATCAGCCGCGTACTCGCTTCTGGCAGGCGCAATGCATCTCGCCTACCTAGGCAAGCTCAAGGCCGCTCGGCAGCGCGTAAGAACAGCCGAACTCGAATTACGGCCACATGTTCGCGACCAGTCTATCATTTTCAACAATAGCGTGATGATCGAACTGCTTTCAAGCAGGCCGAGGTTATCATGGTGTCTTGAAAGACTCACCACCGCATTGTTTACCGTCGGAGATGACTTTTCACGCCTAACTTTGCATAACAATTGCTTAATCTGTTACGCCTTGCAGATGGATGTAGAGCGCGGGAACCACACTATCAACGTGATCGATCGGATTCTCGGCGCTCCTGGCTTTGGGAATCGGGACATTTTTGTCACCGTGTGCTTCAATGTTTGGCGCTTTTGCTTCGAAACAGGACAGACGGATAAAGCAAGCCGATTCAGAACTGTCGCACTGAACATCGGGTTGGAGAACACCTGCTATTCTAACTACTGGAGGGTTCGCTTCGGACTTAAGTCATCGGCAGAGCCAGCCTTCGATTTTCTCTTACAGCACAAATACCATCCAGAGTATCTCAGTCATTGGCTAATTGATCTTGAGGGATTAAATGTCCTGAAAGTAAGAGATAAGCAATAACTTCATCAAACGAGAGATCGTGGTCAGCAAAACTGCTAACAAAGGTACCGCTCGTGCCCAGCCAAGCGTCTGGTGTGGCTTCTAAGAAAACGAATTCACCATTCACGAATTTTCCGTCAATCCGGCCGTATCCGATTGGGCCAAGCAGGCGCAAAAGCGCCTCCATTGACTCCATATCATGGATGCCCAATTCTCTCGAAATTATTTGGACGACTTTTCGTCCGTTGCCCGAATCTTTATGGCTTGCATCGTAAAGGTGGTGATCAAAATGACTCGGGTCGTTATCCCAAACTATTTCGCCGAGTGCCCTAAGGCGAGGATATCCTACCGGATCAATAAAGCAGTAGCTTACCTCGCGTCCCGGAATAAAAGCTTCCACCATAATAGGTTGTTTGAAGGTAGTGAGTAAACCTTCCACGACTTCCAAGCCCTTATGGCGGTCAGTCACTAAGCTATCTGATCCAATGCCTATTGAGCTACCTTCCCAAAGAGGCTTTGCGACATACGGCAATCCAAAATCGAGCAACTTAAGGAGGTGTTCTTTGCTCCTGATTATTCGATGTGAAGGGACCCGTAGTCCGGCTTCAACGGCAAGAGCCTTGGAGACTTCCTTATCTTGGCAAATGATACGACCGTAAGCGTCCGGTCCGATAAAGGATAATCCCATCGATTCGCATACAGCGGGAACGAGCGCCATTCGGCTACGTGAAAAGGAGCCGCCGAAAATGGAAAGAACGATGTCATTGGAGTGATGGTCGGCATTTTCCGCCAATGATTTGGGATGGTTATAGTGATAAACATTCAGACCGAGTCTTCGGACAGCGGCGCAAAGGTCATTTAGTGTCGCATTATCGGTCTGCTCGAGATCCCTGCACAGATGCGCAACGGTCCGAGCATGAGTGACGATTACATCCGCGACGATTACGACCCCTTTGAATGGAAAACTCGGGCGTCTAAATAGCACGGATAATTCTCTGTTATCCTTCATTTGACCTTAGAGGTGCGTGCGGGCAGCATGCCAAAAAGGCGGCGTGGATGACGGTGATTCAAGACCTCGCGCTGAGACTTTTCGGTGACGTGAGCGTAGATCGTTGTGGTGACGATAGAACTGTGCCCAAGAAAAGTTTGAATGAAGCGAAGATCGACTCCCTGCTCAAGCAACATCGTCGCGACGGTGTGTCGAAGAATATGCGGTGTGATTTTTTCGACTCCTGCTGCTTTTGCGTGTCGCTTCAGCGCCATACGGATCGATTGCTCGGAGAGCCGTCGTCCGAATCGATTGATGAAAAAGAAATCATTTGGATTTCGTTTTATCGCCTGAATACCGATGTACGCAGCGAGAGCGGAGTGCACTTCGCTGTCGCAGATGGGGATCAGTCTTTCTTTGTTACCTTTGCCACGAACCAGAATCGCACTTCTTTCGAGGTCAACCGCTTCCAGCCGCAGGTTTGAGACTTCGGACACCCGCATCCCCGAGGAAAACATCAGTTCGAACAGAGCGACGTCGCGAATGGCGACGTCTGAAAACCGAGTTTTGCGCGCTTGACAATTGCGCTCCGCGTAGACCTGTCCAAACAGGGCTCGCAACGTCGAGAGACTCACTGTCCTTGGCAGCAAGCGCCCCATACGGATGTCGAGTCGCAGGGCTCGAGTAGGATTCAGTTCGACGATACCCTCAGACTCAAGAAACCCAAAGAGCGACTTCAGTGAGGCAACTTTTCTTCGCTGAGTTCTCGGTTTGTAATGATGTAAGCAACGAACGTATTCGCGAACGTGCTTCCTACTTATATCGAAAATTTTGTCCGCGAAGTGTTCACGGAGCGCAAAACGACTGAAGCAATCAAGATCGAGCCGGTACGCTTTGAGAGTGTGATGGCTGAAGTTTCGTTCGAACTCACAGTATTTAAGGAACGCTTCAATTGCGGCTTTAACGGTTTGCATTGTTGCGCTTTCGTTGGCTCACGACTACTGGCAAGCGATATTCGACTAAATGCCCTAGATCGAGCAGCCGCTCCGCGCACTTGACGCGAAATCAAATGCGGACGTCCCCTCCGTTAAAAAGCCGTTCCGGCGACGAGAAGTTTCTTGCTGAAAACTGTACAACCGCTATGTCACTCTACGTATGGACCTATCACTAAAGCAGTTGGAGGAAGCAGTCCGAATTCGGCGCCAGATGGCCGCCCTTGAGAATCGCCTTGCTTCAATCTTTGGAACTTCTTCGTCAGCACGCTCAACGAGAAGAGGTCGCCGAAAAGTGTCAGCTGCAACTCGCGCTAAAATAGCAGCAGCAGCCCGCGCACGATGGGCCAGGCAGAAGCGCCATAGCAGTTCCGCAACAGCGACAAAGAAGAAAAAGGGCGGCTTGACCGCGGCCGGAAGAAAGCGCCTTTCTCAGTTAATGAAGGCCCGTTGGGCAGCAAGAAAAAGGGGCAAACGAAAGAGGTAAATCCGCGCTATCCGAATCGAGTTCTAGTCATAGAAAGGGGGTAGGCGGCATTTGCGGCCTCCCTTTCGGCACGTTTACGAAAGAATGTCGGGGAAACGCGGTGGTCTTCAGCTTTGCTTCTTCAAACTTGGTCTCCAAGTCTTTAAATCGTTGCGGTATCTCAGATGCCGGGAGGGCATGCGCAGCTTGAAAACCTGTCTCGAGCCTCTGATAAAGCTAAATAAGGCGTCGACACTCTGCTTGGTGGACATCGCAGTGGAGAGCGGTACGTAGTCGGGTCAGGATCGACGCGACCAACGCAAATACGCCGACATAAACAGACCATTGGTTGCCGAGCAAAACGGGCTTCCTGAAGACTGTGGCGCCCGCTACCGTGAACCAGCGGAGCGGAATAAGGAGAGCAAGAGAACCGACATATGCTCGGTGCTCAATGCGACATTGGCGCTTTCTCTGGCTCAAGATTTCGATGAGACGTGTTTGGTCATTTGGATCGCTCATGCTGGGCTCTCTAAACGTGGGGCAGGCCGTGCCGCCTTGCGAGACCAAGATCAGCTGCGGCACTGGGAGGTTCAAGTAGCATCCGGTAAGGCCACGAGTTTCTGAGCCTCGTTGACGGTGTCCATAAACGAGCCACCTCCTTCCATGTTAAGCATCTTCACGATGTCAGCAAGATCGGCATATTGAACGGCGGCTTGGGATGCTTTGTTGAGTTCCATCATCCTTGGCGAGCTGTGATACTCTACACCCCACCCTTCGGATAGACCGCCATGGCTCGAATTCGCCAATCTGGAGATTGGTACTGTTCTCAAGTACGTGAAGCCTTTCAGACGTGCGATTCGCCGATTCATGACGTGGTCTAGAACCAGACTAGCCAAAGCGACATCTGGAAATGCTCTGATGTATGCGCGCCGATAGGCGCCGTAGTCGACATGAACCCATACCTGTCGCGGGTAGTGAAGAACGGCTGCTTCCGGCAAGCCCCATATAGGCAAACGAACGTCGACTTTCTCTGGTTCATGCGCCTCAACGAGCAGCGCATTGTTCGGCTGGCGCCTCGCTAATCGCGCGACAATCTTACCAACGTATCTCTCGATGGCATCCGTGTCACGTGCGGCGACGGGTATGTACAAGCATGGCGGCAGACCGGACCTATACGGAATCTGTATTGCGTGCTGGTCGATAGGTCGGTGAGTCACGCTGCAGCTGGGTTCCATGCGAGTTGGTCACAATCATGCACGTTTTCGATCTCGGCATCGGTGACAATACTCAGAGCCAGCTTATGAGAACAGGATCAGCGTGCCGCGCCCCATACGCACGTTGCGCATAATGTTTTGATCAGAGTACCATCGAGAATAAAGGCCCGTCACTCGTGGCGCAACAACTTTGTTGGTGTGGATGTTTTCTTAAATTGACTGTCCAGATCAATAGTTCTCTTGATTAATCCAGGCCCGGGAAAGTCTGCCATGATAATCCCAACGCGATTCTTGTAGTCTACTCCGAGTCTTTCATAGGTGAGCACGTCAGTTCCTTCGAAAGCTATAGTGCAGATGCCGAGGAAACAATTGATGCGCGGAAAGTCTTCCCAACTGCTCCAACCTGGTGTTGTGCGTCCGGTAGCTAAGCGAGGCGCTGACGTGCCGGGACTGGAATGGCCACTGACAACAAAATAGGGAAACGACCCACCAGAACCAGTTAGGTAGTTCATAAACTTTGTGTCCCTGCTTTCCTCGTTTGCTCTCTTTAGATAGCCTTTCACATCAAGCCACTTGCTGTAGAGGTCCCAATTCGTACTGAGATTATATTCGTCCTGGATAGAGAATGAGCCATAATCGATGCCGTATCTTTGACTTGCTGAGAAGTTTTGCAGAATGACAACTTTGCCTCGCACCTCACCGAGCGTTGGATTGTCAGAACTCGGTACTACGATGCTCCCCGAGTAATTCTTCCAGTAGTAATCTCGAAAAGTCTCCTCAAAAGTCCGGGTATTCTCGGCGGGGTCGTATTCTTCCTTCACTCGCATGAGGACTGTCTCGCCGGGGTTCTTCTTCAGGAAATCGATGACTATGTTCAGGACGTCGCCAAAGAAAGTGTTTTGAAAAACCAATCCATGGTGAATGGCGAATATATCTGCGATGTGGCGGCACCGAATATCTAGAACCCTCACGCCAGACTCCAACTGGTTCGCTAGGCTCATGCTTTGAGTTTGCACGATGTCTCCGCCATAAAACGACATTGTGTCGTGGGTCCCTGGAATAGATAGCTCACTTAACCGAACATTGTCCCTAAGACCGGTCATCCATTGCGGATTGGAGGTTTTCGCCTCGCCATCGTGGGAGTAACCGGGATTGTCATGAGCATAAGCCGATTGTGAGAGCGTGATTAATAGAAGCAAGCTAACGGCGGCATTTTTGCGGAGGGCTTTAATAGAGAGCATGTGTATTCGTTCCTCCATCTTTCTGACGCCATTTTTTACACAGCGTTGATCTCATGGGTCGAGAGAAACAGCTGAGGAACAGTTTCCTCTTAGGCATCACAAGGTTTACAAATCCCGTTGGCGCTATCATTCTATTCGTGTGCGAGTACGCCATCTGTTGATCCTCGGTCTGTTCGCCGCCGCCGCATTCGCCGACGAGGAGTGTCCGCCGCGTTACTCCTACTGCGGCTATTCGGGTCCGGCGCAGTGGCGGAATCTTCCGATCGCGAATAACCAGTGCGGGGGCGAGAGGCAGTCACCCATCGATATGGTGCCGGAGAAGCCCACGTCTGGCGAGGCGATCAACGTCGATTACGTTGCCGGAAACGCAATCATCCGGAACACTGGCCACGACATCTTGGTCACTCCGACGGGCGACGCCGGCAAGATCACGATCGGGGGCAATGTCTACAAGCTTCTCCAATTTCACTTTCACGTCCCGAGCGAACATCACATCAACGGTGCCGTGGCGCCGGCCGAGATGCACATCGTTCATCGGCTCGAAGGAGGCGGCCCCGACGACTACGCGGTGATTGGGGTGATGCTGACTAGCAGCACAACCCCAACCTATCAGGTTCTGGCGCCGGTGTTCGCGAAACTTCCGGAGAAGGTCTGTGACAAGTCCGATCCGGTGTGGATCGACTTCCCCAACCTCCTGTCAAAAGAGGTGAGCAGCTATTACACTTACGCTGGCTCGCTGACCACGCCGCCGTGCACGCAGAGCGTGATCTGGTACGTCCTCGGCGAGAGGCGAACGATCTCCGTGCCGGAGCTGAGAAAGCTTACCGCGCTTGGCGAGAACGCACGCCCCATTCAACGCAAAATGAATGTCACTTTCGTCCGCTCGCAATAAAACGAAACGCGTGTCCCGATGGATGGCTTTGTGCGGACAAGATTTTCATGGACGCCCTGTTTTCCCCCTACCCGAGTTTCCAAGTCCGTGTCGATGGCCAGAAACGCGGCGATGTGTTTTCGATTGCTCTTGAAGCGAAATTTTGCCGATAAAGGGCGGATTGTCGGGCGGGCTACGGGTGAACTAGACCGCGATTCGCTGACGGCCATGCTAGACACAATGACGCAGGCCCTTCGGCGGCGTCCGACCTGCGCTGATATTTTGCTTCCAGAATTTTGCGGGGTAACGTGGAGTTAACATCCAAAGACGCCCCCGGCTCATGGTCATGCTTTTCGAGATTGCGGCACTGGCTAGCGGCGCTCCGTTCGTGATAGCGAACCCGATCAGAAATTAGAGCGAGGAAGAAGTCCAGAACGTTTCGACAACGAATGCATGAACACGGACGCGACGCTGCGATATTCAGAAAACAGCTGTGAAACCAGAATTTCTCAAAAGATGAGGCGGTCGATTCAAAAACTGGCATGTTAGTCACTAGATAAGCGATCCAACCGGACTTCAGGCGAAGATAGAGGTAAAATAGGAATAGCAGAAAGGCGTTATCTTCGCACCCGCTCCCCCTCTTCGGAACTGGCCTGTGCCGATGATCCTCGTGTAGGGCGGAACCGGGCCACTCTGCGCGCCACAGGCCATCAACGGCGAAAGATATTCATAAAAGACGCCTGTTACAATCGTTGGATTTTGCAGGTCGTCCCCTAGGATTTCGAGAATAGTTGTGCCTGAATAATACAGCGGCACCAGACCGCCAACGTAAAGACAGTATTGCGCTGTACCCGTGCTCGCAGGCTGGAAATCGAGAGAGCCAACTACCACGGGATTTTTATTTCCAACCGGGGTGGAGGTCGCGTCTGCCTTGAACGCATAGTCCACATGCGAGGGTCCCTTGGTATAATCGTGATATTCATAGACGACATTGAACGACAGATACGTCCCGGCCGGGATCTGCAAGCCTGCCTTGTCGGCCATAACCTCAACGAGCAGCCGGCACTTCTGGCCCGATTGCCGGGTCTGGCCACCGACTATTAGCTCATTCTTATCGATAACATTATCCTCGTTATAGGAAATTACACCAACATCCCAAATCGTGTTTTGCGTCGAAAGTTCCTCGGCATCCCTGATGCGGATGAACAATTTGTATGTGGGGCCATAGTTTTTCGAATTCATCTCGGTGATGAAAGCATTGCATATTATTTTCGTATCGTAATGGCTGTTGGCCGGGACATCGATGGCCATTTCGGTGACCCCATCGGTAATGGCCGTGAAGGCCGTCGCAGACACATCGATCAATGCGCTGGTCTTGAAGCCAAGGCTCGCCTGATACACGCCCAAGGCAGTGGGCGGCGCACTGCCGGACGGCGCATCAAAGACAATAACATTGAGATTGGCATTGGAATTGGTGAACTTCGCATCCGGTGCGTTGGAAAACCACTTTATTACAATATCAACGGGTTTAAGACTGTCTGCCTTGAACTCGTATGATGTGTTGAAGCACAAGGAAATCATTTTTTCTCCACGGGCATACAAAAGCTGGTGATGAACATGAACAGCCTGCCCGGGTATCGTTATGGTCGTCTCTTCGAGATAGACATCGATCACAACATCAAAAAAATACTTCGCGCGCGTTGCACAACCGGCAGCAAACGTCAGATGCATTACTTCACCCTTGTGATAATTTCCGAGCGGCACCCGCATAAGTTGAACCTGCGCCCGTGTGAAATGCTGCTTGTCGGTGAGCTCGACAGAACCTTGAACGAGACGAAAGCCGGGGTTGCCCATGGTGTTTTGGTGTTTATGTCAGAGCCCGAAAACAGGATTCTGGCCGGACTATCGCAAGCTATCACCTGCGGCATGGTAGCAGGCAAACGTTATTTCACAGGCCAGGTTGGCGAAAGCCCGCGCCAAAAGCCACGCCCAAGCCATCTCGACTCGCACACCGCTCGCCGCGCTCAGGACCCGCCGCATGTGAATCTCCACCAGCACGTCACTCTGCCAGACCCTCGCCGTGCGGACCACCTCTTGAAACGTGGTATTTAACCAAGCACTGCGACGCTGAATGGCTTGATCTATGTGATGGGTGGGATTCCTATACGGCGAAGAGATTGGCGAAGTAAAGTACCCACGCAGTTTCTCTTGCCCCATCGCCACGGCCGACTCAGGGTATAATCTCTTCAGAGAGTCGCCGCGCACGCCCCGCTTTGCCGGATGCACCTTTGCCGCCTTATTGGCATTGTATCAGAGTGAACGGGTTAAGGAAAAATTACCACTCGTCTGATCGCCGTATCGATAAATGGTGAGAGGATTACTTATCCACGATTTGCAGGGGCTTTTGACCGGTTCGAAGCCGTACGCTCAATTTTTTAATTTGCCATTCCTGGGCTTTCAGACGCGAAGTAAAGGCTTCCATCGCTTTTCGCTGTTGCGCGGCGAAACTTCGAAGGTCTTTCTGTTGTCGCTCGATTGTCGCTTCCTGTTCCTGCACTTTGCGGTTCTGCTTGAGAAACTCGTTGAGCAACATCGCGTTCACAGCGTCGTAACGCACGGTGTATATCTGGCCGTCTGTGTCACGCACCACTAGGTCTGGGTTCACTTTCGCCACTTCTTCCGCAATCAGACCAAACTGCACGGTACCTTCGGCGTCGTTCTTGAACTGAAATGTCGCCGGCTGGAGTGCAAGTATTGATTCGCTTGCTCGATTCATGGGTTTTATCGATGTCTTCAGTCGCTCGGAGGAACCGACCGTCCCGAGCTGTCCGTTTGAGTCTATCACCACCGGTACCGCCTGTGAATTGCCGGGTTTACTTCCCCATACTCCGGCAAGGAAAGCTCTGGTTTGTCCTCCTTTGCTGCCGATGCGGATCGTGGCCGAATCGTCGGCTACGCCAAAGTTGCCGATATCGATGTTGTTGTCCCCGGTGGTAAGCTCTCCTCCAGCGTAGCTACCTACTCCGATATTAAGGTTTCCCGTGCTCTTAAAGAGTGCGGTATTGCCAATGGCGGTGTTGGTCGAAGTGAATACGCTAGCGGCAAGCGCCCAGGTGCCGATACCGATATTGCCGCCGCCGGTTGTATTATTTCAAGAGCGCTTGAAAACCGATCGCCACATTATTGACCCCCCCGGTAACATGAGAGAGAGCTCCCGCGCCCACAGCGATGTTCTGGTTGCTCAACTCGCCTGACACCACTTTCGGGGATGCGGCTGGGGCCGCCGTCACCGGCGGACACGCACAACAAACGAGCATGAGCACAATCAATGGGATGGAAAACGCGTTCTGCAGAGATCGAGCACTAATCTTGGATCAATCGAGGTGTTCACGTAATTTTCTTTCTCCTTAGTGGTTCTGAATAGGATCGCAACTCTGAAAAATCCATCAAGCTATTTTACAGCAGCACGTATCGAGGGAATTGCGTAACAACGCACCGTTTGAGAAGCGAAAGCGCGGAAGGCCCCTCCCAAGATTATGTCTTAGCTCCGCTCGGAAAATATCGCGTGGGCTCTTCGCACATATGGATTGGGTGATATCGAGGCCAAAACCGAGGCATGCGGCAATTAAGAAAGTAGTTTTGTCATGAATCCCATGAAAAGCCAGGATTCGTGAAATTTACGCACGGAGCTTACGGGGCTCGAACCCTTTCCATACCTGCGCTCGACCAGTCTCATCGATCGTGCACGTTTCGCCTCGGCGAAGAGGCGAAGTCGCAGGGATTTACGGCCCTAGCGAGCATAAACTCGAATGAGATAAAGTGTTCCGTCTCTTTACCTTGGAGCCTAGCCCGTTCACTCCCCTTTTGTCACTTAAGCCTTATTTTCGGCCGAAATGGGCACTCGGAAATACTAATTTCTCCTGGGACGAACCGGTTCCGTTCCCTTTTTGACATTCGGCTCAGATGCCGGGCAAAACCGGACGTGATTTATTGTTTTTTGCAGGGTTACGGACCCTCGTTTGATACCCTTTTTGACATCCTTTTTGGCACCTGGCCGGAACTACCGGCTCATTTGGTGAGAATTGAGGTGGGCAAAACCCAAGTCCTTCATTCGAAAGGTGCTCAAAGCGGTCGCAAATCTTGAATCTCTAGATACGACCCCGACTCTTGGCGCCGAATCAGTCATTTCGCACATAGTCCCACGAGTGATCTCGAGAACAGTAACAACTGCCGCTGTCATTGGCTCGATTCAACGATTCTGAGCGTTGTTCAAATCCGGAGCGTTTTGGTCGATCCTTTTCAACGCTTCGCTTTCGCCAGGTAACACAAAATGCAGTTCACTCTTTTTCTGCTGGTATCGCTTAATCGCGTTGCGGATCGTTGGGTCGATCCTCTGCAGCGCGCTATCGTATTGCTTTTCTGCAATATCACGGCGGATTGCCGCCAAGAGTGCCGCATTAGAGAGGCCTCCAACAGCACTTACTGCCTCCACGACGTGAGCGTCACTTTCCGCCTGTTGGTGCAGTAAATACCCCTCATAAGCGACTACACCGCAAAGCAGTCCGATTATGATTTTAGTTATTTTGTTTGCAATAGTCTTCAAGTTTTTTACATCGGTCTTGACATCTGTCGACTTGGTCGATTGAGCCGCATCCGCCGCTATAGCAACATGCTACGCAGCTTTCACGCGCAGCGACGCAATCACCTATTCGGTCAACCATTGGGCGGGCAAACGGATTAAACAGTTTACGGCCGGGTACCCACGGTACGGTCGGCGTCCGGCCAGGATTGCCGCCAGGCCAGCAGTCTTCAAGGCCGAGGACATCCACTCTATTGAGAGGATCGTTTGCAACGTACGCATAAAGGTTCAATTTCTGCGCCATATTCTCAGGACCAATTGGAGCCAACGACCTAAATGGAACCGCAACCCCTTTGCTCATAATAAAGTCTACAGTCGAGCCACCTTCACCGAGCGGGTCCCTGTTAATCCATCTACCCAACGTCGGATTATAAGCGCGATACATAGCCAGATTCATTCCACTTGGCTGATGGAAATAGTGACCCGTGAATCCGAAATCGACACTCATGTTGCCGCTGACTACGACCCCGTTGCCCCACGCGTCATAATCGAGCTGCGTGACAAGGTTGCCATTCGAATCTGTGACTTCTCGGACGCTGCCCAAGTGATCGCGCGAATAGTAATAACTGCCGGCGTCATCTCCACCGATTCTTTCCTCGCCCTCACTAAAAAAGCGTTTGGTGGTGGTTGATCCTGTTGCATCGCGCTCTTCGCAGATGTGATTGCCGCACCAGACAAACGTCTTTCCACTGACCATTTGCAAAGTCCCACTCGAAGACCCAATAGAGGTCAGGTTGACGCGAAGTTGCTGAAAAGTGGCATTTCCGTTGCCCCGCTGCGCCGCTTGGAAGCTGAAAATGTAGGTTCCAGCATCTAACGTCAGTGTTTGAGAGATCGAACCACCCTGCTGCAATATTCCAACATGCGTGCCATCAGGAGCATTCGGATTGCCGCCAGTGAACCCGCTTCCGTTTGCGCTGATTCCGGAACTCGGCGAAAACGTCCATGTTGCGCCGCTAGGATTGTATTGAAACTGACCATTGTTTATGGGCGGATCCGATGTTTCGAAACTTCCGTTGGGTACTAGAACATTACTGAAGGCGACCGCGTCAATGAATGCGGTGTTGTCGCCACCGTTGGGATTCAGACCTTGAAATGACAACGAATAGCCGCCACCGAGGAGATGCAATGGGTCTGAGCCAAAAGAGGAATAGCTCGTATCGGCTGGCCTTACCACCGCCGTGAAATCCGCGTCTGGACCTTCGCCCTCGCCCCCAATGACTCCGATCGCTCGCATTCGACCGAGTCCATCGTAAGCAAATTCCGTACGGTTTCCGGTATCGAGATAATTGATCGCGATGAGGCGGTTGGCCGCGTCCCATTCGTAAGTTTGATTTAGACCGTCATACGTCATGTTGCCATTAGCGTCGTACGTGATATCGACTGGTGCGAAAGACGGCCCGACGCCAGGGTTTCGCGCTATGCTATCGAGCTGGTTCAGGTTGTTCGCGGTAAACGAGTTTCCGCCATGAATGTGTAGACCAGAGAATCCCACATCAAGGCGGTTCCCGGCCGCGTCGTAGTCATAATCGTTTTCACCCCCGGGTCGAGAAACGCTGAGCAGTTGTTTCGCATCGTCATAGGCAAACGAAAGATCGGTTTCGGTAGTTCTGAGCGTTTTGTTCCACGTTTGAATCTGGCCCTCGGGATCGTACGTATAATCCTGCCGTGAAAGATTTGTTGCACTTTGAGTGAGGTTCTGCAGGTATTGCAATCGCCTGTCATTTGTGTTGCCAAAGTAATGGTAGTTCGCCGTTTGCCCGTTGGGATAATTTAGAGTCTGCAGTCGTGGCGTGACATCCGCTTCATATGCTCGGGTGAACGCGCCCAAGGGGTTGGTGGTGGTCTCGATGCGTCCGAGCGAATCGTATGTCACGCTAGAATCCGCGCCGTTGACATCCTGGCTGGTGACTCGACCCAACTCATCGTAACCATAAGTAATCGTGTCATTGGTGAAGGGTCCAGTGACTTGATGCAATTTTCCGGCCCCAAGCGTGCCGGACGTCATTGGATAGTAAGTGTAGCTGGTCGTCCCGATGGCATCCGTCATCGACGTCACGCGATTGTAGTGGGAATCGTAAAGGTACCCGACCGATGGCGTGGCATTGAGTGCATCCGGGTAGCTGACGCGTTTAAGATCATCGTCGTCGTAGTAGTCGTACTTTGTTGTCTGCCCGTTCGCGTCGAGCATGGACTTCAATCGACTTGTCGTGTTTTCGTAGGCGTAAGTTGTCGCCGAACCATCGGCGAACACCTTCGAAGTAACCCGGCTCTGCAGGTCGCGATTGAATGTCGTAGTATGATCAGGATCGCCTGCATATGCGCCGCGTGGATCTGTAATGGACTCGAGCGAGCCGCACGCACACCAGTTGTAAAACGTTGTTTGATTCAACGGATCACTGATCGAATCCATTTGACGATTGGCGTTGTAATGCCTTGTTGTTCGGCGCCCGTCCCGGTCGGTAATCGCCGTTAGGTCTAAAATTGTCGTTGGGCCATTCCCAAAATCCTGTGAGTACTCGAATTGCTGAGTAGTTCCGTCTGGATAGGTGATCTGCGTGGGACGATCGAGATTATCATAGTCAGTCGTGACGGTGTAATTGTCCGGCGAATTTGTTACCGCATGCGGCCGGTTACCCGGAGCAAAGACTCCGGCGGTCAACTGATAGTCAAATTTTGTGACCGCAGATGCCCCATTAAACGTAGGACTTGTGATCGACGTGAGGTAATCGGCCGGATTGCCATTTTCTCCGTAACCGTAAGTCGTTGTCTCGCCACGAGCGTTTGTGATGTACCTGAATCTGCCCGCTAGACAGATAAACGTAATTTGTTATCTGACCGTCTGCGCCAGCCGAGGTAAGCGGTTCGTGAGCCGAATTGTAGCTATAGCTTGCAATCAAATCGGCATTTGCCCCATCAGGATCATGGCTAATGCCAGCCGGATTGCGTTGGTAAACATTCAGCAGATCGATGCTATTTGTGTCGTATTGGTAACTCGTCACGCGACCACTCGGGTCGATTACCTTAGTGACCTTGCCGATACTGTTATAAGTGTATTGCCATAGCTGCGTGCTTCCATCGTCGAGAACGCGCGCGATGGCACTTGGCCAACCTTGGTTACCTGTGAAGAGAGTTGCGTTCGCTCCGCCCTGACCTTGGTAAAGGTAATAGACCGGATTTTCAAGCGGTTGCTTCTCTCGCTCCTTTGAATTCGAAACATCATTGTCGTATATGGCGGGGGCGTAACTCGCGTGTAACCATTGAGTTATTTTCGCCTTGGTATAATCATATACGTCACAGTTACAGGTTGAGTCATGTATCGGCGGATAGAGCGCAGTTACCTTTTTGTCCCAGTAATAATTGTTCCGGTTGTTGTAATTGGAATTATTGATAGTGACTCCGGGCACGGTAGGCAAATTCGCATCCGTCGCCGATATTCCTGGAGCTTGGTGACCGTATTCAAGTCTCTCGACTGCAAGGGTCGGATCGACGGCCTGTATTACTCTGGCGTTACCGCATCCCGAAGCTGCGTCCAGTACGCTGTCCGGCTGCGAGAACGTTGTGATCCCGTAAGGAGTGATCATCGACTTGATAAAATCTGAGGGACATGCCGAGCAACCGCACGTGTCTGAGGGAGTGGCGTACGCGAATTGCGAAGTGATTCCTATTGTGTCGTGGATTGCGACAAGTTGACCGTTTTGATAATCGAATGTTGCCGACCTCCCAAACGGATCAGTAATTTGGTGAATAAGGTAGAAGTCTGGGAGGGTTCCGGGGTTATCACTAAGATGCGAAATAGTCGTTACCTGGCCCGAAGCATCGGTCACTGAAGTTAGCCGGAAGTTGCCGTCGTAGTTGAAATGCACCGTATTCCCCGAGGGATCGATTAGCTTGGTCATGTAAACGCTGTTAGAATGATAGAAGGGGATATAATCGCGTAGGTCGAAAACTTGCCGACTGCCATCAGGCAAAGTCCGCTCAAACCGCTGCGTCTGCCCAGGGGGCGGATCGGGATAAACCGCCAATGTTGCGCCACTTTGGAAAGCTGGTAGGAAAGCGCCGTTACTTGGAACAAAGTATTCGTAGCCGCCGTTCGGGAGATAAACCGCTGAGGCTGCGGGTCCTGAGGTCGGGTCTCCGTCCACCCACGAAATCCAGTTGCAAACCCATTTGGAGCCGAAATTACTCTTGGAGTGAGCTCCGAACCCTCCCACCTCCCGTTGGTTATAGGTGACCGTAAAATGCATGTCTGGCCCGCGGGGCGGTGTATAACCAATAGGTGTGTCTGTAATGTTTAGACTTACCACTTGCGTGTGAAAGTTGTATCGAGCCATTGCGCCGCAGTTTGATCCGCAATCAGGTTTGGCCTTATCATCTATGCATTTTGTTCCTGTTGGATCATGATCTGCAGTAGTTCCCATCCCCCAAATGCGGCTCGCTTCACTTGCGCTGACTCGTTCCCAACCGACCGGTAGCTTGCCCTTTGGAACTAGGAAATAACCGGAAGACTCTGCATCCAGAGCTGCCTTGCTGACCAGAATGTCCTTTCCAAATGTTGGGTCTGAACTCACGAACCTGCCGTGATCCTCCCGTGTCAGCGCCGCATAATGATCAGCCTTCCAGTTGACAACACATGGAACTATCACCTTGGATCCAGGACGGCGTTTCGCCATTTGGTAGTTCATACCGAGCTCCTGTGATAACTGATAAACCCTATCCAAAGAGATCCCGTGATCGGTTGACTGCGCATCAATGATTTTTGGATCTGACCGCCTCATGGGGTCGTCCGCTGCCATAATTCGAGAGAGGGCGAACGGGCCGCATTTGAAAGCGTTGCCTGGTTCGTTGTGCATTATCCATAAGCCCTCCCGCGCAGCCGTGACTTTTTCCGTTGCCGGACCCTCGAGCGACCTGCCCTCGACTTCTTTCAGCAATGACTGAACTCGCTCTTTTCGACCGAGTCGCGCGTTTAACTCCAAGAGTTCGCCAATTGCACGGTCCGCCATGGGCTTACCCATAATCGAATTGTCATTTTTGCTAAGGCGCCAGGCTTCCTCCCATCCCGACAGTGCCTTCAAGAACCAGCCGCTGTAACGGTATTTCAATCCAAGATTCGTCAGTAGCGCAGCCCGCCAGGGCGAATGTGGAAACCGTTTTAGAAAGCTAACAAATGCCGAGTCATCATCTGGGTCTTTTGCGTGCGCGCCCAATTCGATCGCCTTTTGAAGTGCACTGTTTTCTTCTGGCGTTGTCTTGCCACCAATTGGAACGAGTGGTTCTAGAAATGCGCGCGAACGAAAAATATCAGCATCGCTCGGAGCAGCACCTGAACTTTGGTTTGTCGCAGAGAGACTCGTAGCGAGCGGAGTCAGTGTGACGATCGTTGCCACCGCGATTACAAAAACGCCGCGGACCTGATGGGATTTGAAGAGCTTGTGCATAGTTCGACTGGGTTGAGTTTTTTGACTTGGGAGTTTGGGGAGCACTTGGGGAGTTGGAGTGTCGCGCGGTTTAGCAAAGATCTACGATGCGCGTCAATATCATTTAATGTGAAATTCTTGTGACGGAATTTCGCGAAACGCGAATCGCGCGAGGACTCTATGTATTACAAAAATTCCCCGGAGCCTACAGGGCTCGAACCCTGAGGTTGGTTCGTGCAATCATTATGCAATGCTGGTGCAGCGACATTGCACCGGTAGCACAACCGAGTCTCGGACGGTCTGAATTGTAAGTTCCCGGCGCTTCTCAACAGATTGAAAAGCCTGTTGTAGAGCCTGATCGGAGAGAATCTGATAATCAAGAAGCGCTGCGCGAATATCGGTCCCTAAAATCTGTGAACGTCCATGCTTTCGAGCTTGATATCGAACTTCTTCAATAGTGTTGGCGATCGCCGGCAGCCGCATCTTGCAGGTCAACGCGTAGCCCACAACCATTTTGATGAAATCAGGATGTGGCTTGGGTCCAACCCCGCTCCATTTTTGCTCGTCCGAGTTCCATCTCATGGCGAGTAGTTTCGCTGTAACCGCTTGCAAGTCTGCTTTAGTCGGCGTGCTCGACAGCTTCTTGTAACGTTTGACCCGGTGCTCCAGCTGTTCGCTTGTCCAACCGGTTCTCTTTTCTACCCGCGCTTTTAATTTCGCGAATTGATCGGTGCAAATGAGCGCCACTGGCACCTTCCGATTGACGAGCGCTGTGTTCACCCAATCGACCAGCTCAGGATTGGAATGGCTGCGCTCATGTTGTGGCCAAAGGTAGTGCGCTTCGTCGATCACGAGCATTAGGCGAGTTTTGCGAAAGAATTCTTCTACCTTTACCTGCATATCGGTCGCTTTGCGCTTCGAAGCGGCGAGACCGATCGCGGTTGCAAGTTTCTGGAAGAACCCGGTCTTATGGGTGATTCCGCTAAGACTCACGAACCGGACCTCACCCTGATGAATTGCGCACCAAGCCTCCACCGCGGTCGTCTTGCCGCTGCCCGATTCGCCTTCAATCACAACCATTTTTCCGATCTCCAGCGCGTGATCCAAGGTCTCGAAAACTTCCTTTGCGATCGTTGTCAGAACAAATTCGGATCTGACCTCGGCTTCATAACGATCCTGAAAATCACGGAGCGCGTCCGCTAGTTTCGAGCACGGCAACACCGAAACCGAGTCGGGGACTTTGCCATCCGAAAAACGAACGATGCACTTCGGATTGATGCAGAATTCAACGAGTATATGCGACAATTCCTCCTCGCGGCTGCGATTCCCCACTCGTTTTGGGAATGCGTCGATTAAATCGCGAGCGACTTTGCGCAATCCGCCCTCCTTGATCGAGAGCGATTGGAGGAAGAACAATAAACTGCGTTTGCGTGTCTCGTTGTACAATTGAGCTTTCGCCGCGACCGCTGTTCCCGGAATGCCGCGCATTTCGGCATACTCCGGACTACTCATGTACTTTTCGTAAGCGATCACACTGCCTTCCGGCGCGTGCCGTGTACTGCTCATTTCTCACTCCCTTGCTCTTTTTCCAAAAGACCTAGGCGACGCATCGCCGCAGTCATTTGTTCGACACCCTCTTCCGCACCGGGACGTCGACTCATCACTCCTGGCGGAATGCCAAGGCGCGCAGCTTTTCGCTCAATCGCCGCGGCGCGCTTCTTCTTTTCGCTCTTCTGTCGTTTGATTTCCGTCTGCTGTTCTCGCATCGCGTTGCCAAGTTCGGCGGTCTTATGATCGATCAGGTTCTGGCGAAACATTCGGCCGGCAAAACCGGTCGAGAAGTTTTGCGATACCGCCCGGTACAAACCTTTGCGATAAGCTTCGTGCGCTTCGTTTTGCGCGAGCGCCGCTTCGAGTACTTCCGGAGGCGCATCCATTCCTGGCACACTGATTTCTCTTTCGACCGTGAACAGGGTGCGTGGATCGTCTTTGAGATTGGTAACAGAGATGACGGAAGGATTCTCGACATTGAACCAGACAATCAGCTCTTCCCCGCGCAGGGCGCCGGTTTCTCTACTCTTGTAGGTAAACTGTTCTTTACCGAACCGGAAACTGATGCCGTTGCGGCCGGAGCGAACCCGCATTTTGTGAGTGGCAAGTAAATGCCGGTAGGACGGCCCAAGCCTGATGCGCGGTTCCTCCCCATGAAACTTCTCGAAAGCTTCTCTTGGGCTTAAGCCTGGGCAGTATTTCCCCTCCTGCCGCTCGTTGTTATATCTGTCGACGATCACTTCCAGCCTTTTCAGGTACTCGGGCTCTGATAAGAAAAAGTCCTCCGGCTGCGCTTTCCCTCTTCGAACAAGAGAAAGCTGTTCCTGCACCCGTTCGAATTTGTCGTGCCTCTCGTCCCGACCGGCGTAACCGGGCACGCTTTCAAGATGGTTCTGTAAGAGCCCAAAGACGCGCTCGATCACTTTGCCCCGTGGAAGTTTGGCGTGGCAAAATTGAAGTCCCAGCCCACGCAATCCCATTTCGGTTTGGAACCAGTTAATTTCGTCGCGACGACCATGGAGCAGGCGCGCCGTCCGCCACATCCCGTTCTCATAATAGAATCCCCGTCTTGGGAGACCGTAGGTGTCAGCAACTATCGTGGTGAGGTTGCGAATATGATGCGCTGTGTAATTGCGCTGCGGAATGAGCACGTACCCAAGAATGAAGGTGGTGCGGACATCGCACATCGCCAGGAACTGACCACGTACGAGTTGAAAGCCTTCGTCGCTCTCGGTGTAGTAATAATTGGGAAGCGTGCAATCGTCGGCCTGAAACCAATCACCGGCGTGAAACGTCGATGGATCGCGATTGATATAAGCGCCATTCAATTTTGCTTGTCGCGGACCGTGATGATGATCGCGCAGAATTTTGATCTTGTTCGTGATCAGTTTGCGAATGCGGCCTGGCACGTACGATTTCCTAGCCGGAGTTGAGGTGTAGTGCTGCGAAACACGGGTGCCCAAAAGACCCTTTTCGCGAGACTCTCGCCAAGCATGCGCGAGGCCTCCGCCAGAACGAAGCGACTTCGCGATGAGCGCATGTTCCTCTTCCTCTGAAAACTTTGGCGCCGGTCGCCCCGGATTCTTCCTTCGACCATCTGCAATGGCCGCCGGAGCCCGACCACCCATAATCCATCGCTTCAGCTTCCGCTCAAACTGAAGCTTGATCCCCTTCTCCGTTTTCCCAAGAAACGGCACATTCTCGAAAAGAAACTTCAGCGTTGCGCGTTTGACCGCCCGCGAGTTACCGGTGCGTTCAGTTTCTCGCTCGTAATGCTCAAAGGCATAAATCCAGAGGCAATCCTTTTCGACTTCGGTTGGCTCGGCGGGGTTCGCGAAAGATGAAATCAGGTCTTGCAGGGGGCGCAACACGGTCGGCGTGTACTGAGCACGTTTCCGCAGTTCGGGCTTTCGGGCCGGCGATTCGTGGAGATAGATCTCCAACCGTCCCCAATTTTCGGGGCCGCCATCGCGGTCTAGCGTCCGTCTGAGCAAGCGACGCCAATGTCGCACCGATATGTCGTGGCCAAAGGTTAGGCGATACTCTTCAACACCGAGCTGTTCAAATTCCGCACTCGTTACATTCGCGTCGTTCAGTCGTACGAGGGCAGGGCCGAGAGCTCGTTTCAGCATCGAGGCACGCTCGACTGCTTGCTCACAAACCTGACTTAGCGGATATCGCGGTCGCCAGAATGTCGGTGGAGCTGCAAGCAACGCTTCGGCACTCAAGTTTCGTCGCGACGCAATATCTTCGAGCGCGTTCATAATATTCTGAGGAAGTGCATCTCTGGACCAAGCTCTCGCCTCGTTACCGTGGACGATTTTCGTTCCGCTCGGCGGAGTCCGCTCCAACGCTTCCAGAATACTTCGCTTCGGGCGTTGAAGCGTGGCTGCGATTTGAGCCGCAGTGAACACATTTTGAGTCATCTGAGTGTCAACTGTTACTACACTATTGTGTAGTATAGCGTCAACCCCCGATTTGATATCATCGCGCCCGTGCCGAAGAATGAAGTGCCGCGGATCTCGCGCCAAGTAACGCGACTATTGCGGGAGGAGCGTATTCGCGCTGGACTCTCGATCTATCGAGTCGCTAAGAAATCAGGCGTTTCGCAACAAATGATCGGTTACGTAGAGCGAGGCTTAAGGAATCCTACATTGGACACGCTTTTGCGGATCACGAACGCTCTGGATGTCGATCTATCGACGTTGATCAAGCGTGCATCGAAGGTATCCAAATGCTGAGCGTTGATAAAAGGGTACCCAATTAATCAAATGATTTCGTGGCGGAAATGGGGTCGCGTCTAGACGCTTGAGATTTATCCTCTCTTCTAGCGATCTCTCCCGGTTCGTTGCGATTGCGATTCTGAGAGCTGCTTAATTATAAGGTGAAGCCGACCTGTTTGTCGTGTCGCTCCAACAAGAAAGCCAATCAAGGATCGAACGATGTCGAAGAAGTCGCCACCCAGCCGAAAGAATTGTAAAGAATCAATCGCTTCAATTGCGTTTAGGAACTCAAGAGAATCACGTGTTCGGTGCGCGCCGACTACATTTCGGGTCTGATCATAAAGGAGCCGATGATTGTTGTTTTTGAATTCATTCAGCCGCTTGCAGATTCCGTTAAACTCCCGCAGCTCGATCTCATTAATTTCAACCGCTGCCAGCGAATGACGGAAATCTCTTCCTAACAACGAAGCCAGATCGTCGCACGCTTCGTAGACAAGAAGGCCTATTTGACGTGCAATGTACCTAAGGTACCAAGGATCAAGGGAAGAGACCATTTCCACTTGAAGAATTGAAAAGTCTCTATCCATCAGAAGTAAATAGAGGCCGACGTTGAGAATTCGATCTCGATGAATAAGCCCATTTGCACGTGCTTTTGTTTGTTGCTCCCGAAAAATAGTAATGGCCCGCATTAGCTCCATTCGGCGTTTCTTTTCCTTGCGCGACGTTCGCCAGCGATTGCGATTCGTAATTAACAAAATGGTCAGTCGTCCAAGCCATCGCCAGCCTACGAGAAAATCATTCTGACTCGGTATGCGAGATTGCGATTGGAAGTCTTTTGGTGTCATGGCCGAAGCAGAATTCGTCAGGAAATTTCCCCAACGTCACTGGCGACGCCTATTTCTTGGGACTGTAAATCGAGCTGCCGATCTCACCAGATTTGAGGCCCTGTCCTCGCGCCGCATAAATCGAAAAGTACGCGTTGATCACCACTAGGGGAAGATTGAGAGATTTTCGGAGGTGAAAGCCGCTCAAATGATCTTTGGCGTTATCGAGAATTTCGAACAGCCGAGCATTCTCTTCAGGGTCGTCGTGTGTTAGCGCGAGCAAAACGATAAATGCAGGATTATTTAGTCGAAAGCCTCCAGTAAATTCCCCCTCCCGTCCCATGGCGTGGGAGCCCGTTAAGAATCCCGAAGCCTCGAAGCGCCTGATTTCCTTAATGAACGGGTTGAGTTCGGGAACCCAGTCGATATGCGTTGTTGGGTGATCCTGTTGTTGCGATTTAATGAGCGAGTACAGTATTTTTGTTAGCTGTTTTGCCTGTGGCCCGTAATTTGCAAGGGGGTCTTCGAGTTGATTGAGTCTTGCCTTGATCCTTCCGCTATCTATTTCGTCAAGCCATTGCGAAAGTGCCGCTGTGAGCGGTAGCGTCTGCGCCGCGATCTTGACCGCTGAGACAAATTTTTCTGCGAAGCTCACTGAACAGAATCTTCCTTGGATTGCGCCGAATCAACAACAATCAAAAATTCTTTACCGGTGTGGACGCCGAATCTACGCTTCCATCAGTTCCGGGGGGGAAACGAATACTAAGACGCCGTCTCCTCAAACTGACCCCCCCACAACCCTTTTTCGGGAGGCGGCGATCTCCATTTTGCGAAAAGACACGTTCAACGGATTCACGGAGCATCAGTGGTGGGCCAGCTTGGTTATCGTTTTTTTAAGGCAACGCTCGGTTCTAGCCTCGGCCTAGCGATGATTCTTATATGGGGAAATCGAATTTCAAATTGCCCTACAATGGGCATGATTTTTCGGAAAAATTCAGCCTTCCCGCAATCCGCGACCCCGAGGCTTTTCACAAGTATTACCTTGGTCTGTTTCGCCGAATCCGTAAGAGGATGATCGAACCAAAATCGAAGCGTAAAACACGCCATCAGCCTCGTCACGCGCCTTAAATAAGCGATTGTAAGTTTCAATATTGTCCATCACGTAAACCTCGATGACTTCTGGCGCGTATCCCAGAAGATCAGGCTTCCGTTTTTTCTGTTTGTGGTAGCCGTGCTTGAAAAAGTTTTGAGGACTGAGCATCGCGTCCTGAAATCCTCGGGGCTTAGACTTCAAACTCGTGACCAGTTTTGACTGAGGCAAGTTTGCTCCTCTGCACGCTGCTGCTAAGACGCCTTGCGCCGCCACCGTTAAGGTATGGATCGATGGCCAGTCCGAAGCATTGTCGCCGAACCATAACCAAATTGCCCGATCCAATTGGTTCTCCGCAGCCTGTTGTCGCGTAATTTCAGTCGGCGGGTTATCAAACGAGATCGGCAGCTCGCTGGTTGGGCGAAGGAGATTACTGGCCATTGTTGGACACTATTGCAGAACGCGATCCCAACAAAAAATCAGGGCTGGTCATAGTCGTTTGCAACCGTCGAACGGCTGGTCCTGAAGCCCCTTTTTCAGAACTAATTACGCCTCCGAGCGACAGCGTTGATGAATAAACCTGCGAGCACAACACCAACGACCGCTTCACTGGCAACCAGAGTACGAGCTAACGGTGTGATAGGTACAATATCTCCGAATCCAACGGTCGTGATCGTCATCGCGCTCAAATACAGCATCCGTTCAAAATTGCCGGTTATGAATGACGGAAATCCTGTGTCCGCCGCGATGTAACCGTTAATGAGACTGAGCGTCTCCGCGGGAATGACGACCACTGCCATAGGCAAGTTACTGTTCTTGGCAACAACCACACTGTAATCCACGCTGGTTGGCGGCGGACAGATGTCGGGTAGTGAGGTTTTTGGATCGGGATACAGATATTCCCCGTTGTCGTCGATGGTGACCGCTTGGCCCTGCTCTCCAGCTTTTTGCCGCTTACCAATGGCGCGCGGAGTCAGCGTTAGCTTGATCTGTCCGACCCGTATTTCCGTTACCGGTTCGCCCTGTAACTCACGCTGCTCGTCGTAATTGAGCGTAAAATCCAGGTAGTTACGATGCGCAGCAACATTGGAAACTCTGATAGTAGATGATTCTACTTCCGTACCGCGAATCGTCGCTTTGCCACCGCCGTAATGTTTTTCAAAATTTTCGACGATTGACCGTCGCAGAGATTCGGCAATGTAGTTGGCGTCTGACCTAAAACTTTCTTCGTACCGCACTGTTGAATGATAAAAGTGGTACGGCAAACAAGCGTACACGAATGCATAAGTCGGAATCAATCCGAGGTATAGAGCAGCAAATGCACGGGCGGGGACACGCATCTGGGAACCAACAGAGCTATATTTTTTCTTCTCCGTGTGCAAGCAAAGTAAGCGGCGTTCTGCCCCTTATGACGCAAAGATTGACAGCCGTGTCTTGCTGCTAAGCGAGCCAGACGGTCTTAAACGATTCGTGAAGGTTTGTTCGAGCGCCCGATTCTCCGAAGAGGATTTCTTGTGTGCGTATTTGTGCGTACGACCACCTCCAAGCCGCGATTATATAAGGAAAATTTGGACTTTCGGCGTAGGTTCGAGTCCTAGAAATAGCCCGCACACCTCACACCCCCTTCGTTCACAGAATATTTGAGTCGTTTTGGGCAATGGGATGTCCAAAACCGATCCCCTTGCCTCGCAAAAAGCCGTCCCTGTGGTATGAGGCCATTTGGACACGGAAAAAGCTCAAATCCGAAAAAAGTACTCAAATATTCCGTGAAGGCCCGCCAATTTGGCGATTCGTAAGTCCCGTATCTTCAAGCTAATTCGACCTATTTCGACCTAATTCGAGATATTCGCGAAACGACTCAATTATTCCGTGAAGGGACAAAGGCTCGGCGATCAAATTGCTCACGAGAGGACTCGAACCTCCAAGGGTTGCCCCATACGGTCCTGAGCCGTACGCGTCTGCCAATTCCGCCACGTGAGCGATGGAGGTTGGATGTATGATGTTTGATGTTCGATTTGTCAAAGACCGGCGCGAACTGAGAAAACCTGCCGATTTGTAAGGCAAGCGCTCCCCTTGCCGATCATCTCAACGCCTCAACCGTTCAACGTCTCAACTTCTTCGAAATGTTGAATGTTTAGATACGACCCCGTCTAGCCGCGGCGGCGTTTGCGCGCGCGGGCTTCGAGCTGCTGCGCCTTTCGGGCTTTACCTAACGAACGCAAGAGATCGGCATAATTCGCAGCTACGATTTCGTAATCTTCCGGCGGCTGATCCGTCGCCTCCTCCCAGGCCGCAAGGGATGCGCGATAAAGCTCGGCCGCTTTCGGATAATCCCCTCGCGAATGATAAACGACTGCCAGATTGCATTTCGACTGTGCGATGTCGGGATGCGTCGGCGGAAGAACTTTTTCCCGAATGGCGAGCGCGCGCAGATGGGTTTTCTCCGCCTCGGCATAACGCTTCTCGTTAGTGTAAAAGACCGCGAGGTTATTCAGGACCGAAGCAACGTCGGCGTGTTGGGGTCCAAGTTGTTTTTCGTAAATCTCCAACGCGTGCAAATAATACGGCTCCGCCGCTTTTTGCCGGCCTGATCGTCGAAAGATCAGCGCAACGTTGTTGAGCATCGTTCCCAAATCTGCGTAGGGCAGATCGTCGAGCTGGGTGCCGGCCCCGATCGCCTTTTCATAATAACGGATCGCTTCGTCCTGCTGTCCGAGGTTATCGCATAGAAAAGCCAGACGGCGCGCGGAGCGGTAGAGCAGTCGTTGATCCGGTGGCTTGGCCTTCTCCAAGACTGCGTGTGCTTTCAACAAATACGGTTTTGCTTTTGCGCGGTCGCCGCTTTGATCGAGCAGTTGCCCCAATTTTTCGTAACTAATTGCGAGCGCGTTATCGTCCTCGCCAAAAGTTCGCTTGGCGAGTTCCAACAGGGTTTCGGCGACGCGAATTGCTTCGGGCAGGCGATTGCTCACCCGCAGGGTTTCCAGTTTATCGCCGAGAATGTTCCAAAGTTTCTCTTCGCCTTTCATGGCGAATCACCAGCCTTCGCTGAGCTGAGTGACGAGGCGATTGGCCAATTCCTCCGTCGCCAAAGGCAACGCCTGGCGCTCATCGGTCGTGACATCGGTGCCAACGAAGAAACTGGTGGTGCCTACGACTTCGCCCGGCGGGCCGAGGTTTTTGCCGTCCGGTCCAACCAATCTCCATTTCACATGCATGCTGAGGTTGAATTCGCTCGTCAACAGCACGTTCCTGGTGGCCGAGCGTGCCGGCGATCGACTGATGCGAGAAATCTCACCCTTCAGCGTGGCATCTGCCTTGTCACCACTCGCGATTCGATAAGTGCCATCCTGTTGAAACTGTTTGATAACAGTGTCTGTGACCAGCACTTCAACGCGCGGCAACAGCGTCTTATTCTCAAACGTCGGAATCGCGATGGTGTGAACGTCGCGCAGATAGTTCGGTTTGACCGGTCCGATGCGGTAGCCGAGGCAACCACTCAGAGCGAGGCAGGCTATCGCGGCTGCCAATAACTTTTTCACGGTGTCGGCGAGGCAGTCGCGTCCGGCGAACCGGCGTCTTCCGGCAGGTTAGGAGCTGGACTCTCTTCAGGAGTTGCCTCCGGAGTTTGTTCAGGAGTAGCCGTTGGCTCCGGAGTCGCAGTGGTCGCGGGTTCGGAAGAAGAGGAGGACGAAGAAGATGAGGAATTGCTAGGTCCAGTTGACGATGAGGAAGAACCCGGTGACGGGGGAAGCGAGCTGTCCAGATCAGGCGGCAAAACCGGTGCTGAATCCGCAGCCGGCGGTTTTTCCCCGGCGGCAGCCGGCGCTGTTTTCGCCTTCTCTTCGTCAGTTTTCTTTTTTTCCGCTTCCTGCGCGGACTGCAGAACTTTATCTCCCAACTTCGCGCGAAGTTCTTCGATCCTCTTCTTCGCCTTTTCGCTTTCGGCGGAGCCCGGTTGCTGCCGGATCACCTCATTATAATAGATAACAGCGGCGCGATACGCTTTCTGTTTGTCGTAAAACTTGGCGACATCGAATGAGCTGCTGGTCGATTTGTGTTCCAGTTGCTGGAGATTCGCTCGAGCTTGCGGCGCTTTTTCGCTGTTCGGGTACCGGAACACGTAATCCTGGAACGCCGTCCGTGCACTGTTGGTGGCGGCGATGTCCCGGGTCCCGCCTTTTGCGGACGTCAGCCAAATGTAACCAATTTGATACTGGGCGTCGGCGGCGACCGGATCGTTGGGGAATTTGTCGATCACTGCCTGGTAAGCTTGGATCGCGGCATCATTCGCCCCCTGTTTCTGACGGGCCAGACCGATGTCGAATTGTGCACGCGCGGTGTACTTTCCGTAGGGTGCGGTTCGAATGATCGACGCGAAAATATCCACCGATCGGTCCATCGATGTTGCCATTGGAATGCCGAGCAATTTCAGTTTTTTGCCGGCCAGATACATTTCGCCGACCCGGAATTGTGCTTCGATCGCCTCGTTAAAATGCGGGCTCGTCGGATAATTGATCACCACCACGCGGTAAGCCGTTGCTGCTTCGAGAAATTCGTGTGTCTGCTCCAGTAACACTGCCGCGCGGAATGCGGAACCGCCTGCAAGCGCATCCCTTGGATATTTCCGCACCAGCTGCCGGTAGGCGCGGATCGCTCGCCTTGGGTCGTTGTTTTTTTCCGCTTTTTGGCCAATGTCGAAAAGTTCCGCGGCGTTCCCGCTCAGTTGCTCCTCGCCTGGAGGGACATACTTGCTTTTTTCGCCGGGACGAAAAACGACCGCCGCATCGGCCGCCCAAAAGATACCGCAAACAAGCGCGATAAAGAGCGGAAGAACTCGGAATTTCATTGGGATTGGCAGGGTAATTGACTTAACCGTTGCGTCAAGTTACCCGGCGGCTCAAAACGATGTCCGATTTCGCACTGCAGCCCAACTGCATCGCGCTTCCCGCGACTTGTCCTTTAGCTTAGATTTCCATCGAATTTGAACCTGACAGACCAACAGAAAATCCGGATCGGCGCATCGGCCTGGAGTTTTCAGGAATGGCGCGGCAGTTTTTATCCGCCCGATCTGCCGGAATCCGAGTGGCTGGAATTTTATGCACGCTATCTCCCGGCGGTGGAGATCGACTCAACCTTTTATAGTGTGCCGGCGGAAAATGCCGTGCGCCGCTGGGTCGAACTGACGCCTTCATCATTTCGGTTTAGTTGCAAACTGCCGCGCGAGATCACGCACGTTTGCAAGCTCCGCGATTGTAACGCCGAACTGACCGCTTTCCTCCGCGCAATCGAACCGCTCGAATCCAAGCTGCAGGTGATCCTCGTGCAACTGCCGCCATCATTTACACCGAAGGACGGACGGCAAACTCTCCGCAAATTTCTCGTTCAACTTCCAAAGGATTTCCGGTTCGCGGTTGAATTCCGAAATCCGGGATGGCACCGGCCGCAAATCATTCGTCTGCTCGAGAATTGTCGCGTTTGCTGGGTTTGGGCCGACACCAGTCCGCTAAACGAACGAAATCTCGCGCCGTTCGAGTTTCTACCGCAGACGACCGACTTCATTTATCTGCGCCTGCTGGGCGATTACTCGACCAAATATGACGGCGCCGGAAAATTCATTCACCAGTACGATAAACTTCTTTGGAAGCGCGAAGCAGCGTTGGAAAGTTGGGCCCTGAAAATCGAGCGACATCTCAGCGAGGTGCGAAACATTTGGGCGTTCGCGAGCAATCATTTCGAGGGTTTCGCGCCGGAAACCGCGCAGCGCCTAGCCCAACGGCTCGGCTACGAACTGTCGTTGCCGTCGGAAGCGGAAAAGTTAGCCGCCGAACAAAATAAATCGCAGCTCAATCTTTTCACCGAAGGTGGCGGCGGGTCACCGGACCGCCATGGCGGTTGAGGTCAATCGCCGCTACCTGATTTCAGCCGCGCCAAAGTACGGTTGCAATTTCTCCGGAATTCGGACTGAACCGTCCGGTTGCTGAAAATTCTCGATCAACGCAGCGAACAATCTAGGCAATGCCAGGCCCGAACCATTAAGCGTATGAGCGAACTTATTTTTCCCCTCAGCGTCTTTGTAACGTAAATTCATCCGGCGCGCCTGATAATCTTCGAAGTTGGAACAGCTGGAAACTTCGAGATACGCGTTTTGCCCGGGTGACCAAACTTCCACGTCGTAGGTTTTTGCCGCGCCAAACCCGAGATCTCCCGTGCAAAGCTCGAGTACGCGATAATGCAGTCCAAATAGTTGCAGAACTTTCTCGGCATCGGCGAGCAACGATTCGAGTTCCTCGTACGATTTTTCCGCGGTCGTGACTTTCACCATCTCGACTTTGTCGAATTGATGAACCCGAATGATCCCACGCGTTTCGCGTCCAGCTGATCCGGCTTCACGTCGAAAACAGGGCGTGTACGCCACAAACTTTTTCGGAAGCTCAGCTACCGCCAGGATTTCCTCGCGATGAAGATTTGTCACCGGCACTTCGGCAGTCGGCGCGAGAAACAACTCTTCGTTTTCGATTTTGTACAAGTCGTCTTCGAACTTCGGCAGCTGACTCGTGCCAATCATGCAATCGCGTCGCACCAAGAACGGCGGGCTGACTTCCGTGTAACCGTGCTGGCGGGTGTGGAGATCGATCATGAAATTGATGAGGGCCCGCTCGAGCTTGGCGCCCGCGCCGGTGAAGCAAATAAATCCGCTCCCGCTTAATTTCGTCGCGCGCTCCAAGTCGAGAATTTTCAATTTCTCGCCCAGCGCGACATGATCCAGCGCTTTCCCGGCGATTTGTGGTTTGGTCCCCCATTCGCGCACGACCTTGTTCGCGCTCGCGTCTTTGCCCACTGGCACCGAGGCGTGCGGCACATTGGGAATCTCGAGGAGCAAGTTTCGTTGCCGCTCGTCGAATTTCGTCGCCCGCTGCTCAAGACCGACCATTTGGTCGGCGATCTTGCGAACTTCTCTCTCAAGATCGTCCGTCGCTTCCTTGCGCGATTTCTTTGCGCCAATCTCTTTGCTCAACCGATTTCGATCGGCCTGCAATTGCTGAAGTTCGGTTTCGGTCCTTCGCCGTTCTGCGTCGACCTGCAATACTTCATCAATTTTCGCCGCGTCGCCGCCGCCACGCGTGGCCAGACGCTCGCGAACGAAATCCGGTTTTTCGCGGATCAGACGAATGTCGAGCATGGCCCAGATTATCAGCGAAGTTAAAAGCGTTACAAACCCTAGAACGCTAAAAGCCAATTTTTGTAATCCTTAACTTTGTCCTATATTTCCGGCATGAACCGACTCGATCTGCTGGCTGCTGCGCTCGGCCTGGCCGCGCTCGCCGGGATCAATTTATACCTCACTGTCTTTGCAACCGGTCTCGCCATTCATTTTCACTGGATCACGCTTTCGCCGACCTACCAATCGCTCGAAGTCCTGGGGAATCCCTGGATCATGACCGTCTCCGGCATTCTTTATTTTCTCGAATTCTTCGCTGATAAAATTCCGTGGGTCGATTCGATTTGGGATGCCGTTCATACGGTCATTCGTCCAATCGGCGGTGCTTTCCTCGCTATTCAAGTTTTGGGTCATCAGGATCCGGTGTTTGCCGTTGTCGTCGGTCTGCTTGCCGGTGGCACAAGCTTGGCCAGTCACACCGCAAAAGCTGCAACCCGACTCACCGCGAATGCCTCACCCGAACCATTCTCCAACATCGCTCTTAGCTTTGGCGAAGATGTCGCTGTCGTTGGCGGTCTCGCGCTGATTTATCACAACCCGATTGTTGCCTTGTCGATCTTCGCGCTCGCGATGGCGGCATTTCTTTATTTCGCGCCAAAAATCCTGCGCGGAATGAAAGCAAGGGTCTGGCTGATCTGGAAAAAATTGAATGTGCCCGCCTATTTTGGCGTTCCGGCGAAATTGCCAATTGTTTTGCCAGGCGATCTCGCGGAAATCTTCAGCAAGCAAAACGTTCTCGGCGAAACAACCGCCTGGGCGGTCCCATGCATCAGCGGACGCACTGGAAAAATTCCGGCAAATCTCTTCGGTGCACTTGTCGCGATGAACGAAGAGCCGCGCAAACTGCTGTTTGTCGCGCGGAAGGGCCGGCGTCCGTTCATCCGGGCAATCGACCTCGATGAAGCGACCGTCGCTCGCGAGCCCAAGTTTCTTTCCGAAAATCTCATCATCGCGGCCAGCTCGGGTAAAGGCGGTCGCTATCTGTTCCTCTTTCCGAGATCGAGCGCGGATGAAGTCGAACAAATCGTAGAGTTTCTGCGGGAACGGTCAGGACGACGAGGTCCGGAAGGGGTCGAGTCGCGCCTGGAACCGCAGGCATCGGTGACATCTTAGCGGCCAGTCTAATCGAGGCGCGCTCCGCGTGCCGCATTTTCGGATTGGCAACCGGCGCGGTTGCCCTACAACTGGATTGTTCCCCCCGAGATGACAACCGCACAGAACGGCTCGCGCTATTCTGAAATGCTCGACGCGACGCGCGTCAATGACCGCGCGCTTTTTCTTCCTTTGCGAATACCGAACGAGCTTGAGTTGCAAGCGCGCTGGTTTGCTGGCGAGTTCGGAAAAAGTTTTGTCGGCACCAGCGGCGACAAGATCGACATCATCCAATTCGGGATTTGGAACCGGGAAGCCGGTCCTGATTTCAAAGACGCCGCTGTCAGTGTGAATGGCAGCGAACCAAGGAGAGGTTGCATTGAAATCGACCTCGTCGATCGAAATTGGGAAACGCATGGTCATTCCACAAATCCAGCATTCGATCACACCGTTCTTCACGTCTTTGTGGACAAGGGCGAACGCGAATTTTTCACCCGTACGAAATCGAATCGAAATGTGCCGCAGGTACGGATTGATCCCGCGATATTGCCGGAAGCATTCAGCGCAAATATTCCACTAGCGCGTGCGGGACGTTGTCAGGCGCCGTTAAAAAACTTGCCGGAGGAGCGCATTCGTAGCGTCCTGGACGCCGCGGCGAAGTTTCGATTGCAAAAGAAGGCAGCCCGTATTCGGGCAAAGATCGAGAATCACGGCCGGGACGAAGCCGTGTTTCAGGAAATTGCCGCCGCGCTCGGCTACAAGGAGAACAAATTGCCGTTCACTCTTATCTCGCAGCGCGTTGCATTGAAATTTCTGCGCGAGAATCCGGACAACGCCGAAGCAATTCTTTTCGGGCTCGCCGGATTCTTGGAGACGCCCGACCTCGCGGTTTACAAGAAATCGAGCCGAAGCTACGTGCGTGAACTTTGGGACCGTTGGTGGCCGCAGCGGGACGAGATGCAACGATTAATTCTGCCGTCGAAAGTTTGGAAACTCAGTTCAACTCGACCAGCCAATCATCCGCAGCGCCGCCTGGCCGCATTGGCGATCCTCACTTGCGAATGGACAGGGTTTCGGCGTGCGGTAGCCAGGCGAACGGCGAAGACTGTTGAAAAGTTTTTCAATGGTCTCGATCATCCATTTTGGAAATTTCGTTACACCCTGACCGCGGATCCAGCGCAGGAGCCGATGGCGCTCATCGGCCAATCTCGAGTCGCTGAAATTTTGGCGAACGTGATTTTTCCATTGTGGAACGCCGAAGATCACGATTCCTGGCCGGAGTACTCGAAATTATCCGCTCGTCTTACCAATCGCCGGTTGGAGATCGCCGCCACGCGATTGTTCGGCGACGACCCGCGCCGGCGCGATTTCACCAAAACGATCGCGCATCAGCAGGCCCTGCTGCAAATTTACGAAGATTTTTGTTTGCAGGATAATTCAGATTGCGCGCATTGCCCTTTCCCCGAACAAATGGCGAAGTGGGTCTAACCACGAATGTGTACGGATAGGCACGAATCGTTACCGAGTGAGGCTCGTCGTCACCACGAAGCATTCACGCTGATCGAGCTTCTCGTCGTCATCGCGGTGATCGCGGTTTTGGCAGTCCTGTTGTTTCCCGCGTTCCAATCGGTTCTCGACCGCGCCAAGAAAGTGCAGGCCAAGAACGATCTCACCCAAATCGTGACTGCGGTGAACGCGTTTTACACCGAGTATGGTCGCTATCCGACAACCGTGACGGGCGGAGATGCAAACTACGGTCCTGGCGCCACCGGAACTGACGCCGTTTTCAAGGAACTGAGAGCACTTAGCGGAAGCTCGATAAATACGAGACAAGTCGTCTTCATTTCACCGCCGGAGGACGCCACACAAGCGAGTCCGAGGGGCAAGATTGGTAGTGATGGTCAATTCCACGATCCATGGGCAACGGCGTATTCGATTAAGATCGATGCGGACTATGATGATCAGGTCGGAAATCCATATGGATCGAGCGGCGGCGCCGGTCCCGATCCGCTGCGGCAAGGAGTAGTTGCCTGGTCGCTTGGTAAGGACAAGAAGCTCGGAAACAACGGCGACGGAAAGTTCAGCAACTCAGACGACGTGATTTCCTGGCAATAGGAATCGACAAATCCGTTTTTTGACTTTTCACTCGTCACTAGTCACTATTCACTGCCTTTTTCTGCGGGTGTAATTCAATGGTAGAATGGCAGCTTCCCAAGCTGCACACGAGGGTTCGATTCCCTTCACCCGCTCTTTCTCAAAGAGTTACCGTTCCGCGCAGCACTTCCGCCGCATATCCGCCAACGCGAACGTTGGTAACGCTATCGCCTTCGCAGGTAGCGCGAACAAAGATCTCGCTCGGTCTTCCAGCCTCAACGCCCTGGCGTATGATCAATTGCTCATCAGATTTCGCGACTCTGTGTTTCGCCATCCAAGCCGCAGCGCAACCGGCGGCCGATCCGGTCGCGGGATCCTCTCCACCATAAAAGAACATTCGCGCACGAATCTTTCCCTCCGCCTCCAGACAGACGAAATAGAAAAAGCGAGCGTCTGTAGCTTCGAGGAACGAGGCAGCGCGGCCGATGTCAGGCGTGAAGTTCGACAGCGCTTTCAAATTTCGAAGCGGCACAATCGCAAACGCCAATCCTGTCGACACGACCTGACATGGCCAATCGTCGGCAATCTCTTTGACATCGATTCCGACGGCTTGCGCTACGTCATCGCGAGAAAAGATTTGTCCAAAATCCGGATCGCGCTGGCGCATCTCGCCAAAAATGTTCCCGTCGACACGATCGGATTTGCCATTGTCCGAATCAGGCGTGAACCGCACCGGCACTTTCCCAACTTTTAAATCAAGAACGATTTGTTCGACCGGACCGCGGATCGCGTAGAGATAGAGGGCTGTGCCCAAAGTTGGATGTCCGGCGAACGGTAATTCTTCCGCGACGGTGAAGATGCGCACTTTCATTCCTTCGCGAGCTTCGATCTGCGGTTCTCGCGGCAGGATGAAAGTTGTTTCGGATAAATTCATTTCCCGCGCGAGCGCTTGCATTTCACTGTCGCTTAATCCATGAGCGTCGCTGAAAACTGCCAGCGGATTGCCGGCAAGCCGCGCTCGCGCGAACACGTCAACCTGCACGAACTCATAATTTCGGGACATGTTTTCGATTCGTTAGGGCCTACGGTTTGCCACCGAAGAATTTCTTGAACGATTGAAACAGTTTGTTCGGAACCTCGCCGGCTTTTTTTCCGAAATCATTCAGTTTCTGGGCGAATTGCATTTGATCGCCACCGTGAATTTCACACGAAGCCGTCGGCACCTTATCCGCCGGAATATCGGTCTCGTAAGCGGTGCCAGCCGCTTCGCAACCGGTGGTGGCGAGATGATTGGATTGCGAACAAACAAGCACACGCTCGATTGGCATGGTCGGTTGCAAATCCTGCGCCGGATAAATCGTCGCCGCCTTGTTCATCACCTGCACCCAAACCGGCAAAGCGAGCGCCGCGCCGTAACCGTGAGGAATAATTGTTGTAGGTTGATCGAACCCCACCCACACGCCGGAAGTCATCGCACTCGTGTAACCGACAAACCAGGCGTCTTTGTAGTCGTTGGTCGTGCCGGTTTTTCCGGCGGCCGGCAATTTGAAGCCTAACGAGCGCGCCGCGGCGGCCGTTCCCCGGGTCAACACTTCTTCCATCAGCTGCGAAGTCATCCAGGCGGCGCTCGGATCGAGCGCCGGCGCGGCAATGTGCGATGCGCGATAAATCGGCCGATGTTCGGGATCATCGATGCGTTCGATGATGTAGGCCTGTTTGCGCACACCGCCGTTTGGAAAAACCGTGTAAGCGGCCGTGAGATCTTTCAGGTTTGTTTCGAACGAACCGATATAAATCGCCGGTCCGCGTGGAACGTTGTCGCTAAGATTTAAAGTGGTTGCGATTTTCTGGACCGCATCGAGTCCGGCAAATTGTCCGACTCGCACGCTCATGGTGTTCCGCGAATGAATCAGCCCATAGGAACAGGGTTGAATCCCACCGTAGGTGCCGTCGGAATTTGCCGGCGACCAACTTCCAGCGCCGTCGATTTCGCCGGGTTGAATAGGACTGTCGCTAATCGACGCGCCCGGAAGCAATCCCTCGGAAAACGCGATTGTGTAAACGAACGGTTTGAACGCGGAACCGACCTGGCGATTCGCCGGTGGCAGCGCGCGGTTGAATTTGCTCTGTGCGTAATCGCGACCGCCGACCAATGCGCGAATTCCACCGCTGGCGTTGTCGATCGCAACAACCGCGCCTTCCAAGTACGGCATGGATGAGTCTTCGCCGTTCTCAGGAGGGTGATAATTCGCTTTGACCGGATGATTGAAATTGCTCTGGTGCTCGATCTTGGTCAGCTGCGCTTCGAGAGCTTGTTGCGCCGCGTCCTGGACTTTCGGATCGAGCGTCGTGTAGATAAACAGGCCGCCGTTGTCGATCTGGTCTTGGGTCTGAATCAGATTCAAATCGCGCTGGACCGCATCCATGGCGTAATTCTCCTGGATCTGAAGCATTCGCTTTGGATGCGCGTTTACTTTCGCTTGCTTGGCTCGGTTCGCGTCCGCCGCGGAAATTTTCTTCACCTCAACCATTCGATCGAGTACGGCGTTGCGCTCGACTGCGGCTCCTTCAGGATTTTTTAACGGCGAAAAACGGTTCGGACTTCGAATCAGTCCGGCCAGCAAAGCGGCTTCCGGCAGATCCAATTTGGAAGCATTCTTCCCAAAATAGGCCTGCGACGCGGTTTCGACGCCGTAACAACCTGCGCCGAAATAAATCCGGTTCACATAAAGTTCCAGGATCTCCTTCTTCGAGAATTCGTGCTCGATCCGGAACGCGACCATTGCCTCGAGCAACTTGCGACTCAGATTGCGCCCGCCAAGTGGAAGGCTGTTGCGCGCGAGCTGTTGGGTAATGCTACTTGCCCCTTCTTTCGCCGAGTGAGTCAAAACATCGCGCACCAACGCGCGCAAGATTCCGCGCCAATCGACGCCCGGATGTTGATAAAAACGGGTGTCTTCGCGCGCGAGCAAAGCGTCGATAAAATAGGGCGAGACTTCATCCAGGGAAACGCGCAACCGGTTAGAGCCGGCGAGCCGGCTGTAAATTTTCCCGTCGACATCGAAAACGGTGTTGCGCTCCGGCATGGCGCCGACCTTTTTCATGTCAAAGCTAGCCGCCCACGCTCCGTAAAAGATCAGCAACGCCAGGCCGCCGCCGGCAATCAGGAGCACCAGCGAGATCTTCCAGCCGTAACGGAAAAGTTTACTGCGCGTTTTTCCGCGCGACTTCAAGCGGGCAAGAAACTTCATGGAGCAGGAGTTGGAACTTAATCAAAGATCGACATCTGCCAAAGTGAGGTGTTCAAAGCTTGGTAGGTAGCGGCGATTGACCTCAATCGCCAATGACCGTTCGGTGAACTCTGCCGCCCTGCGGCAATTCCAAATGCGGGGAACACTATGAGTGCACTAGCAAGGTGCGTAACGGCCGCTACCTCAGCCGAGCAGATCGCCGTAACGTTTGGTCGCGAGTTCCAGGCAGCGTCCCAAGATTTCGGATGACGTTTGCAACCGAAGCGCCTCATCCACCAACTCCCTGCATTCCGGCAGTGCCAGATTTCGCACCGCCATTTTTACCCGGGGCACCGAAGTCGCTCCCACGCTCAACTCGTCCATGCCAAGTCCGAGCAACAGCGGAATTAAAGCAACGTCGGCCGCCATTTCGCCGCAAACACCCACCCAAATTTTGTTCGAGTGCGCGGCGTCAGAGATCATCTTGAGCAAACGCACTACTGCGGGATTAGTCGGCTCGTAAAGATGCGCGATGCGCTCGTTCACCCGGTCGACTGCGATGGCGTACTGGATCAGATCGTTGGTTCCAACGCTGAAGAAATCGACTTCGCCCGCAAGCAGATCGGCCGAGATTGCTGCGCTCGGAACCTCAATCATTATGCCGACTTCCATTTCCGCACCCGCGCCGCCACCAACTTCCTGGCGGCATTCCTCCAAAACCTGGCGAGCGCGGCGCAATTCTTCGAGACCGGAAATCATCGGAAACATGACTTTCACGTTGCCGACAGCGCTTGCCCGAATAATCGCGCGCAGTTGCGTTTTGAAAATGTCGATGTTCTCGAGACAAAAACGAATGGCGCGCCAACCCAGGAATGGATTCATCTCGTCGCCTACGTCGGCCGCGCCGACGGCCAGTTTATCGCCACCCAGATCGAACGTCCGAATAATCAGCGGATTCGGGTGCACCCGTTCAGCGACCTTGCGATAAGTCTCGTATTGTTCCTCTTCGGCTGGAAGCGTGTCGCGATTGATGTAGAGGAATTCAGTCCGGTAAAGTCCAATACCTTCTGCGCCATTTTCGGTAACGGCATCCACGTCACTCGGTAATTCGATGTTGGCGGACAGCACAATGTGACGGCCATCGGCGGTCGTTGACGAGGTTTCGCGCAGCTGGCGCAACGCTTGCGCGACCTGGCCTTTCCTGATCTGGACCTCGCCGTAATAAGAAAGCGTCTCAGGAGTCGGATCGACAACCACCAAACCGGTGTAGCCATCGAGTAAAACGTGCTGGCCGGTTTCCAATTTCTGGGTCGCATCGTGCAAGCCGACCACAGCGGGAATATTGAGCGAGCGCGTGATGATCGCAGTGTGAGAAGTGCGGCTCCCCAAGTCCGTCGCGATACCAAGAACGATCTCTCGATTCATGCCCGCCGTGTCTGACGGCGTCAGATTGTGCGCGACTAAAATGTGCGGTTCCGCTGAGGTCAGAAACGGTTTCGGCGCTTTACCCTGCAAGTTTCGGATGATTCGTCTCGTCACATCCTGAATGTCGAGCGCTCGCTCCCGCAGGTACGGGTCGTCGATCTTGCTTAGCGTTTCAGCGTAATGCGTTGCGACTTCCTGAAAAACCCACTCAACGTTGCAACGTTCGGCTTCGAGCCGACGCAAAACTTCGTCGATCAACGTTCGATCTTCGACCACGAGAAGATGCGCGTCGAAGATGGCCGCGTCTTGCGCGCCGATCGCTTCAGCGATTTTTTGCTGCATCTCCAGGATCTGCACGCGGGTCTGAACCAACGCCGCCTCGAAGCGGGCAATCTCGTTTCCGATTTGCGAGGGTTCGATGTGATGACGCCCGATGTCATCGAGATCGTCGCGCACGACATGAATGACCCCGTGGGCGATCCCAGGCGAGACGCCAATGCCGCGAAACCGAATTTCCTTGTTACCGCCGCTCATCCGCGCGCGATTCTATCCGGACATCAATCTTCGTGGAAGCGCGCATTGATTAATTCCTCCAGTTCGGACAGCGCCTTGGCGGCGTCTGGTCCTTCGCAGCGGATGTGTAGTTTCGATCCCTGACCGGCCGCCAGCATCATCAATCCCATGATGCTTTTGCCGTTCACTTCCTCGCCTTCCTTGCCCACCCAAATCTCGGAGCGGTAGCGGCCGGCGATGCGCACGAACATCGCCGCCGGACGCGCGTGCAAACCGAGCCGGTTCACAACCGGGACGTCCTTTTCGACTTTTTGGATCGGCGAGGAGTCGCTCGCCCGGCGACTAAGCAGGCCCATTTGTCGATCTTGGCTCCATTACGTTGATCAGCTTCGTATTAAAATCGGCCGCGCTGTTTCGTCCAAGCCCCTTCAGTTTCTGGTCCATGGCCGCGACTTCAATCAACCTTGCGATGTCGCGGCCCGGACGCACCGGAATTATAATGTGAGGAACCTTCAATCCGAGAATTTCGTAGTTTTCGCGTTCCATTCCAACGCGCTCGATCTCCTCGACGCTGTCCCATTCCTTCAATGTCACAACCAGGTCGAGTCGTTTCTCGGTCCGAATTGCGCCGACGCCGAAGACCGCGGCCACGTTGATAATTCCAATACCGCGCACTTCCATGTGATTGCGCGTCAAATCGGGAGCCGTCGCCATCAATTCGCGGCCTTCAATCGAAGTCATTCGCGTCACATCATCCGCCACCAGACTATAGCCGCGTTCGATCAACCCCAGTGCCGTCTCGCTTTTGCCGATGCCGCTCGCACCCCGAATCAAAACGCCGATGCCGAGAATGTCGACCATACTGCCGAACTCGGTCGCGGTTGGCGAAAAATCCATTTCCAGCGCAATGGTCGCGGCATTGATGAATTTCATGGTGATCATCGGCGTGCGAAACACGGCAATCTTTGCTTCGGCCGCGACGTCGAGGACCGCGGGATCGATATGGAACCCACGCGAGATAACAACGCAGGGTATTTTTCGCGCACACAAAGAGCGAAAACGTTTTACCCGTAGTCTTGAGGACAAACTTTTCAGATACGAATGCTCGGCTGCGCCGAAAACCTGGACACGCTTCTCCGCGAAATAAGTGTAGAAACCCGAGAGCGCGAGTCCCGGACGATTGATGGTGGGTTCGCGAATTTTGCGATGAAACCCAACGCGTGGTCCCTCGAGCTTCATCTGCAGTTTTTCGGCATGGGAATTGTAAAAACTTTCCACCGTGACGACTGGCACGGTTTCGCGCCGGCCACGCGTCGATCGATTGCTAGGTCCCGTTGCCGTTTGGCTCATTGACGCCTAACTTCTAACGCGGAAGCGCCGCGATTTCCAACCCGCAACTGAAGTCGGGAATTCGAACTGTCGGCGAAGGGGAGTGCCTGCCATCGTGGAGCAGTCGTCTGGCAATGACCATCCAAACCGAAAACCTGATCATCGTTCCGCATTTACCACGGCATCTGCACGCGTTGATTCGGAGCGAGAGCGAGTTCGAAGACACAGCGGGCCTGCGCGTCGCCGATGGAATTCGCGAACAGATGCTCCACGCGTCAGCGGACTTCATGGCGCGGGTGGAAAACGGCAAACAGCCAGACCCATGGCAATTTGGCTTCGCCATTATTCACAAGGCAGACAACGTTTTGATGGGCACATGCGGCTTCCCCGGTCCGCCGGATTCAGATGGCGTGGCCGAAATTGCCTACGGGATTGCGCCCAAGTATCAAGGACGCGGTTACGCAACCGAAACAGCGAAAGCTTTGATCGAGTTCGCAACGAAAGATCCGCGTGTCGAAACCATTCGGGCACACACGCTCGCCGAAACCAACGCTTCCACTCGCGTCCTGCAGAAATGCGGACTCAAAAAAATCGGCGACGCCATCGATCCGGAAAACGGTCTTGCGGTTTGGCGCTGGGAAAAGCCGGTGGAGCGCCTTTCTACATCCTAAACCGCTCGCCGAGGTAAAGCTGACGGCTGATCGGGTCGTTGATCAGAAAATCTTTCGTGCCTTCGCTCTCGACCCGGCCTTCGAAAATCAGATAAGCCCGGTCGACGATCGACAGTGTTTCGCGAACGTTGTGGTCGGTGATCAAAATCGCGAGACCGAGCTTTCGCAGGTTTACGATGATCTGCTGGACGTCGTAGACCGCGATGGGATCCACGCCACTGAACGGCTCGTCGAGCATCAGCAATTTCGGTTTCGTGACGAGCGAGCGAGCAATGGTCAATCGCCGTTTCTCGCCGCCGCTCAACGTTAGCGCCTGGTTTTTGGCGATTCGTTCGATTCCGAATTGGTGAAGCAACTGTTCGCAGCGATTTTTCCGTTCCACTTTGCTCAATCGGCAGCGTCTCCAGGATCGCCATAATGTTTTGCTCCACCGTCATTTTGCGAAAGATCGATTCCTCCTGCGGCAAGTAACCCATGCCGAGACGCGCGCGCTTGTACATCGGGTAATTGGTCACGTCCGTTCCTGAAAACATTACCCGGCCGCTGTTTGGCCTAACGAGTCCGACGATCATGTAGAAACTGGTGGTCTTGCCGGCGCCGTTTGGACCAAGCAATCCGACGATTTCGCCCGCCCGCGCATTGATGTTCACTCCATTGACAACCGAGCGGCCGCCGTAAATTTTTACGAGTTGGTCGGTCTCGAGCACGTTGTCGCCCTTGGGGACAGGCGGCCTCGCAATCTGCGGTTCGGTTTTAGCGGGCGGCTGAGTAATCATGGCGTGGCTGAAGTTTTCGGCGACGTCGCGGGCTTTGTCTCGTTTTTCTTTTCGCCTTTTTTCTCGTCCTTTTTTCTCCTTTTCGCCTTTCTGGTCGTCGGTCTTCGGTTCCTGCCTGATCTCCGTCCGGCTCGGGCCGTGCGTCGTTAATTGCCCCTTTTGATTCACGACCATAACTGTATCAGGACTCGTTGCGATGTGAGTGTTGACGCCTTCCTGGACTCTTGGCGACCCGCGCAATTCCACATCGCCGGTCGTTGCAATGTAGGTCGCCTGATCGGACCGGCCAACTGCGCGCGTTGGCGGGCCTCCGTTCGGGTCAGGTCGATCACGCACCACGGCAACGTTTCCTTCCGCGACGGCTTTCTCGAGTCCCTGGTTTTGTCCTTTGGTGATGTAGACCGTTAATTTCTCAGACTGCAAAGTGAATCGCGGATCGGCCACTTTCACGCGACCGCTAAAAATGCCGACGTTCTTGTTCGAATCAAAGAACGCGTCGTCCGCGTAAATCTCCGTCGTAACCGGCTCATTCGATCGCGGATTAGTTGGACCGAGTAACGAAGGGTTCTTGTCCGGCGATGTTTTGGGTGAAGATTTTTCCTTTTTCTCCTTCTTCGCTGCAGGAGACGGAGATGGCGAAGTCGTCTGGCCTTCCAAACATAAAGGCAGCGCCCACATCAAAATACAAACAACAACGATCGGCCTGCTCACTCGTTTTGATTGTTCAACAATTTCGATTGGCTCGTGATGACCATTTTCACGTTGCCCACCAGTTTGCCGACCCGTGAGTTGGTGTCGAATTCGACCGAATCGCCAACGATATTGAAATCCGATCGTTTGATTGTGCTGCGCTCGTTCGAGCTCAGGATGCGGGTATTCAAATTTAGAATTGCTTCAATTAACTCAATTGTCAGATCGGGTTGGCCTTCCGGAGTGTAGGTCATGATCTTGAGCGTGTGAAAGCCGACGTGGACCTCATCGAGGCGTTTCGCGCTCTCGGCTTCGAATCGGCCGCGCAAATGACCTTGCAAATCGAAATCGGGAAGGACGAGACCTTTGGCTTCGTGACCGATCGGCAACGGAATGTTGGTCAAACTTTGTTGGCCCGGAGCGGTCGCGCTCGGCGATGCCGAAGGATTTTTTTCCTTTTTCGCCTTTGGTTTCGCGGCGCCGGCGGGACCCGCGACCAGCAACATCAGCAGGATCGACAGCCCGCAAACAACTAAACTCAAGTGGGGACGGTTCACTTGAACCGCTCGCTTCTGCAAGATCCCCCTCGCCGCGCCCGGGCGATTGGGGTCAATCGCCCCTACCTGAAACGGCAGCATGGATAGCTTTTAACATGCGCAGATGCTTCGGCAAATCCTTTAGCGAAATTTGGTTCGCGGCATCGGACAGGGCGCGCGTCGGATTTTCGTGCACCTCCATGAAGATTCCGTCGCAGCCGACAGCCACGGCCCCGCGCGCGAGAAGCGGAGCAATGGCGCCGTCACCGGAAGTTTTGTCCCCTCCTCCGCCTGGTCGCTGCACTGAATGGGTCGCATCGAAAATGACGCGATAACCGGCTTCGCGCATCCAATAGAGCGAGCGCATGTCGGCGACCAAATTGTTGTAACCAAACGTTGTCCCACGTTCAGTAAAACAGAACTTGTCGTTGCCAAACGCGGTCAGCTTCTCCGCGATGTTCTTCACATCCCACGGAGCCAGAAATTGTCCTTTCTTGACGTTGACCGCGCGGCCAGTCTGCGCCGCCGCCTTCAGCAAGTCGGTCTGGCGACAAAGAAACGCCGGGATCTGCAAGAGATCGATCATCTCGCCGGCGAGTTTGGCTTCATCCGGCGAATGAACGTCGGTTGTCACGGGAATTTTCAATTCAGCGCCGACCGCGCCCAGCATTTCGCAACCTTCACGGGGTGCGAGCCCGCGGAACGATTTCGCCGAAGTCCGATTCGCTTTGTCGTAGGACGCTTTGAAAATCAGATCGACATCTTCGGCACGGCACATTTTCAAAATCTCTCGCGCCATGCGCCAAAGGAATTTCTCCGACTCGATCACGCACGGCCCGAGGATGAAAACCAGACGCTTTCCGCCAATCGTGATTTTCCCAATTTTCAGCGGCTTCATTTCAGGTCAGCGGAGTTTCGCCTTTGCGGACAAGATCGACAATCGCAAATGGCGCATAGAGCAAGGCGAAGAAAACGAACGCCAAAGCGTGAAATTCCAGCAAATAAAGCGGGCGCGAATCAGATAAGAAGCTCAGGAGCGACTCTGCTTCCGGTTTATGAAGGAGAAAGCCGTAGTTCTCACCGGTTAACAGATCGGTGGTAAACGCAACCACGAAATAAACCTCCGTCCACGCAAAGGTGCGCAGGATTCCGATCGCACGCGGGCGAAATCCGTAGATCAGCATCAAAAAGACGATGCCGATAATAATACCCGAATGGGCGACGAAGAAGCTGATGAAGCGCAAATCTGGAAATCCGAATTGCAGATTTGGTGTAATGATTGCCTGAAGCGTTCCGCCGATTCCCCAAAAATACGCCACTTCCAACCAGCGCCGGTTTCCGCTCCAAAGCGCTCCGATGATCACGATCATCGCCCAATCGCACAGTTGCATCGGTAGCATTTTTTGCCACGCGGCGACTCCCAACTGCCGGGCGACAAACAAATACGCGACGTAGTTTATTAAGAGCAAGGCGGAGATCGCGAAACAGATCGAGCGCTCGAGGAAACGCGACTTGGTTCGATGCACGATCAAGGCCAGCAGGAACGGAATGGCGATCGTCAGGACGATGACGACGACATGCGACAGGCCGAAGTGGTGAAATTCAGGCGCAGAATTCATTTCAGAATCAATCTCTCAGGAAAGTAGGAAGACAGAAATTCTTAAACGGTTTGTTCCTGCTTTCTTGCGTTCCTGAGCGATTCAAATCGAATCAGCGAACAAGCCAGAGGTTGCACGGAATCACGTCCGCGATCCAGGCCAGATGATTCGGTAAACGCTCTTTCGCATTCTCATCTTTGTGTACGGGCACGACGAGCAGATCGGCTTCGACCGATTTCACGAAGTCGGAGGCCGCGAAACCGGTGTTGCCGCGAATACAACGCGCGTCGATGGGAACCCGCGTGTCCCCGGCTTCGAGCACGAATTCTTCGAGCGCGGCTTCTTCTTCTTCGAATGTTCGCGGGCGCTGGCCGCCTCCGCCGTTATCGATAAAGGTAGACGCGCGCACTTCGTCGAATGTCGTATAAACGCGGATCGCGTAGAGAAACTCGCTCGATTCGGCTTCCGCGAGTTTGACCGTTTCTTTAAACGAACGCTGTGCGTGATCCGAATAATTGACGACAAACACAATTCGCTGCATCGGCCTGGGATCAAGCTCGGGATCGGTAAAGAGCACGACGGAACAGCGCGCGTCGCGCAAAAGCCGGCGGGCCACGTTTCCCAGAAACGGATGCAAAGCGGATTCCTTCTCCAACGCGCCGGCCACTACCAGATCGACATCGTTGTCCGCGATCGCGCGCAAAATCCCTTCTGCGGGATCTCCCTGACCATAGTGGACCGGTGAATCATTCGGTAACTGGAGGCGGTCGAGGATTGCCGAGAATTTCTCCGAAGTCTCGTCATTGCGCTCGCCGATGTAGATCAGGCTCAAACTCGCACCAAACCGATCTCGAATCCGTTTCGCTTCGGACAGTACCTGCTCGAACCGGGGCGAAAACGTGCTGGCGACCGCAACCTTCTTGTAAGTGGAGGCATTCATCATCGGCCCGATCAACAATCTTCCGCTTTCGCACACCGTTCGGCAAATGAATGCGTCGAGTGTCTGAGATTCGTTCCGTAACCGTCGTGCCGGTAGCCGATTTGATTTTGACACATGATGATTGAATTTCCGCTGCATGAGACGCGCGATTTATCCCGGAAGCTTTGACCCGGTCACCAACGGCCATCTTGATGTCGTCGAACGCGCCCGGAAACTTTTCGACGAAGTGATCGTAGCCGTTGCGCACAATGACGAGAAACAGCCATTGTTTTCTCTCGAGGAGCGTCTCGAGCTCCTGAAACAGACGGTTGGCACGATCGACAACGTGCGGATCGCGCAATTCGACGGGCTATTGGTTGAATTCGCCCGCACAGAAAAGGCAATCGCCGTGATCCGCGGGTTGCGAGCCGTTTCCGACTTCGAATTTGAATTTCAGATGGCGCTGATGAATCGAAAACTGGAAAGCACCGTGGAAACGATCTTCTTAATGCCGAAGGAGGAATACACGTATTTGAGCTCTCGCCTGGTGAAGGAGATCGCCCGCCTTGGCGGCGATGTTTCGAAATTTGTTCCGGCCGTTGTCGTGACGGCACTGGGAAAAAAACTTAAAAAGTGAAAATTCACCTCAAGCAGATCCCGCCCGAGGGATTGCATTTGGAAGGCGAGGAAGATTGTCTCATTTCGGAGCTGGAGTCGGAAGGTGTCCGTTGCGCCGGCCCGATGAGATACAGCCTCGACCTCGGAATGGCCGAAGGCGCGCTCTGGGCGAATGGCACCCTATTGCAGCCCGTCGAGCTAACCTGCGTCGGCTGTCTCGAAAAATTTGTGCACGAGATCAAAGTCCCGGCGTTCGCGATTCACATCGAGTTGCATGGACCGGAAACGGTGGATCTTTCACCATTCATGCGTGAAGACATTTTGCTGAACTTGCCGGCTCATCCGCGATGCGACCGCGAAGGCGGACGCGTCTGCAACGCCACGAAAGTCGAACTGACCGAACCTCTTCAGCAAGAGCGCGCCGCGAAACTCGAACACGACTGGGGTGAACTGGACAAATTGAGGTTGAAGCGTTGAGGGGTTGAGCTGTTGAGACGATTGTGACTGACGCCATATATTTCTTCTCAACAGTTCAACTTCTCAGCGCCTCAACTTGTCTTTTGCGGATTTCCTGCTTTCCTTGTTCGCTTCTATGGGAGTTCCAAAACGCAAAACCTCCAAGATGCGATTGCGCACCCGCAAGGCTGCGAACCGCTGGCATCGTCCGCAGCTGACCAAATGCCCGCAATGCGGAAGCCCAGTTCGCGGTCACACCGTTTGTCCCTCGTGTGGTTATTACAAAGGTCGCCAGGTCGTGACGGTCGCAGGCAAAGCCTAGGCCGCCCGAACGATTTTAATTTTGCAAATGCGGGCTAAAATCCGCAACATTTCCTTCTCATGAAGATCGCCTTGGATGCGATGGGCGGCGATTTCGGTGCGCCCCACCTTGTGCCCGGTGCGGTAATGGCGCTGCGCGAATACCCGCACATCAGCAAGCTTTTCCTCGTCGGGGACACTCCTCAGATAGAAGCCGAGTTAAAAAAACTTCGCTGCAACGACCGCCGGATCGAGATCGTCCACTCGACTCAGGTGGTAGACATGAGCGACACGGCCTGGTCGGCCGTGCGCCGCAAAAAAGATTCTTCGGTCAGTCGCGCCGTCGATCTGGTGAAACACGGCCACGCGGACGCGATTGTCAGTGCCGGTCACACCGGCGCGGCGGTGGCCGCGAGCATGATCAAGTTGCGCACGCTTAAAGGAATCGATCGACCAGGAATCGCAGCGGTCCTGCCAACCCAGTTCAACGTTTTCGTGTTGGTCGACGCCGGTGCCAATATCGACGCGCGTCCTGAGCACCTTTTGCAATACGCGATCATGGGCTCGGTTTATTCCCGCCACGTTCTTGGCTACAAAAGCCCCCGGGTCGGTTTGATTTCGCTGGGCGAAGAAGACGTGAAGGGAACCGAAAAGACGAAGGAAGTTTTTAAGATGCTGAAGAAAACCTCGCTGAACTTTCGCGGCAACATTGAAGGACGCCATCTCTTCGAAGATCCGGTGGAAGTCGTCGTCTGCGATGGATTCGTAGGAAACGTGATTTTAAAAACGTGTGAATCAATCGCGGTCGCGATCTTCAAATGGTTAAAACACGAATTAACCCGTTCGCCCATGCGGAAGGCCGGCGCTTTTCTGGCCAAGGACGCGTTTCTGGCGATCAAGGACAAAACCAATTACGAATACTATGGCGGCAGCCCGCTTCTCGGCGTGAACGGCATTTGCATCATTGCCCACGGTGCCAGCACGCCGCTCGCGATCAAGAACGCGCTGCGCGTAGCCGCCGAGTCGATTGAACATCAACTCAACCCGCATATCGTCGAGGAAATCCGCCGTTATCATGAAACGACAGCTTCGCTCGAGCCCGCGGCCGCAATCCGCTAAAGGGCGCCGGACTGTCTCGATCGTGGGGACCGGCAGCTACGTGCCGGAAAAACGCCTCACCAACGACGACCTTACGAAGATCGTCGATACGAGCGATGACTGGATCACCGTTCGCACCGGGATCAAAGAACGCAGGGTCGCGGCGAAAGATGAAACAACCAGCGACATGGCGACAAGAGCCGCCCTCAAGGCGCTCGAGCAGGCGAACGTTAAAGTCGAGGAAATCGATCTTATCCTTGTCGCCACCGCGACTCCAGACATGCTGTTTCCGGCGACGGCGTGCTTTGTGCAAAAGAAAATCGGTGCGAAAAACGCTGCCTGTCTCGATATTTCAGCTGCGTGCGCCGGTTTTCTTTTTGGAATCGAGATCGCGCAACAATTCATCATGTCGCACACCCACGACACGGTGCTCGTGATTGGCGCCGAAAAACTGACCTCGATCACGAATTGGACCGATCGAAATACCTGCGTCCTTTTCGGGGATGGCGCCGGCGCGGCAGTGTTGCGTCACCGCGGCAGCGAACACGGTGTGATCAGCACGCACATCGGGAGCGACGGACAATTTACCGATATCTTGTTCATGCCCGGCGGCGGCTCGCTTTGTCCGATCACGGCCGAAAATGCCCACATGCATCTCAATACAATTCACATGTCGGGCAAAGAAGTTTACAAGCAAGCTGTTACCGCGATGGTAAGGGCGTCGAAAAAAGTCCTGGCCGATGCTGGTCTGACTGCGGACGACATCGCATGCGTGATTCCCCATCAAGCCAACTTGCGCATCATCGAAGCGATCGCCGTCCGATTAAAAATTCCACTCGATCGCTTTTACGTGAATCTCGACAAATACGGCAACACCTCGGCCGCGGCTGTTGCCATTGCGCTTGACGAAGCAAATCGCACGGGCCGAATTAAACATGGAGATTATGTTTTGATGGTTGTATTCGGCGGCGGATTGACCTGGGCCAGCACGATTATTGAATGGTGAGGCACAAGAAGTTGATGGTTATTTGTTGATAGTTGATAGACGAAAAGACTCTTCCGGTGAGCAATCAACTACCAACTATCAACCATGAACTTTTCTTGATCGAGACTCACGCGCATCTCGATTATCCGGATTTCGCGCCTGATTTTGATGACGTGCTGCGGCGCGCTTCCGAAGCTGGCGTGACGCGCATCGTCACGATCGGAACTTCAATCGAAAGCAGCCGCCGCGCGGTAGAGCTTGCCGAAAAATATCCGAACGTTTTCGCGGTAATCGGGGTTCATCCGACCTACGTGCCTGAAGCCGAAGAAGACGTTATAACGCCGTTACGCGAGCTGGCGAAAAATCCCCGGGTGATCGGGATCGGCGAAATCGGCCTCGATTACCATCATCTGCCGAGCGTCGAAGCTGCAAAACGAAAAGACGTTCAGGTTTTCAATGCACTCCAAAGCGCAACCGAAGAACAGATCGAAGCCACGATTGAGGACGGCGCCTACAAATCGAAACAGGCCGAACTATTCGAGCAGCTTCTCGATCTCGCAGTCGAACTGCGATTCAACGTCGTGATCCATCAACGCGACGCCTGGGACGATACGTTGGAGATTCTTCGTGATTACGGGCGGCAAGTCAGTGGCGTCTTCCATTGTTTTGGCGGAACATTCGAGCAGGCAAACCAAGTCCTTGATCTCGGTCACCTCGTTTCCTTTACCGGCATCGTCACGTTCAAGAATGGGAGACAAGTGCGCGAAGTCGCCGCGCAGGTGCCGCTCGATTCGTTCATGGTGGAAACGGATTGCCCTTATCTCGCGCCGGTCCCGTTTCGCGGAAAACGATGTGAGCCGGCATATACGCGACTTGTTGCCGAAGAAATCGCTCGTGCTCGCGGAATTTCTTTGGAAGAAATCGCTGGCGCGACGACCACAACTGCACAAGAATTCTTCCGATTTGATCGTGGGTAGGCTCGGGAAAAACAACATCGAGATCCTAGCGCGGCACGTTTTCGTTACCGCGTCTGCAATTCTTCTTGCTTCCTGCGCCGCGCCGCGCGACACCGAGCATCACATCGTCGTCAGCGTTCGCGATCAGAAACTGGCCCTTCTCGAAAAAGGCAATCTCATTGCCACCTACCCGATTTCGACTTCGAAATTCGGATTGGACGATCGGCCCGGAAGTTTTGGTACGCCATTGGGCGAACTGGAAATTGCCGACAAGATTGGCGATGGCGCGCCGGCGGGCACAGTTTTCAAAGATCGACGCCGGACAGGCGAACTGGTGGCGGTGAATGCGCCGGGCCGCGATCCGATTGTGACGCGGATCATCTGGTTGCGCGGCCGCGAGGCCCGTAACGCGAATGCTTATCGACGTGACATCTATATTCATGGCACGCCCGAGGAACGAAATATCGGACGGCCGGCGAGCTACGGCTGCATTCGCATGCGCTCGCTCGACATCATCAATCTCTACGGCCAGGTGGGGTCCGGTGCGCAGGTGTCGGTCATCAATTCGCCCCTGACCGCCGTAATCCCGGAATTAACGTCGGGTACGCAGATGGCGGAAACCAACCACGCCGTCGGCGTGATTCGGTAAACTGTAGCCGCCTCGCTCGGTCGAGGCGCAACACGGCGACAGAGCGCCGTGACTACAAGCTCAAGGCAACTTGCCCAAATGCTTGCGCGGCGTTTCGCGCGATAGCAATGCCATGTCCGCTTCCATCATGATGCGCACCAAATCCTTGAACCTCACCTTCGGCTCCCACCCCAGGATTTTTTTCGCCTTGGTTGCATCGCCGATCAGCAGATCGACTTCGGCCGGCCGCTCGTACCGCGGATCGTGCTTCACGAATTTTTTCCAATCAAGGTCGACACACCCAAACGCGGTCTCGGCAAATTCGCGAACCGTATGCGTTTCGCCGGTCGCGATCACAAAATCGTCCGGGTTATCGTGTTGTAACATCTGCCACATCGCTTCCACGTACTCCGGTGCGTAACCCCAGTCGCGCTTCGCCTCCAGGTTTCCGAGGAACAGCTCCTTTTGTAGCCCTTGTTTAATGGCAGCAACGGCGCGGGTAATTTTTCGCGTAACGAATGTTTCGCCGCGGCGCGGACTTTCGTGATTGAAGAGAATGCCGTTGCTCGCGTGTAGACCGTAGCTCTCGCGATAGTTCACCGTGGCCCAGTAGGCAAAAACTTTTGACACGCCGTACGGACTTCGCGGCCAAAACGGCGTCTTTTCGGTTTGCGGAACGGTTTGCGCTTTGCCGAACATTTCGCTGCTCGAGGCCTGATAAAAACGCGAACGCAATCCGACTTCGCGGATCGCTTCCAAAATGCGAATCGTACCGACGCCGGTGACGTCAGAAGTGTATTCGGGAATGTCGAAACTTACGCGCACGTGGCTTTGCGCAGCGAGATGGTAAATCTCGTCCGGTTTCAAAGCGTAAAGCAGCTTCACGAGATTCACGGAGTCGCTGAGATCGCCGTAGTGGAGGAACATCCGGACGCCGTTGATGTGCGGATCGGCGTAGAGATGATCGATGCGCGAGGTGTTGAACGTGCTCGCCCGCCGGATGATCCCGTGCACCTCGTAGTCCTTCTCAAGCAAGAGATCGGCGAGATAACTTCCGTCCTGCCCGGTGATTCCGGTGATGAGCGCCTTTTTCATTATCGATCTCGCGGTTGTTAGCTCACAAGGTGCCAACTCTCAACTAAAGGAACGCGGTCTATCAACCCCGAAAGCTTTCGGGGTCAACTACCAACTAGCTTTCCGGCGGCGAAACCATGATCCGCGCAAGAATCGCCCGTTGCGCCGCGATCAAGTCCGCGATTCCCTTTCGCGCCAAACCCATCATTTGATCAAGCTCGTGCTGGGCAAACGTCGATTCTTCGCCCGAACCCTGGACCTCAACAAAATCGCCGTCCTCAGTCGCCACCAGGTTGAAATCAACAGTGACAGCTTTGTCCTCCTCATAATTAAGATCGACAACTGCCTGCCCGTCCAAGACTCCGGCGCTGACCGCGGCGACTAATTTTTTGATTGGCGGCGCGTCGACCTTTTTGTCTTTGGCCAATTTTCGACACGCCAGCGCAACTGCCAGGCTGGCGCCAGTTATCGCGGCCGTGCGGGTTCCTCCGTCGGCCTGCAAAACATCGCAATCGACCCACATCGTGCGCGGCCCAAGTTTTTCAAGATCGACAACCGCTCGAAGCGATCGCCCGATCAATCGTTGAATCTCCGTGCTGCGGCCGTCGAGGCGGCCTTTGGAAATATCACGCGGCTTTCGCGTGGTCGTCGAATACGGCAGCATCGAATATTCTGAAGTGAGCCAACCGCCGGTCACGTTCTGCTCTTTCATCCAGCGCGGCACCGCCTCTTCAATCATCACGCCGCAAATCACCCGCGTGTTTCCCATCGAAACCAAAACGGAACCGGTCGCGTGCGGTGCAATGTTCAATTCGAAATTGACTGCGCGAATTTGATCCGGAGCACGTCCGTCAGTGCGTTGCATAGCGAATAGGTAGCGGCGGTTCATCGAACCGCCAAGTAAATGCTCTCGGCTCGGCGCCAGGGCGTTGCACAACTTACCGCAGGTGCACTTTCTGTCAGGGCCTGTGACCGCGAACTCGCGAACGCAACGGCCTACAACAAATTTTCGTGCGCATTTTAGGAGACAGCTGCAGGCTGTTCAATGTGCCGCGTAAGTGCCTATGAGTCAGCGACATACCGTACCAGCGTCCGGGATTGGAAATTTGCGCGATCGGAGTTGACGCCTCCGGAAATTGCGCTAATTTGGTGACCCCGCTGGACAGCGGGACTCCTCTAATCAGGAGTTCGTTCTACGTACATTTGGGACTGCAAATTGGACTCAATTTTGTCCCGGCACCGATAATCGAGCCGCTCTGGCGGGTCGAGATTCCAAACCGGGCACGAGATTGAGTTTTTTTGTGGTCTGAAATGTACGTGAATGCTGGTTCTTTGACATCTACATACAGGGTAGTAAGAAAGTACAACTTTAAGAGCTGAGTCTGAAATTAAAAACGGCTGAAGGTTAAGATCTTTAGCTGGAGAGTTTCAGTTATCATACAAATCTCGGTCCCACGTCAGTGGGACTGAACAGATTGATCAAGCTACAAAGAGCGCATCATGGATGCCTTGGTGCCAATAGGCGATGAAGGACGTGGTAAGCTGCGATAAGCTACGGAGAGCGGCAAACACGCTTTGACCCGTAGATTTCCGAATGGGGTAACCTGAACGAAGTAATAATCGTTCGCGTTCCTGTGAATACATAGCAGGAATGTCGTGACACCCGGTGAAGTGAAACATCTCAGTAACCGGAGGAAAAGAAAAAGAAATTGATTCCGTAAGTAGTGGCGAGCGAAAGCGGAACAGGCTAAACCGGTCGATTTATCGATCGGGGTTGTAGGAGCCCGACGTGGTAGTGCAAAGGTTAGGTGAAGCTTCTGGAAAGCTGCGCCAAAGAGGGTGAAAGGCCCGTAACCGAAAACTGGAGCACGCCTAGGGATTTCCTGAGTAATACGATGGACGTGAAGCTTCGTATGAATCTGTGCGGACCACCGCATAAGCCTAAATACTAATTGGCGACCGATAGTGAACAAGTACCGCGAGGGAAAGGTGAAAAGAACCGCTGTGAGCGGAGTGAAATAGTACCTGAAATGATGTGCTTACAAGGTGTCAAAGCCCGCAAGGGTGATGGCGTGCCTTTTGCTTAATGAGTCTGCGAGTTACTATCAGTGGCGAGCCTAAGTCGTTCTGCGATGGAGGCGAAGCGAAAGCGAGTCCGAAAAGGGCGAACATAGTCGCTGGTAGTAGACCCGAAGCCGAGGTGATCTACCCATGAGCAGGATGAAGGTTGCTTAACCGCAACTGAAGGTCCGAACCGGTGAAAGTTGAAAATTTCTCGGATGACTTGTGGGTAGGAGCGAAAGACTAATCAAACCCGGTGATAGCTGGTTCTCCCCGAAATAGCTTGAGGGCTAGCCTCGTGTGCTGACCTGCGGAGGTAGAGCACTGGATGAACTAGGACCCATACCAGGGTACCGAACTCAATCAAACTCCGAATACCGCAGGGTGTAACACGGGAGTCAGTGGGCGAGGGATAAGCTTCGTCCGCGAGAGGCAAACATGCCAGACCAGCAGCTAAGGTGCCCAAATACCGTTCAGTGGAAAGGATGTGAGGTTGCACAGACAGTGAGGATGTTGGCTTAGAGGCAGCCATCATTTAAACAGTGCGTAATAGCTGACTCATCGAGCGATCTCGCGCCGATAATGATTGGCGATAAACGGTATACCGAAGCTCTGGAAGACGTTTCGTTTCGACGAGACGGATTGGTAGGGGAGCGTTCTTAATGCATCGAAGCACAAGGGTAACCAAGTGTGGAGCGTTAAGAAGTGAGAATGCAGACATGAGTAGCGATAAGACAGGTTAAATTCCTGTCCGCCGTAAACCCAAGGTTTCCTGGGGAAGGCTCGTCCTCCCAGGGTTAGTCGGGACCTAAGTCGAGGCCGAAGGGCGTAGACGATGGACAGCAGGTTTAATATTCCTGCACCGGCTGTGGTTAAGTTTAGTTGTGACATATGAGTAGAGACAGGCCGTCGGTTGAAAGTGACGGTCTGCTCGCAAGAGCAAGGACGTGGAGGCCTCGGCTGAAGCGGATCTGTTAAAACTTGTATCAAGAAAAACAATTAAATGTTCCCACGGTTGCCCGTACCGTAATCCGACACAGGTGGGTGGGCATAATTATGCCAAGGCGCGTGAGTGAAACCTCGTTAAGGAACTCGGCAATCTAGCCCCGTAACTTCGGAAGAAGGGGTGCCCCGCACCTTTTTGCGTTGAGCAAAAAGGGCGAAATTCCAAATCCCAAACGCCAAATCCCAAACATCAAGACCGCTAACGCGGTAATCGTTTGAATATTGGTTATTCGAGCTTCGTTGGAGCTTGAGTATTGGATTTTGGAGCTTCCCCTTTTTGAGCGCAGCTCAAAAAGGTGCGGGGTCGCAGTGAAATGGGTCAACCGACTGTTTAACAAAAACACAGCACTCTGCCAAGTCGTGAAGACGACGTATAGGGTGTGACACGTGACCAATGCGGAAAGATTATGGCAAGACGTCAGTCCCGCGTAAGCGGGACGAAGCGTTGAACCGAAGTCCCCGTGAATGTCGGCCGTAACTATAACGGTCCTAAGGTAGCGAAATTCCTTGTCGGGTAAGTTCCGACCTGCACGAATCGTGTAACGAGTTGACCGCTGTCTCAACGAGGAGCTCAGCGAAGTTGTAATGGCGGTGAAGATGCCGCCTACCCGCAGTAGGACGGAAAGACCCTATGCACCTTTACTACACGCTGTTACTGTTGTTTCGGTTTCGATGCTTAGCGTAAGTGGGAGGCTTTGAAGCGGCCCTTTTGGGGGTCGCTGAGCCAACAATGAAACACCACCCTTTGGTACTGGAATAACTAACCTTTGCCCGTATATCCGGGAAAGGGACACTGGCAGCCGGCTAGTTTTACTGGGGCGGTATCCTCCCAAAGAGTAACGGAGGAGTACGAAGGTTGGCTCAACCTGGTTGGCAATCAGGTGACGAGTACATGGATATAAGCCAGCTTAACTGTGAGACACACACGTCGAGCAGATACGAAAGTAGGTCCAAGTGATCCGGTGGTTGAATGTGGAATTGCCATCGCTCAACGGACAAAAGGTACGCTAGGGATAACAGGCTGATCCTGCCCAAGAGCTCATATCGACGGCAGGGTTTGGCACCTCGATGTCGGCTCATCACATCCTGGGGCTGGAGAAGGTCCCAAGGGTCCGGCTGTTCGCCGGTTAAAGTGGTACGCGAGCTGGGTTCAGAACGTCGCGAGACAGTTCGGTCCTTATCCACTGTGGGCGGAGGAGAATTGAGGGGTTCAGACCTTAGTACGAGAGGACCGGGTCTGACGAACCGCTGGTGTTCCAGTTGTCGTGTCAACGGCAGTGCTGGGTAGCTATGTTCGGAAAGGATAAGCGCTGAAAGCATCTAAGCGCCAAGCCTATCCCAAGATGAGTTCTCCCTGAAGGGTCGTGGTAGACCACCACGTTGATAGGCTCCGGGTGTAAGCATGGTAACATGTTCAGCTCAGGAGTACTAATAACCCGTTCGGCTTGATCTTTTACTTTTCTGTTAACCCGTTCCGCGCAAGCGGAACGGCAAACAGAGGAGACCAAAAGATCTCAAAACAAAACGAAGCCTTAAAGTGCGTGTTCCCAAACCTGTATGTAGATATCAACGAATCAGCGCGACCAGTGAATAGTCGTTAGTTGATTGTTGATAGTTCTTTGAAATCCGAAAATGCGAATCGCCAGAGATGAGCGGTGATCGGCCGTTGATGGCTCTCAACCATCAACTCTCAACCATCAACTCTCTTCTCTGGTGACAATAGCGCAGTGGTCCCACCCGTTCCCATTCCGAACACGGCAGTGAAACGCTGCAGCCCCGATGGTAGTACGGCGATAGGCCGTGCGAGAGTAGGACGTCGCCAGAACTAAAATCCCGCTGGATTTATTTCAGCGGGATTTTTGCTTTCTGGAGACGCCTACTCGAGCAGAGAAGACGACGTGCCGGAAGGCCGTCGGTTAGATGGTCAAACCCGCGAGGGCAGCGGGTGAATGAGCGGGAGCGAGTTCATCAGTAAGACGTCGCCAGAACAAAAAAACCCGCCTGCGAAAACATGTCGGGTTTTTTGTTTCCTGAGCCTCAGCTTTCTATCCGTTTGCATCCGCGTAATCCACAGTAGGTTTAACCATGCTTACTAGTCAGAAAGTCATCGACGCGATTAACGAACAGATCGGGTACGAGTTCAGCGCGGAGCTGCAGTATTATGCGATCGCCGCGCATTTTGCGGCGGAAGCGTTGCCGCAACTTTCGCAGCATTTTTTCCAGCAGGCCGAGGAAGAGAAGGGTCACGCGCTGCGCTTTATTAAGTACGTGGTCGATGCCGGCGGGCGGGTAGTGATCCCGGCGATTGAGGCGCCGAAATCGAAATTCAAAACTCCCAAGGATGCGGTAAAACTGTCGCTCGACCAGGAAATTCATGTCACCCAGCAGATCAACGCACTGGTCAATCTTGCGACAAAACAGAGCGACTACATCACGATCAATTTTCTGCAGTGGTTCCTGACCGAGCAACTCGAAGAGGTTTCGTCGATGGATAACCTGCTCAAGATCGTCGAGCGCGCCGGCAACGATCTGTTGCAAGCCGACGAGTACCTCGCCCGGGTAGGCTTGAGAACAATGCCTGCGCCACCCAAAGAGTAAGTTGAGTCGTTGAGGTCCGAGCCGGACTGTCATTACCAATCCAGTTATTTCTAGACTACGAGACCCTGTTTCTGAGGAACTCAATCCAGAAATCCCCGTTAATCCTGTCTAGATTCAAGTAGTGGGATTCAAGGATCATTTTTCCAAGCAGGCCGCGGACTACGCAAAGTTTCGGCCGCATTATCCGAGAGAGATGTTCGATTATCTCGGATCGATTTCGCCAGCGCGACAACTGGCGTGGGATTGCGCGACCGGAAATGGCCAGGCTGCGGTTGAACTCGCGAGCGTTTTCAGTCAGGTAATCGCGACGGACGCCAGCGAAAGCCAAATTCGTAACGCACAGCCGCGTCCACGCGTTGAATATCGCGTCGCGCCGGCCGAAGAAACCAAACTTCAATCCGGCAGTTTCGATCTCGTCCTCGTCGCTCAAGCCCTGCACTGGCTGAATCACGATCGATTCTACCCGGACCTCCGACGTGCACTAAAGCAGGACGGGGTGTTTGCTGCGTCGGCTTACAATCTATTGCGAACGGACCGTCCAATTAAGGAGATCATTCGCCGCTATTACTACGACATCGTCGGACCGTATTGGCCGCCCGAGCGAGCTTTGATCGAGCAGTTTGCCAAGATCCCCTTCCCGTTTCCGGAGCTCCAAACGCCGGAGTTCGAAATCGTCGCGGAATGGGATCTGGAACATCTAATGGGTTATTTGTGGTCGTGGTCATCCACGCAGCGTTTCGTTGCCGCGACAAATCGGAACCCGCTCGATCAAATTGTGCACGACCTTCAAGAGGCGTGGGGTAACCCTCAAAAAACAAAACGTATAGTCTGGCCCCTGGCCTTACGGGTAGGGATCAAAGATGGCAAAGCGGCAAGCGCAGAGCGCTAAGATTTGTTCTCCGTTGACGCTTTCCTCTAGCCCCTTCGCGCTTGCCTTTTGACGGCCTAACAAAAAGGCTTGCTCGTAGGATCGGGTCGGGGGTTCAATTAGCCCCATGAAGATTAAAAACTTAGCGGCCATGATTGCCGCGGCATTGCTGGCTACAAATGCGGCATTCGGACAAACAATAACGGTCACGGGGAACGTGACGGCATTGACTGACGCTCAGATTACCCTTCTGTGCGGACCGGACACCTGGAACATCAACAGAGACGCCACAACGAGCGTAACAAACGGAACGCTCAGCGTAGGGAACACGGTGACCGTACAGTGCGCATCAATCGACGCGCGAAAGATACCAGGCAGCGGGCAGAAGAAGGAATAATCGAAAGCCACACCATTGTTTTAAAAGTTGCTTGAATAGAATGCCACCGGGGCGGTCTAATCGTGCATTATGAAAATCACCCTATGCAGTTTGGCAGCAGCAGTTGCTTTCGCGTTTAGTAGCGCGGCTTTCGCGGCGGACGCCAAAGATTACCAAGTCACAGGGCCTGTGCTCGAAGTGACCAGCTCGATGATCGCGGTGCAAAAAGGGAAAGACCGTTGGGAGCTCGGCCGCGATTCGAACACCAAAGCCAGTGCGGAGCCGAAGGTGGGCGACAAAGTGACCGTTCATTACACAATGACGGCCACAAACATCGAAGTGAAGGCAGCCAAGCCTGAGAAGGGCGCCAAGAAGGAAGCCAGTCCAGCAGCAACAAAGAAGTAGTTCTGGATATAACCGGACGTGAGCGGGCGCTGGGTTACCGGCGCCCGGCGCGGCCGAGATTGTTTATACCGATCTACGCCAGGCACCCAGGACGAGACCGCTGATCGACCAGGCGACCAACGGACGTCCCATATCAATCAAGACCAGCGGCCACGGATTTGTTTCGAACGCTGAGAAGAGTGCGATCGTTGCGAATTCGGTAAACAAGAAGCTAAACCAGCAAAACAAGGCGATCCGCAACCCGGCGACTGCTGTGTGCGCGTGCATCCGGCTAAGCAGCCAGGCCAGCGCATAATTCACGATGATCGCAGCGATCACAGCAAACACGTAGGCTCCGATGTTGTGCGTCCGCTCGATGTCGGTCATCTCGCGGGCGTGAAGATTCAGCCAGGTGTTACCAAAGATCGCGTACCACCCAAAGCCGACAGCTTGATGGACGATAACCAAAATCCAAACTGCAAGATGATGAATGCGCGTTTGCATGAGAGCGCGAACTAGACAGGATTCGCCCGATTTTTACGAGATCCAAATCCAGAAATCTTGTTAATTGAAACTCGTTGATTCATTCGCTCCCACTCACTCACTGCCTGCCTCGGCGGTCTAACCATCTACCGGCGGCTTCCCAGCACGCCGGGTTCGCGGCCCACGCTCGGTGGCTGCTATCCTCGCAGCTTTACCTTCTATGTCGCTCGTCCCCTCGCTCCACTCTGTCTAAGCTGAGACCGGTTCAGTCTCGTTGACGGGCTCGGCCGCTGGCTTGTCGACTGGCGCAGGCTCGATCGACACGATCTCGCACTCACCGTTTGGTAATGTCGCACCTTCGCCGGCTTTTTTACCGAGCACCGCCTGCCCGATCGCCGTTTGATAAGAAATGATGTGTTTGTCCGGGTTGCCGTCCCACGCGCCGAGGATCGTGTAAGTCTCCTGCTTTTTCGAATTTTTGTCGCGCACGGCGACGATTGTGCCGATCGAAACGCGGGAAGTGTCCGGATTTTCGAACGACGTGCCACGTGCTTTTGCCAGATCACGCTCCAGTTCCGACCTGCGCCGAACCAATACGGCCTGCATCTGCTTCGCTGCTTTGTATTCGAAATTTTCACTAAGGTCGCCATACGAACGCGCGACCTGAATTTCCTTGGTGTTCTCGGGAATTTTTTTCTTCACCAGATCTTCGAATTCCGCTTTCCGCCTTTCCAAGCTGCTCCAGGAAACAATGAGCGGAGCCGCCTTTTCCTGCTGCTGCGCGCCGGCAATCATGCTCTCGAGATCGGGAAAAACTTTTACGACGCGCGCGAGCAACGAACGTTTCGTCAACTCATCGAACAACGGACTCAATTGCAGCCGCCGCATCGCATCGCGCGCGAGCCCGACATCGGCATGAGCAAAGATGTCCGCGATCAATTGTTTGTCGTCGACGAGCCAACGTTGCAACTTACTCGCCCGCCCGGGCGCTGAATGCTGCTCGCGCTCAAGCGCCGACAAAATGGCAGTAAGCAACTCGGGGTTGATCAGCTCCGGCCAATCTTTGCGTTCCATGCACAACCAAACCAGCATTTCGCTGGTGGCAGAATGTTCGCGGACGCTGCGTTCGAGCATTGCTTGCAACTCGGCCTGCTTTCCAGCATCGCGGAACACGTGCGGAATTTGCGCGACCATTCGGCCGTGGGCCGCCTGCATTAGTTGCAACGCGCGCGCACTCCAGCGATCCCCCAGCGCAGTAGGCAACAATTGGAGAACGCGTTTCTCTTTCGCGGCAGACAGTTTCGGCAAGATCAATATCAAACGCTTTTCCTCGTCGACGATAAGTTTGGCGATCGTCAGACCGATATGGGTCGTCTTCACTTGAGGAAAGCGCTCGAACAAATCGTCACGCAACAGCAACAGCTCAAAGGTCAGCTCAGGATGGAGTTTTTGATTGCGGGTCGCGACGTTCTCGACGGTGGCGACGACTGGCTGCAGTTGTTTCTCCGGTTCCCTGAACTGCTCCTGAAACTTCAAAACCTGTTCCAGAGCGACGATTTGTTGTTTCGGTTGACGCGCGTTATTGAATGCCACGATCAGTTCGTCGACCTGCGAAACCCCTTCGGCACGCAACTGGACCGGATCGGTCTTTTTCGTCGGAATCGAAAACGCGCCGCTCGATTTCATTTGTCTCCGGGCCGAGTCCCACCACTTTTTCCATTCCGCGTCGCTGAAAACATCCGGAACCATCCAGTCACTGATCTGTTGCGCGGTCGCTTTTCCTTCAAGGCTATCCAAAATGTTTCGGACGACCACGACCGGATCGCCCTTGGCGAGTTTCTTCGTCGCGGCGAGATCGTTCGCCTTGCGGGCGAGGAAATGTCCCGAGGGAATGACCGTGAGATTTTCGGCAGCGTATTGCAGCTGCATCGGGTGTCCCTTTTTACCCATAAAGTCGATGAGGATCTGATTCAGAAGAAGATTCCACTCTCCGATCTGCCCAAATCCCCAGCTCTTGTGCAGGCAAAATGTACCGGGCTTGAGCTGCTCAAGTTTTTCAGCCGCCTTCGACGTGAGTTTGTCCGCTTCGATCAATTTCTCAAGCTCTGCATCCATGAAGACGGACAAACTACGATGTTGACGAAACGTCGCAAGCCCTTGCCCACGAATGTTTACGATTGCCGGATAGCGTCCCGCGTGAAAATCTACGCCGGGTGTCGCACACAAGTATTTGGTTTTGGCTCGCATTTAATGCCGGCGTCTTCGTCGCGCTGACTGTCGATCTCGTTCAATTCAAGCACCGCGGTCGCGAGCTGAGCATGCGCGCGGCCACCCAGCGCACCGCCATCTGGATCGTCCTCTCGTTGTTATTCAACCTCTTGGTCTGGAAAATTCGCGGACCAGACAAGGCGCTCGAGTTTCTGACCGGCTACGTCATCGAATACTCGCTCAGCGTCGACAACATTTTCGTCTTCGTTCTCATCTTTCAATACTTCCGTGTCCCGCCGATAGCGCAGCACCGCGCCTTGGTTTGGGGAATTGTCGGCGCCCTGGTTATGCGTGGCGTTATGATCTGGCTCGGCGTAGCCCTTGTTCAGCGGTTTGACTTTGTCCTCTACTTCTTTGGGGCCTTCCTGCTGGTCAGCGCCTGGCGAATGTTTTTTGGGAAACAGGAGCCGAAAGACTTCGGCGAAGGCTGGGTGATGCGCTGTTGTAATTGGGCATTCCCTGTCACGCCCGTATTCCACGACGAGCATTTTAAGGCAAAAGTGAACGGCAAATGGATGCTGACCCCGCTCGCTCTCGCGCTAATCGTCATTGACGTGATGGACCTCGTGTTTGCCGTCGATTCGATTCCCGCCGTCTTCGCGATTACGCGTGATCCATTCATCATTTATACCTCAAACATCTGCGCGATCCTCGGATTGCGCTCGCTCTACTTCCTGGTCGCGAAAATGATCACCCGCTTTATTTACCTCAAGAACGGGTTGGCCATTGTGCTTGCATTTGTCGGCGCCAAAATGATGCTGCGCGACATTTTCGAGATCCCGACTCTCCTTTCTCTCGGCTTCGTCATCGGCGTCCTCGGCACGACGATCATCATCTCTATGATCGTCACCGGGGGCACTAACTCCACGCCGAAACCTGACGCTCAGTGAGCGAACCGCGTTTCTCGGAAGGGCAACTCGCGCGGCGTCTCGGGTTATTCGACACCACGATGCTCGTTATGGGCGGCATCATCGGGTCGGGGATTTTCATCAATCCTTACGTCGTGGCCAGAGCGGTGCCCTCAACGATTCTAATTCTCGGGGCGTGGGCGTTTGGCGGATTGATCGCCCTCGCTGGCGCATTCATCTATGCGGAGCTTTCGTCGCAGACTTCCGCCAGCGGTGGCCAATACGTTTATCTTCGCGATGCTTTCCATCCCGCCCTCGCGTTTGTTTATGGCTGGGCGCTACTTCTGGTCACTCAAAGCGGCGGAATGGCGGCCGTCGCAGTGACGTTTGCGAAATATGTTTGCGCACTGGGAAATGTTAACGCGAACGATAATGTTGCCGCTATTCTCGCGACAATCGCGCTCGCCGCGTTGACGTTTATCAACTGTCTCGGCGTGCGCGCGGGAAGCACGACACAAAACGTGTTGATGATCTTAAAATTGCTGGCGATTGCGACACTGGTTGGGTTGGGATTGACCGTCAACAGAACGCAAAGCGCGGGGCCATTAGCATCAATATCTTCCACGCCGGGAATCTGGAATTCGCTGATTGCTTTCGGTGCAGCCCTAATTCCAGTGCAGTTCGCCTATGGCGGGTGGCAGACGTCCTGTTTCGTGGCCGGCGAGGTGCGCGATCCACAAAAGAACTTGCCGCGCGGCTTGTTGTTTGGAGTGCTCGGCGTGATCGCCGTTTACCTTTCTGTGAACTTCGTCTGTGTGCATGCGCTCGGTCCCATCGGACTCGCGCAAACTCAAACACCGGCGTCGACGGTCATGCGACTCGCGCTCGGTGAGACTGGTGCGCGCATCATCGCGATCGGCATAGCCATCTCGACGATCGGCTTTCTTAGCCAAAGCATGCTAACCGCGCCACGCGTTTACTTTGCCATGGCCGAAGATGGTTTGTTTTTCGCGAGGCTCGCAAAACTAAACCGCGCGCGAGTGCCGGCATTTGCCATCGCGTTGCAAGGCGCGCTGGCAATTGTGATCACGCTGTCGGGCCGCTACGAACAAATCCTGAATTACGTGATCTCGGTCGACGTGATTTTTTTCGCACTGACAGCGGCGGCTGTTTTTGTTTTCCGACGTCGAGCTAAAACGGATTTGCTTTCGTCAAATGCCAGCCCGGTCCGCACTTTCAAAATTCCTGGGCACCCGTTCACGACGTTGTTCTTCATCCTCGCTTGTGCTGGTGTTGCGTTCAGTACGTTTTATCGCTACCCGCATAACAGTGCTATCGGGTTAGGAATCATGCTCAGCGGAATTCCGGCGTACCTTGTGTGGAGAACGCGCCGGAGATCAGCCGACGTTCAATGAAAACGAAGCAATCAGAATTCATGCATTGGGCGAAGAGCCGCCCAAAAGTGAAATATGATCTCACGCTCAGCGGAATCCTGAACTTGCCGACCGCAGAATTGGATGTCGATCTAAACGATCTGGAGCTCCATGGTGATAACGCTTACGGCTATTCACCGCTGGTCGAGGCACTGGCCAGGCATCGAAAAGTTGCACGAGAGAATGTTGTGACAATCGCAGGGGGCACTTCGATGGCGAACCATCTCGCAATGGCCGCGCTCATTGAGCACGGCGAGGAAGTGTTGATCGAAGAACCGACCTACGATCCTCTTCTCGCCGTCGCCGAATATCTCGGGGCGAATATCAAGCGATTCCCGCGAACGTTCGAGAGCGGATTCCAGATCGACATTGGCGCGTTGGAAAAGCAAATCACGCCGGGGACACGCTTGATCGTGCTGACAAACTTGCACAACCCAAGCAGCGTACTCGTTGACGACCCAACCCTTCGACAAGTCGGAGACCTCGCCCGGAACGTCGGTGCGCACGTCCTCGTCGATGAAGTCTATTTGGAAGCGATGTTTGAACACGCGCCGAACCCGGCCATTTCGCTCGGGCCTGAATTTGTTGTCACCAGCAGTTTGACCAAAGGATACGGATTGAGCGGACTTCGTTGCGGCTGGATTCTGGCCGAGCCCGAGCTCGCGAAAAAAATCCGGCGACTTGATGACATTTTCGCCGCCAGCGCTCCGAATGTCATGGAGCGGTTGAGCGTGCGAGCAATCAATCGGCTGCCCAAAATCGTAGCCCGCGCGAAATTGATGTTGCAAACAAACCGCCGAATCTTTCGGAAATTTTTTCAGAGCCGGCCCGACGTCGAAGCTGTGCCGACCGAATTCGGCACAACTTCATTTCCTCGTCTGCAAAATATCGACGTCGAGAAGCTCAGCGCTCTGCTGATTGAGAAATACGATACCGCGATCGTTCCCGGCCGATTTTTCGAGTCGCCGCAGCACATCCGGATTGGATTGTGCTGCGAGCCGGAAAAGTTCGAAATCGGAATTCGGCGTCTCGACGCCGCGCTCGATGAATTGAAGCAAACGAAAACCGCGGGCTAGGGGTTTCCCCGCCCGCGGCAACCTTGGCAACTCTAAACTTTAAGTGAGACCGAGCGTTGCCATCGTCGGCTCGTCCACAGTGGACGTCACAGCCAGTCCGTGATCGGCCTGGAAAGCTGCGATCGCCTGTCGAGTCATCGGTCCAAGAACACCATCGACTGGTCCGCTATAATAGCCATCGCGCGCCAACTGGGTCTGCACGTTCACCACGACCTGATCCGGGCTCAGGTTCGAGTAGCCATAAATCGGGCCATCATACGGATAGTAGGCGGACGCATCATAGCCCCAAGCGGGGAACCAGTATCCGGCGTTCCAATACCACCAGCCGCCACTCACGAAGATGATGCGGCTATAGCGATGCTGCCACCAACCGCGGTCATGCCACTGGCGATTATAGTTGCGGAAGACGGCATAATTCTGTCCCCGGAAACGATCGCCGCGCCAGTTATTGGTGACGACTGCATTTCGGGTTCGGTTTCTGTTAACCGCAAAATTGGAGCCGACATTAACCTGGCGGTTGCGAGCGAAACTCCGTTCGCGGTTCACTGCCACGTTACTGCGAACTTTGGCATTCGCGTTATTGCGAACCACCGCGTTTGCGCCGTTGCGGCGAACTGTGGCGTTCGCATTACTGCGAACTCTCGCCGTCGTGGTATTGCTCCGAATTCTCGTGTCGTTGCGCACGGTGGCATTGTTGCGCAAACGCGGCGTTGACACGTAGGTTCGCTGCCGAACGGGCGCCCTTGAAATGGAACGTTCCATCGGCCGGGCGCTGGTCACGTGACGCGACATCGCCGGCGCAGCTGATTGCGTCGACGGCGCGTTGCCACGGGCACGCACCCTTACAGATCCACCGTTGCCTTGGTTTTTATCATCGCCCAGAGCGATCGTGGCCAGTACCAGGCCACTGATGCACATCGAGCATATTAGTTTTTTCATATATTCCCTCCATCAACGTTCGACGTGAGGAGGAGCGGGATTACTCAATGATGTTAGGTAATCGCCAACCTGAGATCGGCCTCAGGCTTTCACCGAGCGCCCTACGAGCGGTTGGGCGCGGCCGTTAGATCGATAATTGGCCCCAGCGGGACAAGCCGAGTCGGATTAATCTCCTCGTGCGTCATGTAATAGTGACGCTTGATGTGATCGATGCTCACCGTTTCCGCGATCCCCGGCTGCTGATACAAATCGAGCAGGTACCCCTGAAGATTCGGATAATCGACGATTCGGCGGAGGTTGCACTTGAAATGGCCATGATAGACAACGTCGAACCGGATCAGGGTGCAAAATAGGCGCCAGTCGGCTTCTACGATCCGGTTGCCAAACAAGTAGCGGCTGCCGGCAAGACGCTTCTCCATTTCATCGAGCGCGTCGAAAAGTCGTTGGCAGGCCCGTTCGTACGGGCGCTGTCGCGTTGCGAATCCCGCGCGGTAGACGCCGTTGTTGATGTTTTCGTAAAGAAAATCGGAAAGCTTCGCGTGCTCGATTTCGATATCTTTCGGAAAAAAATCGACCGTCTTGTTTGCCGCAAACTCGTTGAAGACGGAGTTGAACATCGGGCAAATATCGTCCTCGCAATTATTGACGATTTTCTTTGTCTCTTTGTCCCAAAGGACAGGAACCGTGACGCGACCATTGAAGTTCCGATCGGTCGCGAGATAAGCCTCGCTTAAATAACGAAATCGATTGACCGGGTCGGTCGATTCGAAGTTATCGAGATCGCCCAAAGGATTTCCGGGCTTGCTCCGTTCGGGATCGCGAAATGCCCAGCCTTTTTCGTCTCGAAACGGATCAACAACGGTCATGCCGACGGCGTGCACGAGCCCCTTGAGCTTTCGAAAGATAACCGTGCGACTGGCCCATGGGCAGGCAAGCGAGACGTAAAGGTGATAGCGTCCCGCCACGGCGGGATATGGCGTCGATCCATCATTCGAGATCCAATCGCGAAAAGCATCCTCCTGGCGTTGAAATTCGCCTGAAGCAGTCTGTTCCGATGACTGATGCGAAGGCATCGTGGAAAAATAGAAGCTGAGGCCGAAGCTGTCAGCTTCTCTTTATGCAAAGAGACTAATGTTACGCGCTACGGTCGTCGGAGCACCGCTTCAACTAATTATGAATCGAGATGTCTCCGCTGTTAACTAATCCGGAGGCCATATAGCCGTTACTTACTCGAATGGTAAATGCATCTGGGCAGTTCTGGAAGTCGTCCACGTCCACGGTGAAGCTCACAGTCGTGTGCCGGGAGATTTTCGCAGTGCCGGAAAATCGCGCGTGATTTCCTGTAATCGTTAAGCTGGTGATCTTTGTCGATTCAAAGCCAATTCCCGCGGCGGGATCGGAATAGTTGAAGAAGTTTCTTACTCTCTTGCCCGGAGATTGAACATGGAAGCTGAAGCTAGCCTGACCATCGTTGTTAAGTGCGACGGATCCGGACCCGTCAGTCTGGGTCCCGGAGGTTGCCGTGCAGGGGGTAGCCGTCGGCGTAGGTGTGGGTGTCGGAGTCGGAGTAGGTGTGGGGGTAGGTGTTGGTGTGGGTGTTGGTGTGGGTGTTGGAGTAGGTGTTGGTGTGGGTGAGGGCGTGGCGAATTGGAATTTCCCGATGCGCGTGTGCCAGTTAAAACTGCTGGTCGTCGCGTAGTATTCGTTCACATGCCAGAAGCTCATGCCATCGGACGGATCGACGGTCGTCATGCTATAATCGCCCCAGCGTCCATTGCTGTCGGTCTGGCTCCCGGCGCCAGAGAACATTGTAGCCTCGCCCTGGCCTAGGTCATTCGACGGATCACTGGCCAGACGACCGGCATAACGAATGTCTGGGAAGGCGGTGCTGCTGGATGTGGAATAGCCGATCGCAGTGTTACCCGCGTTATCGACGGCGATACTGGGCATAAAGCGATACAAACCGTCGTTGGCGTTGGTCCAGGTCTGCTGCTGCACAGCCGTTGAGGGAAACGTACCGCCAGTGACATTGAATTGATACCAGCGAACACCTGTTGGCAGGGTGCAATTCGTGTCAGTGCAAACAGTACTATCCGCCCACAACGATTCCGTGCCGCTGCGATTCTGATAAACCACCGGGGTCATGATTTTATCCCCAAGCGTGTCCAATAATTGCGTGGTTCCTTGTTGTGGCACGAGATCCGTTCCCGAGTTTGTAAAAGCGTCAATGAACCCGTTGACCGTGATCTCGGCATCCGGGGTGTGATCGGTGCCAGCGCCCAAACTTGAATTCGCTGGCGTGACAAAATCGACATGAAAGAACCGGGCGTGGACCTGAGTCAAGGTCGTGCCACCAGTGGCCGGACTATCGATAGCCAGCACCATTTCATTCCTGCCGGCAGGTGGCGAATCGCCGGTGCGAAAGGTCGCAGGGACAAAGCTATAGGAATTGCCCACGCCGGTAAGGGGGACGGTAAAGGCAATGGCGTTGGCAGGACCGCCACTTAGCATCGACGCTCGATCGAGCGCGAAAGCGCGCACTCCGACGAAGGTGGTAGGACTAGTAAAGAGGTTGACCGTGAAGAAATAGGCATTTTGAGCAGGGCTTCCGCCGCTGTCCCACATCGCGAACTTCGGATAGTCGCCCAGCTCGGTCGGGTTGGTCGAATCAATCTGGAGCGCGTAGAGGGCCCACCCACCTGCGACCGGGTCGGGGCTCTGCGAGACGCCGACGCATTGCCAGAACGAAGTGCCAGGAAACGCTGGGAACGCGAAATCGCTTATCACCCAGCGGTCGGCCAGATGATCATACATAACAAACGGGTCACCATCGTTGGCGTTCGCGCAAGGCGTGCCGGTCAAAGAAGCAAAGAACGAGTTGTAGGTGGTCGGGCCTGCCAGGGCGTTGCCGTTCTTGTCGAAAATCTTGAACGAGAGGTTGATGGCTTCGACGTAATGATTCGGGCCGACATCGCCATCGCTGTCCGGCGGCGCGCAACCGCACGCTGCACCCACCCCGTCAAACGTCAGCAGCGGACCCGGCATGGTAGGCGCCGGCCGCCAGACATCTTTGAGCAGCGACTGAACGTACGTCAGGCCAGAAATCCGGGATCCTGCCGGAGCTCCTGTATTTCCTGTCCCGTGAGGATACCGCGTTAAGCGTCTCTCCTCGAACTCTTGCTTTGGCGCGACGTAAGGCAGGCTGCGCAAGTCCTGATTTTGCGAGACTGGGCCGATGAGCTGAATCACCTCCGGCGCTCCCGCGGATGGAACGGCCGCCTGCAGGTCTGTGCGCGCCGAATCGGCACCGCCTGCTCCGGAACTTATTCCGTCCAGAGCGATGAACACACCCGTAAAGCAAAGGACCAGCGCAATTGCGACACGGGGATGAAAAAACGCGAATTGGAGATTGATTTTATTTTTCATGGGTTAGGTGAGCTGACGTTTCTGCCCTGAAAGACGGCACTCTCGACTGCAGCCGTGCGAGGCTGCGGCGGAATCGCCCGGTGCAGCTGAGGAAGAGTTTGAAGCTTCGCAGGGGATGCGCTCAACTTGCTGAAGATCGAGAGTCGTGTCGACACTATTTCCCGAACCCAATCGCGAAACGCGTCTTCCTGCCCCTGAAATTCACCGGCTGCGCTTTGTTCGAACGGATGGTGGGAAGATGGCATCGGGTTCAGGGTATCAGGAAACTTTGAGCACAGCGGTAGCGCAAAGTTTTCCGGAGCGAAACTCTTCGATTGCGGAATTGGCTTTTTCCAACGGAAAAATTTTAAGCTTTGTCTTCACGGGAACGCGCGGCGCAATCTTGAAAAACTCTTCACCGTCACGGCGGGTCAGATTTGCGACGGACGTGATGACTCGTTCGTTCCAAAGATCGATATAGGGAAAGCACGGAATATCCGTCATGTGAATTCCACCGCACACGACGATACCGCCCTTCGCCACTGCCCGCAGCGCAACGGGAACGAGTGGACCGACTGACGCAAAAATAATTGCCGCATCGAGTTTTTCCGGTGGCGATTCATCCGAGCCGCCGGCCCAAACGGCGCCTAACGAGCTCGCCTCTGTCTGCCCGTCTTTGTCCCCGGGCCGCGTAAACGCGTAAATTTCTTTTTCTTCATACACCGCAATCTGCGTGATCAGATGTGCTGCGTTGCCAAAACCGTAAATGCCGATCCGTTTCGCACCGCCAGTCTTACGATACGAACGAAAGCCGATTAGTCCGGCACAGAGCAACGGAGCCACAGCCGCCTCCGCCGAAGCGGCTCCGGCGCCCAAGTCGACATCGAAAAGTTTATCTGGAAGCCGAAAACAGTAGCGGGCGTCAGCAACAGTGAATTCGGCGTACCCCCCGTCGACCGTGTAACCGGTGAATTTTGCCCGATCACATAAATTCTCGCGCGAAGATCGACAATAAACGCAATCGCCGTCGGTCCAGCCCAGCCAGGGAACGCCCACGCGGTCGCCCACGAAAAATCCCGTTACATTCTCGCCCACTTGCTCGACGCGGCCGACGATTTGGTGACCAAGAATCAGCGGGAGCTTCGGTTCGGTAAGTTCGGCATCGACGATGTGAAGATCCGTGCGGCACACCGCACAAGCGTGCACCAGCACGAGGAGTTGTCCGGCTGTCGGCTTCGGTTTTGGAACATCTCGCAACACAAGAGGCGTCTTGGCTTGCTCAAGGAGCATTGCACGCATTTCGATGTAATTACGCGCCTTGTTGAAGCATCGCAATTCGATGAATCGATTTTAGAGTTGAAATTCTGTAGTCCGGGTCGAGCGTCGCGTATCCTAACAGAAACGCCCACCCCCGAAGATGATGGCCTACAGGTGGTTCACGGGTCGGAACCACAATCAAAGATCATCCATTCCGATTCCCTGACCGCCGATGAGCAAGCCTCCAGCGAAGTAATCGACGAAGAATCGTCCGCAGGTCAGCGACTGCTGGTGTTACTATTGATATTTCTGGGCTTGGCAATTTCTGCCGCTGGGACGATCTATTGGATGCAGTCGCGCAATTTTCCGGTCGTTGTAGCCATCACTCCGCCGGACAGGCCTTCCAAGCCGGATCCGCTTGGAGATCGCGGAACGCTTGTCCCGGTAAGCCCCGATCTATTACACGTAACGTCGATCGCGTTGGGGAATCCGCGACTGACGATCGTAAATGGAAAACGACTGGCCGAGGAAGATTGGCTGGTAGTGAAAACGCCTCAAGGCGAAGCGAGCGTTCGGGTCGTTTTGATCCAAGATGGACTCGTCCGGTTCAAACATGGCGGAGAAACGATTGACGCGCGATTGCAGCTCGCCAACGGCTCACCGGCGCCTCACTAAGATCAGGATTACTTGAGCGCTATTGCGCTGCCACCGGCTCCGGCGAATCTGCACGGATTGGTTCATCGTGAGAATGAAAGTGCGCGCTCCGCAGAAACGGAACCTTGTCGAGAACATGTTCTTGGAACCATTCGAGCCAGAGATAAATCACGGGCGTCACGAACAACGTGACCATTTGTGAAAAGATAAGCCCGCCCACAATAACCAACCCAAGCGGCCGGCGCGACGCCGCATCCTGACCGAATCCGAGCGCAAGCGGAATTGCGCCCATTAACGCGGACAGCGTGGTCATCATGATCGGCCGAAAACGTTCGACGCTTGCTTCGTGAATGGCCGAGCGCAGGTCCCAGCCCTCGTCGATTCGCTGCAGCGCAAAATCTACGACCATAATTCCGTTCTTCTTGACGATGCCGAGCAACAGGAAAAGTCCGATCACGCTGTAAAGCGACAAGGTCGACCCGAAAATCCAAAGGGTGGCCAGGCCGCCGACCATTGCGGGCACGATCGCCGGAAATAAGACCGTGATTGGATGCACGTAACTCTCGTAAAGAATTCCGAGGATCACATACATGACAAAGACAGCGCCGATCAAGAGCAACGGCAGTGCCTGAAACAGCTGCCGGAAGACCAGCGCTTCGCCCTGGAACGTTGATTGCACGCTCGGCAAGTCCTGATGCACTTGCGCGAACGAATCCTCGATGAACTTAGTCGCGTCGCCGATCGCCTCGCCCGGCAACAAATTGAAATTGATGGTCACGCTGGTGAACTGGTCGAAGTGATTCACTGCTTGCGGCCCGACCACTTGGGTTGTCGATGTGACGGCACGAAGCGGAACCAGATCTGCGGCCGTTCCGGTTGTCGTGGTGATTCCGCCGCCATTAGCCGTGCCGCCATTGTTGCTGCGGACGTACAGATTATTGAGATCGGCCGGCGTAGAGCGCTCGTTATCTTTTACTTCGAGGATGACCTGATATTGATCGTCCGGCTGCTTGATTAAATAGACGTAGTTTTGTGAGTAAGCGTTTTTTAATATGCTTTGGATCGCGGAGGTGGAAACGCCGTAGGTCGCTGCACGCTCGCGGTCGATGTTGACGGTGAGGTTCGGCGTGCTGTTGTAGTAATCGGAACGCACCGATGCGAATCCCTTAAAGGTGCGCAGTTTCGCCATCATTTGATCAGTCGCCTTGTAAACATCTTCCGGAACGATGCCGCTAAGCGTGTAAGCGTACTGTCCCTGCGTTTGGTTGGTCGCGCCGACATTGATTTGCAAAACCGGACTCGGAGAGATAACCGCGGTCAGGCCAGGAATCGTGCTGATTGATTTTTGCAGTCGCAGCAGACACTGCTCGATCGGATCGCGCTCGGCGCGCGGTTTGAAAACGCAAAAGACAATTCCCTGCGACAATGCGCTACGCGATCCGGTTCCAGTGTTCGTGAAAAATTGAGCAACGCTCGGCTCCGCCTGGATTCTCTCGTTCACCTGTTTTTGAAACGTGCGCATTTGCGCTGGGGAAGTACCCTCCTGGGCAATGAAAACACCGCGAGCGAAACCGCTGTCGCCGACCGGCAATAGGGTGAACGGCAAATGGGTGAAGAAAAACCAGAGACCAATAATACAGACGAGGAGAATCGGCACCGTCAGGTAGGCGCGATCAAGAAATTTGTCGAGAGCACGGCTGTACCAACCGATCACGCGCTTGATGAAATCACCGGTCCATCTTTCCATTCGCGCCTTTTTGTGGCCGGCTCTGCGTTCACCCAGAATGCGCGCGCACATCAATGGCGTCAGGGTCAGCGAAACAAGACCGGAAGCGAGAATCGCGATAATGATCGTGATTGAAAACTCCTGAAAAATTCGTCCGAGCAATCCCGGCAAAAATACCAGCGGAATGAAAACCGCGGCTAGGGAAAGCGTCATCGACAGAATCGTGAAGGAAATTTCCCCGGCGGTGTTGTAAGCCGCTTTCAAAATAGATTCGCCGTGCTCGGCCCGGCGGATCACGTTTTCCAAGAACACAATCGCATCATCGACCAGAAACCCGACGGCCAGCGTCAGCGCCATCAACGTTAGGTTGTTGATGGAGAAGCCGAGCATGTACATCACGGCAACGGTCAGCAGCAACGAAAGCGGCAGGGCGACAGCCGGAATCAGCGTGTCAGTGGCGCGGCCGAGAAAAACGTAAATTACCATGACGACCAGCACGAACGCGATCATCAGGGTCGCCCGCACGTCGCGCACCGAATTCACGATTGTTTCCGAACGATCGAACACCGGGAGGAAGGTGATCGACCCGGGCAGACTCGCGCGCAGCTCGGGAAAAAGAGCTTTTACCGAATTCGCAACTTCGACCGCATTCGCGCCCGCCTGCCGCGAAACCGCAAGGACAACGGTGGTTCCGGGCGGCCGCTTGAATCCGCGCACCCAGAAAAAGCGGGAAGTGCGCTCGTCTTGCACGCCTTGTTTTACTTCCGCAATGTCGCGCAAATAAACCGGTGAACGGTCCTTGTTTCGAGCGACGATCAAATTGCGATAACCTTCCGCCTGGTCGATCTGCCCGTTCGGCTGAAGGACAAACGTGCGATGCGGGCCATCGAATTGGCCTGCGCCGGAGTAAACTGTTCCCGCTTTGATCGCGTTTGCCAGATCGTCCATGGTCAATCCGCGCGAAGCCAGGGCCGCCGGATCGGCTTTGATTCGGATCGCGCCTTGAACGCCATAGATATTCACTTGCGAAACGCCGGGAAGAATCGACATGCGCTGGGCCACTACGGTGGATGCGTACTTATATAGATCGCCGTCGGTCAGCGTGTCCGACATGAATCCGACCAGATAAACTGCCTGATCGTTTGGGTTCGTTTTGCTGAACGTCGGCGGACTCGGCAAGTCGATCGGCAACTTGCCAGTCGCTCGTTGAATCGCGGCCTGAACGTCGGTCGCCGCGTCGGTGATGCTTTTGCTCAGAACAAATTGAAGAGTCAGCGAGGTGTTGCTCTGCGTGCTCGAGCTGGTGATGATGTCGAGGCCGGGAATTTGGAGGAATTGTTTCTCAAGCGGCGTGGCGATGTTGTTCGCCATCGTGACCGGATCCGCGCCCGGATACGCGCAAGTGACTTGAATGATCGGATAATCGACCGCCGGCAGATCGTTAACGGCGAGTTTGTTGTAGGTCGCAATGCCGGCAACGATTACCGACAACGTCAACAACACCGTCATCACTGGGCGGCGAATAAACGGTCCGGAAAGTCCGGTGCCTTTGACGGGAACTAACTTTGGCGATTGCGGCGCAGCACCACCGGATTTCTCTAGACGATTGGGATCTCGTCCCGCCTCCGCGGGACTCTCGCCATTGCCCGACCCATCGTGTTCGTCCGAGTATTCCATCCGGAAAATTACTGCGCGCTATTAGCTGCCGCTTTACTTCCGTCGGCTGGAGGTTGCGAAGAATTGTAAGGTTTCGGGTCCACTTTTGCTCCGGGCGCCAGCGCGAGTTGTCCGGTCACAACGACGTTTTCGTTTGGCTCAACCCCGCTTTCAATCACCTGCAGGTCGCCATCCTGTCGTTGGCCCGGTTTAACCGGACGCAGATCAACCGTGTTGTCCGGCTTCATCACAAAAATGAAAGGCCCGCTTTGACTGATCTGGACTGCTTGAGAGGGAACGAGCTTCGCGTCCTTGATCGTGTCGAGAATGAAACGAACTCGCACAAATTCTGACGGCCACAGCGCGCGATCAGGGTTCGGTGTCACCGCCCGCGCTTTGACGGTGCCTGCGCCGGGTTGGACTGCGTTGTCGATGAAATACAGATCGCCCATTCGCGGCGCTCTTTTTTCATCGGGCGAATACGTTTGGACTTTTACGTTTGGTCCCCCTAGATACTTCCTCACTAAGGCCAAGTCTGTCTCCGCCACCGTGAAATCAGTGTAAATCGGATCGAGACCTTGAATCACGACTAGGGGCGGACTCGTAGGACCGACTAAATTGCCGATGTCCACGTTGCGCAAACCCACGCGTCCGTTGATGGGCGATTTGATGTAACAAAAATCGACATTCACCTGAGATGCCTCGGCCGCCGCCTGCGATTTTTGCGCGTTTGCCACGGCCAGGTCGTAATCCTGCGGGGCGTTAACACCCTTCGACCGCAAATCAGCCTGTCGCTTCAACGTTACCTGGTCCAACGCCGCTTGCGCTTTCGCTTGATCGAGAGCCGCTTGATATGGGCGCGGATCGATGGTGAAAAGTGGATCGCCTTTCTTTACGTCGGCGCCGTCTTGGAAATCGCGCGTCATGATTTGTCCGGCCACCTGAGCCTGGACCTGGACGGTCTCGTAGGCGGCACAGGTTCCGATCTCATCCAAATAGATTGGAACGTCTTTGCTCATGACCTTCGCGACCAACACCGGGCGCACTGGCGCTTGGGCAGATTTTGCCGTCGCAACGCCGCGTTGAAGTGTCCGGGCGACTGCAAACGCGGCGAGGACGACGAAAAGAAAGATGCCCCAGCGCGGAATGCGTGATTTTTTCTCACGAACAGTCTTCACTCGGTTCGTCTCCTGAACTTGAGTCGCGGCTCCATTCCCAGAATCTATTCGGACTCCCATCTCAATTCTTTCCGTTCTTCTCGATTCGCGCGCGACTCGCCGCGACTTTTCCGTTGCCATTCCCCTTTTCTGCTTTTTGGCGAATGCTATCTAGAACCCGCATACATGTTTGCAATTCTGACGCCGGGATATCGTCGAGCAACTCATGACGAAGTTTGAACGCCGCGTCGCTGATCTGTTCAATAACGCGTTGGGCGCGCGGGGCCAGATGGACAGTCTTGCAACGACGATCGTGCGACGCATTTTTTCGAGCGACCCAGCGCTCGCTTTCCAATCGATGCAATAATGTGACCAGCGTCGGCTCTTCAATTCCAAGATGCGATGCGATCTCTGATTGGGTCAACGGACCGGGAGCGATCGACAAGTGCATCAAGGTTCGCCATTTCGCCTGACTCAAACCCATCGGCTTGAGGCGTTCATCCAACTTCAGCCGCCAGGCCCGGGCGGTCCCGTGCAAGAGCGGACCGAAAAGATCGACATGGTTACGTTTCACGGGCGGAAAATCGTTAGCTTGCTAACTAATTCCAACTCCGTAGCACTGTCAATGCCAGGGCTTTATTCGATCTTGAGCAGTAAAATCGATTCCTTCCGATAATCCGTCGATCGCATAAGCCGACGCGGTTGCCGCGGCGACCAGTGATTGCTTTCCAAGACCTCCTGCTCGCGTTCCGGCCGAACCAACAGATAGTTTGCGTCCGCCGGCACTTCGTCGATGTCGTCCGCGTAGACGAGTTTGGAGCGCATGTAAAAAAAGATCGGCTGATAATTTGGATCGAGCGCGTAAACGGGTTCGCCCTGCGGAATGTTTGACTCAATTTCAGCAGCAAGCCGCTTGATTCGTTGCCGCTGGTGCATTTTAGGCACGACCGCGAACGCGTAGGTCCACATCGAAAGGCATGCAAGAATCACGATCACGCTGATCGTGCGGCGGCGCGCCTCAAACGAAAACGTCTTGCTGGCCAGCTTTCGACGACACCAAATACCAATGGCAACGGCCAGCGCAATCGCGGTTACGGACGCGATCAGAATCGCGATGCCGATTCCAATCTTCTCCCGATGTTCGAGCGCGAACTGAATCATTCCCACTGCAATTCCGCCGCCAACCCAGCCGCCGATCCAAATACCAACCCAACGCGGCCAGGTCACGTTCTCGGAAGAAAACGTCATTGCTAGCAACCAAATCGCCGGAATAAGCGACGGCATCGCATAGCGCGGAATAGATCCCGGAACGAGATCGACGATGACAAGAGGAACCACTGCGCCCCAGGCGAGTGCTCGCGCGAGTCGTTGCTCATTCTCCGCCGCGAAATTTCGAAAACGGATCAAGGGCAGGAAAAACACCCACGGCAGGAGATAAAGCAATCCATGCGGAATATTAAGGATCCATCGCGTGAACTGGAAATCAGTGCCGCGTAGCCGGCCGGTAAATTGTTGCGACCATTTCATGGTGGCCGTCGCCTGATTCGTCGCGTGCATGAACGGAATCGCCCAGGCCGCGAAAATTCCGAGCATGATCAAGATGCCGACAAAATGGGCGGGATGAAACAACGCGCGCCAGGTTCGCTCCTGCCAGATTACCGCAATGACGACGCCATAAAAAAACACTAGATGCACCGGGCCTTTCGCGAGACAGCCCAACCCCAAGAATATGAACGGCACCGTCCAGACCAGCCATCGTGATTTCTCTTGCAGCCACCAGCTCAGCCAGAAAATGACTGCGAGCGCGCAAAGCGAAACGTAAAGCGCTTCGATCTCGACCAGTCTGCCTTTCTCAATAATGCCGGCATTGATCAGCCACATCAGCGCGGCGATGAGTGACCCGAGTGGCCCGAGACTTTGGCGTGCGACCGTGACGAAAGCGATGCCGACCAGGAGAACGCAGATCACCGACGGCTGGCGCGCTGTCCATTCATTTTGGTGTCCGAAGATTTTGAATGACGCAGCGACCAGCCAGTTGATCAGGGGCGGCTTCCGGAAATAAGCTTCGCCGCCGACTTGCGGCACGAGATAGTTGCCGGTTTGAAGCATGGTGATTCCAGGCAAAATCCGTCGCCCTTCCTCGCCTTTGATTGCCAACGAACCAAGCGCCGGAAGGTAAAGTGCAGCCCAAACCAGAAGAACGATCACCAAATTGCTCGGACGTGAGGTCATTGAAAGCAGGAATGTTGGACGTTCAACGCCTGACGTTCAACCCCTCAGCTTGACGGTGCCCTCGCTGAAGGTAGATTCAGGATCTAGTCCGCGCTGGAAGGAGTGGGAAACGTTGTCCCACTCCTTTTGGTCTGCGGACTGGATGTTTTATGAACGCGGAAATAGCAGCAATGTTGGATTACATGGAGCGGGAGCGCGGAATTAAGCGCGAAACCCTGCTTGAGGCACTGTCCACGGCGCTGCTCTCGGCCTCGAAGAAGAGCGTCGGCGCCGCCCGTGATCTGAGGATCGACATCGATCCGAAGACCTGCGACATCCGTGCGCTGGCGAATTTGATCGTAGTCGAGAACGTGACCAATCCGCAGGATGAAATCGCGTTGAGCCGGGCACGGAGGCTAAAACCGGAAGCGAAAATTGGCGACACCGTCGAAGTGGAAGTGACGCCGAAGAATTTTGGCCGAATTGCCGCGCAGACCGCCAAACAGGCGATGATGCAGCGCATTCGCCAGGTCGAGAAGGAAATGATTTACGAGGAGTTCAAGGACCGTGCCGGAGAGATCGTTAGCGGCACCGTCCGCCGGTTCGATCGCTCGGATGTAATTCTTGATCTTGGAAAATTTGAAGCTGTGATGCCGCAGCGTGAGCGGGTTGTAGTTGAAGATTACAATGTTGGCGACCGCCTCCGCGCCTATGTGGTCGCGGTTGAAAATGGATTGCGCGGTCCGGAGATCATCGTCTCGCGGAGTCATCCGAATTTCGTGCGCCGTCTTTTTGAATTGGAAGTTAGCGAAATCGCCGACGGCACGGTGGAGATTCGCGGCATCGCTCGCGAGGCCGGTTACCGAACAAAGATCGCGGTCTGGAGCGCGAACGACAAGGTCGACCCAGTTGGCGCATGCGTCGGCATGCGCGGCTCCCGGGTGAAAAATATCGTCCGTGAGTTGAACAACGAAAAGGTCGACATCATCCGTTGGAGCTCCGATCCGAAGGATTTCATTCTCGAAGCACTGAAACCTGCGAAAGTTAAGAACATCACTTTCGACGCGGACAAGAAAGTCGCACAAATTTCGGTGGATGAAGATCAGCTTTCACTCGCGATTGGCAAAAAGGGACAGAACGCGCGGCTGACCTCGCGATTGAGCGGTTGGGAAATAAACATCGACAAAGACACGTCGGCGACGACGGCGGTCGAACAAAAAGTCGCACAGGCGGCGCAAGCGTTGGCGAAAGCCTTGCCGATCACCGAAGAGCAAGCAGTGACCCTGGTGAAATCGGGATTCACGAACCTCGAAGGCTTGCATGCGGCGGACGTTCAAGATTTGATAGACATTCTCAGCGTCGACGAAGCAAAAGCGCGTGAAATTCACGACGCTGTCCACAAACAGGATGCAAAACAAGAAGCGGGCTCGGCTCAAGAGGCTTGAGCCATGAATAAGTTTTTGAGATGGCAACAAAATCGAAACCAGCAGCAAAGAAACCTGTCGCCCGGAAACACGTGGCTGCACATAAACCCGCTGCGCCCAAGTCTGCCATTTCGAAAAAGAGAGTAGAACCTGCGCACCACAAGCCGGCAGCTCACGCCCCAGCCAAAGCAACTTCCCATCCCGTCGCGCCGGCGAAGTCGCCACCGAAACCGGCCACGCCTCCTCGACCCGCGGCAGCAAGCGTCTCGCTGATCGACAAGAAGCAGCCGGAAAAGAGAGTTACAGGCGGCCAAATTAAAAAGAAGACAACCGTCCTTCCGCCAATCTCACGGATTCGGGCTTCACTCGAAACGCCAAGTGCGCCCCCTCCGCCGAAAAAACCGGAACCCGCTCCGCCGGCAGCACCGACAACCGACAGTGCGCCTGCGGCCACCGCGCCGGCCGAAGCGGAAGCACCGGCGCAAAATGTAATTCACATCAAACCGCCGATCATCGTCAAGCAACTCGCGGTCGAGCTTGGTTTAAAGCCGCATCAGCTGATCGCCGAGCTGATGGCATTCAATATTTTCGCCAACATCAATCAGACGATCGAGCCGGACATCGCGTCGAAGATTGCGGAGAGCCACGGATTCGTTCTCGAAAAGGAGCGGCGTGAAAAAGGAGCGGGCGTTCACAAGGTCGAGCAGGTCGTGGTTGCGCCGCCGCCACCGGTCATCCAGAAGAAAGAAGAACTAAGACCGCGCGCGCCGATTATCACGTTCATGGGCCACGTCGATCACGGGAAGACGTCGTTGATGGACGCGATCCGCAAGACGCGCGTTGCTGCTGGTGAAGCGGGCGGAATCACGCAGCACATCGGCGCCTACAGCGTGGAACACAAAGGAGGGAGGATCACCTTTATCGATACGCCGGGTCACGCGGCCTTCACTGCGATGCGAGCGCGCGGCGCGAACGTCACAGATATTGTCGTGCTAGTCATAGCGGCTGATGACGGCGTAATGCCGCAGACAATCGAGGCGATCAATCACGCGAAAGCGGCGCCGCACGTCGAAATCATGGTCGCGATCAATAAAATCGATTTGCCCGGCGCGAACATCGACAGGGTGAAGAAGCAACTGCAGGATCGCGAGCTGACTCCTGAAGACTGGGGCGGCAAGACCATAGTCTGCGAAGTTTCTGCTACCCGCGGGACCGGCATCGATCACTTGCTCGAGATGATGCTGTTGCAGGCCGAAGTAATGGATTTGAAAGCTTCACCGACTGCGACGCCGCGCGGGACTGTGATTGAAGCACAAGTCGAAGCCGGACGCGGACCGACCGTGACTGTGATTGTGCAAATGGGCACGCTCAAAGTCGGCGAGCCGTTCATTTGCGGAGACTACTCTGGCAAGGTGAAATCGTTGATCGATGACAAGGGCAAGCCGGTCAAAGAGGCAGGCCCCGCCACGCCGGTGAAGGTTCTTGGATTTACCGGACTGCCAAATGCCGGCGATGAACTTCTGGTGATGGAATCGGAACGCGCCTCAAAAACTTTGAGCGATGAACGCTTGCAGGCGCAGCGCGCCGAAAAATTGAGCGTGCCTCAGCGCGCGACGCTCGAGACGTTATTGGAAGCCGCCGACGGAAAGAAGACACTGCGCCTGGTTTTGAAATGCGACACACAGGGTTCGGTCGAGGCGATCAGCGCCGCGCTCCTCCAGATCGAGAGCAAGAAAATCGAACTCGAAATCATTCACGCCGGTGTCGGACCGATTTCGGAATCGGATATTTTGCTGGCGAGTGCATCGAATGCGGTGGTTGTCGGTTTTAACATCAAGGTCGAAAACATGGCGGTCACGGCCGCCAAACGCGAAGGCGTTCAGGTCAAGCTCTACAGCATCATCTACGAATTGATCGATCAGATCAAAGACGCGATGGCCGGATTACTCGATCCGGAATTCCGAGAAACAATTATCGGCCACGCCGAAGTAAAACAGGTCTTCGAGCTGAGCAGAGGAATCGTGGCCGGCTGTTTGGTAACCGACGGCCGAATCGCTCGCGTCGCGCGCGCACGGGTGACACGAAAACGTCAGCCGGTTTACGACGGCGGGATTTCAACGCTGCGTCGGTTTCAGGATGACGTGAAGGAAGTCCGCTCTGGCTTGGAATGCGGTATCAAGCTGGGCGATTTCAACGAATACCAGGTCGGCGATATTATCGAGTGCTATCAGCTGGAAGCGATCGCCCAAAAGCTTTGATGGGATGAAAGGGCCATATGAAACATCGAATGCTGCGCGTCAACGAAGTCGTAAAAAGAGAATTAAGCGGAATCATCGCGCGCGAAATCAGTTTTGAAGGCGCGCTGGTCAGCATCAATCACGTCAACGTCACATCGGATCTGAAGAATGCGCATGTTTTCGTCAGCGTGCTTGGATCCGAAAAAGCTGAAACCGTGATGAAGAAGCTTGAAGAACACCGGGCGGCGTTTCAGTCCGAGCTCGCCCGGCGAGTGACGATGAAATTTACGCCCCACCTGGTCTTCCATCTCGATGAATCGATCGCTCGCGGCTCCCGCGTCGTCGAAATTTTGCAACAGATCGACAACGACGGCGAAAAAAACGCGTGAGCGCGGCCAAGTTCGAACAAATCGGCCAGGTCTTGCGCAAACATCAGCGATTCGTCGTTCTCAGTCACGTCCGACCGGACGGTGACGCGCTTGGCAGTGAACTCGCACTTGGTCTTTCATTAAAGAAGCTCGGGAAAGACGTTCGCATTTGGAATGAGGAAGGCATGCTCGATAAATACCGTTTTCTCCCGGGCGCTAACCTGCTCACTAAACCGCCCGCTGGATCAGAAGATGTCGATGTTGTTGTCGCGCTCGATACTGCAATCCAAAACCGGCTAGGCAACACGGTGGCCTCCATTAAGTCGGCAACAGTCTGGATCAACATCGATCATCACCCGAGCAATCCCGGTTACGGCGACCTCGTTTACATCGACCCAAGCGCGCCGGCAACGGGTCAGATTCTTTTCGAACTGATCAAGGCGGAGAATTTGCCGATCGATCGCGATATCGCGACAAATCTTTACGTCGCCATTTCCACGGACACCGGTTCGTTTCAATACCCGAATACAACCGCGCGGACTTTTGAAATCGGCGCCGAGCTGATCCGAGCGGGCGTGGATGTTGGACAAATCAGCCAGCTCACTTACGAAAATTATCCGCGGCGACGTGTTGAACTGTTGCGGGAGCTTCTCGGCACGATGCGTTTCGATGCCAACGACCGCGTCGCGAGTTTCAAGTTGAGTCTCGCTACCGCGAAGAAGCTCGGCGTGTTTCCGGAAGACAACGAGGGCCTGATCGATCATCTTCGCGCGATTGGCGGAGTGATCGTTGCAATCTTTTTTGAGGAACTGTCCGACGGGAAGGTGCGCGTCAGTATGCGCTCAAAGAGCGATCAAGTTAACGTATGCGCGATCTGCGAGAAATTCGGTGGCGGCGGACACGTCCTTGCGGCCGGCGCCCGTGTTAATGGCACGCTTGCCGAAGTAGAAAAGAAGATTCTGGAGGAAGTGTGTGACGTCGTTGGCCGCGTCTCTTGACGGCGTTTTGCTCGTCGACAAAGCCGAAGGCATGACGTCGCATGATGTCGTTGCGCTAGTGCGCCGCCAACTGGGAATTAGAAAAGTCGGCCATTGTGGAACGCTCGACCCGATTGCGACTGGACTGCTTTTAATAACCATAGGCCGCGGAACAAAAGTTCAGGACCTGCTGATGAGCGAAGACAAGGAATATGTCGGCACACTAACGCTTGGAGCGGCGACCAGCACGCAGGATCGAGAAGGTGAAGTAATCGAAACCAAACCCGTGCCGCAGTTGAGTGATGCCGATATTCGCGCTGCATTTGACAAATTTCGCGGCGATTTTTATCAAACCCCGCCAATGGTCTCGGCGAAAAAACACGGAGGCGTGCCTCTCTACAAACTCGCGCGACAGGGAAAGGTCGTCGAACGCGAACCGCGATTTGTTCACGTTTATCGCTACACGATCGATCACATCGCCGTTCCGGACATCGACTTCAGTGTTTTGTGCAGCAAGGGATTTTATGTTCGCACTTACGCGCACGAAATCGGCGAGGTGCTCGGCTGCGGCGGACATTTGAAATCGTTACGACGAACTAAGTCCGGCCGATTTGACGTCGCCAACGCGATCACCGTCGAACAAATCAAGGAGCTACCTCGAGAAGAGATTGTGAAGCGGATTCTCTCACTCCCGGAAGTTTCCCGCATGCGCGGAGCGTAATTCACAAGATCGACAATGGATACTTTGCGATCGGTCCCCGAGCTCGCGCGATTGCACGGCCCGCTATTTCTAGCGATCGGGGTGTTCGACGGTGTGCACCGCGGACATCAAGCCGTGATCTCTACCTCCGCCGATCACGCGCAAGCCGCGAATGGCACACCGGTCGTGGTCACGTTCGATCCGCATCCGGAAAAAATCTTGCGGCCCGAATCAGCGCCACATTTGTTGAGTGCAACTCAACACAAAATCGCGTTGATCCGCGCGCTCGGCGTTGGGCACCTGCTCATTATCAATTTCGACAAGCAATTTGCTGCGACTGAGCCCGAGGACTTCGTCGAGCAATTGGTCGCGCATTCAAAGCCGTTGCGGGAAATCTGTGTCGGCCACGAATGGTCGTTCGGGAAGAATCGTCGCGGAAATCTCGAACTTCTGAAAAAACTGGGCTCGAAATTCAACTTTGGAGTAGTTGGGGTTCCGCCGATCAAGGCAAATGACGAAGTGGTCAGCAGCACTGCGATCCGGCAGGCAATCGAACGAGGTGATTTCGCGCGCGCGGCGGCAATGCTCGGCCGCGAGTACACGATTCTGGGAACAGTGACGCACGGCGATAATCTCGGCAAGAAAATCGGTTTCCCAACGGCGAACTTGAGCGCGCACAGCGAGCAGTTTCCTCCGAATGGCGTGTATGCCGCAGAGGCTCTGATCCAGGACGAATTGCACCGCGGCGTTGTGAATCTTGGCGTCCGCCCGACCGTCGCGAGTGGTAAGTCAGAGCGGGTGCTGGAGATTTATCTGTTCGATTTTAATCGGGATATTTACGGCAAGGATGTCGAAGTTCGATTTGTGAAATTTCTTCGGCCGGAACAAAAATTCGCAAATATCGAGACTTTGGCCGCGCAAATCCGGCGCGACGTTGATCAAGCGCGCGAGCTGTATCGGGGCTAGCTAACGACTCGATCTTTTCCGCCGACGCGACCTGGAAACACGGACAGGCGCCGGTTGATCGCTCTCGCGTTGAGGAATTCCAAATCTCTTTTGTACACGTAACATTTCCCGGTCGATCTCCTGAATCTGGGCCATCAACACTTCCTTTCGTTCGGAAAGCCGGACCAGTTCCTTCAGTGTTGCGCTCGGAATATTTCTCAACATCGACCTACTCTGACCTGCGAGACTGAAAATGTAAACCGCGACGCAGCTAAGACTGGATCTGATGCGTCTGGTACATCGCCGCGAAAATGCCGCCGGCCATTACCAGCATGCCGCTGGCCAATGCGAACGCCACCACCCAAACGGTCGGGATAGTCGTTAATCGGAACATTTCGACGAGAATGAAACGGCCGCCATCGGACAAAACGTAGGTGAGCGCACTAGCGAGCGCGCTCATGGCCACCAGGATAAACGAGCGAAGAAATTCCATTCGACGCATGGGCTGTGGCAACTGCCTCAAAACGCGCGCGGTGAAGCCGTCGTCTTCAATATAGGGCGCGGCTTCCTGCAGCTTTCGGTCCAGCCAATCGTCTTGAATTTCGGCACTCATTTCAACTCGCCCAAGCCGCTAAAGTTTTCTTCAATTTTTCGCGTCCCCGCAACACATTGGTTTTAACTGTTCCCAGCGGAATATCGAGCACGCGCGATGCCTCGTCATGCGACAACCCATTTTGGCAGCAGAGTAAAACCGCTGAGCGCTCGTGCAACGGCAGTAAACTCAGCGCATGCATAAGATCGTGCCTTAAGCCCGGGTCAATCGTTCGTGGGTCCTGTTCGGCCTGCCACTGCTCTTCATTGATTCCGACAAGTTCCTTTCGTTTGCGAGCGTTCTCACGGAAGCAATTGTAGGCAATCCGATAAAGCCACGTCGAAAACTTCGCTTCCCCGCGGAAACTGCGAATGTTTCTGTAAGCGCGAACGAATGCGTCCTGCCCCAGATCATCGGCCAGCTGAACGTCGCCCCGGGTGAGCTGGCGCAATAAACCGCGCACGCTCGATTGATGCCGACGGACCAGCTCGCCAAAAGCGTGCTGGTCGTCCTCGACAAGAACTCGAGCGATGAGATCGGCATCGGTTAGCTCCACATCTGAAGATTAAGAGGTTGGCGGCGGAGGCGGAATCTCGTTCTTCTTTCCGCCTTCAAGTTTCCAAACCAACAGATAACCCAGACCAATCACGAATGGGATGACACCAAGTGCCCAGGCGCCACCTTCCCAATCACTCCACGCGCCGAAGCAGATCATGATTCCGACGCCAACCATCACCAGAACGATACCGCGACGCATGTCGGAGCGCAGGCGAACCGTCGGTGTAGGCGGCGCGAGCAACGCCGCCGGAATGGGTTGGCCTTTTTCGGCCAGCATTCGGACCGTGCGATGCTGCATTCGGGACTTTGAAAACCCGAAATACATGATGAAGGCGACGATCAGCACCGGTGCGCCAAAGACCGTCAGCATCGTGATCGCCACGATCGGAATAACAAATTCAGGGAGATCTTCCGATTTGATGTTGCCGAGATCACTATCATTACCATCAATCACGATCCCATGATGGCCTTTGAGTTTTCTGTCGATCTTTTGATGGATTCTGTCGGCCAGACTTCCCGGCGAAACACTCACCGAAGCCGAGGCCGACGCCGCCGGCGAACTGGCGGGCGCGGGTGGCGGTGGGGGCTGTTGCGCCAAGGCGGTCAAAGCCAGCACCGCTGAACAAACACAGAGAGTCGATGATTTCATATTGATCCTTTTGACAGTGAGATGCAGTCCGGCAGGGCTTTGGATTCAAGAAAATCCAGCCCGCGGTGACAAGCCGGAAAAGAGAAATGGAGCGGGTGACGAGACTCGAACTCGCGACGTCCTCCTTGGCAAGGAGGTGCTCTACCACTGAGCTACACCCGCATCAAAAGGGACAGAAATAATGCCGCAGCAGGCTTTTTCCGCAACCGCAAATTCGCGGGAGGGGCAGGCTTGGTCCCTACCGAAAAGTTTGGGACGACACGGAGGTCGTCCCTCCATAAATTTAACGTTCGCATGAGCTCAACTCTCGAAAAATCGATAACGCCCGCGCGCGACCAGTTCCGTGATCTCGCGAAGCGCGGAAATCTTATCCCCCTAATGGTCGATCTTGTCGCGGATGTGGAGACGGCAGTGTCGGCCTTTGCGAAAATCGACAACGGAGAGCCATGTTTTCTTTTCGAATCGGCCGAACGCAACGAGGAACTCGGACGCTTTTCATTTATCGGGTTCGATCCGCTGACGATTTTCAACAGCGCTGACTGCCAAGGCGATCCTTTGAGTCAGCTGCAGCAAACGCTGGCCGGTTTTAGATTTGTAGCGCCGGCGGACGTTCCGCATTTCGTCGGCGGCGCGGTTGGTTACATCGGCTACGACGTTGTGCGTTTTTTCGAACCGACTGTACCGATCCATTCGAGCGACGATCTGAAAATACCCGAAATGGTTTTTATGATTCCGAGAATGTTACTGGTGTTCGATCACCGTTTTCGACGACTTCGTTTGATCTGCAATGCGTATATCGACGGCAAAGTTTCACCAGACCAGGCTTACGAGGGCGCGGTTGCGAACCTGACAAACGCAACGGCGAAACTGAATGCGCAGCGCGCGCTGAAACCGATCGATGCAAAGCCGGCGGCAAATCTCCCCTCGCCCGCAAGCAACACGACACGGTCCGAATTCGAGTCGATGGTGGTCAAAGCGAAGGAGCTGATCGCCGCCGGGGATATTTTTCAGGTTGTGCTTTCGCAACGCTTCGAAACCGAATTCGCCGGCGAGGCGCTCGATCTTTATCGCGCTCTTCGGTTCGGGAACCCTTCGCCTTACATGTTTTGCCTGCGCTTTGATCCAAAATTCGCGGTTCTCGGAAGTTCACCGGAAGTTCATCTGCGGGTGCGCGATCGAATCGCAGAATTGCGACCGATCGCCGGAACTTATCCGCGCGGAAAGGATCCAGCCGAAGATGAACGCCTCGCCCGCGAATTGATTGCCGACCCGAAGGAGCGAGCCGAGCACGTGATGTTGATCGACCTCGGCCGGAACGATCTCGGCCGCGTCGCAGAGTTCGGCAGCGTGAAAGTGACCGAACAGATGGTAATCGAGCGTTACAGTCATGTGATGCACATCGTTTCGCATATCGTGGCGCGTTTGCGTCAGGACAAAAACGCGTTCGACGCGATCCGGGCGACTTTTCCCGCAGGGACCGTTTCCGGGGCGCCAAAAATTCGCGCCATGCAAATCATCGCTGAGCTGGAAAAATCGCGCCGCGGCTTCTATGCCGGCATTGTCGGATATTTCGGTTTCGACGGATCGCACGATAGTTGCATCGCCATTCGCTCGATCGTTTTAAAGAACGAGAAGGCTTATCTTCAAACTGGCGCCGGAATCGTGGCAGATTCCGATCCAGCGCGAGAATTTGACGAATGCGTCAACAAAGCGAAAGCCATGCTGGCCGCAATCGCGCGTGCGACGAACCCATGAAACTGCTGGTCATCGATAACTACGATTCGTTCACCTACAACCTCGTCCAGCTCTTCGGCGAAATGGATGATATCGATGTTGTGGTGAGGCGAAACGACGAGATTTCCATCGACGAAATCAGGCAATTGAAGCCGGACCGCATCTGCATCTCGCCCGGGCCGGGCCGGCCGGAAAACGCAGGCATCAGCTCTGAAGTTATTCGCGAGCTTGGACCGCGGATTCCGATTCTCGGCGTTTGTCTCGGTCATCAGTGCATCGCGCAGGTTTTTGGCGGCGAAGTTGTCCGCGCGAACAAATTAATGCACGGCAAGACGTCGGGGATTCATCACAAGAATCGCGGCGTGTTCAAAGATTTGACCGAACCGCTCGAAGCGACTCGCTACCATTCGTTAATCGTAAACCCTGAATCGATTCCTGATTCACTTGAAATAACTGCAGAAACCGAAGCCGGCGAAATCATGGGACTGCAACATCGAGAATTTCCGATCCACGGAGTGCAATTTCACCCCGAATCGATCCTGACGACCGAAGGTCGCAAATTACTTGCGAACTTTCTGAAGATCTAGGCGCCGTTACGCGCGATGACGTCGTGAATTTGGCGAACTTCGTGCACCATTTGTTCGTATTCGTCGAACATCAACGACTGCGCGCCGTCAGACAGCGCTTCGTCGGGTCGGCCGTGCACTTCGACCATTAAGCCGTCGGCGCCGACCGCGACACCCGCACGCGCAAGCGGCGTGACCATGTAACTCCGACCAGTGCCGTGGGCCGCGTCGACGATCACTGGTAAATGGGAAATTTTTCGAACGGCAGGCACAGCTGCGAGGTCGAGCGTGTTTCGAGTGTGCTGCGCAAACGTGCGCACGCCGCGTTCGCATAACACGATGTTGTAATTGCCTTCGGCCATGATGTATTCGGCGGCCAGCAACCATTCTTCCAGAGTCGCGGCCATCCCTCGTTTCAACAGCACCGGCAATTTGGAACGGCCAACCCGTCGCAGCAGGGTGAAGTTTTGCATATTACGCGCGCCGATCTGGATCATGTCGGCATATTTCTCGACGAGATCGACGTTCCCCTCGTCGAGCGCCTCGCTCACAATCTTCAACCCAAACTCCTTGCGAATATCGGCCAGAATCTTCAGCGCCGCTTCGCCGAGGCCCGAAAATGCGTAAGGCGAAGTGCGCGGTTTGAATGCGCCGCCACGGAAAAATTTCGCGCCGCTGCGCTGGACCACATCCGCGATCGCAAATGCCTGCTTACTGTTCTCAATTGCGCACGGTCCGGCGATAATTGCCAGCGATCCGTCGCCAAAACGCGCGCCGTCGCCCAGATCAACAACCGTACGGTCCGGTCGCAGATCGAGCGTGATCAATTTGTATGGCTTGGTAACACGGATTGCTTCGGCGACGCCCGGCAGATTTTCGAAACGTGAGAGATCGACCGGGCCCTGGTTACCGGTGACTCCGATCGCAGTCCGGGTCGCGCCCGGCATGATATGCGCGCGAAAGCCCAGCGCTTCGACGACGCGAACCACGTTGTCGACTTCGGCTTTGCCCGCGTGGGCGATCATTACAATGAGCATGGCGTGAAAAGGCGTTTACTTACTCGGAATTATACCCTGCGGTCAAATTTAACCCACCGTTTTCGCGTTTGGCCCGATCAAGATTGGCGGAAGCGCCCGCTCGATCTCGGCCCGATGTTGCTCGTATTGCGGTGGTAATTTTAGAGCTTCGCCCAGCCGGGTAGCCGGCTCATCAGCCGTGAAGCCTGGTCCCTCCGTGGCGATCTCAAACAGGATTCCGCCCGGCTCGCGGAAGTAAATGGAATGAAAGTAAAAACGATCGATCACCGGCGTCACGTGGAGACCGCGGGCGGCGATTTGTTCACGCCAGTGCAACTGCTCCAATTCGTCGGCGCAGCGAAACGCGATGTGATGAACCGTGCCGGCCGAATTGATCCCGAATTGTCCATCCGGACGCTCAACCAAATCGACCCATGCGCTGGTCGATTTTGAACTCACCGAAAACCGTTTTCGCGATTCTTCTTCGCCGATTAAATCGAAACCCAGCAGCGCAAGAAGACCCTCGGTTTTCTTTGCACGTTGCACTTCAAGCGTCGGCGAATGAAATCCGTGGATCGCGACGTTTTTCGGAACATCGCTACCGTATTTAAGATCGACATCATCCAATTGAGCGGACTCAATCAGTTCGAGCATTAATCCGTCGGGATCGGTGAAACGGAGCGCCCTGTCGTGGAAGCGGTCCGGAATCGCTTCATTGAAAACGTGCTGCTCGTCAAAACGCGCTTTCCAATATTCGAGTGATTTTTTCGGAACGGCGAAACTGGCAGCGATCAGCTGTCCTGTTCCGCGCGTGCCGCGACGCGCACCCGGCCAGGCGAAAAATGTAATCGCAGTCCCTGGACGCCCGGTTCGATCACCATAATAAACATGGTAAGTCGACGGATCGTCAAAATTCACGGTGCGCTTGGCAAATCGCAGGCCGAGAGTTTGAGTATAAAAATCGACATTGCGCTGCGGATCACTGGCGATAGCGGTGATATGATGAATGCCGCGGATTTTCACTGAGCGACGAGATTAACAAGTTTCCACCCACTAACTCAACGCATGTATTTGTGGCGACGCCTCGCGGGACGGAAATGGTCGACTGAGAACGAAGAGAAGTTGCGCACGATCGCGGGCGCTGGCCTGGCAATCATCGAGCTGCCGAATCGCAAACGAATGCAACTTGAGGTCGCATCGAATCGGCTCGCCGAATTGGAGAGCGTTGCAAAACAGTTTGGCGGAAAAATCAAAAAGCTTCCACCGGACTGGCTGAAACAATCGCTTCGTCATAAAACAAAACCGCTCAAGGTTGGAACCAGAAATTTGACGATTCCAGCCGGCGCAGCATTTGGAACTGGCGAGCACGCCACCACGGCGATGTCGCTGCGGTTGTTCGAGAAAGTAACGCGAAACTGGAATCCGGGCTGGTCAACGGTCGATCTTGGAACCGGCAGCGGAATCCTGGCGCTGGCCGCAAAACTTCTCGGCGCAAGTCGCGCGGCCGGCATCGATAACGATCCAATCGCAATTTCGACGGCCAAACAAAACGCACGGCTAAACAACGTTCGTAATGTCGAGTTTCGCGTGGCCGATGTCCGTCACTGGAAATTTCCAGCTCCCGTCGACATCGTCACCGCGAATCTTTTCAGCGAATTATTGATCCAAATTTTGCCGAAACTCCGAGCTACGCGTTGGCTTGTTCTTTCCGGGATTTTGCGCTCACAAGAACGCGACATTAGACGCGGCCTGACTCGCAATAAAATCGACCTCATCGAGGTCCGGCGACGCGGAAAGTGGGTTGCGATTCTGGCACGTAGCACGTAGGTTCGGCGACGCTTGGCGGCTACGGTTTTCTGCATTAACGCGGTTTAATCATAAGCCGCGGGCAAATTGGAATGCAGAACGAAGAATTGGCTTACGCAATCCTGACGCCGTATTCGATGCGCAAATCGCGCAGCGGCGGCATTATTGCGAGACTAATCTCACGCACCGGCCTTGATTTGGTGGCGGCGCGAATGTTCGCGCCGAGTCAGGACCTGGCGCGACGTTACGCCGAAACGATCGTTAGCGAGACGGAACCAAAACATCGCGCGACCCAGGAATTGATTCGCGAGTACGCGTTGAAGAATTTCACCGGCGAGAAGCAAGGCCAACACGCGCGAGTCCTCGTTTTGGTTTTCCGCGGGTCCGATGCCGCCGAGAAGATGCGCAACACCGTCGGCCATATTTCTCACGAGGAAACCAGTGGAGAAACGATTCGCGACACGTTTGGCGATTACATCACCGACGATTCAGGCAAAGTCACCTACTTCGAGCCGGCAGTCGTCGCAGCGTTCGATCCGAAATCGATTGAGCGCGACTTGAAACTTTGGGCCGAATTTTCCGATCGGGACGGTGGAATCCTCGAGCAGGCCGTGCAATTTCCGGCAGGTGCGCAGGTCGAGAAGACGCTGGTCTTGATTAAACCGGACAATTTTAAGTTCCCGAACGTTCGTCCCGGGGGTGTGATTGAAGTTTTTTCGCGTACCGGTCTTTATATCGTCGGGTTCAAAGTGCATCGCATGAGCGTGGCGCAAGCCGAACAATTCTACGGACCGGTCTTGCCGGTGTTGCAGGACAAACTCGGACACTCAAAAGGCCGCGATGCCTGGGAAGATATCGTGCAATTCATGGCTGGGGCGCGGCCGAGCGATACCCTGCCCGAAAAGCGCGAAGAACCGGGCAGCGAGAAATGCATCGCCCTGGTTTATCAGGGCGAGAACGCCGTCAGCAAAATTCGCGAAGTGCTGGGACCGACCGATCCAGCTAAAGCTCCACCGGGTTCGATTCGGAAGGAGTTTGGACAGACGATCATGATCAACGCCGCGCACGCCTCGGATTCAGTGGAGAATGCGAAGCGCGAAATGGGAATCGTCCGTCCGGAGGAGAATAATTTTAAAGCTTTGATTGAAAACTTTTATAGCCGCAAATAGTGTGCGCTCCCTGAATTCTAACTAACAAACCGACATGGAAATTTCCGAACGCGCAGCCCAACTAACTCCTTCACTCACGCTTTCGATAGACAGCAAAGCGAAAGCGATGAAGGCCGAAGGAATCGATGTTTGTGGTTTCGGCGCAGGCGAACCTGATTTCGACACACCGGAGCACATCAAGCAGGCGGCGATTGAGGCGTTGCAGGCGGGTTTCACCAAATATACCCCGAGCGCTGGTATTCCGGAGTTGCGGGCTGCGATTGCGGAAAAGCTCGCGGCCGACAATGGAATCACTTATCGCGCGAGTCAGGTCGTGGTCAGCAACGGCGCGAAGCATTCTTGTTACAACGCGATTCTGGCAACCTGCCAGCCGGGCGACGAAGTCATCATTCCGGCTCCGTATTGGGTCAGTTACCCGGACATGGTGCGGCTCGCCGGCGCCGAGCCGGTGATCGTGCCAACAACGGAGCGGAACAATTGGAAATTGCGCGCTGAAGATTTCCAGAACGCAATGACACCGCGCACCAAGATGTTGATTCTCAATACTCCGGGCAACCCGACCGGAGCGGTTTACACGCGCGAAGAACTGGGGGCGATTGTCGACGTTGCGAGCGGCGAAGACATTTACATTCTGTCCGACGAGATTTACGAAAAGCTCGTTTACGACGATGCCAAGCACGTGAGCATCGCGTCTCTCTCGAAGGAAGCTTACGACCTCACGATTACCGTTAACGGATTCAGTAAAGCCTACGCGATGACAGGTTGGCGGCTTGGTTATCTCGCCGCGCCGGAAGCGGTCGCGAAGGCCGTCGACTCAATTCAAAGCCATAGCACATCGAATCCTTGCTCTTTCGGCCAACGGGGTGCGCTTGCAGCCTTGAAGGGTGATCAGCAGTCAGTCTCGGACATGCGGGAAGAATTCGACATGCGCCGCAATTACATGATTGATCGCCTGGCGAAGATCCCGAACGTTAGTGCGGTAAAACCACAGGGTGCATTCTACGTTTTGGTCAACATCAGCCAGCTCGGGTTGACTTCCCAGAATTTTGCCGATCGATTGCTAAGCAAATCGAATGTTGCAGTCGTTCCCGGGGCGGCGTTCGGTGACGATCGCACGATCCGGTTCAGCTACGCGACCAGCATCGACATCATCAAAAAAGGTCTCGACCGGTTTCAGGATTTCTGCCGCACGCTGTAAGCGGCACGAATTAAGGCGATGAAACTCGCCAACGTTTTGCCAGACAAAGCGGCAGTTGTTGCCCGGATCAAATTGGAAGGCGCAGTCGCGGTCATTCGGACTGATTCAATCGAGCGAGCACTGCGGGCTGCGGAAGCTGTCATCGCCGGAGGATTCCGCGCTGTCGAAATCACCTACAGTTTTCCAGATGCAACAAAGACGATAGCGAAACTCACGGAATCGAACGAGAGCGATTTGCTTATCGGCGCTGGAACCATTTTAAATCGACAGCAGGCGCATGAAGCCGTCGGAGCCGGCGCCCGGTTTCTCGTTAGTCCGTGCGTGTTGCCCGAAGTGATCGATGCCGCGCATGAACTTCAGGTCGCAATTATTCCTGGAGCATTCACGCCAACGGAGATTTTCACCGCGCATTCGTTGGGGGCCGACATCGTGAAAATCTTTCCCGCGGTAAGGTTCGGGCCTGAATATTTGAAGGCGGTGCGCGGTCCGCTGCCGAACATCCCAATTATGCCGACCAGCGGCGTTGATGCGTCTAACGTGGCTGACTGGTTCCGCGCCGGCGCCGTCGCGGTTGGCGCGGTGAGCAGCGTGCTCGATCCAGTATTGATTCAAAACGGCCAGTGGAATGAGCTAACGAAACGCGCCCGCGAGTTCATCAACGCGGTGCGCGCTGCCCGGTAGGAGGTTCGCGCGATGGGCCAAGGACAGCTCGCGTTGATTCTTCACGCGCACCTCCCCTTTGTCAGGCATCCGGAACACGAACATTTTCTCGAAGAGGACTGGCTCTTCGAAGCGATCACCGAAACCTACATTCCGCTGCTGCAAATGATGCAGCGGCTGGTGAACGACAATGTGCCATTCAAGCTTACGATGTCGTTAACGCCAACACTGTGCGCGATGCTGCAAGACCCGCTTTTGCGCGAGCGGTATGTTCGACATCTCGACCTACTGATCGACCTTGCGGCGCGCGAACGAAAACGCAATCAAGGTCGGCCTGAGATTGCCGAGCTTTCGCAATTTTACTTTGAGCTTTTTTCGGAAAGCCGGCGCTTCTTCGTTGACGAATGGAAATGCGGTTTGCTCGACGCGTTCCGGCAGCTGCGCGACACCGGGGCGTTGGACATCATTGGTTGCGCCGCGACGCACGGTTTGCTGCCCTTGATTCAACAGCAATCAAACCAAGCGGCGCGCGCACAAGCGCTGATCGGCCGCGACGCATATGTGGATTTTTTCGGCGTCGCGCCGGCGGGATTTTGGTTGCCAGAATGTGCGTACGCGCCCGCACTCGATTCCGTTCTACAGGAAGCGAACCTTCGCTGGTTTGTTTTGGACGCGCACGGATTGCTTTTTGGAAATCCTCAGCCGCAGCGCGCCATTTACGCGCCGTGTTACACACCTGCGGGTCCGGCCGCATTCGCACGCGATCGAGATTCCAGCCGGCAAGTCTGGAGCGCCGAGGAAGGTTACCCGGGACATCCAGCGTATCGCGAATTTTACCGGGACGTCGGATTTGATTTGCCGCTGGAGCATTTGGGGCCGGTAGCGCGCGGCGTTCGAAAATTCTCCGGCATAAAATATCATCGCGTGACCGGAGGAAAGAAAAACAAGGAGCTATACCAGCGCACCGCAGCGGAAAAAGCGGCCGATGCGGATGCCTCGCATTTTCTGGAACAACGTCGCGGCCAATTCAGGGCGCTTGCTGACTCCAATTTCGATCCAATCGTGGTGACGCCGTTTGACGCGGAGTTATTTGGTCACTGGTGGTTTGAGGGACCGCGTTTTCTTGAAACGTTCATTCGAAGTGTAGCGTCCGATCAAAGCGATTTTCGTTTAACGACTCCGAGCGCGTACCTTGCGACTAATCCAACACAGCAAACAATTGAACCGGCCGAATCAAGCTGGGGCGACAAAGGCTACCTGGAGGTTTGGATCGACAAGAACAATTCGTGGATCTACCCGCATCTGCACGCTTGCGCCCAGCGAATGCACAAGTTGGCTACCGCAAATCAAAATAATTCGAGTGAACAAACCGATCGGCTACTCAAACAACTCGCGCGCGAACTTTTGCTGGCGCAATCGAGCGATTGGGCATTTCTGATGCGCACCGGTACCGCGCGAGAGTACGCGACCAAGCGAACACTGGATCACGTCGGATGTTTCAATCAATTGCACGACCAGTTCGTCGCCGGCGCGGTCGATGAAACATTCTTAGCGCAGTGCGAGCGGCGTGACAATCTCTTCCCGAACCTCAACTGGCGCTATTACGCGTAAGCGCTTGTCATGTCGAGCGAAGTCGAGGAATGAAGCGAGTGGGACGAGCGACACGGACGGTTGCGCCGCGAGGGAAGCGGCGAGAGAGTCGGGAGACGGACGAGTCCAATCGAACTGTCTTGACCACAAATATCTACAGATGTCTCGACTCCGCTCGACATGACCAAAAGCCTTAAGCCCATTTTCGCAACCATCCTTGGAATAACTACCGGGTTGCTCGCGCAGGAATCCCCTTCTCCATCGCCAATTGAAACTGGTTCTCCGTCTCCGTCGCCCACTCCCACGGCGGCCGCGACGCTCCGAAGCGTGCCGCTACGCTTCGTTCCACCGCCGATGGAAGGCACGATCACTCTCGGAATTTGGGACTCAAACGACAAACTTGTTCGCGTCCTTCATCGCGAAGCGAAGATCGACAACTTTACCGTCGAAGAAAATTCCTTGAGCACGACTTGGGATGGCAAAAACGATGCCGGCGAAGATCTGTCGCCCGGGAAATACCGCGCTCGCGGGTATCTGGTTGGAAAGGTCAAGATCGACGGCCTCGGAAAAGTAACGTCACCGCCCGAAAGCGCGACCGATCATATTTCGGTTAAGCTAATGACGAATCCTCTTGTCGCCGACACGCGATCGGTAATGGAAACGGGCGTCGGCTTCGACGCGAAAGGAAGCTTTTTCAAAACGATGGACGGCCTGCCACTGGCAACGATCAACGAAAATCCGAACGTTTCTCGAATCGTGATGGAAAAGAATGGCGAGAAAGCGGCCGATGTCTGGCAAGAGGACGCTTCAGGTGTCGAGCATCTTCGTGCCTCGAACATCGACAAGATGATGGCGTTTGATTGCGGGTTTTTTGAGCTTAAATAGGTAGAGGCGATTGACCTCAATCGCCATGGCGGTTCGGTGAACCGCCGCTAACCTGCTGGCAATTGGATTATATCTTTGTTTAGTTAGGCCCCATGGCTTCCGCGCCTGAAGTTCAACACACCCTCGGAAAATCCGCCGGATTTACCGGGACATCACTGCATACTGGCGAAAAAGTTTCGCTCAAGCTGCATCCCGCGCCGGTTGATCACGGAATCAAATTCAAGCGCAAGGATTTGGCCGACGAACCAACAATCGACGCGAAGATCGGCAACCTGAAAATGGTCGAGCGTGCAACGACCATCGGCGAAGGCTCAATTCGAGTGCATACGGTCGAGCATGTTCTTTCCGCGTTGTCGGCGATGGGCGTCGACAACGCGATCGTGGAAATGGATGCAAACGAACCGCCAATTGGGGATGGGAGCGCGAAACCCTACGTCGATGTGATCAAACGAGCCGGGGTTTCGACCCAGGATGCGCCGCGAAGATTTTTTCACGTGCGCGAGCCAATGCACGTCGAAACAAAGACAGGAGCAATGTTGATTTTGCTCCCTGACGACAGCGGTTTTCGCATCTCGTGTACACAAGCGGGACCGGACAACCGCTTCACCCAGTTCATGTCTGTAAACGTCGGGCCGGAACTTTTCGAGCGTGAAATCGCGCCGGCGCGAACGTTTGTTTACTACGAAGACGTCGAACCGTTGATGGAGAAAAACCTCATCAAGGGTGGCAGTTTGGAAAACGCGGTGGTGGTGCGCGGCGACGCCGTGTTGAGTAAAGAGCCGCTGCGATTTCCAGATGAATTCGTTCGGCACAAGATCCTGGACATCATTGGCGATCTCGCGCTGGTGGGTTGCCGCGTTCGCGGTCATTTGATCGCAGTAAAGCCTGGCCATGCCGCAAACGCCGAACTGGCGCGCGCAATTGCAAAAGAACAATCGCGTCGGGAAGCGCTGGCGGTTCCGCGAGTTGTACCGAAAGGGGACGGCGGGCTCGACAGTGACGAGATCATTCAAATCCTGCCGCACCGGTATCCTTTTTTAATGGTCGACCGAATCATCAGCTTCGATGAAGCCGGAACGAAATGTATCGGAGTGAAGTCAGTCACCATTAACGAACCTTTTTTCCAGGGTCATTTTCCCGGTCACCCGGTAATGCCCGGCGTGATGCAAGTCGAAGCGATGGCACAAGTCGCGAGTCTGTTATTGTTCAAGCTTTCCAAGACAAGCAGCCGCATCGGTTACTTCATGAGCGCGGATGACGTGAAATTCCGCAAACCCGTCTTACCCGGCGACACGATTTTCATTCATGCGGAGCTCACGAAAGCGCGCGGGGAACGGTTGGCAAAAGCGAAATGCCATTGCGTGGTAAACGACGCGATTGTGTCCGAAGGCGAGTTGATGTTCACGTTTCTCGATAAATGAGCGACGTGCAGATTCATCCGACGGCGATTGTCGATCCAAAAGCGGAGCTCGGAACCGGAACAACGGTGGGACCGTACTGCGTTATCGGCCGAGACGTGATGCTTGGGGACAATTGCTGGCTGCAACATCACGTTACCCTGGAGGGACCGATGCGGGCCGGCGCACGAAATAAATTCTACGCCTATTGCTCGATCGGCCAGCAAACCCAGGACCTCAAGTATGCGGGCGAACCGACCTATTTAGAGATCGGGGACGAAAACACGTTTCGCGAATTCGTTACGGTGAATCGCAGCACGAAAAGCGACGGAAAGACGCAAATTGGGAGCCGCGGAAATTTTCTGGCTTACAGCCACATCGGCCACGATTGCACGGTTGGAAACGAAGTTGTCTTTTCCAACAACGGCACACTCGCCGGCCACGTGCGCGTCGACGACAACGCGGTGATGGGAGGACTCACCGCAGTCCATCAATTTTGCCGCATCGGACGATTCGCGATTACCGGAGGCTGTTCAAAAATCGTTCAAGACGTTCCGCCATTCATGATCGCTGACGGCAACCCAGCGGAGATTCGCGGTGTAAACCTCGTCGGCTTGGAGCGGAAAAATTTTCCGACGGAGCGCGTGAAACCGATCAAGGAAGCGTTCCGGATCATTTATCGCTCTAAATATAATACCGCGCAGGCGTTGGAGGCGATCCGCAAAGAGCTTCCGCAGAACGACGAAATTCGCCAAATCGTAGAGTTCATCGAAAAGAGCGAGCGCGGGATTATTCGTTAGGCTGCTAAAATCTCACTCGTACTTTCGGGGTCGACGTTGGACTCAATCCTGGCTGTGGCGGCGGCGTGCCACGCAATTCCTGTTCGATTTGTCGAAGAACCGGCGCCGCCGGCGCATCGCCGGCAATTCGTAGCGCCGTGCGCAGCAGATCCAGACCGCGCTTAGGTTTCTTTAATTTGTTCCACGCGTCCGCTTCCTCCATGATCACGCGCAGAATATCATCGCGGCTCGAATAACAAGTTCTTACCTGTCCAAAGAAGCTCGTGGCCGCGGCAAAGTGGCCGTCGCCCGCTTCCATCAATCCGAGATCTTCAATCATCGGGCAATTGCGCGCTCGCGATGCGACCTGCCTCGCCTGTGCGCGATATTGTGCCGTGTTGTCGTTGAAATTTCGCGCCGCGAAATCGTGATAAGATTTCCACGGGCTCGATTTCGCAGACTCGTTGTCGATCTGGATCCAGTTTGCGTAGGGGCGGTAAAGCGGATCCCCTACCATGACGCCCATCCACGAGAGCGCGTCGGTCGCGGAATAGGCGCTTTCGGCAAATGTGAAGCCATGGAGCAAACGATCATTCAAAATATCGGGATGCGTCGTGAGCTGCAGATATGGCTCGTAGACGTTGCCTATGCTTGCAGCTGCACCGCGGGAGAGAAGCGGACCGACCCAGTTGGCATTCCGGTCGCGCAATGTCCCGGCGCTAAAGGAATGAATGTGCATTGCGATCGCGCCCGGCACGAAATGAAAGTCGGCTCGCGTAAAAGGCCCGGCAATATTGGGGTAATACCAGCCGTAATAGAGCGCGCAATCGGTCATCGGATAGCCTTCGGGGAAAATCCCAGGAACGGGGCTATGGTAGACCACTGGGATTCCGACTTTGTGAAGCTCCGGTGGTATTGCCGCCAGCCACTGGTCCCCTAACTCGTAGCCCGCTGACGGACCGTGCGCGCTATCGACGTAGGCTCGTCCCCAGAGTCCTTTTTTTTCCGCAACCATCGAATCGATGATCATTTGTTTGACCGTGGCCGCGGTTGGCGCATCGAGCCGGCAAACCAGGAGCAGTGACGGGTCTTCTAATTGATCGATGGACTTAAAACTTTTGAAATAAGGATTTAGCAGGGCGCCGGAAATCTGCGGCGTAAAATATCCGAGCGTCGCCAGTTCAGAATCGACTGATGATTCATTGCGATCTTCAATTGGCCCGCCACCCCGCAGGTCCCCGGGATACGGATCGATCTCCGCGCGAATTTTAAGCGGCATGCCCCTAATGAGCGCGACGAACCGGATCGACGTCGACATGACCGCTTCGTGATGGTCCTCCGTTTCCCGCATCGTCCACCACTGTTTTGCTTTGAAGATTTCCCGAAGACGATTGGCAATCGTTGAGTTGTATTCGTCGCGGCTAATTTCCTCGGCCAGCGAACAGGTCAGACCAACGATGTGGTCGGACGCGATCCCACGCTTTTGAGCGTAAAATCTCGCCAGCTCCACCGCGTCGGGAGCAGTCTTGTTGTAAACGACCACAGTCGATGCCGCGAACGGCTGCTCGGCGCGGAGACTTGTGCCGATCACGAGAAGGATCGGGAGCAAAACTGAAAATCGGCAGTCGGTCATCGAAGCGTCAGCTTTCAGAGTTGAAAGTTGGGACGTGAGTGTTTGAAATCTTCAATAGCGCCGCATCTTCACCTTTCAACTTCCCGATGTCCACCGTTCTCAATTTGCTTCGAATTAAAAATCTCGCCCTCGTCGAAGAGCTGGACTGGCAGATCGCACCGGGATTCACTGCGATTACGGGCGAAACCGGCGCCGGCAAATCAATCATCATCGGCGCGCTGCAACTTTTGCTGGGCGAACGCGCCGACAAGTCACTCATCCGCACTGGCGCTGAAACTTGCACGGCGGAAGCAGTTTTCACCGGAAAAGAATTGCAGAACCTGAATCCACAACTGATTGAAGCCGGTATCGAACCGTGCGCGGAAGACCTCATTATCAAGCGAACGCTTTCCATAACCGGCGCGAATCGCCAGTTCATCAATGGTTCGCCTACGACACTCTCGATCCTGAAAAGTGTCGGCGATGCATTGGTCGATCTTCACGGACCACACGACCACCAATCGCTGCTTTCGCCGGTCAAACAGCTCGACCTGCTTGATTCTTTCGCGCGAGCGCAAGAACAACTCGACGAATACAAAAAACATTTTCGGGAATTGCAAACCCTGACAACCGAGCATGCGGCACTGAACACTGCCGAGACTGCGCGCGAACAAGAACTGGATCTTCTGCGTCATCAAATTACCGAAATCAATTCCGCCAACCTCGTCGCCGGCGAAGAGGAAGAGATCGAAAATCGTTACAAACTCAGTAGTAGCAGTAAGCGGCTGATTGAACTCGCTAGCGCGGCCGTGAACAAACTATCGGAAGCGGACGACTCCATCCTTTCGCAACTCGCGGAAACCCAACGTTTGTTGCGCGACCTGGAAAAGATCGATGCTTCTACTTCGCAACTGGCTTCGGAGCACGCCGCCGCCGTGGTACAGCTTTCCGAAATTGCGCGATCGCTGTCTGACTATGCCGAAAAACTCGATCTCGATCCGGAGCAACTAGCTGTCCTTGAGCAGCGCGTTTCTCTTTTCGAAACATTGAAGCGCAAATATGGCGGCTCGATCGCGGAAGTGATCGAGTTCGGAGAACGCGCCGCCGAACGAATGCGCAAAATTGAAGGACGCGACGAGGAATTGGAGCGACTCAGCAGAGAAATCGAGAAGGTACGGGGGCAGATGGATCGCGCGGGCGGCGCATTGCGCAAGCTGCGTGAGAAAGCGGCGCCAAAACTCTCGGAGACAGTCCGCAAGAACCTGCGGGACCTCGGCTTCCGACAATCAGAATTCGAAGCAAAACTTACTTCGCTTGAGGAGCCAAACGCCAGCGGTTTCGATTCGGTGGAACTTCTCTTTTCGGCCAATCCAGGCGAACCGTTGAAGCCGCTGCGCGTGATTGCGTCCAGTGGCGAAATTTCACGCTTGATGCTGGCGATCAAGTCAGCGCTTGCCGCCCACGACTCGATTCCGCTTCTGATTTTTGATGAGATCGACACAAATGTCGGAGGCGAGATTGCGCATGCGGTTGGCGGCAAAATGCAGAGGCTCGCCGAGGACCATCAGTTGATTTGCATCAGCCATCTCGCACCGGTCGCAGCTCGAGCATCGTCGCATTTCGTCGTAACGAAGGAAGTGTCGCGCGGGCGAACCTTTTCGAATTTGCGCGAAGTCACCGACAAAACGCGCCAGGAAGAAATCGCGCGGATGCTCGGCGGCAAAGGCGAGTCGGCGATGCAACTCGCCGCGAGTTTGCTCAAAGGCAACTAGAAGGTGGATCGGCTTCTCCGAAGACGATTTAACGCGTTCGGAGAACGCGTTCCACCTATTGCGCTTTGACGGGCCCGAGAGGGAGAATGACCTTGCCGTAGATCTCGTTCAGTACTTGGGCGAGGCCGGTATAGATCGCCGAGAAGCCGCAGAAGATTCCTTCCCAGCCGGTAAAATGTTTGAAGCCCGCACTGGCGTTTGCAAAGTCTCCGTAAGCGAGCAGAAAAAACAAAACCGTGAGCGAGCCGAACACAATTTGTCCAGCGACGTGCAATCTCAGAGTTCCGATGAACATCACGAGAGTGAACAGTCCCCACATGAAAAGATACGCCGCCATCGCTTTGTCATTCGACGCGGTGGCCCAGCCAAGTTTCGTCATCACGATCATCGTGACGAGAGAAAGCCAGAACAGGCCGTAGGAAATGAACGCAGTAGTCGCGAACGTGTTGCCCTTTCGCCATTCCATGATTCCGGCAATGACCTGAGCGATTCCGCCGTAACAAATTCCCATTGCCAGAATCATCGCATTGAGCTCGTAAAAGCCGGCGTTGTGCAAATTTAGAAGCACAGTGGTCAGGCCGAAACCGAGAAGACCAAGCGGAGCAGGATTGCCAGTGGTGTCGCGGGTGTCGTTCATGCCGCAAGTCTGTCGAACCGAAGATCGACAATGCAATAACAAATCGACTGGCAGTCGTTAGTCCGGAGCGATAAAACGTCGGCGTGCTGAATTATATTTGGCTCGCGCTGGTGTTACTCGCGGTCGCGATCGGGGGCTGGAATGGTCAGCTTAGAGACGTGACCGGCGGCGCGCTCGATGGAGCAAAAACGGCGGTGACGATCGCGGTCGGATTATGGGGAGTCATGGCGCTGTGGCTTGGTGTCATGCGACTGGCCGAACGCGCCGGTCTGGTGCAACGGATCGCCTACGGGTTGCGACCGCTGATGCAGCGATTGTTTCCCGAAGTTCCGCCGGATCATCCGGCGATGGGTTCGATGTTGATGAACATGGCGGCGAACATGCTCGGACTCGGAAACGCCGCGACGCCGCTTGGATTGCGCGCGATGCGCGATCTGGAATCGCTGAATCCGCGGCCCGGCGTGGCTTCCAACGCGATGTGCACATTTCTCGCAATCAACACCAGTTCGGTGCAACTAATACCGGCAACGGCGATCGCAATTCTTGCTTCGGCGGGATCAAGTCGTCCGACCGTGATCGTCGGCACGGCATTTTTCGCGACACTATGCGCCGCAACTATCGCAGTACTTTCAGCGAAATTTCTTGAGCGACTAACGTTTTTCAGACCGAGACGCGAAACAACGGAGAAAAAAGATGACAGGCGCGGAGAGCACGCCCAATCAACCGCGGACAAATTCGCGTTCGATGACGAATCGCTTGGGCAACCACCGCTCTCGCGTCCGGCGCCTTGGGGAATGGTCGCGCTCGCACTACTCGCTGTTTTCTTTCTAATGCTATTCCTGCGGATGGTGATGCCAGAAGTTTTTCGACTCCCACTTCCAACCGATCCAACGTTGCAGAATCCTTTCGCGCGAATGGTCAACGCGTTGTCGATTCTGGCCATTCCATTCCTGCTGAGCTTCTTCCCGGTCTACGCCGCCGCGCGCGGGATCAAGGTTTACGACGAGTTCGTTGAAGGCGCGAAGGAAGCATTCAACGTGATTTTGCGAATTATTCCGTTCTTGGTCACGATGTTGGTCGCGATCGGCATGTTTAAAGGCGCGGGCGGCATCGATCTGCTCACAAAATTACTCAGCCCTGTTTTGACGCCGCTGCATTTTCCTACCGATCTCGTGCCGCTGGCTCTGATGCGCCCGTTAAGCGGAAGCGCGACACTCGCGCTGCTGACCGACATTGTGCATCGACTCGGCCCGGACAGCATTGTCAGTCTCACGGCGGCAACGATTTACGGCAGCACGGAAACGACGTTTTATGTGGCAGCGGTTTATTTCGGGTCGGTTGGGATCAAGCAGACCCGGCATGCCATTCCGGCCGGTCTACTGGCTGATCTGACGGGCGTAATTGCGTCGGTAATTATCTGTCGAGCTGTATTATAAGCCTCTCTCCGAAAGCAAGTTAGGCCAACACCGGTTGCCCCAAGCCCAGCGACTTGGTATCATTTTTACCTCGCCATAGAGCGAGTGGATTCCTTATCGTCCACCTTTTTGCAGATGATCCAGCGCGACTATCTAATTATCGGGACCGGTGTCGGTGGGGCGAGCGCCTGCGAAGGCGTCCGCAAACACGACAAGCGCGGCTCGGTTACGATTGTCGGCGCTGAAATCATGCCGACTTATAATCGCTGGATGCTGTCGAAGGATTTTCTGCGCGAAAAGATGGCGCCGATAAAGAAACTCGGATTATTCGATCAGCGCTGGTTCGATTCCCACAAAATTGAGACGCGCTTTGCGACGATCGTGAAGCAATTCAACATCGAACGGCGACTGGCCGTGCTCGGGAACGGCGAAAGCATCGAGTTTAACAAAGCGTGTCTGGCAATGGGTAGCAGGCCGGTGCGTCCGCCGGTTGCAGGAGTCAATCTCGGAAACGTGATTTATCTAAGGAGCGTTCGCGACGCACTGGCGCTGCGTGAGATGGCGGACGTTGAGAAAACGGTAATCGTAATCGGCGGGGGATTACTTGCGTGTGAAGTCGCGTCCAGCTTGCGGATGATGAAGTTGAAAGTCAGCATGATGCACCGCAATTCGTATTTGCTGAACCGTTATCTCGATTCGCAGACCGGTCCGTGGTTGACGGAATATTTCTCAAAACACGGCGTAACAATGTTGATTGGCGAAAGCTTGAACGGCTTCGAAGGAAAAACAGTTTTGCGAAATATTCAGACTAAGAGTGGCAATCGCGTGCCCGCCGGCCTGGCAGTTGTTTGTTGCGGCGCCGAGCCAAATCTGGACCTCGTCCGTAACACTCCGCTCTCCGGGCCACATGGTTCTCCGGTGACGGAGTACCTAGAAACAGAAGAGAAGGGAATTTTCGCCGTAGGCGACCTTGCCTTTTATCCGGACCGAATTATGGGCGGGGTGCGACGGCAGACGCACTGGGAGAATGCGCGGGGGCAGGGTTTGATCGCCGGCGCAAACATGACCGGAAAGAAGCGGATTCGCTACGAACAAGTCCCGTATTTTTGGACCGAAATGTTCGATATTCGCCTGCATTTCGTCGGGGACTTCAGCATGCAGCCGACCCGAGTGGATCTGCGCGGCACCTACGCCAAACGAAAATTCGTCGCCCATTATTATCAAGGTGACAAACTGCGCGCGATCTTGCTTTGCAACCAGACCGAGCGTGAGGTGGAGGCGGCAAAGAAAGAGTTGCGACACACCCTTGGTAAATAGCCTCGGAAACGCGGGCGCCCTGGGGCACGAACCGTGCTGGTAGGACTTGCTTGATCCATGTTAACCCTGGGTGCTTTTGCCGTGACCGTATGCGCAATCCTCTTTTGCGTTTGGTGGGCTTATTTGGAAGAATCTAATTAGAAGCGACACGTATGCTCGACCAGGAAGATTTGAAGTGGATCGCCACCACCTCCACAGACCTAAATTCGATCCTGCAACAGGTGTCGCGTTATGCCGATTTGGCGCGCCGACATCGTGGCGAACACAATTACATCGATCTTCTTGGTGAGCGCGTCGAACTCGCTTCCAAGACCGCGCAGTCCCTTTTTGATCGGGTGACTTCACAGATCATGGCCGGCGCGGCGAAAAAATCTGCCGCGGCACGAAAAAGCGAAGCCGGTTTCACGGTGGTGCCACCGCCCGCAGTGGAAGACAAAACTGTCCGCGGTTCACGACGCGCCGAACAGAAGCGTGCTGAAAAAGAAACTCCCTCAGCGGGCAGCAACGGCGTTCCGGCAGGAACACGAATCAAAAATCCGAATGGCGCCCGCGAGTACATTCTCCTCGTCGAAGATGAACCCGATGTCGCAGACGTCGCGTCAGAAATGTTGGCGGAAGAAGGATACCGAGTTGTGATAGCGCACGATGGTTTCGAAGCGCTCAAAATTTATGAGAACATGGGCAAGCAAGTCGGTCTCGTGATTCTCGACTATTTTCTACCAGTCATCGACGGTGATGCCGTTTTCGAAGAACTCCAGTCGATTAATCCAAAGGTAAATGTCGTTCTAAGCAGCGGCTTCGCCGAACAGTCGAAGATCGCGTCGATGCTCGGGCAGGGGCTTCGTGGTTTCATTCCGAAACCGTACGGCCGAGAGAAGCTGCTGGAGCAGGTCCGATCAACGTTGGACGCAGGGCGGCAGGGTCAACGCTAACGCCTAGGAACGCCCCGGGCGGGCGGCCATGAATCCACCGGTCATGGCATCAATTTAGCTTCTGCATGATTGACGCCCATGGCTCGCATTGACGCCTTTTTCAAACTGATGGCGGAGCAAAAGGCCTCCGACCTTCATCTCTCAACCAACAACGCACCGATGCTCCGCATCAACGGCGATTTGGTCCGCGTGGATTTTCCGCCACTCAAGAACGACGACCTGAAAGCGATGGTCTATGAGATCGCGCCCGAAGGGAAGATCAAGCAATTCGAGGAAAGCCTGGACGTCGATTTTGGCTACGAAATTCCCGACGTGATGCGATACCGCGTCAATTTCTTTCAGCAAAAATACGGGATCTCAGCGGCGTTTCGCTCGATTCCTTCGCAAGTGACTACCCTCGATGAACTCGGCCTCCCACCGGTGCTAAAAAAATTTCCGATGTTGAAAAAAGGTCTCGTTCTTGTGACGGGCCCGACCGGCTCCGGTAAGTCAACGACGCTCGCCGCAATGATCGATCACGCCAATCTCCACCGGCACGATCACATCATCACGGTTGAAGATCCGATTGAATTTGTGCACCGCAGCCAAAACTGTCTGGTTCAACACCGCGAGGTGGGCATCCACACTCGTTCGTTTGCCAATGCCTTACGCGGCGCTCTGCGTGAAGATCCCGACCTTATTCTCGTCGGCGAAATGCGCGATTTGGAAACAATCGAACTCGCTTTGACTGCCGCGGCAACCGGTCACCTTGTTTTCGGCACATTGCACACTTCCAACGCAGCGAAATCAATCGACCGTGTTATCGACGTCTTTCCAACCACACAGCAAAATCAAATTCGAACAACGCTTGCCGAATCGCTTAAAGGCGTGATCGCTCAAAATCTCTTCAAGCGGATCGACAAACCGGGCCGATTGGCCGCGCTGGAGATCCTGGTCGTCGACACTGCTATCGCGAATCTCGTGCGCGAAGGAAAGACGCACCAGATCCCAGGCATGATTCAAGTCGGCAAGAAAAAGGGCAACCAGCCGCTCGATGACGCAATCATGGATCATCTACGACACGCGCGAATTTCGCCGGAAGAAGCCTACGACAAATGTGTCGACAAGAAAAAATTCCGCCAGTTTCTAAAGGAACCGCCGATCGACGGCACTGACGAATAAGAGCTCATGCGAAGTCCAGACCTCGACAGAATTTTGTCGGCGATGCTCAAGACGTATAACGGCATCTCCGATTTGAACTTTTCTGTCGGGCATCCGTTGCAAGTCGAAGACTTCGGCGAGTTAAAGCCCGTCTTTGTCGATCCTCCCATTGAAGCACTTACTCCTCACCAGACCGAGCAAATCGCTCTCAGTCTGATGCAAGGCAACCGCCGCTTGATCTACGATTATCTCACGGGCGGCTCGTGTGATTGCAGCTATTCGCTGAGCGACGAGGCCCGGTTCCGCGTAAACATTTTCCGGCAGCAGGGGCACTTTTCGGTGGTGCTTCGCAAACTGCAAAGCGAAGTGCCAACGATTCAGCAATTGGGGCTGCCGGAAATCTTTTACGAAATCGCCAAGGAAAAAACCGGCCTCGTCCTCGTCACGGGCGCGACCGGAAGCGGCAAGACCACAACACTGGCCGCGATCCTGAACGAGATCAACGAAACGCAGCCGGTCCACGTCGTTACGCTGGAAGATCCGATTGAGTACGTGCACCCAAAGAAAAAAGCCACGTTCAATCAGCGCGAACTGGGACACGACTACAACAATTACCCGACCGGTTTGCGCGCAGCGTTACGTCAGGCGCCCAAGGTCATTCTGGTCGGCGAAATGCGCGACCGCGCGACCGTCGAAATCGCGTTGATGGCAGCGGAGACAGGCCATTTGGTCCTGAGCACGCTTCACACAGTCGACGCCGGCCAATCCATCAACCGTATCCTTGGTTTGTTTTCGTTAGGCGAAGAACAGCAACTGCGAATTCGCCTGGCCGACACACTTCGCTACATCGTCAGCCAACGTCTCGCCCCGAAGGTGTCTGGCGGTCGCCAGCTTCTCACCGAGATCATGGGTCACAATCTGCGGACGCGCGAAGCCGTCGCGATCGGCGAAGGCGAACATCGCAGCTTCTACGAAATCATTGAGGCGAGCTCGGCGTTCGGCTGGATGACATTCGACCAATCAATTCTGCACGCTTACGAAAACAATCACATCACCGAAGAGACGGCCAGACTGTTTGCCTCGCGCAAAGGCAGAATTACACGCGGCATTGATTTGATCCAAAAAGCGCGGGGAGTCGACAGCGATCTCGAATCCGGGCTGCGCCTAGACGTTCCGGAAAACGCGTTTCGCTAATTTTTATGTTTTCAGACCAGGAACAAACAGACTCGGCGTTCTTCGACCTCGGCGACAATACCGCGCTCGTCTGCGTCGACCATCAGCAATATCAAAAGGTCGTTGTACCGCAGCTGATCGACATGACCTACAAAGTGCACCTCGGTTTGTTTGAAGAGGACGTCCTGCTCAAACTCAAGACTTACAACTACGACGTGGTTGTGGTTTACGAAAACTTCAAAGGCTCAACCCTACCAACAAACCCAATCCTGGCAGAATTGTCGCGGCGACCAGACGCGCAACGTCGTCGGCATTTTGTTGTCTTGTTGAGCCAACGCATGGCCACCAACGACGGCATGAGCGCGTTCGTGCATAGTGTCGATCAAATCATCAACATCACCGACTTGGCGAACTTCAAACCGGTGCTGCGTCGCGGAGTGTCTCAACATCGCGAGCTTTACAACTCTTTCAACGAAATGCTCAAGAGCGTGCAGTCGCTTTAAGCCCCGCTGTCACGCGCGTACCAGTCGACCTTACGCGTCACATACATCACGACGCCGAGGAGAATGAACAGCGCGATTGCGCCCATCAGAAGCGCGTAATCCTCTTGCCGCAAAGTAATGTAGAGAAAAGTGTAAATACCGGCCAGACCGGCGCCAATCATCAGCGTGCGAATCCCGCCGCCGAGGAAGTATCGGCAATACCAGGTAATCAAAATTGTCGATGCCGCGGCCGCAAGCAGATAGGCGAGACCGAAGCCTCGGAATTCGGAGATTGAGAGAAGAAGGAGATAAAACAAACAGAGCGCCGCGCCGACCATCAGGTATTGGAAGGGGTGAATTTTCTGTCGTGCGGTAACCTCGAACAGGAAGAAAGTCGTAAATACCAAGACCAAGAACAGGACGCCATATTTGATCGAACGCTCGACAAAACGATAAGAATCCAGGATCGACAAAAACTGCGCCCCGAAAACCGATTGCGATACCGCCTGCGTCGTGAATCGATCGTTCCCCATCTGGCTTGTCCAGGATTGCGGGTAACTGCGGCCGTAATAGGAAACTTTCCATTTCGCATCAAAGCCGTTGTCCCGGACCGATCGTTCTGTCGGCAAAAAGGCGCCGCGAAATGCTGGGTCCGGCCAGTTTGATTTCAGGGTTGCTTCGTTCTGGACCCCAAACGGCGCGAAATAAATTCCTTCGCTGCCATTGAAATCGACCGGAATTGAAAATTCCACCGGCGCGTTGATCGGCTTTTCATCGCCGAGCGTTGCGGTCGCGCCCGTCGTATATCCGGGAACCTGTGACCCCGGCAGCAACGGGCGCTTGACCCCGCCCCAATCCAGCACCAGTCCCTCACGTGTTCCGCGAAGGTCGTTGATCGCGATAGTGACCATCGCGTCTTTCCATTGCACATCCTTGAGGTCGATCTTGAACGCACCGAAATCGGGCACGGCGAATCTGCCCGAAAGTTTTACCTGCGCGCGGAAGACCGCTGCCTCGTAAATCCCGCGATGCAACATTTGCGTTTCCGCATCGCCGTTCACGTTCAGCAGCTCTGGAAGGAAGTAGGCCCACGCACCGGCTGTTTCTTCTACCTCGCGTTTCTCAACCTTGCCGTCCTTACCGGGCACTTCCTTCACGGTTTTGAATCGATATTGATACGGAATAATCAGCACCGGACCAATGACGCACTGCTCTCTTCCCCACGACGAAGTGATATCGGCAACTGCTTCATTCCGCCGGCTTAACCGATCGGACAGCACACCCCTAATCATCCCAAATGGGATCAGCAACAAGAGAATCAAAACGCCGACACCCATCAGTTTGATGATCGTGCGATAGCGCTTTCCGAACGACGGCTGGGTTTTCGGCAAAGGCGGGGGCGCGACTGGCGACGGTGTATCAGGCATAACGTAAAGGGTTTAGCAAGGATACGGAGTCGAGGCCAAAATCTTTCAGCTGACGAGCAAAATTCTCGACCTAATCGAAGATTGCTGAATCCGAAGGCACCGACTGCCGCATCTCAAGGCAAACAACCCGAGGTTTCCCATGATGCAGGATTTCAAATTCGCTTTCCGCCAGCTTCTCAAGTCGCCCGGATTCACCAGCGTCGCGGTGTTAACGCTCGCTCTGGCCATTGGAGTGAATTCGGCGATTTTCGCGCTAATCAACGGCGTAGTCCTGCGTTCGCCCATACCGTTGAGACCACAGGAAGTCGTCAACATTTTCAGCGCGCGCCAGAATGCGAGCCACGATTACCGGCAATTCTCCTACCAGGAGTATCGTGAACTGCGCGAGAACGGTGGAGACGCGTTTAGCGATGTCGCCGCGCTCGAATTTGCAGTCGCGGGTATCGGCCGCGATCACGAAATGAGACGAAGCTTTGCGTTTCTGACCTCGGAAAATTTTTTCGATGTGATGGGGGCAAAGCCCTTTCGCGGCCGGTTCTACAACGCCGAGGAGTGCAGACCGAACGCGAACCTGCCCGTCGTGATCGCGAGCTATGGATTTTGGAAACGAATGGGCGCGCGGAATGACTTCGTTGGCAGCACACTGCAGGTGAACGGGCAGCCTTACACCATTATTGGAATCGCGCCGGACGGATTCAGCGGCGCCAGTGCGCTGGTCGCGCCGGACATTTGGGTGCCACTCGGCATGCGGTCGCAGCTTGGCTCGGCCTTCGGCGATTCCGAAACCATGCACGACCTGATGAATCCTAAAAATTATACGTTCAATCTCGCGGCCCGGCTGCACCCGGGTTTGACGGTTGAAACAGCGAAATCGCGCCTGCCGGTACTGGCCCAGCGATTGACTGCTATTCAACCGGAAGGCAGCGAAGGCGCGCGCGAGCTGCAAATTCAAAATCCGTCGCGATTCAGCATGAGCACGCAACCGGAAGACGACGGACCGATCACGTTGATCGCGACCTTGCTGATGTTCATGGCCGGCGCAGTCTTAATGATCGCGTGTTTGAACTTGGCAAACATGTTGCTCGCCCGCGGGACGGCGCGTTCGAAAGAAATCGCTGTGCGACTCGCCGTCGGAGCGTCGCGCTGGCGAATTGTTCGGCAATTACTTTGCGAAGGTTTATTGCTCGCTTTTTTTGGAGGCGCGATCGGACTCGTGCTCGGCGCCTGGTGCAATGACCTCCTGCTGCAGCAACTTCAAGGTTTGCTCTCTTCGGTGAATTTTTCGGTGATCATCAAATTGCGTCCCGACGTCACTGTGCTTGCGGTCACATTTCTGTTCTGCCTTTGCGCCACGATGCTCTTCAGTCTCGGACCCGCGCTGAAAGCGACGAAGGCTGATTTGGTTAACGATCTCAAGCAACAGGTTGGCGAACCGGCCCGAATCGGGCGCTTTAGCCGGTTCTTCGCACCGCGTCACATTTCAGTGATGGCCCAAATCGCGCTCTCTCTCATGCTGCTGTTCGCCGCCGGATTATTTTTCCGCGGAGCACTCAAAGCTGCGGGTTTGTATCCCGGATTTACCGCAGCGGGCGACCTGATCACCGAATTTGATTTTACTCTGGTGAAAAAAACACCGGCCGAGGCGCGGCAATTAATGTTTCGAATCGTGGACCGCGCTCGTGAACTGCCGGGAGTGAAAGCTTCCGGCATCGGCACAATGCTGCCCTACTCCGATTTCACCAACGCGCGTCGAGTCATCCACGTGAAAGACGCTATGCCGACCGACCCGAAAGCGCCCGATCCGAGCGTTAACGCATTGTACACCGCGATCACGACCAACTACTTCGATGCTCTCGGGGTTAAATTGCTGCGCGGTCGCGATTTCACTCAAGCAGAGTGCGAACAAAAAGACGGCCGCCGGGTTGCGATCATCGACGAGGAACTGGCGACAAAAATGTTTACGAACGAAGACGCGATTGGTCAGCACATTCGTTACACCCAACCGCCCAAAGACGGCGCGCCTAATGACTTGGAAATTGTCGGCATAGTCAGCAAGCATCTCCATGCCATCCAAAGTGACGAGCTCGTCACTCGGGTCTTTGTGCCGCTCGCGCAGGGTTATAACGGTCAAACTTATCTTCACGTGCGACTCAACACGGAAGATCGACGCGCAGTTGTCGCGCTGATACCGACGCTGCGGCAGGCATTGCACGACGTCGATCCCGACCTGCCTTTGCTGCAGATGTTGCCATACACCGATCTGATGGAGAAATCGCCAAACCTTTGGATCGTTAAACTTGGGGCGATGTTGTTCGGCGCTTTCGGCTGCATCGCGCTTTTGCTCGCGGTCGTCGGTGTTTATGGCGTGAAAGCCTACGCCGTGGCCTGTCGCACGCGCGAAATCGGAATTCGAATGGCGCTTGGCGCACACCGCAAAGATGTTTTCGCGCTAATCATGCGCCAGGGAGCTTTGCAAACTGCGCTCGCCGTCGGTGTTGGGCTTTTCCTCTCTCTCGCCGCTGGCCGCGTCCTGTCGCAAATTCTCTACGGTGTCAGCCCAAGCGATCCCTTCGCGTTGATCACATCGAGTTTGATGCTCGCTGCCGCTGCGCTGCTCGCATGCTTTCTTCCCGCGCGCCGCGCGACCTACGTGAACCCTATCACCGCACTGCGCACGGAGTAGGAATTTTCATCCTTCTGCCTTCTGCCTTGGAAGAACTGGCTGGGGCCGGAATCGAACCGGCGACACGCGGATTTTCAGTCCGCTGCTCTACCAACTGAGCTACCCAGCCGTGAGGATGGTCACTATGCAACAATCCGTTTGTAGGGCAAGCGCACCGCTTGCCTCCGATTCGGCAGGCGGTGCGCCTGCCCTACAATTCTTGATTTAAGAATTTTCGCGGCAACTCAACTGCGCGGCCAAGAAGTTTCAAATATTGGCTGCGCGGAATCTCGATCGCGCCGAACTGCTCGAGGTGAGGCGTAACCCATTGCGTGTCCAGCAAGGTAAACTTTCTCGCGTGCAAATGTTCCACCAGTCCGACCAGCGCGATTTTGGAGGCGTCGCGGGCACGATGAAACATCGACTCGCCGAAGAATGCGCCGCCCACCGCCACACCATAAAGTCCGCCCGCAAGCTCATCATTGCTCCACGCCTCGACCGAATGCGCATGGCCGAGCTCGTACAGACGTTCGTAACTTTCGGTGATCTCGTCATTGATCCAGGTGTCTTTGTGCTTCGCGCAACCTCGGATCACCTCGCCAAATGATTTGTCGATCTTGATCTCGAAAACGTTTTTTCGAAAAAGACGCCGCAATGCGTGCGGGATGTGAAAGTTTTCCAAGGGGATAATGGCGCGCGGATCCGGCGAGAACCAGGCGATCGAGTCGTCTTCCATGGCCATCGGAAAAACGCCAAGCCGATAGCCCTGCAGCAAGAGCTCCGAATCGATCACGCCAACAGAAACTAGACAGGATTCACAAGATTAAACAGGGATTTGTCGGAAGAAGACTGTTGATTTCCATCGGGTAAATCCTGTTAATCCTGTCGATTTGCTTTTCACGGCTTCGTTTCTAAAATGAGCCGATGAGGCCCTTTTCGATTCTCATCGCAATCTCTTGCCTGCTGGCCCTCGCGGGTTGCACCGATCCCCTCGAACATCGAACGGGCGAGGAAGTCGGATCGCAACTCCAGCGGGGCGTAACTGGTGGCGGTCAGCTCGGACCCGAACAACGCGAGGCGGGTGATCCCGCTGCCGAGCATGGCGTACCCCAAACGCACCCATGAAGACCGCTGCGCCGCCGAAACATTCGAAAATCCTAATTCTCGATTTCGGCTCGCAATACACTCAGGTCATTGCCCGCCGCGTTCGCGAGCTGCAAGTGTATTCGGAAGTTGTTCCATTTCGTGTCTCCGCTGCTGAAATTAAGAAACTTCAGCCGAACGGAATCATTCTCTCCGGCGGACCAGCCAGCGTTTATGACAAAGGCGCGCCTCAGGTCGATCCGGAAATCTTCTCGTTAGGCGTTCCAGCGCTGGGGATTTGTTATGGCCTGATGCAAATGGCGCACCATCTTGGCGGTGAAGTCGTTTTCACCGGTCGACGCGAGTACGGCGCTGGAATGTTGCACATCACCAATGGCTCGCAGCTGTTCAACGGTCTCGGCAATCACCTCGACGTCTGGAACAGCCACGGTGACGAGGTAACCTCGTTGCCAAAAGGTTTTGTTGCCGCCGGGCGGACCGAAAGTTCAAACTTTGCCGCGGTCGAAGATCGACAACGCAAGCTTTACGGATTGCAGTTTCACCCCGAAGTCGCGCACACGCCGCGGGGCAAAGAAATCCTGCAAAACTTCGTCTATCACATTTGCCGGTGCGCAATGGATTGGACGATGGGGTCGTTTATCGAAGAAGCATGCCAGCGCGTACGCGAGCAAGTCGGCGACGAGAAAGTGGTCCTTGGTTTAAGCGGCGGCGTTGACTCTTCCGTCGTCGCCGCGCTTTTACACAAAGCGATCGGCGACCAGCTCACCTGCATTTTTGTAAACAACGGTCTCCTTCGGGCGCGCGAGGAGGAAGTGGTCCAACGCGTATTTGGCGAGAATTTTCATATTCGGCTCAAGTATGTCGACGCCTCGAAACGTTTTTTGGAAAAATTGCGAGGTGTTATTGACCCCGAGCAAAAGCGGAAAATCATCGGCAATGAGTTCATTGCCGTTTTTCAAGAGGCGACCGAGCAGTTGCTAGCCGAAGATCGACAAAGCAAAGGCGAACACGCCGATTACAAATTTCTCGCGCAAGGAACACTTTATCCGGATGTGATCGAGAGCGTTTCGATTGGCGGCAATCCATCGCAGGTCATCAAGACCCACCACAACGTCGGCGGGCTGCCTGAGAAAATGCATTTCGAGTTAGTGGAACCGGTCCGCCAGTTGTTTAAAGACGAAGTTCGCCAAGTCGGCCTCCAACTTGGTTTGCCAAAGGAAGTTGTCTATCGCCAGCCATTCCCCGGCCCCGGGCTCGCTGTGCGCATTCTTGGCGAAGTAACATCGGAGCGATTGTCGGTCCTGCGCGAAGCGGACACGATCGTGCAAAGCGAAATGGAGGCGGCGGATTGGTATTACAAAGTCTGGCAGTCATTTGCCGTGCTTTTGCCGATTCAAACCGTTGGCGTGATGGGCGACCAGCGCACTTACGAAAACACCGTCGCGTTACGAATTGTCGAAAGCCAGGACGGAATGACTGCTGACTGGGTGCGAGTTCCGTACGAATTGCTGGCCCGCATTTCTTCTCGCATCAGCAACGAAGTCAAAGGCGTCAATCGGGTGGTGTTCGACATCTCCAGCAAACCGCCGAGCACCATCGAGTGGGAATAGACCAGAAGTCAGCGGTCAGAGATCACAAGTCACTTTTGGATTGCCGATTGTCGATTTTCGATTGCTAATCGGCGGTGATGAACGCCGAACAGAAGCGGCTCGAGGAAAATAGATCGCGCGAGTCGCCGTGGCATTTTTGGGGGCCGTACCTGGCAGAACGGGCATGGGGAACCGTGCGAGAAGATTACAGCGCAAACGGCGACGCCTGGGATTATTTTCCTTTCGATCACGCTCGCTCGCGCGCTTACCGCTGGAACGAAGACGGTCTCGGTGGAATATCGGATTACAAGAGCCGGCTCTGTTTGGCGTTCGCTTTTTGGAACGAACACGACCCGTTCCTGAAAGAACGTTTGTTCGGCCTGACTCAGCCACAGGGAAATCACGGCGAGGATGTTAAGGAACTTTATTGGTATCTCGACAGCACGCCGACGCACAGTTTCATGCGGGCGATTTATCGTTATCCCCAATCACCTTTTCCGTACCAGGAACTTCTCGCGCAGAACGGCGCGCGTTCCAAAATGGAACCCGAGTTCGAGATCTGGGACACCAACGCGCTCGCGGAAAATCGTTTCTTCGACATTGAAATCGATTACGCGAAAGCGGACGCGCGAGACATCTTGATCCGAGTCAACGCGAAGAACTGCGGTCCTGAACCAGCGCCCCTGCACCTGCTCCCGACGCTTTGGTTTCGCAACACCTGGAGCTGGGGCCGCAATCCAACAAAGCCGATGCTCCGTAAAACGTCGGAACGCAGTCACATTGCCGTAATCACGGCCAGTCATCCCGAGCTTGGAGATTACGATCTGTTTTGCGACTCAATCGACGATCTTTTCTTCACCGAAAACGAAACCAACGCGGAACGACTTTGGGGAATTTCGAATTCCACGCCGTTCGTGAAGGATTCGATTAACGACCGGATAGTTTACGGGAAAATTGATTCGGTTAATCCGGGCCAAACGGGCACTAAAGCGTCGGCGCATTACAAGTTCAACATTCCGTCGCAGGAAACAATTTCGATTCGACTGCGACTCACTCCTGGCGGGAGCAAGACAAGCACCGAAGCGTTCGCTGACTTTGACGCGATGTTCAAATTGCGGCGGGCCGAAGCGGACCAATTTTACGCCGATCTCGCGCCAACCGTGTTAAGCGAAGAGCAGCGGGCGATTCAACGGCAGGCATATGCCGGGCTTCTTTGGAACAAACAGTTTTATCATTACATCGTTGAGCAATGGTTAGACGGTGATCCTGGCCAGCCGCAGCCTCCGGCGGAGCGGCTGGAAGGACGCAACTCCGGCTGGCGGCACATTTATGACGAGCGCATCATGTCGATGCCCGACAAGTGGGAATTCCCGTGGTACGCATCGTGGGATCTCGCTTTTCACTGCATTCCTCTCGCATTAATCGATGCTCAATTCGCCAAGTCGCAGCTCGATCTGATTGTGCGGGAATGGTATCAGCATCCGAACGGTCAGATTCCGGCCTATGAGTGGAACTTCGGCGATGTCAATCCGCCGGTCATCGCGTGGGCGGCGTGGCGGGTTTACCAAATCGAACGCAAACAGACTGGCAAGGGCGACCGCGCATTTTTGGAAACGATTTTCCACAAGATGCTTCTCAACTTCACCTGGTGGGTGAACCGCAAGGACTCCGAGGGAAATAACATTTTCCAAGGCGGCTTTCTCGGACTCGACAATATCGGGGTGTTCGACCGCGGCGCATCTTTCGCGGATGGCTCGCATCTCGAGCAGAGCGACGCCACCAGCTGGATGGGAATGTTTTGCCTGAACCTCATGCGAATCGCAATCGAGCTGGCGTTGGAAAATCACGTTTACGAAAACATTGCCACGAAGTTCTTCGAGCACTTTCTCGGCATCGCCGGCGCGATGAACAATCTCGGTGGCAAAGGAATCGGGCTTTGGAACGAAGAGGACGAATTTTTCTACGACGTCCTGCACACCCCAGGCGGACGTTTCTTACCGCTCAAAGTGCGCTCGATTGTCGGATTACTGCCATTGCTCGCGGTCGACACAATCCAGCCGGCGTTGATCGATGCCCTTCCCGGTTTCAAGTCCCGACTCGAATGGTATCTGCAATATCGGCCCGACCTGGCCAGCCTCGTCTCGCGTTGGCAGGAACCCGGCATGGGCGAGCGCCGGCTGGTTGCGCTGACGCGCGGCCATCGCATGAAGTGTTTGCTTCGGCGCATGCTCGACCCGAATGAATTCTTGAGCGACTACGGTGTTCGATCGGTCAGCAAATATCACAAGGATCATCCCTACGTGCTGAATGTGCGCGGCGAAACGAAAGTCGTGGGTTACGAACCGGCCGAATCGCAGTCTGGCATCTTCGGCGGCAACTCAAACTGGCGCGGCCCGGTTTGGTTTCCGATCAACTATTTGCTGATCGAATCGCTCCAGCAGTTTCATCATTACTACGGTGATGATTTCAAAGTCGAATGTCCGACCGGGTCCGGCCAGTTCATGCATCTGAAAGACGTCGCCAATGAGCTTTCAAATCGACTCATTAAGATCTGGGTGCGCGACAAAAATGGCGAACGCCCATTCGCCCGCGCATCACAACCCGGTCTCGATGGGGACGGCCGCTATCTTTTCCACGAATACTTCCACGCCGATAACGGCGCCGGGCTCGGCGCATCGCATCAAACTGGTTGGACCACGCTCGTCGCCAAGCTGATCCAGCAACAGGGCGAATTCGGAACGATTCAACGCTGAGTCAGGCGTTTATCCCGCGCCCTTCGCATCTCGACCGGAGTTCCGCGCGTACAGTTATCACACCAGTGACGTTTATTGCGGTCCAGTCGTTTTCGCGTGCCGCAATTGTCGCACACGAAAACGTCCGTCTGCTTTCGTTTGTATCCGGGATAAACAGCCACAATTAATCTTTCTTTCGAGATTCCGGCGCTGGCCGGATGTATCACGTCCGCCACTTAAATCAAATACGCCTCCCCCGTCTTATTCCTAAACTATAGAACATTAGTCGCTGGCGTGCCGCGGGCGCCGCATTATGTGAATGGCAAGGATGCGGCTTTGATGGCGCGCGAGCAGATAATCAATGAAATCGCCGATGATTGAGTTTGGCTTGTGGCCTAGCTTAGTTACAACGCGACAGATCAGCGTGCTGCTTCGGCCGTGCCATTCCAGATTGATCGCGCCGTGAACATCTCGCGCGCTATGAATTTTTGCCCAACCGTGCGGACGTCCGGGCTGTTTTGCCCAGACTTTGATGAAGCCGAATTTCTTGTCCAGCTGTGGGTCGCGCATGATCTGGCTGCGCAACGATCCGCGGCCCGTCGTGATCACGTGGATCACTGTCTGCATCGGTAAATCACGTTAAGCAAATCGGCCTAACGAAAGAAAATTCAAATGAAAACTTGTAACAACGCCACTTTTCGCGGCGCTCTATGAGTGTCGTCGGCGGTCGCAGACCGCCGCTACAGGTTTTGAAACATTACGTAAACATCGACAAATCCCTGTTGCGGATGACGGAAGGCGCCCGGTAGAGTCCCAACAATTTTCATTCCGAGATCTTGCCAAAGTCTCACCGCCGATTCGTTTGTAGAGACCACGAAATTAAACTGCATAGCGCGAAAGCCGACGCGTCGAGCTTCGGCCAGACAATGCTCGCCCATTGCGCGACCAATCCCCCGCCCGCGTCCGCTCTTTGCGACGATGAACGCTGCGTTCGCGATGTGCGCACCGCCGCCGGATTGATTCGCGTGCATCGTGTAGCTACCGAAGATCTCGCCGTTGTCCTCGGCGACCAAGACGTGAGCATCGCGTTGAAACCAATATGCCAGCCCATCCTCGCGTGAAATATTTGGATCGAGCGGGTAGGTCTCGCCGGCAACGATCACTTCCCGGAAAATGTTCCAGATCGCGTCGTGGTCTGATTCGGTGGATCTCCGAATTTCCGGCACGCCGTGAATTTAGCGCCGTTTGAAATATTGCACCGCTTTTTCGTGCTTCTTCGCCCCTGCCCTGGTCTTGAACGAGCCGAGATTTCGCCGTTTTCCCGTCTTCGGATTTTTCTTCCGAGAATACAGTCGGTAGCCGCCGCTAACTTTTCTGATCATGATGCCCTCCCCGGATTACTTCGCTCCAGAGCAGGGCCACAAGCGCAACAAAGATCGCAAGATCGATCGCCATATGTTGCGCGAAGCTCCAATGCTGGCTGGCATGACCAAAACAGCCGCAAGTGATGTCTAGACCGCGCGCTTTGGCGGCAACGGTTGCGCCAATGAAAACCAGGACCAGCACCGCCAGGAGCGACAATCCTCCGCGGTAAAGGAAACGGAAGATCAGTGCCAGGCCGCAAAGAATTTCCAGCCACGGCAAATAAAACGCCAGCCGCACACTCATGAACCACGGCAGCATTTTATAATTGTCGATATCCAGCCCGAACTGGACGGGATCCAGAACCTTGACGGCGCCGGCATAGACGAAGATTCCGCCGATGATCAGGCCTAACACTCGCCAGAAAAATCTCATCGCCTCAACCTCTCAACACCTCAACGATTCTTTTTCACCCACTCTTCCCAGCCGCCTTGCAGAACAAAGACATCTTTAAGCTGCGCGGCGTCGCGTAAACGTTTCGCAACGTCGCGCGCGGCGTTGCAACTTTGTGCGCTGCAATAAACGACGACCTTTTTGCCGGGCGACCAATTCGGAAGAAATTGCGGCAGTAATTCGTTCCAACGGTCTTCGTTCAACGAAAATGCGCCCGCCACATGGCCCGCCGCGAATTCATCATCCGGCCGCGCGTCCACCCAGATTGCAGTATCGCCCCACCCGCGCGCTTGTTCGACTGTCACTAATTCCGACGCGGGAATGGCCGACTGCCACGAAACTTTGTCGCGAAAATAGATTCCTTCACCGATCGCCGGCAGACAGGCGAGCGCGATAATGATGAACGCTTCGCCGGCGGCGCGAAAATTCACCAGCTAGTGTGCGGCGGGCGACGGAATCGCCGCCGGCGTCGCAGTCTTAAGCGCTGGGGCACCGGCCTGGTTCGCGGGCGACCTCAACATCGGCGGCGGCATCGGATTTGTGATCTGCGCATTCACGTAAAACGACTTCGGCGCTTCCTTTGGATAGTCTGTCTGAATTAACAGTGCCGTGCCCATCGGATGACTCGTGTCTTTGGGCGTGACCTCAATCGTCCACTCGCCTGGCTTACCCGGCACAATTTTGGACTCAAAGTTTTGGCTGTTGGATTTGATTGTAATGTCTTTGGCAGGAAACTCTTTCGCCGCCTTGAGCGAGATCTTCTTCGGCTTTGGCTCTTCGCCGCTCGTCCAATAAACAAACGTCGGTTTAACTTCCAATGCGGAAGCAATGTTTGCCTTCAGGGTGAGCATGGTCGTTGGCTCGGCGGGATCATCGGTTTGCACGTTCACGGTTTTCACCTGCTGGCCGGTGCGATCGCCAATAGTGAACGTCGCCATGATCTCGCCTTTCTCGCCCGGATTCACGACTTCCTTTTGGGTTTGCGTCGCGGTGCAACCGCATGACGCCTTCACCGACTTAAAATGGACCGCAGTCTTGCCGGTGTTCTCGTATTTAAAATGTGCGACGGCTTGTTTGTCGCCAACGGACGGATGTAATTCGATGGTGCTTTGCTCCCACTTCAAATCCGCGCGAGCGGCGACGGCGAGCAAGATCGACAACATAAAAGTTAAGATGGGCGTTTTCATTTTTTCAAATAGGAGCGCTCAATATAATCAGCCACGGCGTCTCGCCAAGGGCGTGGTTTTATGCCGGTCAAGGCCTGATACTTCGCAGTCGCAAGGACAGAGTAGACGGGACGCCGTGCCACCCAGTTCGCCTGCCTACCGGAGGTCCGAGCCGGACTGGCAGTTTGGCGAAGGTGGGTCATGTCGGCGAGCTTCAGTGCCCCGACCGTGTTCGCCTTGAGCGAAATACCGACCGCGCGAGAGCAATCGAGCGCGTGCTGGGCATATTCCTGCCAGGTGCATTGGCCGGCATTGGCAAGATGCAAAACGCCAGCATCGACATCGAAGACCCGCGGCAACATTTCCGCGATGTCGCTGGTATAAGTCGGCGTGGACCACTTATCACCAATCGCATCGATTTCTTCCTCTTCGCGCGCGCGCTTGATCATCGCGTCGACAAAACTTGGCCGATCCGGGCCAAAGACCCACGAAACGCGAATTACCAGATGACGATCGCTGGCCTGAAGCACGAATCTTTCACCCGCGCGCTTTGATTCACCGTAGACGCTGATCGGTTTGGCGGCATCATCTTCGGTGTAGGGCTCACGTTTCTCCCCATCGAAAACATAATCCGTGCTGATATGAAGCAGTTTCGCGTTTTTCTCTCTGCAAATTTCGGCCAGCAAGCGCGGCGCGTCCGCATTGATGGCAAACGCCTGGTCTTTTTCGGTCTCGCAAAGATCAACGTTCGTGAACGCAGCCGCGTTGATCACAACATCGAAATCAATCTTGTCGATTTTCGCGCGAATTTCGTCGGCATTCGCGAGATCGAGTTGCTGGTGATTAAATCCAACGACGTCGAACTTTTCTAGATATTCACGCAGAAGCGCAGCACCGAGCCGTCCGCCGGATCCAACGATTAAAATTTTCATGCTTCTGTTAGCGGCGCTCTGCGAGCACAACCTAGGTATTTTCGGCGATCATAGACCGCCGCTGCAAAAATCAATATCGCCCGGCGCGCTCGAGCAGCGGTTGCCACCACGACTGGTTATCGATGTACCACTGAATCGTGCTCTCGAGGCCTTCCTTAAAGTCTTTGCGCGGCTTCCACTTCAATTCTTTTTCGGCAAAGGACGAATCGATTGCGTAACGGCGATCATGTCCGAGGCGGTCCTTAACGAAGGAAATCAAACTTTCCGGTTTGCCGAGTTGTTTCAGAATCATCCTTACCAGATCGAGGTTCGCCATTTCGTTGCCGCCGCCGAAATTGTACACAGCCCCCGGTTTTCCTTCGAACAAGGCGGACACCACCGCCGCGCAATGGTCCCCAACGTGGATCCAGTCGCGCACGTTCATCCCGTCGCCGTAAACGGGCAACGGCTCGTCCCGCAGCGCTTTGATAATCATCAGCGGAATCAATTTCTCAGGAAATTGATACGGCCCGTAATTGTTCGAGCAGCGGGTGATAACCACTTCCTGGCCGAAAGTCTTGTGGTGCGCCAGCGCAAGCAGATCAGCGCCGGCTTTGCTCGACGAGTAAGGCGAACTGGGATCCAACGGCGATTGTTCGGTGAACTTCTCATCTTTTCCTAACGAACCGTAGACTTCATCAGTGGAAATCTGCACGAACCGTTGGACACCGTGTTTGCGGGCGGCATTTAGCAGAACGCTGGTGCCTATTACATTCGTGTGAATGAAGTTTTCTGGTGAATTGATGCTCCGGTCGACATGCGATTCGGCGGCGAAATTGACCACCGCGAAGAATTGATGCTCCAGCATGAGCGCGTCCATCGCGTCGCCGTTAGCAATATCAGCTTTGAAAAACTCGTAGCGTTCGCCATGTTCTTCGACCACGCCATCGAGATTGGCGAGGTTGCCGGCGTAAGTCAGTGTATCAACGTTAGTTATCGCCGCCGGCTTGTAATGTTGCAAAATGTAGCGAATAAAATTGCTCCCGATGAAGCCGCAGCCGCCGGTCACGAGAATTCGCACAGCAAGAGCTAGCAGCGCAGAGGCTGGCGCGCTAGCGGATTTTCCATTGGTGGGCGATCAGCTCGAGACCTGGCGACGCGCGTTCACGGAAAGCGACTGGACGCCTTGGATCATCATCGGTATCGCGGCATTTCTCCGGTTCCTTTTGCTCGGCATGAAGCCGCCTCACTTCGACGAAGGGATCAATGGATGGTTTGTCGATCAAGTAGTCAAAACCGGCTTCTACAAGTACGACCCGACGAATTATCACGGTCCGCTGCATTTTTATGCGCTGCTACTTTCGCAAACATTGCTTGGCCGCAATCTCTGGGCGCTGCGGTTGCCGGTGGTGGTTGTCAGCATCGCTTGCGTTTGGCTGACGCTGAAATTCGAACCCTTCGCGGGAAGAACTGTCAGCCGACTCGCCGCGCTCGCGATGGCCGTCTCACCCGCTTTCATCTTTTACGGCCGCTACTCGATCCACGAAGTCTGGATTCTCTTTTTCACGATGCTGCTTTTCTTCGGCCTTTTCGGTCTTTGGAAATTTGGCGCCACGAAATACCTCTGGTGCGCCGGATTAGGTCTCGCCGGGATGATTCTTTCCAAGGAAACCTACATTCTCCACGTCGCCTGCGCGCTCATCGCTGTGCCGGTTTGCGCGTTGTCGAACTACTTCAGCAGAATCGAAGATCGCCAACCAGCAAAGCAGACGTGGAATTATGTCGATCTTGCTGTCGTAGTGGGGACCGCGATCGCGCTGGTCGTTTTCTTTTATTCGGGAACCTTTTTCCACTGGAACGGCTTGAAAGGTATTTTCGAGGCCTACACGCCATGGTTTAAGACCGGGAGCGAAGGTCACGGGCACGAGAAGTCATGGTATTACTGGCTCGCGCTCATTAGTCATTATGAGCTGCCGGTTCTAGCGGGCTTGTTGATGTGCGTGTTCGCGCTGCGGTTCAAGACAACCACTCTGCGTTTCTTGGCGATTTACGGCGTTGGCATGCTCATGGCCTATAGCATCGTGAAGTACAAAACGCCTTGGTGCATCATCAGCTTTATCTGGCCGTTTTTGTTCACGTTCGGCGCCCTGACGACAGTCGCGCCGTTGCGATTCAGAGGAGTCACTTACCGATGGTTCGCCCTCGTCCTCTTCGGATTGGCGGGCTACACCGTTTTCTATGTCGTAAACAACAATTGGCCGACAACCTGGGACCATGTATGGCCATACTGGTTGATTGCAGGCATCGGGTTGCTGCTCGTCATTTTGATTGATCGCATGTTGGCGGAGATTGTTACCGCGCTCCTGATTCTTTGGTCGTTCGGGCATGGCATCTGGTTGAATTACTTCCGCTGTACAACCGACACCGAGCCGTACGTTTACGTCCAGACCTACAACGACATTTTCAAATTTACCAACCCGATACTGCGGCTCGCACATGCCGACCCGCGCGCCTATCAACTCATTGGACACATCATCCGCGCCAGTCCTTATCCGTTACCGTGGATCCTCGGTGAATTCGGCCGCGTCGGTTATTACGAAAAGGACAACATGCCCGACCAGTTGGATGCCGATTTCCTCCTTGTGCAACAGGACAAAATTCAAACCGTGGAATCAAAGCTGCACGGTTCGTACTACACCGTGCCCGTGACGATTCGCCCGTATCAGGATCCGTCGAAGGCCTATTTCAGCGCGAAATTGTTCAGCGGCTTTTTCCCGGGGAAATGGCCTGATTTCACCGGCGCGGCACCTCAACCCAGTCCCTCGCCGACTCCCACCCCATGAAGTGGCTCGCCGGCGGGTTGACCTTCGTAAACTTCGCCACCGTTTTCGGATTATTGCTTGGAATTTTCGCGGCCGGTTTGGGTCCAGTGACCACCGTGGCGTCGTTCATGTTAGCCGCAGGTTTTGCCGCGGTAGCGTACGCCAGAACAGCTGATCCCCAAGTCCAGACCCTCGACGACGCAAAGCGCGGTCGGTCTCGAAACCTTGTCACCTGGATAGTCGCCACGATTTTCGCGATCTTCGCGTGTCGCTCATTCATTTGGCTCCTGTATGTCGATGGGACGGATCTGAAGATTCAATCGCCGGTGAATCTCGGAGACCTGGGCCTTCATCTCACGCACATTCAGTTTTTTGCCAATGGCGTGCGGCTTTGGCCGTCGAATCCGATTTACGTCGGCAGTGAGCACCTTCGCTATCCGGCCGGCATCGATTTGTTCAATGCGTTGATGGTAAAAACCGGCATTAGTCTGATTCCAGGATTGGTGTGGGTCGGCTTACTTGCGTCGGTCGCGACGTTTTATGCGTTTTATCGGTGGGGCGGCGCTTTTGCCATTGCCGGTTTCCTTTTCAACGGCGGCATCGCGGGCTTTCAATTTCTCAAAACTTTCGAAATTAACGATTACCAGGACGTCAACAACGTCGCCTGGAAATGCATCCCGCTCACCATGTTCGTGACCCAGCGCGGTTTGCTCTACGCAATTCCCGCCGGGCTGATTCTATTGTGGCACTGGCGCGAAAAATTTTACCACGCGGCCGATCAGGATAATCCGCGCGGCCCGTTGCCGTTTTGGGTCGAGCTTTCCCTTTATGCGTCCATGCCGCTGTTTCACATCCACACTTTCATGGCGCTCAGCATTCTGCTGGTTTGCCTTTTCATCGCCGGCGACCCGCAAATGCGAGCTCATATTTTAAAGCTCATTCTCAGCGCGCTAGTTCCGGCAACGTTTTTTGTTTGGACCGTTAGCGATCATTTCGGCGCCCGGTCCGTTCTCGAATTTCATCCTGGCTGGGTCCAACGAGAGGGCGAATTCAAGATGCCGTTCTTCCGCTTCTGGTTCTTCAACTTTGGAATCCTGGTGCCGTTGGTCCTGACGCTAGTCGGCATGTTTGGGTATCGAGTTTGGAAAGAAGGATTTCGGTGGGGCCAGAAGCAGCCCGAAGAGATAGTGTTCGTTTTCGGAGCGGCAGCCATTTTCCTTTTCGCTTTCTTCATCAAGACCGCGCCGTGGGGATGGGACAACCTGAAAATCATGATTTGGTCCTACTTCATTGTGCTTCCCTTCGTGTGGCGAGATTTGATCCGGCAATGGGAGCGCCCGATTCGATGGGCGGTTTGCTTCGCCTTGTTCGCTTCCGGATTCATCAGTCTCTTTGGCGGATTGGCGGCAGGCAAAGGCGGTTTTGGTTTCGCCAGCCGCGGCGAAGTGGATGCGGTTAGCGCTGCGGTTAGTCCAATGCCGATCGAAGCCCGTTTTGCCGCGTGGCCGACTTACAATCATCCGTTACTTCTCAGTGGTCGAAAAGTCGTCATGGGATATCCCGGACATCTCTGGACCCAGGGGTTCGACGATTACGGCAAAACAAACGAGATGCTCACGAAGTTAATGCAAGGCGGTCCGAGCTGGCGCGATTTGGCCCGAACTCTGCACGTGCGCTACATTTTTTGGGGACGCGAAGAGAAAGCGAATTATGCGACAAGCTCCCGGCCATGGGAGAAAACCGCCGCGCTAGCAGCGTCCGGAACGTGGGGATCGATTTACGATCTGGAACAGGCGCCGGCGGCCGCGCCCGCAACGACACAGTAATGTCGTTTTTAACGCGTCGGCGCGAGCGCGTTTAACACCAATTGACCCGTAGCCACTTGTTTGCCCTCTACGACCGCTTCGACTTCGAACTGGAGAAGTTGATCGACTTCGCCCAGCTTTCGAGCGCGCAAAAGAATTTTTTCTCCCGGCCGGACAGGACGAAAAAACTTCATTTGGCGAATCGCTGACAGCAGGAAGCGCTTTTCCGAATCCTCCCGATGCGCCGCGATTCCGGCAGTTTGGGCGAGCGCTTCAGTGAGAATTACGCCCGGCACCAGCGGGTCGCCGGGAAAATGGCCGGCGAACATCGGGTCGCTCTTCGAAAAGTGCGTTTCGCACTCAGCCGACACGCCCGGGTTACGCGCGAGCAGTTTTCGCACGAAAATAAATGGCGGCCGATGCGGCAAGCCGAGGAAGTGACCAGTGACCAGTGATGGGTGATCAGATTCGGTCTTCTTTTCGCTTCTGGTCACTGGTCACTCATCACTTTTTTTCATCCGTTAACAAAGTAAGCGAACTTCCAGCTTCCTCGTACGCGAGTAATCCCGGCGCGATAACCGTCGTAATTTAGTGATGGATCGGCAAATTGCTGAGGAGCGACCCAGAACCCGCCTTTCTTTACGAATTTCTCCGACAAGATGCCATCCAGCTCGGGCCAAAGATTTTCCTGCTCCCAATATTGGAAAACGCCTGAACCCGACAAGGGCGGTTCCAACTTATAGCCGAAATCGTCAGTCATCATCGATTTCAGCGTTTCCACGTCGCGTTTGGAAACTGCTTTGCGAAGCCGGCTAACGAACGCCTGAAAATCAACATCGCTGTTTTCGCGCAGATCGGCCTTCGCTTTCTTCTTAAGCGCGGCTTGCTTAAGTTTTTCCTTTTTCTGCTCCGGCGTTTGGCACCCCGAGAAGATAAAAACAGACAACAGCAGAGCAGTAACGAGGATCCTCATCAGCCTTAACGTCTGTCACGTTTATGATCCGGATTCAAGGGCAGATGCGCGACAGCGAGTCCGGCGAACGCGCATGGGATGAATAACAAAGAAAAAGTAAATCATACTCGCAAGATCGACAATCGAGGCAGGCGGACTTACGACTCGGCGCGGTCCGCTCCGCAACGCCGCGAAAACGTTCTCGATCGTCAAAGCGGCCGGTCGCGGAATGCTCGTGTAGTGCCGGCCAAACGCGTGCAATTGATGTGCATCCGATGTGGCAATCAGCGGCTTGCCAAATTGCGCAGCCGCCTTCACGGCTCGCCGATTCAAATCAAAGAAACCCTTATGAAAATGGCAATGCTCGATCGCGTCAAAGCAATCGATATTATCGAAAAGTCGTTCCCCGATCGACCCGCCGAGCACATAAAACGGATGCGGCGCGATGGTGAATATCGATAATCCCCGCCGGGCGCGCAGCCGGCGTACGTCGTCGAAATTTTTTAACGCCGCAACCTCGTTTGCGGTCACGTTGAGCAAAATGATGTCCGCGCCTTGCAATCTCATTTCTGCAGCGGAGATCAGTAAAATTCCCATTGCGGCGGCGTCTTTGAATACTTCGGGGCGATCGAACACCGCATCGTGCAAAGTGATGGCAAGAACACGGAAGCCGAGTTGCCGGGCACGCTCCAGAAGTTCGTGGGCGGAGTAATCGATTACATCTTTGGGATCGTCGAGCGTGTGGATGTGGAGATCGACCTTGATCCAATCTGCGTTGTCGATGTTGCTCATGCTCCCGTTGCTTCTGAATTGTAGGGCAGGCGCACCGCCTGCCAAATCCGCCTGAAGGAACCAAAGCACTTGCCAGGCCTTCGGTTCGACGGCAAATTTCGCGCTCAACGCGCACCTGCTCGGGTGGTGGAATGGCAGACACGTACGTTTGAGGGGCGTATGCCGAAAGGCATGCGGGTTCAAGTCCCGCCCCGAGCACCACTTGCCACTGAATGGGTGTAGGTTCGCGGTCAGCAAGAAAGTTCAGGCGGTGCAATTACCGGCGCGCATTTCCGCCGTGATTTCCAGCTCCGCCGAAACCGTTGCCACTAATTCCGCCCAATCCGGCACCCACGGCCGGTTGCGCCAGCATCCCGCTTTCCATGCGCATGGGATTCGTTGCTCCGTGGCTTTGCCCCAAGCCTATGCCGCCTTGCATCGAGTACATCGAGTGCATCGACATTACAGTTCGATCGGCCGCGGTCTGGGTCTTCGAGGCGTTGCTTTGCCCATTATGATTGCCAAACTTCAGACCGCTTACAGTCTGCCGCGCTGTTTGCTGCGTGGACTTTCCGACACCCAAATTGGCAACACGGTTAACCAAAGACCGCCGAGCACTTTGCCGATTACTCGAGACTCTTGTCTGTGAAGATATCGTCGCTTTACGGGAATGACGCGCAAGTCTTCTCATGCTCGGGCGATCCGACGCTGTCTGTTCTCCGCTGCTCCCGCTTTCAGAGCCTGAACTCGTCGTTCGGGACCTGACCCCTGGCCCTGCGCTGTCCGAACGCGCCGAACTGGAATTGTCGCCCGACGCCCTATCCGCAATGCCACTGGTGTTTCGCGGTAGCGCGAGAGCTTGACCTTCGCTGTGCGGAAGGAATGTCGACACGGCCGGGCTCTGATCGGAATAAGCCGCGTTCGCTTTGATCCGATTCATTTTGGTCTGATCTAATTGGACGTCCGTTCCAAGTCGTGACGGTTCCAGGTCCAAACCTCGTGATGTCGTCGAATTGAATACGGGTCTTAGATCGGCGGCATCACTCGGCAGATGGGCTATTCGCCGCGAATATTCAAAGTTTTCGTGAATAAAGACCGTGCAAAAGAAAGCAATCAAACATGAGACCGCGAGGAAGTTAATATTTGCCCATCCGGAGGAACTAATGCGAGTCGCAGCTGGGTCGATAGCCGAATCGGTTGGTTTCGAGAAAGTGCCTCCAGATTCCAGGGCATCACCCACCCCGGGGTCGAGCTTTTGCGGTCGGATCAGAATTCCTGAAAGATCGACTTCGATCTTGCGACAAACTGGATTTGGCATGTGGGGCGACCTCCAACCAATTTTGCAGCATTAAATGTTCCGCCCAATCTTCGGAAATTTTGTGACCGAAAATTAAGCACCAGCCAGCGAACCGTAACCCGATTTTGCAAGGGACCCCGTTGTGGAAACACCTTTCCGAGAGCGCGTTTTGAGATCCCTGACGTTTAGAACAAAATTGCACCGCCTTTTTGCCAGGTCAGGTGCGATCTCGTTTCGGAATGCCACGAATGCGAAACACCAGGCGGCGCTGCGAGAACGAAGCCGACGCGAAGAAAGGAGACGGCAGAATTGTTTGCGCGTTATGCGGGCGCACCATCAAAGGCGGCAGCGAAGAACAGCCGGTGATTTACAGCATCTGCGCAAGTTGCAAGAAGCTGCCCCATCGGAGTCCGGGTTAGACCGCGTCATTTAGCAAGCTCAACCAAAATCGCTTTTTGCACATGCAACCGATTTTCCGCCTGGTCAAAAATCGTCTGCGCGTGATTTTCAAAAGTCTTCTCGTCGATTTCCTGGCCGCGGTGTGCCGGTAAGCAGTGCATCACTAGCGCTTCCGGCTTTGCGAGTTTTACGACCGACTCGTTGATCCAATACGGACCGAGCTCGGCTTCACGACGCGCTTCCTCGGCTTCCTTGCCCATCGAGACCCAAATATCCGTGTAAAGCACGTCCGCTCCCTTCGCCGCCGTGACCACATCGTCCGTGCAACTCACCCGGCCGCCCGCGCGCTCAAGCAATTTTTTCTTCGGCAGATACTTTTTGTGCGAAGCGATGCGTAATTCGAAATCCATTTTACTCGCCGCAAACAACCACGAGCGCGCCGTATTCGACACACCATCTCCAATGTATGCGACCACCGTCTTTTCGATTTTACCCCGCTTTTCGATAATCGTAAAAATGTCGCCGAGGATTTGGCACGGATGCTCGTCATCGGTCAACGCGTTGATCGTCGGCACGCCGGAAAATTCCGCAAACTCCTCAATGTCGCTTTGGGCATAGGTCCGGATCACCGCGCCATGGATCATTCGCGCCAGCACCCGCGCGGTGTCTTTAATCAGTTCGCCGCGACCAAGCTGCGCATCGGCCGCGTTCAGATAGATCGTCTCGCCACCAAGCTCACGGATTCCCACTTCGAACGAAACTCGCGTGCGGGTGGACGGTTTGGAAAAAATCAACGCCCAGGTTTGTCCAGCCAAAGGCTGCGCGGAAATCTTGCCGCGATTGGTCTTGAGCTCGCCAGTGCGCTGCAAAATGCGCTCAATCTCGCTCCGCGAAAGTTGTTCGATGCTTAGTAAATGTTTAATCAATCTTCCTCTTCCTCTTAATCTCAATTCTGTCGTGCGAGATCGACTACCAGACTCTCGATCGCGCGCAATCCTTCTTCAGCCTCACTCTTTCGCAGGTTCAACGCTGGCAGCAAGCGGACGACCGAGGCGCCGGCGGGCACGGTCAGCACGTTTCGTTGGTGTAATCCCTTCACGATGTCGGCGGCTTTGAAGTCCGGTTGAAATTCGATTCCAATCATAAAACCAAAACCACGCGCGACCTTTACGACTTTCGGAAAGCGCATCTGGATTTTTTGCAATTCGAGCAACAGAAATTCGCCCGTCTCGCGCGCATTCCCGGCGAGATTGTCTCGTTCAACCACGTCAAAGATCCTCAACGCGACCGCGCAGGCGAGCGGCGTCCCACCGAAGGTACTGGCGTGCGTGCCTGCTGAAAGAACGTCAGCAAATTTCTCCCGGACCCAGAACGCGCCTATCGGAAATCCGCCGCCAAGCGACTTCGCCATTGAAACTGCGTCCGGCAGGAAACCGGCATGCTCTTTCTCTAAAATACGCTGCCAGCTTTGAAATTCTCCGGTCCGGAAATGGCCTGCTTGAACTTCGTCGAACAACAACAGTAGATTGTTTTCGTCACAAAGGTGGCGCAAGCCGGTTAAATATTCGGGATTCGCGACTGTGACTCCGCTTTCGCCCTGAACCGGCTCAACCAGAATCGCAGCGGTTTTCGAGGTGACCCGGTTCCGCATCGCCTCAAGGTTGTTGAATGGGACCTGGCTAAATCCTTCAACAGCCGGCGCGAATCCCTTTTTTACTTTTTCTTGCCCCGTCGCGGCAATTCCCGCGAGCGTTCGCCCGTGAAACGAATCCGTTGTTGTGATGATCTCGTGGCGGCCGATATCGTGCCCGAACTTTCGCGCGAGCTTGAAAAGCCCTTCATTCGCTTCGGCGCCGCTGTTGCAAAAGAACACCCGCCCCGGCGCAATATGCTCAACAATGCGTTTCGCCAACTTTCCCTGAGGCTCATTATAATAGAGGTTCGAAACGTGGATGAGCTTTCGCGATTGTTCGGTCAGCACTTTTGTGATCTCAGGATGAGCATGGCCTAACGAACAAACAGCGATTCCACCGGCCAAGTCGAGATATCGCTTCCCGTCGACGTCCCAAACGTAACTTCCCTCGCCTCTCTCCAGCACGAGATCGAACCGCGAGTACGAAGGGATGACGAACTTGTCGAACAACTCACGAATTCGTTTGGTTTCGTTTTGCACAATTGCTGACGCAGGCGACGGCAGAACTTCCTTCACAGCACGACCTCCGTCCCAACGCCCGCGTCGGTAAAAATTTCCAACAACACCGAATGCGGAATCCGGCCATCAACAAACTGCACTTTTTCGACGCCGCTCTCGATCGCCGACACCGCGCTGTCCACTTTGGGAATCATCCCCTCGCCGATCACGCCTTTTTTTCGCCATTTCGGAACCTCACCGACCGCCAGGTGACTCAAGAGGCTCGAGCTTTTCTTCGGATCGCGAAGCAAACCGGGAACGTCGCTCATGAAAACCAGACGCCGCGCCTTCAGTGCGATGGCGGTCTTCGCCGCGGCGATATCGGCGTTGCAATTGTAAATTTTGCCGTCATCTCCAAGCGCGGTCGGACTGATCACCGGCGTCACGCTGCGACGAATGCACTCGCGCAATGGTTCGATATTGACCTCGGACACTTCGCCAACAAAACCAAGATCGACATCTTCATTCGGCACCGAGAACTTTCGGCAGCGAAAAATGTCCGGCCCGGCGAATCCCCGCGCCTTGCCGCCGAACTCCTGGATCGCACTTACGATCTCCGGATTGATTTGGTGGGACAAGACGCGATCGACAATTTCAGCATTGGCGGCATCCGTCACACGATAACCGTGGATAAACTGCGATTTAGTGCCGGATTTTTCGAGCGCGCGAGTGATCGCTTTGCCACCGCCGTGCACCACGACTGGATTGATCCCAACGGCCTCGAGAAAAACGATGTCGCGCGCCACGCGATGCCGCTCTTCCTGATCGGGCGAATCCATGAAGCTGCCACCGTATTTCACGACAAAAATCTGGCTTCGGAAACGCTGAATATATGGCAACGCTTCAAGGAGCGTGGCCGCTTTCGAAATGATTTTTTTCATCAGCCGCCAAGTGTCGCCGGATCGGTGATATCGCCTTTGTTGAGAGCGACGTAATCCTCGGTCAGATCCGCGGCGTAAATCATGAACTCGCCGCGACCACGGTGAAGGTCGACATGCAGGTCGAATTCCGGTTCTGAGGTAATCCTGGCCAACTTTTTCAAGGCGACATTTGTCGGACGCCCGCGACGAAATGCAAAAAGAATTTTGCGACCGCCGGTCGGAGCATATCCGACATCGACCATACCTTCGTCAACGTGCGCCTTCGAATAGCCAAGCGCGCAAAGAATTCGTCCCCAGTTTGGATCGCCGCCAAGCCAGCTTGTACGTACGAGCGAGCTGTTCGCAATCGCACGCGCAGCGGCTTCTGCTTCGCGATCATTGCGGGCGCCGCGAACCCGCAATGCGATCATTCGCGACGTTCCTTCGCCATCCCGCACAATCATTTTCGCCAGCTCGAGACACACGAAATTCAGAGCAATTTGAAAAGTGACCAGTGACCTGTGACCAGTGACCAGTTTCTGATTTCCCGCCAATCCGTTGGCCAGCGCGATTACCGAATCGTTGGTGCTCATGTCGCCGTCGACCGTGATTCGATTGAAGCTTTGTTCGACGGCCATTTTCAATGCGCGTTTCAGAGCGCCGGACTCAATCGCAACATCGGTTGTGATGAAGCAGAGCATCGTTGCCATCCCGGGCTGAATCATGCCCGCGCCTTTGCAGATTCCGCCGATCCGCCCGGTCAACCTTCCGATTTTGAATTCGACCGCGACTTCTTTACGACGCGTGTCGGTTGTCATGATCGCTTCCGCGACCTGCCGTGCATTCGATGTTGATCTTGCGAGGGTCGGAGCACAGGCACGAATTCCGCGTTCGACATTTTTCATCGGCATCGGCACGCCGATCCGCCCGGTCGAGCAAACGAGAACGCTCCGTTCGTTTAGGGACAACGCTTTCGCCGCTAGTCGAGCCATCTGGCGGGCATCTTTCATTCCCCGTTCGCCGGTCGCTGCGTTCGCGTTCCCGGAATTCACGATGATCGCACGCGCAAATTTCGCGGCTGCATGCTGTCGACTGATTCTTACAGGCGCAGCGCAGACTTGATTTGTGGTGAACATTCCAGCGACCGCTGCCGGAACATCGGATGCAATCAACGCCAGGTCGTCTTTGCGGCCTTTCTCGGAGCCTTTGCCGGTGCCGAGTTTCTTTATATTGCAGAAAATCGCCGCGCATTTGAAACCGCGTGGCGCGCAGATCGATCCGGGAATTTTTCGAAACGAGTTTTTCAAATCAACCCAGCCGTCTCAGGCAAGCCAAGCATCAGATTCATGCATTGAACCGCCTGACCACCAGCCCCTTTGACGATGTTGTCGATCGCGCTCATGACGACAATGCGATTGGTACGCTTGTCGATCTTCCAGGCGATGTCGATGAAGTTGGTGCCGGCGACGTGCTTGGTATCGGGAAGACGCTCTTCGCCGAGCAGACGAACGAACGGTTCTTCACCGTAGGCGCTCTTGAAGATTACCGCAGGGTCCATCTTCACCACGTTGGCCGGGATGTCACTGTAAATGGTGGAAACAATTCCACGATTGATTGGCACCAGATGGGGCGTGAATTGGATCTTAATTTTTTCTCCCGCGAGAAGTGACAATTCCTGTTCGATTTCGGACAGATGGCGATGTTTCGGAACGCCATACGGCCGGACGCTCTCGTTGCACTCGGAGAAAAGATAATCGACTTCCGCCTTGCGGCCGGCGCCGGTCACGCCGCTCATACTCGTAACTAGAATGGTTTTGCGATCGATCGCTTTCCGCCGAATCAGCGGCCGCAGCGGGATCAAAATACTCGTGGGATAACAACCCGGACAGGCGACCAGCTGGGCATCGCGAATCTGGTCCCGATAAATTTCGGGCAAACCGTAAACTGATTTGCCTAACAAATCGGGAACGGGATGTTTATGCCCGTAAAATTCCCGGTAAACATCCGGGTCCTTGACTCTAAAATCAGCACTGAGATCGAGAATGCGCGCGCCAGCAGAAAGAAGGGGCTTGGCAAATTCAGCAGCAAGGCCATGTGGAAGCGCGAGAAAAACAACGGAAGCCTCGCGCGCGATTTGTTTTGCCTCTGAATCGGAAAACTTCAGCCCGGTCGCTTTCTGGTGATGGGCCAGACGCGGGAACGCTTCTGCGAGCGATTTGCCGGCCAGCTGCCGCGATGTGGCCGCGACGAGATCGACATCGGGATGTCCGAGAATAAGGCGGACTAGTTCTTCGCCGGTGTAACCGGAGGCGCCAACCACCGCGACTTTCGTTCTTGTCCTCGCCACAATTCGCAATGCGTATTCCGTCTCAGGCCGATTGCAACGAAAAGCTGCGGCAAACTCAACGTTGCGCTTCGCACAACTAAGCGACTAAAGTTCTCGCATGGAGTCTCCTCTTATTGTCGTCGGCCTCGTAATCGCGGCGGTCTTTGTTTTCATTTTCGCGATCGTCCTTTTCAACTTTTTCGGGATCTGGCTCCGCGCTCGGATCGCCAACGCGCCGGTCGGCATGGGAAAAATGATCGGGATGCGTCTCCGGCGAGTGCCCGTGGGATTAATTGTGGATAATCGAATCACCGCCGTAAAAGCCGGACTCGAAGTTGCAAGCGACCCGTTGGAAGCACATTACCTGGCCGGCGGTGACGTTACTCAGGTGATTCTCGCACTAATCGCCGCCGACAAAGCCGGCATCTCGCTCGATTTCAACCGCGCCTGCGCGATCGATTTAGCAACAAAGGGCACAGGCAAAACAGTGCTCGAGGCCGTGCGCACAAGCATCAATCCGAAAGTGATCGACGTACCCAATCCGACGATGGGCCGAACGACCATCGACGGTGTGGCCAAGGACGGGATCGGCGCGAAAGTGAAAGCGCGCGTCACGGTGCGCTCGCATTTGGATCGATTCGTTGGCGGCGCGACCGAGGAAACGATCATCGCGCGCGTGGGCGAAGGCATCGTGAGCGCAATCGGTTCGGCCGATTCCTACAAAGACGTGCTGGAAAATCCCGATCGCATCTCGAAGGCAGTGCTGGCCAAAGGTCTCGACAGTAACACCGCGTTCGAAATTCTTTCCATCGATATCGCCGATGTCGACGTGGGTGACAATATCGGTGCGAAATTGCAAAGCGAACAAGCGGATGCCGACAAGCGTATTGCCCAGGCGAAAGCGGAAGTGCGTCGCGCTGCGGCAGTCGCGGTCGAGCAGGAAATGAAGGCCAAGACGCAGGAGATGCGCGCGAAAGTTGTCGAAGCCGAAGCGCAAGTGCCGATGGCGATGGCGGAAGCGTTTCGCGCCGGTCATCTCGGCATCATGGATTATTACCGGATGAAAAACGTGCAAGCTGATACCTCGATGCGCGAATCAATCGCTGGCTCTGACAAACCGCGCACGGAAGCCAGCTGAAAATGATTGCGGCCGTCCATCTCGATAATTTTTTTTTCCTGTTGTTTGTCGCGGTCGCGATCTTTTTTCAACTGCTGACCCGCGCTGTGCGCAAAACCGGACGTCGCCCCGGCGACGACGCGAAACGACGATCGACAACACCGCCTCAAACTCCGCGTCCAACGACGAGGCAGGCCGAGACGGACGAGGATCGTATCCGGAAGTTTTTGGAAGCGCTCGGCCAGCCGACAACATCGAAACCGCCGCCGCCAGTCGCACCGCGACCAACATATCAGGAACCGATCGTGCTGCCGCGAGTTGAGCCACGACTGGTTAAGCGATCGATCCTTTCTCCTCTGCCACCGTTGAAAACGCGCCCACCAGAGGTGCCTGCGTTTGAAGTTCACGAAGGTCCACCACCGCTTGCGCCGTTTACTGAAGCCGAAGTCGCCCCGGCGTTCCAACCGACATCGTCACAGCCGATCTCCGAGGCGACCGGAGCGAAGATCAACATCGTCTCGATGTTGAAAACGACATCAGGGTTGCGGGATGCGGTCATTTTGCGGGAAATTTTCGGACCGCCGCGGAGCCTGCAACCCCTGGATTTGGTCGGAAACGTTTGAGCTTCGCCGCGAAGCTCGTATCCTTTCGCTCCGTTTCGGACACGCCGGCGTGGCGGAATGGCAGACGCGCTGGACTCAAAATCCAGTGATCGCAAGATCGTGTGGGTTCAAGTCCCTCCGCCGGCAGTTTTCGCCTCTGGAACCGCATTTTACAACAATCGCCCCCGGTCGTAACATCTCAGCATGAAGAACATGGTTCGTGGTGTTGTTGTCATGTTTGCTTCGCTCTGCTTGATGCTGACAGCTAAAGCCGGAGAGGCGGGACTAAGCGGAATCGTCAGAGATTCTTCCGGTCCTATCCCAGGAGCTGAAATCCGCATCCAGGGCAGTGATGCAAACAAAATTGGAAGAGTTCACACAACAGCCGATGGTCGTTACAATTATCCCGAGCTTGAAGCCGGCACTTACAGTGTGTCGCTGATTGTCGGCGGGGTAATCAAAGCGTCCATTAGCAACGTCAGAACTAAAGCTGGCGAGACTGAGACATTGAACTTCGAAATCCTGAAAGGTTCGCAGGCGACACCGTTTGCGCCGGGCAAACATTACGTTTGGATCCCGTACACAACTGGTACCCACCTGAGTCATTGGGCCGAAGTCGAGGGCGATGGTAAAGGGATGCCAGTGGGAATGGCCGAGCGCCTGAACAACCAAGGCAACACTTTGACCAGACAAATCCAGAGCCAGAGGGGCGAACTTCACTAGCATTTAGTTCAGCCTAAACGCACGTAAGACGATGTCCGGCGGGCTTGCACTGACGCGGGGCTTGCTGTATTATTATCTCCTCTATGGTTATTAAATCTCTCCAACTCTCCGTTATCACCCTGCTCGTCTCTGCCGTAGCTGCGTGGGCTTCCACACCAGTCGGTCCTGCCAGAATTCAGGGCATAGTCACAGATTCAGGCAAAAACCCCGTCGCCGGGGCGGAAGTCCATATTGAAGCCAAAGACGGGAGCGGACTCCAAAAGGTCGTTCGGACTGATGTAAACGGACAATTTGGTGTCAGCAACCTGCCAGTCACCGATTACGAAGTGGTCCTTTTTGTGAACGGGCAAGTCAAAGCATCACTCAACAATCAAAAGGTTTTCTCGAATAAACCGACTCAGATGGATTTCAAGTTGACCGGTAAATATGCGACTGCGGCGAACACCCAGAAGAAACACACCCACATGGTTTACATGTCGGCAGAGACTGGTAGTAACTTGGGCGGTCGCTGGGTTGAAGTGGATGACAGGACTGGAGCGGCTCCTGCTAACTCAGGTGACGTCCACCGCATGTCGGGTGATGCAGTGCGACAGCTGCAAAGCGTAAGTACCGTTAGCGGTCACTAAAATTTTAACAACAACCAATTTGAAAACGCGCGGCTGAAACGCCGCGCGTTTTTTTGTACTTACGTTTCTCCGCATTATGTCGTTCTACCCCGAAACCATGTAGCCTTCTTCGCCGTGCTCGTTGATGTCGAGTCCTTGACGTTCGACTTCCGGTGCGATCCGCAATCCAATCGCCGCTTTTACGACGAAGCCGATGATTGCGCTGGCGACGACTGCCAGAAAAATTGTGATCGAGATCGCTTTCAGTTGTTCAAGCCAAAGCGAATGCCCGAGTATTTTCGCGAGACCATTTTGAGTCGCAGGGGCTCCGCTCAAATTTCCGTTCACGGCCGCCGTCGCGAACAATCCAGTTAGAAATGCGCCCAACGTTCCGCCGACAGCGTGCACACCAAAGGTGTCGAGTGCATCATCGTAGTGAAACCACGATTTCAATTTGGTGCAGGCGAAGAACGGGACAACGCCCGCGGCGACGCCGATAATTACCGAACCTGTTGAATCAACATAACCGCACGCCGGTGTAATCACGACCAGTCCGGCAACCGCGCCGGAACAAAATCCAAGAACACTCGGTTTGCCGCGCAACACATACTCGAGCATCGCCCACGTAAAAGATGCAACTGCAGTCGCCAGCGTTGTGGTCGTGAACGCATTTGCGGCGATGCCGTCGGCGCCGAGCGCGCTGCCGGCATTAAATCCGTACCACCCGACCCAAAGCATTCCCGAGCCGACCATACAAAGCACCATGCTGTGCGGCGCCATTATTTCCTTTCGAAAACCGAGCCGCGGTCCAAGCAACGCGCAAAGAACCAGCGCCGACCACCCGGAAGACATGTGGACTACGGTGCCACCGGCAAAATCGATCGCCGTGATCCTGGCATGGTCGTTCCAGACGCCATTCATCAGGCCATCGATCCCCCACACCATGTGCGCGATTGGGAAATAAACCACGAACATCCAAATGGCGACAAACACGAGCACGGCCGCAAACCGTATTCTTTCGGCAACCGCGCCGACAATCAGTGCAGGCGTGATGATTGCGAACATCACTTGATACATCGCGAAGATGTTCTGCGAGACCCAGTAGGAATAATCGCCATTCGGTTTCGCGTCGACCCCGTGGAGAAACGAAAACTTTAATCCGCCAAGGAACGGCGACCCACGTGAAAACACCAGGGAATAACCAACTGCCCACCAAAGAATCGCAACCAGTCCTGCGATGCCGAGACATTGGGCGAGGACCGACAAAACATTCTTTTGCCTGACGAGTCCGCCGTAGAAAAGCGCCAGGCCTGGCAACGTCATGAAAAGCACCAGCGCGGACGCGGTCATCATCCAGCCGTTGTGCCCTGGACCCGGACCGGAAATATTTGAGACGGTTTTTGCGTTGGCGGAATCAGAACCGCGGGCAGCGTTGTTTACATAAGCTTCAAGATCTGCGACGCGTTGTTCAAGTGATGGCGAGGCTGACGGCGGGCTCGCCGTTTGCGCGCGCAGCGTCCCCGCGCTGATCAAAAGCGCACCAAAAATGAAAACGCGAACGATCATGTCGATCCTGCCACCCAGCGCTTAATAGAGCGTGGTGCGCAAGATCGACAAGGAAAACTCCGCCGAGCGTTATGGCGGAAATTCGCCACGAGACGAGTCCGTCCGTTTGGGATCAGGCTAAGGCGCTCGGCGGAGTCTCTCTCTGTCTTAAAGTTTAATGAAACCGGCGCGGTTGCCGAAATGCGACGTTGAAATCTGATTCATCGATTGAGTGTCGGCGTTATCATTATCTTCGTCGTCAGCATCATTATCATTTTCCATTTCGGATTCATGCTCCGAAATCACCGCCGGCAGATCATTGTTTTGTAATTTTTCGTAACGCTGCCTGACTTCCGCCGGAACCTTGGCGAGGTCTTCTTTGGTTTCGACTGGCCCGCTGAATTGCAAAAGCCCTTTCGGATCTTTGGCAGTCAGCACTTTCTTGCCATCGATTTTTTCGACACGTAGTTCGCCCTTGTCGTCGGAATAAACGATTTGCGCTTTGCCGATATCGATCTTCGTGGTACTCAAACCGCCGTCCTGCCTTTGAGTAACGTTAATTCCGGCGGCGCGGCGAGCTTCCTCCTGTGCGCGTCTTACTTGATCGCGAACCTGGCGGGCTTGATCGCGCATCTGCTGGGTCATATCGCGCCGATGCTGTGCTTCATCACGAGCGCGTTGGGCTTCGGCCTGTGCCGCCATCACCGCGTCATGAACGATTCCCTGAGTTTGGTCTCCGAGCTGTTCTTTGAGTTGGTCCATCTGCTCTTTGAGATTTCCCATCCCGAAATCACCGAAGTCATGTCCGTTAAGGTTGAAGTTGAAATTCTGATGACGACCCCGCCACATGTCGGAATGCTCCGAAATTTCTTTCTTCGATAACTTCACGCCGATTTTTTCCTCCTTGCCTTTGCGTAAGACAGTCAAAGTAACAGTGGTGCCTTCCGAAAAACTGCGAATCAATTTCGAAAGCTGGTCCGGCTCGGTCAGAATCTGATCGTTCAGCATTCTGAGAATATCGTTCTGCTGAACGCCGGCCGCTGCAGCGGGGCCATCTGGAACGACGTAATCAACGACCAGGCCGAAACCTCGCGGCAAACCGAGCTGTTCGCTGACAACTCTCGGAACGTCCGACGTTTCGACTCCAAGATAAGTGACCGGTACTTTCTTCTCGTGGCGTTCGCGGTCGTCCACTGGACCCGGAGGTTGGCCTGGCTGTCCCGGCGCGGCAGGCGGCGGCGGAGGTGGCGGTGGATTGGGTTGCGTGAATGCAGCGATCGGCAAAAGCACAGTCGCGGCGATGGTCAGGATGGATTTTGTTTTCATAGTGTTGGTGTTTTTGAAATTCATTGTCCGGATACTGGGAGTAGCGAAACTTGCTCGGTCGGATAGGAAATGCGCAGAGTGGCGCCCGTTTTCGGATTGCGCCATCGCAGCGTCTCGCGCGTGTGTGAGCGCACTCGCCGCATCGGCTGGTCGGCGTTACTCGGAAAATGAACTCCCTCATCGCGCGTGCGATAAACCACTTGCGTCAAGCCAGTCGGAATCAATTGCGCGGTCGAAGTTGAGATTGCCGGCGAAGACTTTGTTGATGCAGTTCTTGGCGTTTGGGCCGTCTGTTCCTGAAGTCGAACAAATGCGAAGAGCACAAGCGCAGTCGCGGCGGCCAGGCCAAGTCCCAGTGACAGCCAGTTGAAATGCGACCGACGCTCGCGCGGCAGCACGCCGGTTGTCGCCGTCGAAGTCTCCGGCTCAGCCAGGGCGCCTTCGATTCGACTGATCAGGTCGGGGGACGGCTGAGCCGGGCGAAGTTTACGCAACTGATCTTCGAGTTTGGAAAAGTCGTTCATGCGGTTGGCATATTCTTTTTCAGCGCGGCGAGTGCGTAACGATATCGCGACGCTGCGGTGTTCTGTGAAATTCCAAGGGCGCTCGCGATCTCTGCAAACGTCAGCTCATTCCAAATCTTCATCACCAGGACCTCCCGCTGTTCGTCAGGTAATCGATCAAGCGCGGCGACCAGGGCGCGTTGCGAATCGTCTTCGATATCAAAAGCCGGTTGCACCGATTGATCGGCGTCAGAAAGAGCAGTCGCTTCACGGCGCGCGCGACGGCTGTCCCGGCGTATAAGGTCGAGCGCAACGGAGCGAACCGTCGCGTAAAGAAGGCCACGATTTTCGATGTTGTGATTCCTTCGCCAAAACTTAACGAACGCTTCCTGGACAACGTCCTCAGCATCAGCAGCCGACCGCGTCCATTGCCGGGCAAACAATACGAGGCCCGGTGCGAGCTGAGAAAAGCAAGTTTTCCAATTTTCATCGATGGCGACATTCTCCATGACCTTTTCACGGTCTTTTATAATCAAGACGCCGCCAACTGCTGTTTTTGTCTGTTGCCCGGCAGCTTTTTTTCTTGCCTTGAGCGCGCCTCGGAGAGACAACCGCGGCATGAACTGGATGGCGATGAACTGGATAGCAGTGATTTGCGCGGCAGCGGCTTACTGGATCATCGGGGCGATTTGGTACATGGCGTTGTTCGGGAAAATCTGGGCGGCGGGAATCGAGCAACACGGAGTGAAACTGCAGCCAGGCGGCATGGGCGCGAAAATGATCGGCAATTTCCTTTGTAATCTCGTGGTCGCGGCAATCATGGCCCGTTTAATTGCCCGGACCGGTATCACCGAGCTCGGTTATGGGCTCAAATTGGGAGCAGGGGTCGGCCTCGGTTTTTCAGCAACCGCGCTCACCATCCAGTACCTGTGGGAATCAAAACCGTTTAAGGTTTGGGCCATCGACGTGAGTCATCACGTGGTTGGATGTATCGCGGCCGGAGGAATTCTCGCCGTGTGGCGATAATTTTTGGTAGAAGCGATTACGCTCCCGCTAGTGCATTCAGTAAGAGCCCGTCTCTAGATTGCCGCAGAGCGGCAGAATTGACCTCAATCGGTCCGAGCCGGACTGGCACTATGGCGGTTCGGTGAACCGCCCCTACCTACCGCGCGCAGAACTAAATTCCCTAACCAATACGGGTTCCCGATGCCGTTTTTGTAGGCCTCGAGCGATTCCACCGACGAATTCACCCGCAAATTGCTGTAGCTCTGGTCGAGATTTTGCCAGCGCTCATGCCAATACACCGCGGCCTTCACTCGCGGATATCGCGTCCGAAACAATTCCAAGCCTTGCTTGATCCATTCCGGTTTATGAATTCCCGGTTCGCCGGGATCGAATGGAAATTCTCCAGTCGCCCATTCTGCGATCATGACGGGCTTATTCGGATCAAGGCCGGATAGTTCCTGATAAGGCCAATCGACCAGAGCGGTGATGAACGGATTCGGCTCGTCCCTGAACTGCTGCCCGTAAACGCTCATGCCTAACCAATCCACGTAATCCGAACCGGGATAATAAGACGGCGCAAAATTCCAGGTTTCGAGCGGGTAGGAATAATTATTGGTATGAAACATCCATTTAATGTTCGTGGCGCCGCGCGATCGAACCCGGTCCACCACGTGCCGATAGGCGCGCCGGAAAGTGTCCGGCCCCTTCCAGTTGTGGATCGATTCGTCCCATTCGTCGCCGCCGTAGTATTTTCCCGACCAGGGAAACCATTCTCCGTTCATCTCGTTACCAAAAACAACGACCATGGGGTGACCGAACTCGCGCGCGGCGTCGGCCCATTTGTCAATGTAGGCGTCCCATTGACCGGCGATGATCTTGTCGAGACCAAACTTGTCCGGCCCGTGATTTTGTTCGTATGGCTTGTCCCATGGCGACCAAAAAACCAGTGGCAACGAGCCATGTCGCCATAGAACGTTTAAATTCGCGGTTGGAAAACTTTGCTCACCCCAGTAACTCGATGACGCTATGATCGCCTGATGTTTGCCGACCATCTGCTCAAAGTCTTCGATCTGTTCCAGATTGACGGCGTCTTCTTCCTCTCCGAAATCGATAAACGCACCGGTGTAGGCGCCATGCTCTGGAATCACAACCTCGACCGGACCGTTCGGATCTACCGCATTGTTGACCGTAGTGGCCTTATGACACGCTACGACGACGAGCATCGACATGGCTATCGTGAACGGACGAAGTAAATCCGAAACCCGAAATTCGAAATCCGAAACAATGTCCAAAAACTCAAGACTCCAATGTTCGAAATAGCCTTGCTTTGCCGATACCTCGATGTTTCGAATTTTGAACATTCGGATTTGCTTCGAACCTCGATATTCGAATTTCGAGTTTAGTAGTTGCGCGTCATTCGTGCTTCGTCATTCGGTGCGCGCTAGACGCGCACCGGAACACTGGCCGTTCGTTCAAGTTTGCCCCAGCTGACCCACGCGCCTTTGATCGCACGCAAAATCGCTTTCCAGATGCAATAGCTCAACATCGGCCGATAAATCAGGCGCATCGGCAATATTCGCCAGGCGCGCGACACGGGATCCTTCTCCAGAATGCACGCGAGCGTGGCCAGGATGACGTCCATCGAAAGAAATATAATGATGAACGGCAATACCGCACGCCACGCGCCAAATGGAAGCGAAGCGAGCAGGAACAAATCCACCATCGGCGTCACCGCCACGAGGATGATTTGGAAAAACCACACACTCGGCAAACTGAACCAACCGAGCGCGCGATAGTTCCAGTTGAAAACCATGTCACGATGTTTCCAAAGACATTGCAGCGTACCGTATGCCCAGCGAAACCTCTGTTTCGCCAGAGTGCGCACCGATTCAGGCGCTTCGGTCCAACCGATCGCCTGCGGAACGTAGACGATGCGTTGTCGATCTTTATGCAACGCGAGAGTGAGATCGGTGTCTTCGGCCAGCGTTTCCAAACTTAGACCGCCCACCTGATCGATCACACTCTTTCGGATCGCGCTGATCGCACCGGGAACAACCGTGATGCAGTTCCATCGCGTGTAAGCGCGGCGATCCAGATTAAATCCACAGGTGTATTCAAGCGACTGGCAACGAGCGATGAATGTTCGCAGGTTTCCGACCTTCGCATGACCTGAAACAGCGCCGATCTTCTGGTCGGCGAAAGGTTCGACCAACAATCGAAGTGTGTCGCGTTGGAAATGGGTGTCGGCGTCAACGAACACGACGATGCCGGTCCGAGCGGCCGACAGCGCGCGTTGCAGTGCTCGGGCCTTGCCGCGGTTTTCCTGTCGAAGCAGAAGCACTCGAGAATCCGCACCCGCGAGTTTCTCCACTTCGGCTGCGGTCTCATCTCCCGAACCGTCATCAACCACAATGATCTCGAGTTCGCCGGTGTAATCCGTCGCCAGCAACGAACGCAACGTTCCGGCGATGACTTTTCCTTCGTTGTAAGCAGCCACCACAATGCTGATCGGTTCGGCAAAGTCGCTCCGTGGTAAACGCCGAAAACGGTAAGCGAGCCAAATCACGACCAACGTTCGAACCACTATGAGCGCAGTCGCGACGATCATGAACGCCCAGAGAAATTCCTCGAGCGCGTGGTAAATGCGGAATCCGGTGCCGCTGACCAGGCGATTGAGCGATGAGTTACTCGTTTGCAGTGGCGGCATCACAGCGTCCCGCGTCGTTCCGAGAAGAGTGCTAAGCGGAACGACGGTATCGCCGCGCGTATGCAACCAATCGAGGATGCGGGGCAACGCGGCCACCGTTTGCGAACGGTCCCCGCCGGCGTCATGCAGCAAAATGATACTGCCGTCGCGTCGCTGCTGTTTTATGCGCTGAAGAATGATGTCCGCGCCGGGTCTCGCCCAATCCTGCGGATCGATGTTCTCGAGAACAACGAGATAGTTCAGTTCCTGCGCGATTCGCAACGGCATCAATTCGCTGATTTGCGACGGCTGAGTGTCGGCGGCGTAGGGAGGACGGAATAAAGTCGTTGCCCGGCCAGTGATTGTTTCGAGCAACAGTTGGGTAGCGTTCAGTTCGAGACGGACATGCTCCGGCCAGGCCAGCGCCAGGTTCGGATGATAGTAGGTGTGATTTCCAATTTCGTGGCCTTCGTTCACGATCCGCCTAACGAGTCCCGGATATCTTTCCGCGTTGACGCCAACCAGAAAGAACGCCGCCTTCACGTTCGCAGCTTTCAAAATATCCAGGATCTGCGGCGTCCATTCCGGATCGGGGCCGTCGTCAAACGTAATTGCGACCTGGTGCTCTCCACCGGCTCCCTGATGATACAACGTCGGAAACTCGGGAAACTTGGTGTATTTCGCCGTGAGATAACCTTCCGCATCGACCGCGAAATTGCGCAAACCGTCGGCGCGACTTTCGTCCACCGTAACGATCTCTCCGTCGCCAACATCAGTGATAGTGTCGGTCCCCTTCAACACCTCGAGTTGCTCTCGCGTCTGATTGTCGAACTTGAAATCGTGCGGGACAGTCAGAGCGTCCCAAATCGCCGGGTCTTCGGTGCCGAGACGATAAAGCGCAAAGCCGCCGGCTTTTTGGTCGCGCACTTCGCGCAATTCATTCAAGAAAGTAACGACGTCCAGAAACCAGACAGCGTGTTCCTTGTCGCCATCGTCGAAATAAAAATACGGATTGTAACCAGGCCCCGTGACTTCGGCGCTTTCGATTTCGGCGTTTTTCGCGCGACTCATCGCCTCGTCAAAACTAATCAGCTCCGCCTTTTTACCGCCGACCGTCCAATCGTAGCCATAGCCTCCGAGCGAAATGATCCATTGTTTACTGTCGCTGCCTTCCATCAAAACATGGAGCCAACCCTCAAACCATGACCGCGAGCCAAGCGGACCGGGCGGATCGATGTCCGATGTCTCGTCAAAAAGTGACGCAACGAACCGGTCGACGTTGTCCGATATTTCGTCGAAATCGATGTAATCGATGTCCTGCCCCGGCTGCACAGTCAGCCAAAGCTCTTTGTCGTCGTTGTGCAGGGCGTCGCAGAATTTGTCGATGAACGTGGTGATGTCTTTCTTGTAGGCGGGATCGATCTGCTCCCAATCAATCAATACGCCTTTCGCTTTAGCGTCCCTCAAAACAGCGACAACTTTCGCGAAGAAGCGTTCCTGCCGGTCCGCTGGACCGTGCGCGAGATTTTCGATCGCCTCAGGCTGCCAGGTGTCGCCGACGAGATTGGTCAGCAACGGCATCAACGCGATTCCCTTGCTCGCACAGAATTTTGGCAATCGACTGTCCGCGTCGATCTGAATGTCACCCGAACCATTCACAACCGTGATCCATTCCGGACACAAATGCGTGATCAGCGCTGCGTGTTCTTCCAATGACGTATAGCTGTAAGGGTCGCCGTTGGTGTAATAGGCGAGACGAACTTCGTTCGGCGGCGCTTTCCTGCGTGGCTTCGCCGGCGGCGCAGGCGTCGGCGTTACGCCGGCCAATTTCTTCGCCGCTAGTTTGGCCGCGGCGAATTTCTGCCATAACAATGACATCGGTGCGATCTGACTTGCGGGGTTCGCCTTTTGCAGGGCCTTGAGTTGTCCCTTCAATTGCCGCAACGAGAACGGGACCAGCATCTTCGGCGCGACAAACAGTGTCTGCACAAAAAGCACCGTTCCGAGAAACGCCAGGACACCGAGAATGAGCAGCGTGAGGCGCAACCGCGGCCAACGTTTGCCGGCCGGATCGGAGAAGACGAAAGGACTGAGTCCGTTTGGAGGGATTTCCTGCATGAGCCGCTTATTTTCGCTCAGTAACGTAAGAATTAAAGTGTCGTTTCCGAAAATTCTCCCTCGTGAATCGAGGTAACCGTTCGACGCTAAGAGCTAGTCGTTTTCTTCAAATCTTTCGCCAACTGTCGGGCATTGTCCTGCAGCAACTCGGATGCGCGCGCCATGTTTTCTTCCGTGTTCATTCCAGGACGCGCGTTTTGGTAAACGCCATCGAAAAGCTCCCGCACTTCACGATCTTCGGTCGCGCGGCCCACAAACGCGAAAACGGGCTTGCCGAGCTTGCGCGCAAGTTGGGCGACGCCTGCCGGCGTTTTTCCCTCGAGCGTTTGTCGATCCAGACTTCCTTCCCCGGTGATAACAACATCGACATTTTTCATTTTTGGTTCCAGCCCCACAGCTTTAGCCACCTCATCGAACCCGGGCCGCAGTTTCCCGCCGCAAAAACTCATCAGCCCAAATCCCAGCCCACCTGCAGCACCGGCACCCGGTTCGTTCCGGTAATCAAAGCCAAATTGCTCTGTCACAACATCCGCGAGTCTGGTCAGCGCACGTTCGAACTTGTCGATCTTGTCCTGCGTTACCCCTTTCTGCGGACCGAACACTCGGGTAGCGCCATTTTCTCCGAGCAACGGATTTCGCACATCAACCGCGGCGACGATCAGCATCGCAGCTTTGCCCTCACCTTTCTCCTCTTCCTGAGGGAGAGGAAGTCGCGGAGCGGCAGGTGAGGGTACTTGAATGCGCGTAAGTTTCTCGAGCTCGGTGACCGAACCATTTAACTGTTTCGCATCAGAGAAAAATTGAAAGCCGAGCGCTCGAGCCATTCCGAATCCGCCATCGTTGGTCGCGCTCCCGCCGAGACCGATGAGAATGGCATCTGCCCCCCGTTTCATCGCATCCAGAATCATTTCACCAACGCCAAACGTAGTCGCAATCTCGGGATTCAATTCGTTAGGCAGCAATCGCCGCATTCCAGCAGCTTCGCTCATTTCCATCACTGCGGATTGCGGCTTCTCAATCCATCCATAGGACGCTTCCATTTCGCGACCGAGTGGATCATGCGCCTTGCATTTAATTTGTCGGCCGCCAAGCGCTTCCGAAATCACGTCGGCTGTTCCTTCGCCGCCGTCGGCCATTGGAACGATGTCGATCTTCGCCCCCGGCAAAACCTCGCGCAGACCAGTTGCAGTCGCCTCGGCGACTTCGCGCGCGCTCAGTGTGCCTTTGAATTTGTCCGGCGCGATTAGAATGCGCACGCGTTAGGAATTTAACTTCCGCTCCAGGATTTCACCGGCCAACTGCGGGTTCGCTTTCCCTTTAGACAACTTCATCACCTGGCCCTTGAGAAAGTTAAGCGACGCTGCATTTCCGGCTTTAAAGTCCGCAGCCGGTTTCGGGTTCGCTGCAATTACTTCATCGCAAATCTTTTCGATCGCGCTCGTGTCGCTCAATTGCTCGATCCCTTTCTCTTTCACGATCACCGCCGCGCCTTTGCCGCTGACGAACATTTCAGAGAAGACTTCTTTGCCCTGTTTACCACTGATTTTTCCGCTATCGATCAAGTTCACCAGTTCATCGAGTGCATTCGGAGGAATCGGGCAATCGTTAATCGTCTTCCCCGCAGCGCCGAGCGCGCTTTGCAGATCGTTCAGGATCCAGTTCGCGACGTTCTTCGGCTTCTTCGAGCCTTTGGCCGCAGTTTCGAAATACCTGGCAAGATCGACGTCGTCCGCCAAAACACCCGCATCGTACGGTGTAACTTGATACTGCTCGACGAAGCGCGCACGTTTTCGCTTCGGCAATTCGGGAACTCGAGCCCGCGCTTCGGGCAAGAGCACATCGGTTTTCACAGGCACCAAATCGGGATCCGGGAAATAGCGGTAATCGTGTGCCGATTCCTTAGTGCGCATGAGAAACGTTTCACCGGTGGCGTCATCCCAACCGCGGGTTTCCTGTTGAAGTTTCTCACCGAGCTTCAATGCCTCGGTCTGCCGCAGAATTTCAAACGCCAACGCCCGACGCACACCGCTGATCGAATTCATGTTCTTGATTTCGATCTTCGCGCCAAGTTCCGCTTGTGTTTCTGGCCGCACCGAAACGTTGCAATCGCAACGCAACTGTCCTTTTTCCATATCGGCGTCGCTGACGTTACCGTAAATCAGGATTTGTTTGAGCGACGTCAGAAATGCGAATGCTTCCTCCGGAGAATTAATTTCCGGCTGAGTCACGATCTCCATTAACGGAGTGCCGGCTCGATTGAAATCAATTCCGGTATTTGTCTCGAAGTGGAAACTCTTAGCAACGTCTTCTTCGAGGTGGATCCGCACGAGATGTACTTCTTTGTCCGCGGCAGCGATATTTTTCTGCGCGTCTTTCGGATACGCCTGGTCGTGCAAAGGCACAGCACCGTTGTCGCAAAGCGGCATGTCGTATTGCGAGATCTGATAATTCTTCGGCATATCCGGATAGAAGTAATTTTTCCGATCGAACTTGCAGATCGAGGCAATGTCACAATCGAGCATCAATCCAGTTAAGACTGTCATCCGCAACGCTTCGTGATTCATCGCTGGCAACGCGCCCGGCAATCCGAGGCAAATCGGACAGGTATGGGTGTTTGGCGCCGCGTCGAACTCCACCCGACACGCGCAGAACATTTTAGAGCGCGTTTTCAGCTGGACATGAACTTCCAGCCCGATTGTTGCGACGTATGAAATTTCAGATTTCAAATTGCAGATTTCAAATTTGCTGATGCCGATTTACGCGATGTTACAAAGATCGCAACTAGCTCGGTCGCCTCATTCAACAAAGGTTCAACTCGTTTCGAAGAGAGTAATTTTCCTTCGACAATCAATTCGAGCCAGAGCTGCGTTTCATCGGCTTCTTCAAGAACAATGCCCAGCTTGGCCACAAACTCTGTTTTGGAACGCGCCCGACATGCCGATCGGTAATTTGCGGCAACAGATGTTCCGCAGCGAACAAGTTGATTGGCGATCGCGCGCCCTTCAATAGTTTTTGGCAGCGCGGCGACAAGTTTCAACACTCGCAAGGCGAATTGCTTTGTGCGCGCCCTTAATTCTTGGGGGGTCATTGATTAAAATCTGCAATTTGAAATTTGCCATCTGCAATTATTTCTGGGTTGCGTAATTCAGCGCCGCAACCACGTCGAATTTCTTCAGACGCCCTCGCAATTCCAGATCGTTAGCTGCATCGATAATGCGATGGTCCTGGATCAATTCCAGGAACTGGCCCTGGGCCAGCATGTGGGAGATCTCCTGATCGTTCCTCAACGCAACGATTTTTGGATGTTCGCTCAACTCTTTTGCGCCGGGATATTCCAAAAACCGCTCGGCATATTGTGGATTGGCCGCGACCGTACCGATTTTCTCGATGAGGTCATAGGTTTTGGGCGGAACGATGTCCGCCTTTTTAACCATATTGCCGATTACACCCATCTCGAGGGAGTTCTTCAGACGCGCGAGGGACGTCGTCAGTGGCGCTTCGTCCTCGCCTGGCTCGGCAAAAATTCGCCGCCGCATATCAACGGCATGGACAACAGTTGAATCGTTTGCCTGCTCCTGAACCTCCGCATTCGCCACCGAACCAACCGATCGAATCGCAACCACCATTAGCCAGACCGCGAAGCATCCGAAGAATGCGCCCAGGACTGCGCCCGTGGATCCGTACAATAATCGGATGATCAGCGAATCATGTTGATCTGTGCGCCGGAACAGCGCCGAACCGATACCGCTGACAATCGCGTAGATAACGAGCGCGAAAATCGCGCCTGCCATGATCGACAAAAGCGCGTCCGGCATTCTCACGAACATCCCCAGAAGCGGGCCGAAAAATTTGCTCGCAAACCAGCCGACGAAATAAGCTGCGAACAGCGCGCCAAGTCGGGCAATTTGCCGAGGCAGACCACGGCGCCAGCCGCGCAGGATTTCAAACAAAATCAAAACAGCAGCGAACGAAACAAAAACGATCTGCCAAAGCGGCGAACCGGCCGCGGCTTGAACTTGCGGCATCATTTTTCCGGACAACTAATCGCGCGCTGTCGCAGTGCGTGATCGCACAGGACGAGAGCAGCCATCGCTTCCACCATTGGCACTGCCCGCGGCAATACGCAAGGGTCGTGGCGGCCGCGAGCGGCAAGTTTGGTCTGTTCGCGGGAAGCAGTCACGGTCTTCTGTTCGCGCGCAATCGTGGCCGTTGGCTTAAATCCAATCCGAAAATAAATGTCTTCGCCGTTCGAAATTCCACCCTGAATGCCGCCAGAATAATTTGTCGCTGTTCGAACTTTACCACCACGCATTTCGAATGGGTCGTTATGCTCCGAGCCGCGCATGCGAGTGGCCGAAAAACCAGACCCGACTTCAAAACCCTTCGTCGCCGGCAAACTCAACATCCCCTTGGCCAGATCGGCTTCGAGCTTGTCAAAAACCGGTTCGCCCAACCCAACTGGCGCGCTCCGAATCACGCATTCAATCACCCCGCCTAACGAGTCACCGTCGGCGCGAGTTCTTTCGATCAATGAAATCATTTTTTTCGCCGTCGCTTTATCCGGACAGCGAACAATGTTTGCATCGACATCAGCAGCTTTCACTTTCGACCGGTCGATCTTCGCGGTGAGCTCGTGAATCTGGGCGACGTAGGCCACAATATCGATCTTTGGATAAAAAGTTCGTAAAGTTTTGCGCGCAACCGCGCCGGCTGCTACCCGACCGATCGTTTCGCGTGCCGACGCGCGTCCCCCGCCCTGCCAGTTTCGAATTCCGTACTTCGCCTCGTAGGTGAAATCCGCGTGCGACGGCCGAAACGTTTTTGCCATCGCGGTATAATCTTCCGGGCGAGCATCTTTGTTCCGAACCAGGATTCCAATGGGCGTGCCGAGTGTTTCGCCTTCAAAAACGCCGGAGAGAATTTCGCAGCGATCTTCTTCTTTTCGTTGCGTTGTGATTTTGCTTTGCCCGGGACGGCGTCGATCCAGTTCGCGCTGAATCTCTGCTTCGGAAATTTCGATCTTCGGCGGACAACCGTCGATGACAACGCCGATGCCGCCGCCATGGGATTCCCCAAACGTCGTCACGCGAAAAAGTTGTCCAAAAGTGTTGGCCATGAATCAGCGCAAACTCAGATTGCTTCGAACGCGAATTGAAGATCGTCGATGAGATCACGGAGATCTTCGACGCCGACTGACAGCCGAACAAGCGAGTCGCCGACGCCGAGCTCGTCGCGTTTTTCTTTCGGCACCGAAGCGTGGGTCATGAGCGCGGGATGATTGATCAGACTTTCAACGCCGCCCAAACTTTCGGCGAGCGCGAACAGGTGTGTGTTTTCCAGGAATCGTTTCGTTCCTGCGAGATCCGTTTTCAAAACGATCGAGACCATTCCCCCGAAACCGCGCATCTGGGTGCGAGCGAGATCGTGTTGTGGATGCGACTTCAGGCCGGGATACATCACTTTTTCAACCTGCGGCTGTTCTTCGAGCCAGCGCGCGATTTCGAGCGCGTTCGCGCAATGACGCTCCATTCGCAATGCGAGCGTTTTCAAACTTCGCAGAACCAGAAAACTGTCGAACGCTCCCGCGATCGCACCAATCGAGTTTTGTAAAAACCAGATCCTATCCCCGAGTTCCTTGTCGCTGATAACGGCAACGCCGCTCACGAGATCGGAGTGTCCGTTTAGATATTTCGTCGCCGAATGGACGACGATATCGAAGCCGAACTCGATCGGGCGCTGGATCCATGGCGTCGCAAACGTGTTGTCCGAGACCGAAAGAATTTTGTGTTCGCGCGCGACTTTGGCGATCGCTTCGAGATCGATGATTTTCAAAAGCGGATTGCTAGGCGTCTCGATCCAAACCATCCGCGTGTTGCTTTTGATCGCCTTTTCGAAACGCGATGCGTCCGTGAGATCGACATAAGTGAACTCAAGACCCGCCGATTGTTTCCGAACTTTGTCGAACAAACGGAACGTCCCGCCGTAAAGATCATCGCTGACGACAATGTGCGAACCGCTCTCGAGCAATTCGAGAACTGTCGACATCGCAGCGAGGCCGGACGCAAATGCAAAGCCGCGCGTGCCACCTTCCAAATCGGCGATGCATTTTTCGTAAGCCAGCCGGGTGGGATTGATCGAGCGCGCGTAATCGAAGCCTTTATGCTTACCCGGGCTTTCCTGGACGTAGGTCGACGTGGCGTAAATCGGCGTCATCACCGCCCCGGTTGTCGGGTCCGGTTCCTGTCCGGCGTGAATCGCGCGGGTGGCAAAGCCCTGTTGCTTGTTCATGTGGATTTAATCTAGGTGCAAACGAGGTGGAACGCGATCTCCGAGCGCGTTACCAAACAACGTGGAATAGGTATCGAGCATCGAGCTCGGAGAGCTCGATCCACCGGCGAGTTTCTCACTTGGGCATCTTCAACCGCAAGTAGGACAGCAAATCGGTGCGCGTGATCAGGCCAAGAAATTTGTCCCCGTCCATCACGATGGCGACGCGGCCGCGGTCGAAAACTTCCAGCAGGTCGTTGATCTTCGCGGTCGGTGGCAACGTCTCTAGTTTATCGGTCATCGCGTTCTCGACCGGATCATTGAAGTGGCTCGAGTCTCGATGAACTTTCACGAGAATGTCAGATTCATCGACGATTCCAATCGCGCGATTTTGATCGAGGACCGGCAATTGTGAAACGTCCGCGCCGCGCATTCGTTTGAACGCCGTCAGTAAGGTGTCGGTGGGCCCGACCGTGATCACTTCGCCGGCTTCGTAGCGATGCGAAATCAAGTCACTCAGGTCCCCATGCGGCGCCCGTTGGATAAAGCCCTGCTCGGCCATCCAAAAATCGTTGTACATTTTCGAGAGATACTTATTGCCGGTATCAGGAACGAGACTCACAACACGTTTCGGTTTTTCCTGTTCGCGGCAGTAACGCAACGCGCCGGCAACGAGGGTGCCGGTGGACGAGCCGCCGAAGATTCCTTCCTTGCGCAACAATTCGCGCGCAACAGTGAAACTTTCTTCATCGTCGATTTCGTAGGCATCCGTCACCAGGGACATATCCAGGATATCGGGGATGAAATCTTCGCCGATGCCCTCCACCGCCCAACTCCCGGCCTCCTTCAGCTTGCCGGTCTTAACATAGTCACAAAGAACGGAACCCTTCGGATCCGCCAAAACCATTTCAATCCCGCGGCGCGGCTTGACCCGATTAAAAAAACGCCCAAGTCCAGTCAGCGTTCCGCCGGAACCGACGCCAACTACGATTGCATCGACATCGTGCCGCATTTGTTCCCAAATTTCCGGACCAGTCGTCCGCTCATGCGCGAGCGGATTCGCAGGGTTGCCGAATTGATTGACGTAAAACGCGCCCGGGATTTCTTCGGCCAAACGCGCTGCGACATCTTGATAATATTCCGGGTGCCCGCGGGTGACGTCAGAGCGTGTGAGCACAACTTCGGCGCCAAGGGCTCTAACATGCGAAATTTTTTCCTGCGACATCTTGTCCGGGATCACGAGGACGACTCGATATCCTTTGGCTGCGGCAACGAGTGCCAATCCGAGTCCGGTGTTGCCAGCGGTCGCTTCGATCACGGTACCGCCTGATTCCAGTTTTCCATCTTCTTCCGCGGCGCTGATCATCGAAAGCGCGATGCGGTCTTTAATTGAGCCTGTCGGATTTTGGTTCTCGAGTTTAAGAAACAACTGACAAGGCCCGGTATCGAATTGCGTGATTTCGACCAGCGGCGTCTCGCCGATCATCGCAAGAATCGCCGGCGGCTTCTTAGGATTAGTTACCGGTGCGGTGGGAACTTCGATCATTCCGGAAGTTTGGGTTCGCCCTTGTGAGACCATTCCGACTTGCTGTCCTCAAGAAATTGTTGGAGCACATCGAAACGAACCTCGCCGTAGTTCAACGCGTAGCGAAGGTCACCTTCTTTGTAGACCCAGGTCGTCGGAATCCAGGAAACAGGCATGCCCGCAAATTCCTTAATCTTGTTGTCGCCGCGACGCGGACCAGGATCGGCAAGAACTGTAACGTTCGGTTGATCGGCAATCTGAAATCTTTGCAGCATCGATTTGCCATCACCGCCATCGTTCCAAACCGACACGAAATAAAACTTCACCTGCGGATTAGCCTTCACCATTTTCAGCCAGCCGCCGCTTTTGAGCTCAGCCTGGCAATTCGAACACCACGGGGCCCACAAATGAACGACCGTCAGGTCCGGCGCTTTGATCGCATCGAGCAAGGTTTGTCCCGCGTCCGGCTTTGGCACGAGCGCCCTGTCAAGGTCGTCCTGAGCCTGGGCAGAGAACAAAATGGTCACCACCGCGAAGGCTATGAGTATCCGCAAGATCGACATCGTGATTCAATATGGGGAGAAAAGCTTCCCGCTCAACGTCCAACGCTCGGGCCCAAATCTCGATTACGCCGGGGCTGTCGATGGCGGGGTGATCGGATAACCGGCCCTTTTGCGCTCTTTGCGACGTTGTCGGAGCTGGTCGAGCGCAAAGATAAATCACCGGCGTACTATATAAAGTGAGAGCCTGGGAGACGATCAATCCGCCAACAATTGCGATGCCAAGCGGTTTGCGCAGCTCGCTTCCAACCCCCATGCCAATCGCCAGCGGGAGCGCGCCGAACATCGCGGCAAGTGTTGTCATCATGATTGGACGAAAACGAACGAGGCAGGCCTGATAAATCGATTCTTGCGGACTCAAGCCTTCGTGACGTTCACGCTTCGAGCGCGAAATCGACCATCATGATCGCGTTTTTCTTCACAATGCCGATCAGCAAAATGATTCCAATCGCCGAGACGATATCGAGATCGTTGTTGGTCAACCACAAGCGCCAGCAGAGCGCCCAGGCCGGCCGAAGGAATGGTCGAAAGAATGGTCAACGGATGAATCAGACTTTCGTAAAGCATGCCGAGAATGATGTAGACGGCGAGGAGCGCGGTGAGAAAGAGCCACGGCATTGTCGACCAGTGACGCCTGCGCACACCTTCGCAGTGCCGGCGAAATTTCCGCGAATGTTCGAAGGCATTCCCAGTTCACGTCGCGGCCGTGTCGATGATCTTCGTCGCCTCGCCTAACGAGACACTCCGGCGCGAGATTAAACGAAATGGTAACACACGGAAACTGGCCCTGGTGATTGACCGACAACGGCGTGTTGTCCAATTGGAAGTGAGCGATCGTGCTTAGCGGCACCTGATTCCCCGAGTTCGATTTCACGTAAATTTTGTCGAGCGAAGTCGGGTCGAGCTGGAACTTGCGGATCGACCTCGAGCACGACGTGATACTGATTTTGTTGGGTGTAAATGATCGAGACCTGGCGTTGTCCGAATGCGCTGTAAAGCGTGCTGTCGACCGCTTGCGGTTGAATGCCGAGACGCGCAGCCGCGTCGCGATCGACCACCACCGTTTCCTGCAAGCCGCGAAATTGCTGGTCGCTGGTCGCGTCCTTGATTTGTGGATATTGCTTGCAGTTTTTCAACGAGTTTTGGCGCCCACGAATTTAGTTCGTCAACGTTTTGATCGGTCAGCGCATATTGGTATGTCGCTTTTGAGGAGCGACCACCGACGCGGATGTCCTGCCCGGGCGTGATAAACAAATTCACTCCGGGAATTTTCGAGAGCTTGCCGCGCAGCCGGCCCATGATGGTAAGCGGATCGTCTTCGCGCTCGTCTTTTCCGTGGCCTTTCGGTTTGAAACTGATAAACATTCGCGCATTGTTCATGGCCGAACCGAAGCCGCCGCCGAAAAATGAGCCGACAGCTTGAACAGCAGGATCGGCCATCACGATTTTCACGACTTGGTCCTGTTTCTCTCTCATCGCTTCGAACGAGATGTCCTGGGCGGCCTCGGTGGTGCCCATCATCTGGCCGGTGTCCTGTTGTGGAAACAAGCCTCACGGAACGACAAAATAAAGCCAAATCGTGGCGACGATCACGCCGAGCGTTACCAGACAGCATGAGATACTCATGATCGAGCACCCATTTCAGGGTGCGCTCATAAAAGCGATGCATCGCGTCAAATCGATTGTTCGCTCAGCCGATCGAACGCTCCGCGATTTCGATGTTGCTCTTCCTGTTTCAAAAACCGGCCGCAAAGCATCGGCGTGAGCGTCAGTGAAACGACCATCGAAACAAGAATCGCCGCGCTCAGCGTCACCGAAAATTCGTGAAACAAGCGGCCGATCAATCCGCCCATGAACAACAGCGGAATAAAAACGGCGATCAGCGAAAGGCTGATCGAGACCACGGTGAAACCGATCTGCCGCGCGCCTTTGAGCGCCGCTTGCATCGGCGATTCGCCCTGCTTCGATGAAGCGGACGATGTTTTCGATGACGACAATCGCATCATCGACCACGAACCCGGTCGAGACCGTCAGTGCCATGAGCGAGAGATTGTCGAGGCTGTAACCGCAAAGCCACATCACGCCGAAAGTGCCGGCGAGCGCCAGCGGCATGGTGATTCCGGAAATAAAAGTCGGCCAGAACCGCCGCAGAAAGAGGAACATCACCATCACCACGAGCGCCATGGTGAACATGAGCGTGATCTGCACGTCACGCACTGACGCGCGAATCGTCGTCGTGCGATCGTTCATCACGTCGAGTGAAACACTTGGCGGCAGCCAGGTGCGCAGTTGCGGCATAATCGCGCGAATTTGGTCGGTCGTGCTGACGACATTCGCGTCCGGTTGTTTGAAAATCACGAGCAACACGGCGCGCTTATTGTTGAACAATCCGGCTTGATCGCGATTTTCCTGACGCATCGATCGCTTTGCCGACATCGCGCAACGGAACCGCCGCGCCATTGTGCTGCGCAACGATGATCGGTTGATATTGGTCGGCTTTCGTCAACTGATCGTTGCTGGAGATCACGAACCGCTGTTGCTGGCCGTCGAAGCGCGCCTTTGGGCGACAGCACATTCACCTGCGAAAGCGTGTTGCGAAGATCTTCGAGACTCAGCCCCATCGACGCGAGCGCGACCGGATTGACTTGCACGCGCACGGCCGATTTGGCGCCGCCGCCGATCATCACCTGACTGACTCCTTCGACCTGACTGATTCGCTGGCCGATGATTTGGTCCGCGAGATTGTAAACTTCCGATAAGCGGCACGCGCGTCGGAAGTCATCGCCAAGACCATGATCGGCGCATCCGAAGGATTCACTTTGCGATAGGATGGCGGTTGCGGCAGACCGCTCGGCAATTCGCCGGCACGCGGCGTTGATCGCGCTCTGAACATCGCGCGCGGCGCCGTTGATGTCGCGATCGAGATCGAACTGAATGGTAATGTTCGATCCACCTAACGAACTGACCGAAGTGATCTCGCTAACTCCGGCGATTTGCGCAAAGCGCCGTTCGAGCGGCGCAGCTAGTGATGAAGCTGCGGTTGCAGGATCGACGCCGGGTTCCTGAGCGCTGACTGAGATCGTTGGAAAATCGACCTTCGGCAGTGGCGCGACTGGAAGAAAATGATAAGCCACTGCGCCCAACATCAACACGCCAGCAGCAAGCAACGATGTTCCGACGGGCCGACGAATGAATGGCTCGGAAATGTTCATCGCATTTAAAATCCGAGCCGATCGTTTTCGCCGTTGACCGAAGCGAACTCCGGTCGCGGATGGACTTCAGTTGTCGATCTTAAAGGCAACTCAGCTTGCTCGACCCGGCCGCGATTTCGCCGTTCTTCCAGCCAAGCACCGAACCGATCGAGATAAAGATAAATCACCGGCGTGGTGTAAAGCGTGAGAAACTGCGAAAGCAACAAACCGCCGACGATGGAAATTCCCATCGGACGACGCAATTCGCTGCCGGTGCCGCGCTCGAGCGCAAGCGGCAACGCGCCGAGCAACGCCGCCGCAGTCGTCATCATGATCGGTCGAAATCGCAAGAAGACACGCTTGATAAATCGATTCTTCCGGTGACATCCCTTCCTTGCGTTCGGCTTCGAGCGCGAAGTCGATCATCATGATCGCGTTCTTCTTCACGATGCCGATCAGCAAAATGATCCCGATCAGTGCGACGAGAGAAAAATCAGTTCGACAAAACAACAGCGCGAGCAGCGCGCCGACGCCGGCCGAAGGCAGACGTCGAGAGAATAGTGATCGGATGAATGTAACTCTCGTAAAGAACACCGAGCACGATGTAGATCACGATCACGGCGGCCAAAATCAGAAACGGTTCGCTGGTCAGCGAGGAGCGGAATTCGGCCGCGGCGCCGGTGAACGTGGTGGCAATCGTATTCGGCAGATCCGATTTCGCGTTCCGCTTTTTCGATCGCGGGAATGGCGTGACTGAGCGAACTGCCGCTGCGCAGATTGAACGAAATCGTCGCCGCTGGAAATTGCCCCTGATGCGGAATCGACAACGGCGTGTTGCTCACGTGCATCGTCGCGAACGCGCTCAAGCGGAACAGGCTGGCCGGTGCTCGATTTGACATAAATCTTGTCGAGCAAATCCGGCGACTGCCGAAATTGCGGCTCTACTTCGAGAATGACGCGAAACTGATTGAGCTGAGTGAAGATGATCGAGACCTGTCGCTGACCGAACGCATCGTAAAGCGTGTCGTCGATCGCCTGCGTGAACACATTCAGTCGCGACGCTTTCTCGCGATCAACATCGACATTGAGTTGCAAGGCCGTTGATCTGTTGATCGCTGGCAACGTCGGTCAGTTGCGGCAAGCTGTCCGAGTTTTTGCAACAAGTTTTGGCGTCCATTCGCGCCAATTCGGCCGCATCGGCGTCCTGCAAAATATATTGGAACTGGGTTCGGCTGACGCGCGCTGTCGATCTGCACGTCCTGCGCAGCTTGCATGAAAAGCGAAACGCCTTCGACATTCCGCGTCGCGTTGCGCAGACGATCGATGATCTGCTTCGGCGTTGGCGCGTTGATTGTGCGGTTTGAGCACAATGTAGAGGCGCGCAGTGTTGATGGTGGCGTTGACCGTGCCCGCGCCCACCGACGCGGAAACGCTCGCCACATCGGGATCCTTTCTCACGATATCGGAAACCGCGTGCACGCGTTCCATCATCGCTTTGAAGGAAATGTTTTCGCGCGGCATCGGTGACGCCGATGATGACGCCGGTGTCTTGTTGCGGGAAGAAGACCCTTGGGCACGATGACGTAGAGCAAGGATCGTCGCAACCAGCGTGACGATGGCGACGTTCAGAACGAACCGTTGATGGGCGCAGCACCCAGCGCAGTCCGCGTTCGTACCAGTTCCGAACAGCGTGTCCAATATTCTTCGGTCCGTTGATAAAACTTACCGCGATGCTGTTGCTCATCCTCCGTTTCCGGACTGCAACAACTTCGCGCACATCATTGGCGTAAGCGTCAGCGAAACAAACGCCGAAACGCCGACGGCGACGCTCAGCGTGATCGCAAATTCACGGAACAACCGGCCGACGATTCCGGTCATGAACAGCAGCGGAATGAAAACGGCGACGAGCGAAAAGCTGAACGAAATGACGGTGAAACCGATTTGTTTCGCGCCTTTGAGCGCGGCTTCCAACGGCGGATCGCCCGCTTCAATGAAGCGCACGATATTCTCGATCATCACGATGGCATCATCGACCACGAAGCCGGTCGAGATGGTCAACGCCATCAAGCGAAAGATTATCGAGACTGAATCCGGCGAGATACATGATGCCGAAGGTGCCGATGAGCGACAGCGGCAGCGCGATGCTGGGGATGACCGTGGCCCAAAGTTTTCGCAGGAACAGAAACATCACCATCACGACCAGAGCGACGGTGAGCAAGAGCGTGAATTGCACGTCGTGCACTGACGCGCGGATGGTTTCGGTGCGGTCAGCGAGAACATCGACATGCACCGACGGCGGCATCGATGCGGTCAGCTTCGGCAGCAAGTTGTCTTCACGCGATCGACGGTTTGAATGATGTTCGCGCCCGGTTGCCGTTGAATATCGAGCAGCACCGCGGGCTGTTCGCCGGCTTTCGTGCCGACCCAGGCGCCGAGTTGATCGTTCTCGACGCTGTCGATCACATTGCGCGATATCGCCCAGACGAACCGGCGCGCCGTTTTTGTAGGCGACGATGATTGGCTTGTAAGCGTCAGCCGAAAAAATCTGATCGTTCGATCCGATAGTGAATAGCTTGTCGCGGCCCATCGAAACTTCCTTTCGGCGCGTTGACGTTCGCCTGACCAAGAGTTGTGCGAACATCTTCCAAGCTGAGACCGAGCGCGGAGATCGCCGCCGGATTGACCTGCACGCGCACGGCCGGCTTTTGATTTCCCTCGAATAGTGACGAGACCGACGCCGGTAACTTCGCTCAGCTTTTGCGCGAGCAACGTGTCGGCAAAATCGTTGACCTTATCGAGCGGCAAACTATCCGACGTGATCGACAGCGTCAGAATCGGCGTATCGGCTGGATTGACTTTGTTGTACTTGGGCGGATTCGGCAGATCTTTGTGGCAGAAATCCGCCGGCGACATTGATCGCCGCCTGAACATCCTGCGCGGCAACGTCGATCGTGTCGATCGAGCACGAATTGCAGCGTGATCGTCGACACGCCGAACGAGCTGGTGGAATTCATCGACGACAGCCCGCTGATCTGGCCGAATTGCCGCTCGAGCGGCGTGGTGATCGACGAGACCATCACGTCTGCGCTGGCCCGGGATAATAAGTCGTGACCTCGATCGTCGGAAAATCGACGGTCGGCAGCGCGGAGATCGGCAACAGTTAGTAACCGAGCACGCCGAGCAAAATGACGCCGGCCATCATCAGCGAGTGGCAACTGGGCGGCGAATGAACGGTTCGGAAATGCTCACGACTTGTCGCCTCGTCCGGTCGCGCTGATCTCGTCCGGCTTCGATTGCGCTTGCTGGCGTTTGCTGCGGAGAAGTCGCTTCAACATGCGCGCCGGGCTGCAATTTATACTGACCGTCGACGACAACGTCTTCGCCGGGTTGCAAACCATTTTCGACAGAACGTGACATTCCCTTCGGTCTGACCGATCTTAATCGGCCGCATCTCGACGGTTTTGTCCGGCTTGATCACGTAGGCGTATGTGCCTTGCGGACCGCGCTGCACGACGCTCGATCGGAATAACGGTTGCGCCTTTCGCGTGGTCAAAACCAACCGCGCATTCACAAATTTTCCGGGCCAAAATTTCAGATCGTTGTTCGGAAACGTCGCTTTCAACTTCACTGTGCCGGTCGCTGGATCGATCTCGTTGTCCAACACGGCGAGCGTGCCTTCGTCGAGAGTCGCAGTATTACCGCGATCCAACGCGGTGACTTTGAGTCCGCCGTGCGCGCCGCCGGCGTTCAAAATCGATTGCAGATTTGTTTCCGGCAGAGTGAACATGACGGAAATCGGATGCATCTGAGTGATGACGACAATGCCGTTTTGGTCTGCCGCGTGGACGACGTTGCCAAGATCGACGAGTCGCACGCCAGTGCGTCCGTCGATCGGCGATTTGACGTAGCAATAATCGAGATTGACCTGAGCAGCTTCGGCGGCGGCTTGCGATTTTTGCGCATTCGCTACAGCAGTATCGTAATCCTGCGCTGCTATCACGTTTCTCGCGCGCAGATCCTCCTGCCTCTTCAGCGTCACTTGATCTAACGCGGCTTGCGCTTTTGCCTGATCGAGCGCCGCTTGATACGGTTTTGGATCGACAACGGCCAGCAAGTCGCCGGTTTTCACATCCTGGCCTTCCGAAAAATTGACCTGTACCAACGCGCCATCGACTCGCGTGTGAACGGTAACGGTGTTGAAGGCCTGAACGGTGCCGAGACCATCGAGATAAATCGGCATGTCCTTTTGCTCGACTTTCCGGCGACAACCGGCACGGGCCCGCCGCCACCGCTCATCGCACCGCGGCGGCTGCCTCCGGAGTTTCCGCTGGATTGCGAATTAGATGAGGCGCGGTGATGACAACTCCACCATCCGATCAAAAGAAGGACAACTCCAATGATCGCGAGAATTGTTCGTTTCGACATTGCTTTGCACAGTGCGGCCGCATGCTGGAGTTCCTGTTAAGTAATGACCTCCAAAGCCTGATTTGGTTACCAAAAAGTCGCCTCTCTAATATAATATGATCCCCCCAAATTACATCGTGGCCCGTGCGTGCCAATGCCGTAACGATCCCGTCAGATTAGACCGTGCACCAAGCGTTTGACCTGGGGAGCCAACCTGGCTACTGTGACGCTCCGTTTTTCACGGGCTTTCGGCGGTCATAGACCGCCGTGACAGCGTAAAGGCCCAAGGAGCCTTATTTATTATGGTGCAAATGCAGGATGTGATGTCGAAGCCTATGCCGGATTTCCGGGAGGGCTCGATTGTCAAAGGACGAATTTTGGAAGTGCGACCGCGCGAGGTGCTGGTCGACATCGGTTATAAATCAGAAGGCGTCATTTCCTTGTCGGAATTTGACGACGTCGAGAATCTCGAAGTCGGCGACGAAGTCGATGTATTGCTCGAGCGACTCGAAAATGATGAAGGCATGGTTGTGCTTTCCAAGGAGAAAGCAGCCTATCGCCAAAACTGGAATAAAATCGCCAGTGTTTTCCAGGAAGACGGGCTCATCAAAGGCAAAGTGAAATCCGTCGTTAAAGGCGGATTGATGGTCAACATCGGCGTCGAAGCGTTTTTGCCGGCGTCGCAGATCGACATCGTTCCGCCCAAAGATCTCCAACAGTTCGTCGGGAATACTTACGATTTCAAGATCGTTAAGATCAACGATGATCGACGCAACGTTGTGCTCAGCCGCCGCGAATTGATCGAGCAGGAGCGCAGCGAGAAACGCCAGCAATTCATGGACAGCGTGAAAGTCGGCGACCGCGTCAACGGTACGGTGAAAAATCTCACCGATTTCGGCGCATTCATCGACCTCGATGGTATGGACGGCTTGCTCCACATTACCGACATGACCTGGGGCCGCCTCGGACATCCGAGCGAGCTGGTCAAAGTTGGGCAACAGCTCGAAGTCCAGGTGCTCGACATTAATAAAGAGAAAGAGCGCGTTTCGTTAGGCTTGAAGCAGCTTCAGAAAAATCCGTGGGACCAGATTGAAGAGCGCTTCCCGGCGGGTCAAAAGGTCAAAGGCAAGATCACCAATCTTGTTCCCTACGGTGCGTTCGTGGAACTGGAAGAAGGAGTGGAAGGTCTCATCCACGTTTCCGAACTTTCCTGGACGAAACGAATCATGCGCCCGTCCGACATTTTGACGGTTGGCCAGGAAGTTGAAGCCGTGGTGCTCGGCGTGAACAAGGAAGAGCAGAAAATTTCACTCGGGCTCCGTCAGCTCGAAGCAAATCCATGGGATGAGATCGAGAAGAAGTTCACGATCGGCAGCCGGGTGAAGGGAACGATCCGCAACATGACCGCATACGGCGCGTTCGTGGAGTTGGAAGAAGGAATCGACGGCATGATCCACGTCTCGGATTTGAGCTGGACCCGGAAGATCAATCATCCCAGCGAAATGTTTAAAAAGGCCGACGAAGTCGAAGCCGAAGTCATCGACATCGATAAAACCAATCAGCGGATCAGTCTCGGCATCAAGCAACTGAGCGATGATCCGTGGAAGACGATCGATCAGAAATACAAGATCGGCGACTTGATGAAGGGCAAAGTGAGCAAGCTCGCCAGCTTCGGTGCGTTCGTGGAATTGCAGGACGACATCGACGGTCTCGTGCACATCTCGCAGTTGAGCGAGGACCACGTTGCCAAAGTGAAGGATGTTCTCAAAGTCGGCCAGGAAGTCGAAGCGCGCGTGATCAAAGTCGACAAAGTCGAGCGTCGCATCGGGTTGTCGATCAAAGCCGCGAACTATTCCGAGGAACAATTGCGCAAGGAAGCGGAGACTTTCGACACCCTTCGTCCCGGCGAAGACATGGTCGGTCTGGAGAAGGCGTTCGCCGCCGCCGAACAGGAAGAATATCGGCCCGGCGAATCGAAGAAAGTCGCCACCGCTGCAAAGGAATCAAAGCCGGCCAAAGAGCCCAAAGAATCCAAGCCGAAAAAAGAGTCGAAGAAGAAATAGTTCGTTCGCGACAGCGAGCGTTTAACGCATTTCGTCGAGCGCTCCGCCACCGCATTCTGCAAAGGGCGCGGACCGTTTCCATTTAGCGTCAGATCGACATCTTCGAGACGTCGGATCAGGTCGAGGACTTCGCGACGCGCGATTGGTCCGCCGGCAGCGGCGCAAAAGTGAGTGCGGCAACCGAATGGTCGATCCTCGTAGATCAGGCAGTTGCCCGTTTCTGGTTGAAGCATTGGGCACGACCCATCGGCATTTTCCGGTAGCGATTTTCGGCCGGTGGCGCGAAGCGCTTTTGCCGCGACCAATGCCTCGCCTTTCGTCAGATAAGGAGTGCGCCCGGTCAGTTTGAAATGACAGCATTCCGTTTTGCGCACGCAATTCCGCTGGATCGGCTTTTGCGCAAGATCGACATAAACTTGTCGCACTTCCGCCAGCGCGATCCGCAATTTTTCCGGAAGAACATTTCGATCGTTCATGGTCTGCCCGGTTCGACTCCAGCCATGGCGTGTCCCGCAATCCACCCGGTAGTCCAGGCGGCCTGGAAATTGAAACCGCCTGTGATGCCGTCAATGTCGAGCAGCTCGCCGGCAAAATAGAGATTTGGCGTGACCCGGCTTTCCATGGTTTTGAAATTGATCTCGCGTAATCGCACGCCACCGCAAGTGACAAATTCCTCTTTGTTCAGCGACTTCCCATCGACCTCGAGTTCCGTCGCCCGCAACTGCCGAATCAGTTCGTTCATTCCGGCGCGCGTGAGCGTGGTCCAAATCGTTTTCGGAGAAATGCCGGCGTTTGAAACCAGATTTTCCCAGAGTCGCGCCGGAATTGCGCCGATGGGCGAATTGTTTACTCGTCTGGTGGGCTCCTTTTCTCTGCGCGATTGAAACTCGTTTCGGAGATCGGCTTCGTTCAAGTCAGGAACCCAGTTCACCCGAAGCGAGAAACGATAGTTCTTCTCGTGCAAAATGCGGGCGCCCCACGCCGAGAGCCGCAGCACAGCCGGCCCGCTGATTCCGTTGTGCGTGATAAGCAACGGCCCGCGCTCGCGCAATTTCTCCACGGACAATTCCACGTCGCTCACTGAAATCCCGGGTAACGACCGCAGCCAGGGCGCTGGAACATGGAGCGAAAAGAGCGACGGCACCGGCGGTTCGATCGTGTGACCAAGCGAACGTGCGAGCTCGCGCGCCGCCGATGCTTCGGCAACCACCCGTCGCAAGAAGCAGCCGGTCGCACTCCAACGATTCACCGTCACTGAATTTCAATTCGAACCCGCCTTGGGCTCGGACGCGCGCGCCTTCAATGCCTTTACGAGTGAATAGTCGAACCCCTGCTGCCTTCGCTTCTTTAATCAAACAATCGATGACGGTTTCCGATGAATCTGTCATCGGAAAGATTCGCCCGTCCTCCTCACGTTTGAGGCGGACGCCGCGCGCTTCAAACCAGGCAATTGTGTCATCCGCTGAAAATCGATGGAACGGTGAAATTAGCTCCCGCTCGCCGCGCGGATAACGCGTCGTGAACATCCGCGGATCGAACAAAGCGTGCGTTACGTTGCAACGTCCGCCGCCTGAAATGCGCACCTTGGAAAGAAATTGCGAGCCGCGCTCGAAAAGCGAAACCCTGCAGTTTTCATTGGCGCGCGCCGCAGCGATCGCAGCAAAAAAACCGGCGGCACCGCCACCGACGATCACGATTTCAGTCACTCGCTAACTTATCGGTATCAATTAGGAAAGCAGGAAAAAAGGACTTATCTGGAAGCCATGAGACCAGGTGCCCGGATCTCGGCTCAACCAATAATCTTCTGAACAGTTACGCCGTCACGCGGTCAAAAAGACATCAGCAAGAACCGGAGGTGCATATGTCTATTGGAATTGTAAGACGGTTGTTCAGTGTGTGGATCTTCACATTTACGTTGGCTGCGTTTACGCAGCCAGCTTGTGCGAACGACGAATTAACGGCGCGCAATAAGGCTGTGGTTCGGGATTTCTACACAACGGTGCTGATCGGGCGTGATGTTGATGCCGCGCCGAAGTTCTTGAAGCCGGACTACATTCAGCACAATCCTCAAGTGCCAACTGGACTGAAAGGTTTCATGGATGCGTTTCGCCCGGGATTCGCTAAACCCCTTCCGCCCGATTACAAACGCGAATTGTTAAATGTGATCGGCGACAATGACATGGTCGTCGTCTACGTGCGCCAGATCTGGACTAAAAAGGACGGCCAGCACCATCAAGCGCTCGGATTCGACATGTTCCGGGTGCAGGACGGCATGATCGCCGAGCATTGGGATGCCGATTAATTAACGCGGTACGCAAAACGCCTGGCGGCGAGCTTTAGCTGCATCCGCCAGGCGCTGGAATTGCTAGCTTGGCCTAAAAAATTAGCCAAGCAAAACGTGAACTATTAGTCGCGGTCTTGCGTTACAATAACTTTGTCAACGAGCATGTCGTCGCCGTCATACTTTTTAGGCATCGGAGGCGCCACGTAGATTCGAAATTGATCGAACGATTGGCCACAACACTCCCGAAAAATCTTTTTTTCCCGAAAAAATTTTTTTCCACCACACCGCTGATTTTCAACCCCAATTCAAAACACCGACCACCTCCCTGCCCCCCCTCTCCTTCGAGCCAACCCCTACCCCCCGCCACACAGCCAAACTCCTCTCTACCTCTCTCCCCCATTTCACCCTCTCACCCTCCAGCGCTTCGTTATTACATCATTTCTGTGTTTCCGCCTAGTCCCTTCCTTAGCATCAATCTTTCTCTCCGCTTCGACACTGACATAATTCCCCCACCTCCTCTCCCAACAACACCCAAACCAACTAATTCAATACTCCAAAGCCAGACAAACTTTCCCCAACACCTAAAACACATCCTCCCCACCACCCATACCACTGATCTACCCTCAATCCGGGACCCTAGCTAATATGCTAAACATTTCGTATGTTAATTACCCTCCGTCCGTCCCACTATTCTTCCTCTTCTAGCCGTCCCTTGCCCATCCTGTCCGACCTTCCCCCTAAAACCCCCCTGTAACCCCCATTTTCCTTAAAGCCACCTCCTCCCCCCAACAACTCTCCCCCCCCCCCTACATCATTTTGCTCGCGTTTCTGGTTTGCGCTTGCGCCAACTCAATCTTATCTGCCGGGACGCGGCGGAGATTTCGAACGAGCCCTAATTTCGAAAGCGTCCAGATGAGCCACTTAGTGGGATCAAACTGCCATGGCTTTACGCCGTTGCGGTAGTCGTGTTGAAACTCATGGTGATAGTTGTGATAGCCCTCGCCGAAAGTGAAAAGAGCAAGTAAGAGCGAATCGCGCGCGGTGCATTTCTTCGAATACGGCTGCCGGCCGATGGCGTGGCATGCGCTATTGATCAGGAAGGTGCAGTGTTGCAGCACAACGATGCGGGCGACGCCCGCGATCAAGAACGCGCCGAGTGCTCCCTCCCATCCGTTCCACCAAAAACCGAGAAGTGAGGGCGGAACGAAGCTGACGAAAATCGCGATCCATTGAACATGTCGATCTTGCCAACAAACAAGCTTGTCCTTCTGGAGGTCGGAGACGTTGTCGTATGGCGCATCCGGATTCAGTTTGAAAATCAACCAGCCAATATGCGCGTGGAAAAAACCTTTCGAAATGCAGTACGGATCATCGTCATGATCGACATGTTTGTGGTGGCGGCGATGCTCGCTCGCCCACATCAAGGCTGAGTTTTCGAAAGCGGCTGCGCCGAAAACCAGCGTGAAAAGCCGGATAGGCCAGCTCGCGTTGAATGTGATGTGGGAGAAAAGCCGATGGTACCCGATCGAGATGCTGAAGCCGCACGCCAAAAACATGGCGAAGAAAAGCGCGACCTGAAACCAATCGAGACCGAAATGGTAGAGATAGATCGGGACCGTTGTGAGCGTTAATACCAACGTCACGAACAGGAACGAGCTCGTTATCCAGTTGATGCGCTCGAGCGGCAAGCGCAATATCATGCGCTTGGACGCCGGCCGTGATTTGCCGGCCAATATGACATCGGCGCGACTGGATGCGTCGCCCATGATTGTGTGACCCTCGTGAACTTCTGGATCTGTTCGAGCTGGTTCCGCTTCGCCCCGGTTTTCTGCTTTATTGAAAGTATCAGTGTGCAAAGCGTTCGGTTCCTGGGTAAGCGCACTCATTTTACCTGGTCTTTCCGATGCGGGCTATCCGGGAGGAAGCTCGATTGTGCGAAGCCGACCTTAGCCTGGTCCGGATGAGCTACGGGGTTTCCCTTGGCCCGGAGAAAAAAGATGGCAACGCAGCAACCTATGACTCCTAGAAATATCGGGAGCATTAAACGTGTAGTTTGAGCTTGTACCAGATTAGATGAAACATACTTTGTCCGTTCTAATTTTGCGATCGACCAAACTATCCGCTGGTAGATTGCCGGTTCGGATTATTCTGTTAGCTAACGCTCGTTTTCTGCGAACACTGCGAATGCTTTTGATCGCCCGATGGTGCATGGCATAAAGGGCGCCGTTTTGAGTGATGGTGAGTTCCGTCATGGGATTACAACCTGTTATTCTCCGCTTCGATAGCAGCTACGATGCTCGGCACTATCGCTGGCGGCGGACTGCTCTCGACTTGCAGACAATTTTGCCTCGTGAGATCGGCAAGTTCATTAAAGTACCGCCCAGCATCCGCGCAACAATTCTCTCCGTTTTGGGTACGGATTTGCTTATGTGATGTTTCCGTTTGTGCTTCCGAAGAAATTCGGCGAACCAGATAGGTAAATAGATGCGGCAGTTGCCTAGTATAGCCCAATAAAGACCCTTACACCTTAACTATCTTCAGAGCCGATCGATCCCAATTGGCGGTACACAAAAACGCGCCCTCCTGCTTCGCGCGAAACAAATTCGGCGAAGCAGAAGGGGCGCGAATGTGTTGCCCGCCGCGCCGTAGGGCCAGCCAAGGCGGGTTGCGTTTAGCTCTTAATCCTCGTCGAGGACTACGCGGTCGACGAGCATGTTGTCGCCTTCACCTACGTAATGAACGCGGACCGGGACGCCCACGCGAACTTTGGTCCGCACCGTTGCTTCGTCGAGTTCCTTACCGCTTCTGGTCACATAAACGACCTGCTTGCCGAAGCGATAATGTCTCGGGCCGGCACTTTCCTTCAGCACAATGGAACTGCCCGGAGAAAATTCCGTAATTGTGCCGTTGCCCTCAGTCGTGGTCGTAGTGGTGGTGGTTTCCGAAACCTGTGCCCACGCAAACGGAGCCGCGACTGCCAATGCCATACTTAGTATTAGCTTCTTCATTCATACTTAGACGCGGGGCGGATAACCCGTATTCGGATTGAATTCTGTCTTTCTCGGCGATTTGCCGAGAAAGTTAAAGAGCGCGAATTGCGTAAAGCAAATTGCTCGCCATCGGCAACGAAGGTTAGGCGCCGCTCTCGAAGCAGTCGAGGTATTTGATGCCCGAACCGGTGTTGAAAATGACCACTCGCTCGCCGGTATCGATCTTGCCGGACGCGCGCAATTTTTTGAGCGCGACAAAACAAGCTGCGCCTTCCGGCGCAACGAAAAGACCTTCTTTCGATCCAACGTCCCGCACCGCACGAATCATCTCATCATCCTCGACTGCAATCGCGCCGCCTTTGGACTCGCGAAGAATATTCAACATCAAGAAATCGCCGATCGCTTTCGGAACGCGTAAACCGGACGCAGTGGTGTGCGCGTTTGGAAATTCAGTGGCGAATTTTTCCCCCGCTTCGAACGCGCGGACGATTGGCGCGCAGCCGCTTGCCTGGACCGAAAACATCCGGGGCCGCTTACTGTCGATCCAACCGAGCGTTTCCATTTCGTCGAACGCTTTCCACATTCCGATAAGCCCAGTGCCGCCGCCGGTCGGGTAAAGGACCACATCCGGAAGTTTCCATTCGAGCTGCTCAGCGACTTCGTATCCAAGCGTCTTCTTTCCTTCAATTCGATAGGGCTCCTTCAATGTCGAAACGTCGAACCAACCTTCTCTTTCTTTGCGCTTCGCGATTTCCGCGCCGCAATCGGTGATCAGACCTTCGATCAAGGTGACATGCGCGCCGACTTCGCGGCACTCAACAATGTTCGCGCGGGGCGTGTCGCGGGGCATGAAGATGTGCGCCTCGAGTCCGGCGCGTGCGGCGTAAGCGGCCAGCGCCCCGCCAGCGTTCCCAGCGCTCGGCACGGCCAGTTTGCTCGCGCCAAGATATTTCGCCATGGAAACAGCCACGCTCATTCCGCGGGCTTTGAAACTTTGAGTTGGGTTGACCGATTCGTCCTTAATCCAAAGATCGACACCAACGTCGTCGCCGAATTTCTTTGCCCGAAGAAGTGGCGTTCCTCCCTCACCCAACGAGATTGGCTCGGCATCTTTCGGCAGCGGCAGCAGCTCGCGCCATCGCCAAAGCGACTTTTCGCGCTCCTTTAAACTTGAATGCATTTTGCATTCAAGTTTCCGAACACTCTCGAGGTCATAGATTGCGAAGAGCGGTTTGGCGCAAGCAGTGCAGAGGTTTTGAAGCTGTTGCCAATCATGGCGCTTTCTACAAGCGGTGCATTCGAGGTGCGACAAGAACATAAAAACAATCAGCAAATCAGGAACCCAGGAAAAGAGCTACAGAACTCACGCCTTCAGCCAGCGCAATTCCTTCCTTCTATCCGATTTCCTGTTTTCCTGCTTTCCTAATTCTACTGAAATCTGCCAAATCTGCGGACCAGATGAATTTTGGATCGCCGAACCCGGTTCGCCGGCCATGGTATCGGCCGTCCCTCACCACGCAGATCATGATCGGTCTCATCGTCGGGGCGTTGATCGGCTGGCTACGACCGGATTGGGGCAACCAAGTCTATTTTCTCCGCGACATCTTCATCAACCTCATCAAATCGATCATCGCGCCGCTCGTTTTTTCCACCATCGTCGTCGGCATCGCGGGTGCCGGGGCGCTGAAAAAAGTCGGCCGGATCGGAATCAAAGCCCTCGTTTTCTTTGAAATCGTGACTACGGCGGCGCTTTTCATCGGATTGGCGATTGTAAATCTGACCAAACCCGGCGTCGGCGTAACCCTGGCGGCGACCAATACTGATGTCGTCAACAAGATTGGCCAGACCCATGCCCAAAGTTTGACCGAGATCATCGTCCACATTTTTCCGTCGAGCATTATCGACGCGATGGTGCGGGGCGACGTGCTGCAAATCGTCGCGTTTAGCGTTTTGTTCGCGCTTGCCGTTTCGGCCGTTGGCGAAAAAGGTCAACCGATCGTGCGCGCGATGGACAGCCTCGCGCAAATCATGTTCAAGGTCACTAACTACGTGATGATGTTTGCGCCGATTGGCGTCGGAGCGGCGATGGCGCACACCATCGGCACGCAAGGACCGGGCGTGCTTATCAATCTCGGCAAACTGATCGGTTCGCTTTATCTGGCGTTGATCGTTTTTGTGATCGTTGTTTTCGGAATCGTCATCTGGATTGTGCGGATTCCGTTGCGGCAATTTTTCCGCGCCGTCCGCGAACCGGCCGCATTAGCTTTTGCCACCACGAGCAGCGAATCGGCGTTGCCCAAAGCAATGCAAGCGATGGAGCGCTTCGGTGTCCCGCCGTCGATTGTCGGGTTCGTGATGCCCACCGGCTATTCATTCAACCTGACCGGCTCGATTTTGTATTTAGGGATGGCATCGGTGTTCGTTGCCCAAGCCGCCGAAACAACGATGGGCTGGCATATGAGTTTCAGTCAGCAAATCACGATGATGTTGACTTTGATGCTGACTTCCAAAGGTGTCGCCGGTGTTCCGCGCGCGGCTCTCGTGATTTTGCTCGGGACGCTGAATTCCTTTGTGCCGGAAGGACTCGGTCCAATTGGTGTCGCTGTCATTTTTGGCGTGGACGAGCTAATGGATATGGGGCGCACCGGCGTGAACGTGATCGGCAATTGCCTGGCGACAGTGGTGGTGGCGCGATGGGAAAACGAATTCGACGAAAAACGCGCACGAGTTTTCGGAACTCCGCAGGAAACCGAACTGGATTTGAAATCCGGCAACGTCGCGTTCGCGGATGCGGTCCGCCAGGCCGACTAAGCTAGAACTCCGCGCTGCCGGGCGTGCGCGCGAATGGAATCACGTCGCGAATGTTTGAGACGCCAGTGACGAACATGAGCATTCGCTCAAAGCCGAGACCGAACCCGGCATGCGGCACGGTGCCGTAACGGCGAAGATCGAGATACCATTTGTAATCGGCCGGATCCATTTTGTGGCGTTGCATGTTTTCCTGGAGCACATCGAGTCGTTCTTCGCGCTGACTCCCGCCGACGATTTCGCCAATTCCGGGCACAAGAAGGTCCATCGCCGTGACGGTTTTCCCGTCGTCATTCAACCGCATGTAAAACGGTTTTATCTCTTTTGGAAAATTGAAAACTGTCACCGGACATTTGAAATGCTTTTCGGTTAGCCACCGTTCGTGCTCAGATTGCAGATTCAATCCGTACTCGACCGGGAACTCAAATTTTTCGCCGCTCTTCTTCAAGAGGTCGATCGCTTCAGTGTAGGTTGTGCGTTGGAACGGGCGTTCGAGAACGAAATCGAGTCGCGGAATCAGTTCCTTTTCCACGAACTTGCTGAACAGTTCCATTTCGTCGGGACAATTGTCACGAATGTCGCGAACGAGATACTTCACAATCTCTTCCGCGAGATCCATATCGCCATCCAAATCACAAAACGCCATCTCCGGCTCGATCATCCAAAATTCGCTGGCATGACGCGACGTGTTTGAATTCTCGGCCCGAAAGGTCGGGCCGAACGTGTAAACTTTCGATAATGCGCAGGCGAACGCTTCTGCTTCGAGCTGGCCGCTCACCGTGAGATAAGTCTGGCGGGCGAAAAAATCCTTCGCATAATCGATGTCATTGCCTTTTCGTGGCGGATTCTTCAGGTCGATCGTCGAAACCCGAAACAATTCTCCGGCGCCCTCGCAATCGCTTCCGGTAATGATCGGGGTGTGAACGTAAATGAAGCCGCGCTCCTGAAAAAATCTGTGAATCGCGAAAGCGAGCCGGCTTCGAACGCGAAAAACAGATCCGAAAAGATTCGAGCGCGGTCGCAAGTGCGCGATTTCCCGCAAAAACTCCGGGGTATGTCCCTTTTTCTGGAGCGGATAGGAATCGTCCGCCAGACCGATGATATCGATCCTGTCGGCAACGAGTTCCCATTTCTGTCCTTTGCCCTGGGACGCGACCAATGCGCCGCTAACGCGGACCGAAGCTCCAGTTGTGAGTTTTTGAACGTCCGGGTAATTCGTAAGTGAGGTGCGCGCGATGACCTGAAGATTTTTCAAGGACGAGCCATCGTTGAGCTCGATAAAGGAAAAATCCTTCGAATCGCGCCTAGTCCGCACCCAGCCCTGAACCTGAACAGAATCGATCGGGCCGCTGCTTTCGAGGGCGGACTTGATAGAGGTGGATGAGGGCATCATTTGACCGGGGCAACTTTCAACGCTTTGCGCGCAGCGCGCAACGAATCGCCGAGAAAAATTCGGCGGCAAAACTTACATCTTCAACGCATCGCGCAGATGAGGAACCAGGCGCTTGGTGAACTCGACCGAATCGCCAGCGGTCAAATGCGACCATTCGGGACAGTTGAATCCGGACAGCTCCGGGAAGTCCGAATAATAAATTCCCGGGGCGCGCGTCATTTGGAGCAATGGGTCCCAGCTCTGTTGGCGCGGCATGATTTTGTCCTCGAGCTCTTTCAATCCGCCGCTGTTTGGAAAACGAACGAAAACGATCTTGCCGCCACGAGCGCGAATTTTGTCAACCGCAGCGGTAACGTCGGCAAAGCGTTTCTGGATGCCTTCTTTCATCTTCGCCATAAACACATCCGGCGGGATGTAACTCGGAGGTGGAGGCGGCGTGAACAGGGGCAGCCAGATTTGTTGGATTCGTTTCGCTAATTCGCTTCCGGGTTCGGCGCACTTCTCCCACATTCGCGCGCGCCGCTCGCGATCTTCCGTTTGAAAATACGGTGGGAACGTTGGCGGAACCTGTGCGCCGGGCCTGTTCGGAATCGGCAATTGGTTCAAAAGTCCTTCGAGACTTAAATCGTCCGGCTTCAAAAACGCGACATGCTCCTCCAACCACATCCCGAGATATTCGCTCACGCGTTGGGCGGGCGTTTGGTTGCGAAATCGTTTGATGCCTTTTTCAGCACGCTCCATTGGCGGACTTCCAGGCGGCGCGAAGAACAAGTGCGGGACGACGCTGCAAATAATCGTGCCGTGGAAATTCTTGTCTTCGGCAAGATCGGCCAGCGTCGGAAAAACGGTTGAGCCGGCCATCGCCAATTGGATTGGTCGCTTCCCAAAACCTTTTTGCATTTCATCAAGATCGACATCGAACCAGGCGCGAGAGTCGCCGATTATTACGATTGATTCCGGCTGCACTTTCCGGCGCGCGAGTGTCCATAAATCTTCGTTGTCATTGAGAGTCGGAGCGTAACCGAGCCCGCGGGCATGCAGTTCCCAGGCCACGGTCGCCCCGATCACGACGATCGTGATGACAACGGCAATGCCACGCCATGGCGCAGTCGGAATTGGCCGCTCGAATTCCAGCGGCGGTCCGCCGTGGATTTGTTCTTCGCGCGAAGGTCTGCGAAAAAACAAGCGCGGCAATCGCAGCCGTTCTCTAAAACTGGAAATAGATGAACGCATTACTGGTTCCTTGAGTGAAGATAATCGCGAACGCCATGATCGATCCAATCGCGGTGATCGCCCAGGCGGGTAAACGCATGACCGTCGTCTCGAATGACTCCTCGCGCATCGACCAATGCAACGCGATTACGCCGAAAGTGACGATTCCAATTTGTAAAAGCTCGCGGGTGGTAAGAATGGCGTCACCGTTCGGATGTCCGCCGAACATGCCGGCCAACATTCGACTGGCGATGGTGAAATCAGATGCGCGGAAAAATACCCACGCGATGCAAACCGCGCCGTAGGTTGCAAACCCGGCGAGAACGCGAACCGGCAACGTTCCAGCCCACGGCTTCGCTTCGAAAAAGATGCGCAATACGCGCTCGATCACCAAATAAGAGCCGTGCAACAAACCCCAGACGACAAACGTCCAGGCCGCGCCGTGCCAGAGACCACCGAGAAACATGACGATGACCAGGTTAAGCGCCGCGCGAAACGGGCGGACCTGATTTCCACCCAGCGGAATGTAAAGGTAGTCGCGCAGAAAAGTTGAAAGCGAAATGTGCCAGCGGCGCCAGAAATCGGAAAAACCGATCGCGGCGTAAGGAAAGCGAAAATTGTCCTTGAGATGAAAACCGAGCGTCAGCGCGGCCCCAATTGCGGTAATGGAATAGCCGGCAAAGTCGAAAAAGATTTGGCCGGCAAACGCGAGCACGCCGGCCCACGAATCAAGCGTAACCAGCGGACCGGCGTAGTCGAAGACACGATCGGCCGGTCCTGAAAGCAACGTGTCGGCGAGGACAGTTTTTTCGAACAACCCGAGCGTCATCAGGGCGAGTCCCCAAAGAAACTGATTCGTCTTCAGGCGCGGCGGATGTTGGAGCTGCGGCAAGAAATCACCCGCCCGCACGATTGGGCCGGCAACGAGCTGCGGAAAGAACGAAACTGCAAGAATGAAATCGCGCAGCGAGCGAGTTGGCTGCAACACGCCGCGATAAATATCGAGCGTGTAAGAAAGCGAATGAAATGTGTAAAACGAGATTCCGACCGGCAGCAGAATATCCAGATGCGGCGCCTGATAGATGATCCCGATCCGTGCGACTAGCCATTGGAAATTTTGAAGGAGGAAATTTCCGTATTTAAAGAACCCAAGCATGCTCAAGTTCATGCAAACGCTCGCGACCAACCAACGCTTCTTGGCCGACTGCCCTTGAGCCTTGCTGATTTGCCGGCCGAGCCAGAAATCCATCGCGGTCGTCGTGAAAAGCAGCGCCGCGAACGGCGGATTCCACGCGCCGTAAAAAATGTAGCTCGCGACGACGAGCAGATTCTTTCGCAACTCCCAACCGCGAATGCTCCAGTAAAACGTGAGGACGATCACGTAAAAGACGACGAAAGTGAGCGAATTAAAAAGCATGGCGAAAGTTTCGAGTTACGTCGCCGAAAGCAGCCGCCCATTAGCGCCAGCCATATCGAGAGATATGTTTTAGAGCGCGCCTGGCCATTCGGCAAGAAAGAGTGGCGGTGAAATTTCCCTCACCTGCCGCTTCGCGGCTTCCTCTCCGTCAGGGAGAGGCGGAAGGCGCGCGTTCACATTTTCTCTCCTCTCCCCGAGGGAGAGGATTAAGGTGAGGGCAAGACGCTCATAAATAGATTTGTGAAACCATTTTTTCTATTTGCGCCCGGCGCTGGCGCGCCTTCAACCCATCCATGGATGCAGAAGTGGAAAAAGATGCTGAGCGAAATCGGCGAAGTCGAAACCTTTGATTACGATTACATGCGCGAAGGGCGAAAGAGGCCGGATCGTTTGCCGCAGTTAATTGATGCGCATCGCGCCGCGCTGGCAGAAGCGCGCGGAAAATTCCCCGGGCCAATCTTCCTCATCGGCAAGAGCATGGGCGGGCGCGTTGGATGCCACGTCGCGCTGGAAGAGAAAGTCAATGGGGTGATTTGCCTCGGTTATCCGCTTTGCGCAATGGGCGATCGCACCAAACTTCGCGAAGAAGTTCTACTCGCGTTGCGAACGTCAATTCTGTTCGTGCAGGGAACGCGCGACCCGCTTTGCCCGCTCGATCTCCTTGAGACCGCGCGCTCCAAAATGATCGCGCCGAATTTTCTGCACGTCGTTGAAGGGGGCGACCATTCGCTCATGGTCCGGAAGAAAGATCTCAAAAGCGAAACCGAGGGAGACGTCGACCAGAGGATTTTGAAAGCCGTCCGAGAATTTGTCGAACAAGCAAGCGGATCGTAACGCGCCTCAGCGGGCGAGGGACTGAGTTTTATAATGACGCGTTGCCCGTGCGGCGACGTGTGCGATTCGGAGTTCCGTTATAATCGGCTAGCTCGCGAAAATGTGAAACCAATCACTTAAAACGCCTTATAGGTGTAACTGTTAGACGTCCAGGAACCGCTAACCTGAGAGTAAAGCCTGACGTAGATCGTTCGCCCATCAGTTGGGATACCTGTCACTGTTTGGGAAAGCGTGTGCAAAACTGACGACGCATAGATGTCCGTTGCCCCGGGCGAACTGCCAACTGTCAGTCCGTAAGCGGACGCGCTGCCTTGAGTCCACTGGAAAGTAACGGTAGAGCCACTGAGGGTTGATCCCGGCGTTGGACTGGTCATCACCGCCGGACCAGGCGCTGGGGTCGGTGTCGCGGTCGGAGTCGTTGTCGAAGTAGGGCTGGGCGTAGGCGTGGACGTCGCAGTTGCAGTAGGAGTTGGAGTAACCGTAGGTGTCGGAGTCGAAGTAGCTGTCGGAGTTGGAGTAGCTGTCGGAGTTGGAGTAGCTGTCGGAGTTGGAGTCGGCGTAGCGGTCGGGGTTGGAGTTGCAGTCGCCGTCGGAGTAGGAGTCGGTGTAGCTGTTCCGTTGGAAGCCTTGTAAGTGTAACCGTTACTTACCCAAACGTTGTTCACCTTGGAGTAGAGAGTCGCGTACACCGTCCGGCCGTCCGTAGGAACATTTGACGCCGTGGCTGAAAGCGCGGCGATCTGCCCGGTGGAATAAATATCGAGGCCTTTTGGACTGCTACCGAGCGTCAGAGCATACTGGGTCGCGCTGCCGGCAGTCCACTGGAAGGTCACGGTTGAGGAACTAAATGTCGATCCCGGGGCAGGACTGATCATCACTGCCGGGCCAGTAGTGGCAGTGGGAGTTGGCGTCGCCGTAGGGGTTGGTGTTGACGTTGCTATTGCGGTCGGTGTGGGAGTCGGAGTTGGCGTGACTGTTGGTGTCGCGGTTGGAGTCGGCGTCGGCGAACCTGAAGGCACAGCTTGGATTTGCGCAACGAATGGATCCGGATCGCCGGTGCGTGTGTCGATCCAAACGGGAATGGCCGGGACGCTGGAGTTTGTCGCTTCCGCGATTCCTTGATAATCGCCAAGCATGTACCCGGTCGACGACAGAGGCGCGAGAGACGCATCTGTGGAGACATCAGTTACGCGAATGTTCGGTTGCCACGTTGCCCCGCCGTCGAATGACTGCGCAAAATAAAGATCGACCAGTGTGTTCGATCCGGGATTGGCGCGATGATCGTAAAAGACGGCAGTCAGAACCTGTCCGTTGGGAGAAACATTGATCGCCGGATTGAAAACGCCGGAACCGGCGGGATTGTCGCTGATTGCAATCGGGGCGGACCAGGTGTTGCCGCCGTCCACCGATTTCGTGAAAACAATTCTCGGATTTCCAGCGAGTAAAGTTTGATAGACAACGTAAAGGTTCCCGTTGGTTCGGTCAGAAACGGCGGACGGCAGGAACGAGCCGGTGCGAATCGTAGGTTCGTTGTATTCAACCGAGCGCGTCGTGATCAGCTTTGCGTTCCCCAACGTCGCGCCGCCGTTGGTAGAGATCACGGCCTCGAGATGTTCGCCCGGATGCGCGCTTGTTCCGAAACTCCAGTAGATGATCACGAGATTTCCATTCGGAAGAAATACTGGCTGCGAGCCTTGAGCATTGCTCGCGGACGAACTGATTGACGCGATGTTGCTGAATGTCGCGCCACCGTTATCACTGTAAGCGCGAACAATTGAACCGCCGGCCGAGCTGGTATTTGTAAACGCGGTGAAGGTAACGACAATTCGTCCAGTCGTCGCAGTCGATGAGAAACTGTTGATGGCCATCCACGGTTTGTCCGGAAAGATGGCGCCGCTCGATGGCCGATAGACGACCGTTGGCGCTGCAAAATTCTGACCGCCGTCAAAAGAACGGCTGAGGAGAACCGCACCGTTATTGAAATTGGGATCAGTCGCACCTTCCGTGGTGAGAAAAACTGTTCCGTTCAGATCAACGCCGGCAACAGGGTCGGTATCGCGAAAATAAGTTCCGCCGGAAGTCTGAGTGAGATTCGGGATCAACGCGCGCGTCCAATTCGCACCGCCATTCGTGCTAATGGAATAGCCACCATCGACCGCACCGGCGTCCTCAAATCGGCCTTCCTGAAATACGGCGACCAGAAAATTTTGATTGATGGGCGAACGGGCGATGTGCGGTTCGGCCTGTGCCCTCATTCCCGGCGGCAAAGCCGACGGATCGTTCCCGAGTCTAATATTGAGACCAACTCGTGGATCAAGCGGGACGCTCAGGCTCTGTTGCGTCGCCATCGAAGGAACTGTTTTCGATTTATCGCGCGGCCGAACAAGATCGCCTCCATGATCGAGCAGCATGAGTGCGCCAGAAGACAGACGCTCGAACGGCACATTCGCCAACGCTTTCGGTAACCGGCTGCGATCAACCGCGGAAGACGGCGGCGCATTTGGAATCGACTGTTGTGCGGACGAGATCGCGATCGCCGCGAGCGCAAGAGCAAAAACCAAGAACCGGCGTCTCGGTTGCGTCCAATCGGCCCCGTTCATTTCAACGGGCTTAAGATAGCATTAACTCAGCGGTAACCAATTGCCCGGTTGCGGCGGCGGTTTGGTGCCATTGAGAGAGAGATATGTGTATTCCTGCAGGAGTCGCTCGTAATCGGAGAGAAGTTTCATCGCGTCGCTCGGTTTGAGAAAATCGGTCTTGATCGCGTCATCGACCTGGGTTTTGAGCAGTCGCATCAGTTCGACTTTGTCCCATTGCGTCATCGCGAGAACTTCACCAATAGTGCTGCCGGCGATCACTTCCTCAATATACCAGCCGCTTTCTTCGTCCGGATCGAGAAAGATGTGCACTTCAGTGACACGGCCGAACAAATTGTGCAGGTCACCCATGATGTCCTGATAGGCGCCGACCATGAACACGCCGAGATAATAAATTTCGCCGGGAATCACCCGGTGCAGCGGCAACGTCTCGCGAACATCCTGCAAATCGGTGAACTTGGAGACTTTGCCGTCCGAATCGCACGTGATGTCGACGATCGTGCCATGCCGATCCGGCGGCGTCGTGAGGCGATGGATCGGCATGATCGGGAAAAGTTGGCCGAGCGCCCAGTGGTCGAGCAACGATTGGAACACGGAAAAATTGCAGATGTATTGATCGGCCAGCGACGTCTCGAGCTCCTTGATTTCGTCCGGTACATAGCGCAGTCCGCGATGCATGTTCACGATTTGCTGCGCCAACTGCCAGTAAACCGTGTCGATTTTCGCTTTCGACTCGAGCTCGAGCAGGCCCAGGTTGAACGTTTCCTGCGATTCTTCCTTGATCTGCTGAATGTCGTGCAAGCTTTCGATGCGATTGCCGCGTTTTAAGCGCTGCTTTACGTCGAGAATGTCTCCCACGAGCTTGTGATCCTTTTCGCCGGTCTCGATTCTCAACTTGGGCACGGTTTTCTCGATTGAGCTGAACGCTTCCATTACGAGCACGGAATGGTGCGCGACCACGGCGCGCCCGCCTTCGTTCACAATCGATGGATGAGGCACGTTTTCCGAATCGCAAACGTCCATAACGTTCCAGATGACGTCATTGGCGTATTCCTGGAGTGAATAATTGGCCGAGCTGTCGAAGTCGCTGCGCGAACCGTCGTAATCGACGCCAAGACCGCCGCCGACGTCGAGATAACCAAGCTCATGGCCAAGTTTTGCCATCTTGGCGTAGTAACGCGCGGCTTCGCGCACGGCGCGTTTGATCGTAGAAATGTCGGGAACTTGCGAGCCGACGTGGAAGTGAATCAGTTTGAGCGCGTGCGAGAGTCCGGCGGCCTTCAACATTTCACTGGCAGTGAGGAGGCCGGTCGTATCAAGACCAAACTTTGCGTTCTCGCCTGCGCTCGGGGACCATTTGCCGGAGCCTTTGCTGTGAAGGCGGACCCGGATTCCGATCACCGGCTCGACGCCGACTTCTTTCGAAGCACGGATCGTTGCCTCGAGCTCCTCGATTTTCTCAACGACGATCACGACTAATTTGCCGAGCTTGCGGCCGAGCAGGGCGATCCGGATAAACGCTTGATCTTTGTACCCGTTGCAAATGATCAGGCTCTCGGGGTCCTTGTGCATCGCAAGGGCGGCGACCAATTCCGGTTTGCTGCCTGCTTCCAAGCCAAAATGAAATTGCCGCCCGGCTTCGACGATCTCTTCGATCACCTCGCGCAACTGATTGACCTTGATCGGAAAGACGCCGCGGTATTGACCCTTGTAGCCGAATTCGTTGATTGCGTCTTGAAACGCGAGGTTCACTGACTCTACGCGGTGGCGAAGCAAATCCTGGAATCGGATCACGAGCGGAAAACTCAGTCCTCTCACTCGCGCTTCGTTGACGATTTCCAGGATATTGATGCTTCCACCGTTTTCCTGAAGCGGTTTGGCGACCACATTGCCTTCGGAGTTAACGGTGAAATATCCGCCGCCCCAGGCATCTACATTGTAAGTGGCGATCGCGGCATCAATGTCCCACTCGTTCTTCATTTTTCTTGCGCGACCAAATTAGAGGTAATCCGCATAATCAATCACCGCGGCCAACATTCAAGCCTGCGTGATAAGATTTTTTTGTACGGCGAAATCGCGCGGTCCCACTCTGCTTGTTTTTCCTCTCCGTGCGGATAACGTTCGCCCGGGATGAACAAAACGGTGATCGAGGTGCAGGTGCGCGCGGTGTTGCCGACCAGCGGTGGTTGCGCGGTTTTCATTGGGAACAACGACAAGGTCTTTATCATTTACGTCGATCAAACCGTTGGCAGCGCCATCACGATGTTCATGCGCGATATCACCAAGGAACGGCCACTGACCCACGATTTGATGGCGCATCTGATGACGGCGCTCGGCGCAAAGGTCGAGCGCGTGATCATCAACGACCTGAAAAATGCGACCTACTATGCGCGGGCGATTATCCGCGCAGAGAACGAGTTACATCAAAAGAAAATCGTCGAACTCGACGCGCGGCCCAGTGATTGCATTGCACTCGCCACACAGCAAAAGGCGCCGATCTACGTGAGCCAGGAAGTTTGGGACGAAGTCGATGACATGAGCGACGTCCTCCGGAAAATGGAGGAAGAAGGGCTCAAGCCCGATCCGGAAACCGAAGAGGAATAAACTGTAGCGGCGCTCTGCGAGCGCCGTCGGCGGTCATAGACCGCCGCTACAATATTAGAAGTTGAGCTTTACCGTGCCTTCGTGCTGTTCGCTCGGGCACGGAGCATTCAATGGAACGTCGGTCTGCGCTTCGCTCGGCTGCACCAGCTTGTTGTCGATCAGGTATTTCTCGAGTTCCTCGCCACTAACGTCGGCCAGCATGTGGCCATTGATTTCGACGCAGGGCGATAGCGGTTGGCCGCTCTTGGTTTCCATTTCCCACCGAAACGCGGGATTCTGGATGATGTCCTTCTCGGCGTAAGGTAAATTGTACTTGGCCAACGCAGCGCGAACTCCGGCGCTCCAGCCACAATAAGTCTTTAGGTAAGCGGTGATTTGGGGCGTATCCATTTCACGAAAGATAACACATTGGCGCCGAATTTCAGTGTCAGATACGGCCGAAGCGGATTTTTCTCCGAATTAAAGATCGACAAGCAATGGGCGATTCCTTAGAAGCCCTGCCGGGAGCTCCATTCCCTGAGGCCGTGTTTTTGACGGAGCTCCCGGCGCCCTGAAAATCAAATTTTGTGTCGCAGGGGCTTCAGCGACTGAGTCAACTTCTGCAACCCAAGTTCGAGGCGCGTTTTAACCGTGCCGAGCGGCGCGCTTGTAACCGCAGCGATTTCGCGATGGCTCATTCCGGCAAAAAATGCCAGCTCGAGGGCCTCGCGTTGATGATGCGGCAACACATTCAGACGCCGATGCAGAAAGTGCCGCAGATCGGCGCGCGAGATTTCGTCACGTGACGAATGGTTTTCCGCCGACGCCGGCTGTTCGTTCAACTGTTCCTGGTAACGTTCTTTGGCCCGGCAGTACGCCTGTTTGCGGCGAAGTCGATCGATCGCCCGGCGGCGAGCAAGGGTAACGACCCAACCAAGAAGCTTCCCCGCCTTTGGCGAGTAATGATCGGCCTCGTGCCAGATCTGCAAGAGAATGTCCTGCAACACATCGTCAGCATCGCCTTCCTCGTGCACGACATTGCCAATGACCGATTTCAATCGGCCACCGTGACGCGAATAAAATTCCGTCAACGCTTCCGGACGCTGCGCGGTAATCGCTTCCATCAGTGCTTCGTCCGAAATCGAGGAGCCCGTCGTGTACTGCAAAGTTGGATTCAACATAAATTTTCCCTTACCGAGTTGATTTCGTTCCATGTCTTCACGCTCATTCTCACAACTCACCAACGATGAGGAGTTCGTGCGCAATCCGCAATCGGGACACATCCCGGTTGAATGATAGGTCAAACCCTTAGACCAGTAGGACTTGGGAGGTATGACAATGGCTGCCGTTTTCACTGACGACGACCCGCGACGCGCTTGGTCCTGAAAAATTTCAGGCCGCCGGTCGAAATTGGGTCGCGAACCTGCGCAGCCGCGCGGCGAACTTTTCCCGCGATGTCACGATTGTCTTCGTTCGCGGCAATGATCCTTCCTCTTCGTGGAGCGACATTCTTGCCAGCACTTGCTCGTTTGGAATCACCCAATCCATCGGGATCGCGTGACAACGCTCAGTCGGACAAATTAATCGCAACGATCCAGTGCCGCGCGTGCCGCCGACGACTAAAATGTCGTGTCCGTCAATGATGTGGCCGCAAGCGAGACAATAACGCCTGTCGGCCAGCGTTTGCCATTTCCGGTAGCGATCAAGTCGCTGCAAAATCTCGAGTTTTTCGAAATCTGTGAGTTCGATTGGCGAAAGAAGTGGCGACATTCGCGCGGATCATCACTCGATCTGACTATTCCCAACAATCAGCACGTCGGTAGATCAAAGCATAGGTAAAAACCTGACATGCCCAGTTCCGCTGCGGTGTATCAGACTAGAAAGAGATCGAAGCTGACGAAATCCAACGGTTTTTCGCTTAAAAGGCACATCCAACTGAATCGGCCTCGACGTTTTGAGGGTGGATGAAAACGACCAACGGGTTAAAGCGGAAAGGCCATTTTGGAGATAATTCAACGCCTGCGGCAATGGAACGGATGGAGCTCTATTGCGCCGCCCATCCGGGCAGCCCGTCTGCCGCGCGACGGCCACAGTTGTCATATCGCGGACAGCTTTGGATTGCCCTTCTTGGTCCGAATGTTGAACAAGGTATTGTTGGAATCGGGCAAACCGTTGAAGCCGCATTGCGCGCGTTCGACGCCCAATACCTTGCCGGGTTACGCCCACCCTCGGAGGGATCTCGTCGCGGCGTTTATCATTCTAGATCTCGCGCAGCCTGACTGGCGAAGGTCAGAACTTGATGGACGTTCGGACGCCGTATTCGTTGCTGTAAAAATCGACCATCGACACGGAGCCGGAATTTTGCCGCCGCAGATAATATCCGCCTAACGACCAAAAACGGGTCAGCAAAATATCAATCGACGGTTGAACGTAAAAGTAATCGTCGCTCAAGGTGGGCAGCGGCATTGTCGAATCGATCGTGTTGAAATAGTCCACGTGCTCATAACCGCCGAGAACAATAAAATACAACTGCCGGGAAAGCCGTTCGCGGACCGTCAGACTGAGATTGGTATCGACATAATCCTGTGCAGATTTGTTGGCGACGTCGGCCATAATTTTGTCCGTTAAAGGAGTCTGCGCCGCTGAATTCAGGATCTGGCGGGTCGCTCCAAAAATGATTCGCGTGCTGTCGCACGGCAGCCAGGACGCAGAAATCGAGAACACCGGTGCGCTGTATGATCCGCGCGCGATCGTTTGCGAGCTACTTTCAAATTTCCGAAACTCCGCACCGGCGATGACATCGAAACTGAATCGATCGCCTGGTTGAAACCGAAGATGTCCATTTGCTTGGACCATGGATTGGTTCGGCGTCGGAAAATCGACAGTGTTGTAACCGCCTTCGACTCCAGCGCCAAGCACGAGCGATTGAAAGAAGCCGTGATTCAAATAGAGATCGACCGCATATAGTTCGGAACTGACCAGCGGTTGCGCGTATTCGGTGCGGCTCATTTTCAGCTCCGAGAACAGAAAGTCGGTTGGCGTCATGTTGTAATTCGCGGCCAAACGGGTGTTGTAAATATCGAGGTCGGTCCGTCCGTTAAGTGTGCCCAGCGCGGAACGCTCGTCGCTAGTTGCGGCAAGCACGATGTTATTCAGGATGGCCACGTCCTGGGTGAAGCGCAGAATCAGATTGCCTGATTTAATTCCGCCCAAAACGCGAACCTGATGCTGGTCCGAGTCGAAATCCGAACGATCATCATATCGATAAAAACTGGGCGCATAGATCGCGGCGAGGAAAGTGTCCGTTTTCACGACGTCGCCAATACCGAGCATTAGGCTCGGTTGAATCTGAACGAAGAAATCGTCCAGACGGTTCGTATGAGTCAGAGCGATGTTGTCGTCGTAGGCGCCGCGAATGTTCAGATGGACCGCGTATTCGAGTGGCCCGGCATTCTTGCCGAACTCCTGCGTGATCAATCCGTTACCGGTAAAATCCTGGTCGGCCGGCAATGGAACAACCGTGGGTGAAAATGCGGTGACGATCTCGACGACCGGCCCATCGGCCGGCGCCCCAGCACCCCGCGCGGTGAATACGGCGACGGCCCATGCCAAAACGCAGACGGCGCCCATCGGTTGCCCTCTTAATAAGATACACCGAGCCATTTAAACCCAGAGAGAGCGCGAAGCGTGGCAAGGAACGCCGCGAGGGTCAATCCGAAACCGACCCAAAACCGGGGCGATTTCGGACCGGATCGGGAATCACGCGGACTGCGCCGTTTGCGACGTGTGAGAAAAAAGAGACGAATGTCCCAAATCCAAGCGCAAAAAAGGAATCGTCCAGTAGGACGATCGTAAAATCCTTCGCCCTCGAAAAGCCCTTAACCGCGGTTACTAGCTACGCCGCTTTCGCGAGGGCTTTGCGCCGTCGCCGTCTAACTGGCCGTCGACATGGCAATCGCCGTCTACCTGGCCGTGGCCGTCTAGCACCAATATCCTTCTCGCGCCCTGCGCGGGAGCTTTCGCTTTCTCGAAAATCGCGCACAAGCCGATATCATAAAACGTGACCGCGAATCCACGCTGCTTGGCAAAGTGCTTGATCTGTTGCATTCGCTTGGCTGCGCTCATACTCCGAGGCCACACTCGCCCAAGGTGCGAATTGTAAACGGCGCAGATCTCCTGTTTCTCCAGTTCAGTTTCAATCAGCTTTGCAAGCTTGCGCATCAGGGGACCGCCTCTCTTGTACACCTGTTAAACTTAATAGCTAACCAATTCATATCTGAGATTTTAAGACGTTTCCGGTAACGGTCTGGAGACGGGGCGAATTCAGACGACGCAGCAAAAACTTTTATTCGACGAAACGTCGTCCCAACAGCAACGTCGAAAAAATTGGTGGCACGCTCGCCACCCACGTCGGTCTTTTTGACTTTCGAGGAAAGCTTTTACGAGTAAGGTCAGAGCTTCGGGCGATTTGTTCCGTGGTTATGAACAAAAAAAAAGCGGCCATTGCCAGATCGCGTCGCACAAATGGTCGGCGTAGGCGCAACGGAGCGAACGGCGCTCGCAATAATGGCGCGCCGGAGATCTTTCGCACCGTTCGCGGTGCGCAGGAAATGGACTGGGCGATCCAACGAGCCGGACTTCGATTGGCCGCCGTTGTCCAATCCTCGCACGATGCCATCATCGCCAAGGATTTGAATGGCATCATCACCGACTGGAACCAAAGCGCGGAACGGATCTTTGGTTACAAGGCACAAGAAATCATTGGCAAATCGATCCTGACCGTAATTCCGAAGGATCGACTTAGTGAAGAAAAGGAAATTCTTAGAAGAATTCGCCGCGGCGAATTGATCGAGCATTATGAAACAGTCCGGCGTCGTAAGGACGGCGCGCTGATCGATGTCTCGTTGACCATCTCGCCGATCAAGGATTTCAGCGGCAAGATCGTTGGGGTTTCCAAAATTGCCCGCGACATTGGCAAGCAAAAGAAAGCAGAACGCCTGCTCGCGGAGCAAACGCGACTGCTCAATTTGAGCAACGAAGCGATGTTGGTGCGCGATCGGAAGGACCAAATCACTTACTGGAGCCGCGGCGCCGCTGAACTTTACGGTTATCCCGCGGAGGAAGCGTTAGGCAAACTGACCCACAAACTTTTGCGAACCGAACATTCCGAGCCGTTGGAGAAAATTTTCGAAAAACTCGAGCGGGACAATCGCTGGAGCGGCGAGCTCGTTCACCGCCACAAGGACGGAACGAAAATTGTCGTGATGAGTCATTGGGCGCTCGACCGCGATGACTTGGGCAAGCGCACCGATGTTCTGGAGACCAACACGGACATCACTGCACTCAAAGAAGCCGAACTTGCCTTGCAACGCTCAAAAGAGATGCTGGAAAGACTGGTTCAGCAACGCACCAAAGCGCTGCGGGAGGCCAATACCGAACTCCAGACTGAGATCAGCCGCCGTAAAGGACTCGAAGGTCAGATTCTCGAGATCAGCGATCGCGAGCAGGAGCGACTGGGCCAGGAATTGCACGACGGACTTTGTCAGCAACTGACGGCGATCGGGTTTCTGGCCCGCGCCACTGCGCTGCGGTTAAGAGACCACCGCGTCGTGCAGGAGGATGATCTGGAGAAAATCGCGCAGTTGATCAACAGCTCGGTCATGGATGCGCGCAATATCGCTCGCGATTTGCACAAGGAAGAGATAGACGCCGCCGAATTTCTGGCCGCGCTGCGCGATATGGTCGACCGAAAAATTTGGAAGACAGCGTGCCAGCTCGATTTGAAAACGGAAGTGAACATCGAAGACGACAACGTGGCCTCGCAGCTTTACCGAATTTTGCGGGAAGCGCTTATCAACGCGAACAAACATGCTCGCGCCACCCAAATTGTGTTGACGGTCCAGCGATTGAAAAACCATCTTGTCTTCAGCGTGACCGACAATGGGGTCGGACTTAACACAAAAACAAAAGCCGGCCACGGTTTGGGCTTTCACATCATGAATTACCGTGCCGAATCGATCGGTGCGCGGTTGGAGTTGGAATCCCTCAAGAAACGCGGCACGCGTGTCGCCTGTTATTTGCCGATGTCGATGATCAAATGAAAAGCGCAACCGCAGCGAAAGAAAGTCCGAAACCGACGTCCAAATCCGCGAAAGCCAGACGGATTGTCATTGTTGACGATCATCCGCTGTTTCGAAAAGGACTCGAACAGTTGATCAACAGCACGGACGACAGTTTCGCCATCTGCGGCGAAGCCGGCGACGCCTCAGAAGGCATGAGCAGGATCCGTCAACTAAAACCGGACCTGGTGATTGTCGATCTCAGCCTCCCCGGCGCGAACGGCATCGAGTTAATTAAGAATATTCGGGCCGAATTTCAGAAGTTGCCGATACTGATCCTGTCGATGCACGATGAATCGCTCTACGCGTTGCGAGCCCTTCGGGCAGGCGCGCAAGGCTACGTGATGAAACAGGAAGCGCTCCAAAACGTGATCGGCGCGATCCGCGAAGTGTTGGCGGGACGGCCGTACCTCAGCGCCCAGATGTCAGCGAAACTGATCACGAGTTTTGCCAGCGGCAGCACCCAGGCAAATCCGACCGACAAATTAAGCGACCGCGAGCTGGAGATTTTGGAATTGATCGGAAAAGGTCGCGACGTGCACGAGATTTCGGATGCATTGCACATCAGCCGGAAGACCGTCGAGACCCATCGCGCCCATATTAAGGAGAAACTGAACTTAAAGAACGCGCGCGAGGTGAACCGTTTCGCAGTGCAATGGGTCGAAGGCCAGACCGGCTAAGAATAGTTCGACGCTAAATGTCTGAAACGAAAAAACGCGTCTTTCTAGTCGACGATCACCCTGTTTTGCGGAAGGGCCTGGCGCGTCTAATCGACTCAAAGCCGGGGTTCTCAGTTTGTGGTGAAGCGAGCACCGCCGTTGATGCGATGACCGCAATCCGAGAGCTCAAACCGCATCTCGTAGTCGCCGACATCGGATTGCCGGGTGCGAGCGGGATCGAGTTGACCAAGACAATTCGAAGCGAGTTTCCAAATGTCCCCGTCCTGATTCTCTCGATGCATGAAGAGGCCCTTTACGCTACCCGTGCGCTTCGAGCCGGCGCCACGGGTTACATTGTCAAACAGGATGCGATCGATAACATCGCGACCGCACTTCAGGACACGTTAAATGGAAAACGCTATCTCAGTCCGGGAATTGCCAAACAGTTCCAGCAGGACGGGGTCGAAGAGCAACCCCGATCAAGCCATGACCTGGTCGAGTCGCTGACGGATCGGGAATTGGAAATTTTCGAACTGATCGGCAAAGGCCACGATGTTCGCGAGATCTCCAAAGCGTTGAACGTAAGTCCGAAAACAGTCGAGACCCATCGCACCAACATTAAAGAGAAACTAAAACTCAAGAACTCACGACAAGTAGCGAGGGTTGCGCTTCAGTGGTTCACCAACCATCCAAGTTAAATAACACGGAGCAGCCCCGACCCGTTCGGGGCGGTTTTGTTTCCAGCATCCGTCTCCTTTGGATGCCTTCTGAAAAATCTGTTGCGGAAATTGCAGGGCCGATACAAGATCGCCACTAATGAGAAACAGCACGAACTTGCGTGCTTGTGTCGCGGTTGTCGCTTCCGCGTCTTTTCTTTGGGCGCTGACGCTCAGCGCGTCACCGCAGCTTCACGAACGCGTTCATAAGGACGCGAACCGAGCCGAACACACCTGCGCGGCGACATTCATCGCGTCGGGTAATTACAATCACGCGCCAACCGCGCTTCTAATCAGTGCGCCGGTCCCGCTTGGTGAATTTGAGATTTCTGCGCTGACTCCGCGATGGATCCAGCCGGTTTTTCTCGTCGCCGCTGTTTTCGAGCACGCCCCGCCGGCGTAAACCGGCACAAGTCAACCGCGTCTCGCGCGGAGTAAGTCGTTAGGCCGCTTCGCCTGATTCTCGGTCGCATTTGTGCAGATGCGCCGCTTTCGACTGGCATTCGAGTAAATCCGAACGCCACAACCAATCACCAAAAACTTTCAAAACTAGATCGACAAACACATTTCATGAAAAAATTTCCCATCGCATTTGGTGCGATCCTCTTCATTACCAGGATCGTCACCGCCCAGGAGGCCGTTTCAAAACCAGCGGCCTCGCCAGCTTCAACTTCGCCAACAACCGCCGCAGCTTCACCAACGGCGTCGCCACCAACTTCGCCATCGCCGGCAACGGCCACTGCCGAGCAAGTCAACGTGACCAGCCAGGAACTGGACATTTCGCGCGAAGCGATCGTCCCGAGCCTCGGCGCAACGCGTTACACCATCGGTCCGGACCGTCTCGATTCGCAGGCCCAGGGCGAGAACGCGCCATTTAACGAAACTCTCCTGCGTTTTCCCGGCGTGGCACGAGATTCGTTCGGGCAACTCCACGTCCGCGGCGAGCACGCGAATTTGCAGTACCGAATCGATGACGTGCTGCTGCCGGAAAGCATTCCCGGCTTTGGTCCGGAACTGGCAACGCGCTTTGCCGATAACATCTCACTTATGACCGGTGCGCTTCCGGCCCAGTTCGGCTTTCGCGAAACCGGCGTCGTCGACATCCACACTAAGAATGGCGCGGCCTTTACCGGCAATGAAGCGTCAATCTATGTCGGAAGTTTCGACACGTTCATGGAAAGCCTCGAGCGCGGCGGCGTGACCGGAAAGCTGAGCTATTACGTTAACCAAAGTTATTTGCACGACGGCATCGGCATCGAAAATCCGACGCGGAGTAGCAACCCGATTCACGACGATACCGATCAATTCAAGGAATTCGCTTACCTGTCCTACATCATTGACGACACCAGTCGCTTCTCACTCCTCGCCGGCCACAACCACAATGATTTTCAAATTCCGAATAATCCGGGACAACCACCGATCTTCAACGACATGGGCCGAACGAATTTCAATTCGGCCAAGCTTGATGAGAACCAATCGGAAGAGAATTACTACGACATACTGACCTACCAGAAGAAAGCGGACGATCTCAATTTCCAGGCGTCAGTCTTCAATCGATACAGCTCTATCCTTTTTCGGCCCGATGAAGTCGGCGATCTGATTTTCAATGGCGTCGCGTCCCGAGTCGACCGCGACATTCTTTCCAACGGCGCCGAGTTTGATTCAAGTTACAAACTCAACGACGAGCACACGATTCGCGGCGGCTTCATTTTCACCGAACAACACGCCACCGTCGACACGGTGACGCTCGTTTTCCCGTTCATGGTCGACGCCAACGGCAACCAAATCCCCGGCACGACGCCGCAGCGGATTGTCGATAACAACGACAAGTACGGTTACTTCTACGGCTTTTATTTGCAGGACGAGTGGAAACCGCTCGACCAAGTCACCGATGAATTTCGGCGGCCGTTTGGATTTCGTAAATGCGTTTAGAGATGAAAATCAGCTTAGCCCGCGTCTCAACGTTGTTTACAAGCCGTGGGATTCGACTGCGCTGCATGTCGGTTATGCGCGCTATTTCACGCCGCCGCCACTTGAAGCGGTGCCGCAAAGCACGATTTCCAAGTTCACCCTCACCACGAACGAATCGGCCATTACCAAGGATTCAACTATTAGTTCGGAGCGGGCAGATTACTTCGACGCCGGCGTCACTCAAAAAATCATGGAAGGCTGGAACGTCGGGCTCGACGGTTTTTACAAAAGTTCGCACTCGACATTGGACGAGGGCCAATTCGGACAGGCTCTCATCCTTTCATCCTTCAATTACAAGCGCGGGCGAATTTACGGCGGCGAACTCACCACCAACTACGATCACGGTCCGTTTTCCCTTTACGGCAACGCGGCATGGGGTTGGGCGCGCGGAGTCCATTGGAGTTCGGCCCAATTTCTGTTCGACCCTGCTGAGTATGCTTTCGTGAACAAGCATTGGATCTTTCTGGATCACGACCAGCGCTGGACCGCAACCGCCGGCGGCGCTTACACCTGGCAGGACTGGAAATTGTCGAGCGAATTCCTTTACGGCAGCGGACTCAGGCGCGGATTCGCGAACACCAAAAGCGTTCCCGATTACGGAACGGTCAACTTGTCGCTTCAGCGCATCCTGAAAATACCTAGCCTGCCTGGAAGCGTTAAGATCCGGTTCGATATCGTAAATCTGTTCGATGAGATTTACGAATTGCGCGACGGCAGCGGCATCGGCGTTGGCGCACCGCAATTCGGCCAGCGCCGCGGTTTCTACGGGACCGTGGCCTACGACTTTTGAACTGACTCGATCATGCTGCGCTTATGATTCGATCTTTTATATTCGCTCTTATCGCGATCCCATCGGTTTACGCCACTTTAGACGCGCAAGATTCCGCGCTGACAGGGACTTCGGCTACGCCCAACCCTTCGAGCTCTGAGAAGATTAGATTCACAGAGGTTAACGTCGATGGGCCGTACATCGCGATGACCTTTGATGATGGCCCGCACGCAACCAACACGCCAAAGCTACTCGAGATGGCGGCAAAGAGGCACATCAAACTAACGTTCTTCGTCCTTGGCGAATGCATCGAGCAAAACCCAGACGTTCTCCGCCGAGAGATCGCGGAAGGACACGAAATCGGTAACCACTCCTGGTCGCACCCTAATCTAGCGAAGCTCTCCGACGCGGACGTTCGAGGCCAGCTTCAACGGACCGAAGACATTATCGTGAAGACCACCGGCGCAAAACCGAAGTTGATGCGCCCTCCGTATGGCGAGTTGACCAAACGCCAGCGGGAATGGGTGAATCGCGACTTCGGTTACAAGATAATCTTGTGGGACGTTGATCCTCTCGATTGGAAGCGACCTGGCTCTAACATCGTCGCGAAACGCATCATCGCGGGAGCACGTCCGGGGTCGATCATTTTGTCACACGATATCCACCCGCCGACGATTGCGGCGATGCCGCAGGTTTTTGATGCCCTTCTCGCGAAAGGATTCAAATTTGTGACGGTCTCCGAGCTGCTCGCCATGGATAAAGGCGGCGAGCGACCCGAAGGCTTGAAGGGGGCCGCCCCGCGGCCAAGTCCGTAAGGTCATTTGGTCACGCCACCGACTGTCCCAGAAGTTCAGCCTGCACAGAGTAAGAGCACCGAGTAATATTGACGGCCGCCCAATTAACCCAATGCACCAGGTAGATCATTCACGTTTCCGGCACTCGCATAATTTCGTGAGCGACTTTACGAAAGGCGAACGCCGTACCCGTATCGTGATTGCCATCACCGGCGCGATGATGGTCGTGGAAATAACCGCTGGTGTTCTTTCTCATTCAATGGCGTTGCTGGCCGACGGCTGGCATATGAGCACGCACGTGACCGCGTTCCTGATTACGGCCGTCGCCTACTATTTCACGCGGCGGCACTCATCCAACGAGCAATTCAGTTTTGGAACGGGAAAGATCGGCGTCCTCGGAGGCTTCGCCAGCGCAGTCGTGCTCTCAGTGGTTGCATTGCTTATGGCCGGCGAATCGGTCCATCGCCTTTTTGTTCCACTACAAATTCATTTTAACGAAGCGATCGATATCGCTTGCATCGCGCTCAGCGTAAATCTTGTCTGCGCATTCCTGTTGAAGGAAGACCATCATCACGCACACGATCACCATGGCGAAGATCGACATCAACATTCGCACCAGCACGATCTGAATCTGCGTGCGGCTTACTTGCACGTGTTGGCCGATGCCTTCACCACGTTCCTCGCCATCATCGCGCTAAGTTCGGGGAAATTCTTCGGCTGGTCGTGGCTCGATCCGGTCGTAGGTCTCGTCGGCAGCGGCGTGGTTTTCTCCTGGGCTTACGGATTATTGCGAGATACCAGCGGCATCTTGCTCGATCGCACGCCACTTTCTTCCGATTTGCCTGATGAAATTCGTCGCGCCGTGGAAAGTGACGGCGACGCGATTGTGACTGACCTCCACGTCTGGCAGGTCGGCGCCGGAAAATTTGCGGCGATCATTTCGATCGTCGCGCACGAGCCCAGGCCATCGGATTATTATCGCGCGCTGTTCCGAGAGCACGAAGAACTCGTGCACGTCACGATCGAGACACAGCGCTGCGTTGAGGATCACGAAACCTTGTCGCGTTTCTAACGTTGGTCGGCTGTTGGTGAGCAACGCCATTGCGAGCGCCGCTTTGTGTGGCAAAGGTCTACCGCGTATTCGTCTCGTACCGTATGTCGTAAGACAGGAGCCTACATGAAAAATTTAACCGCTCTCGCGTTGGCAGTTCTTCTGGTGATTGATTTGCGCGCGCAGGACGCCGCGTCCCAGCCTGCCACTTCACCTGATGTGGAAAATTTGCGCGAACAGGTGCAAGCGCTGACCGAGACGGTGAAGGCGTTGCAACAACAGTTAAAAGATCAGCAAACAACGATCAACCGATTGAATCCGCGGAATGGCGCCGTCGCGGAAAATGGAGGGACGCCCTCCGTGGCGTCCATATCGGACAAAGGACCGGACGGAGCCGGTCCCTCCAGTTCGCCATCCCCGTCGGCGAGCAAGGCGACTGCACGGTTTACGACTGAAGATTCGTCGGTCGTCTCGTCGGCAATCACCAGCGCGCGGCCAACCGGCCAGAGTCCCGGCGTAAATCCAAACGGCACGGCGGTCGGAAATTTTCCGACCACTGACACATCTGTCGTTTCCTCGGCGCCGACGGAAACGATTTCAACTACCGGCACCGGCGCATCGTTGACCCAGCCAATCGGAATCGGCGGCGGTAAAAATTACATGAACATTTCGTTCGACGGAATGTTTGCGCTGGCCGGCTCTAGCGCGCGCGATCTCAACAATATCGAACGCGGGGACCACGATCCGCAGCAGCGCGGATTCAACGCGCGTAACATCGAGCTCGCGTTCGATGGCGCGGTCGATCCCTATTTCGAAGGGTTCGCCAACATCGTCTTCAAGCTCGACAACGACAACAACACCGATGTCGAAGTCGAGGAGGCGTTCCTCCAAACCACAAGTCTTCCGTTCAACTTGCAGTTAAAAGCCGGTCAATTCTTCGCCGCGTTTGGCCGGATTAATCCGACACATCCGCATACCTGGGATTTCGCCGACGCACCTATAGTGCACGCGCTCTTGTTAGGTGGTGATGGTTTGCGTGGAGTCGGTACGCAAATTTCCTGGATCGTGCCGGTGCCATGGTACTCGCAATTGATTCTCGGCGTCCAAAACGGCCGCGGCGGAACGGGCTACTCGTTTCGAAATCCCGGAGACGGCGGAATGTTCTTCGATCGGCGGACAACTGATCGTGAAATTCGTGGACTGGAAGATTTCGTGTGGATTCCGCGCTGGGAAAATTCGGTCGACCTTTCACCAACCCAGGTTGTGCTCGCCGGGGTCTCCGGCGCATTTGGCTCGAACGAAACAGGAGGAAATTCGCGAACGCAGATTTACGGTGGAGATTTTCTCTACAAATGGAAGAGCGAGAAAGCCGAGGGCGGATTTCCATTCGTGAAATGGCAAACCGAATTCATGTATCGCCGGTTCGAAGCTGGCCGCGGTATCAACGAATCCTTTCCGGTCGCGGAAACCTTTCACGACTGGGGACTTTATTCGCAAGTGCTTTGGGGCTTCAAAAAAGGCTGGGTCGCCGGAATTCGCGGCGATTACTACGATGCACAGGATTCAAGATTTACCGATGACCTGGATCGGCAATCGCGCTCTCGAATCAGTGCGAACTTAACCTGGTATCCGACCGAGTTCTCCAAGATCCGTCTGCAATACAATCACGATTTTCTCGACGAGACATTTTTCCTGGCTGCTCGCGATGTCGATTCGGTTTTCCTCCAATTCGAATTCATCCTCGGAGCGCACGGTGCTCACAAATTCTAATGAAATGTTTTCACGCGTTGTCATCCTGAGCGAAGCGAAGACATGACGGTCCCAAGTTCTAACCTATGAAAAAAAACCTGTTTATTCTACTCTCGTTTCTTTGCGCAATATCTGCGCAAGCCAAGCTAAAGGTCGTCGCTACGCTTCCAGATTTCGGTTCGCTCGCGCACGAGGTCGGCGGTGACAAGATCGATCTCGTTGTTTTAGCCAAACCGACTGAAGATCCGCATTTCGTCGATGCGCGGCCCAGTTTTGTGGTTTCACTGCGCAACGCGGACGTCTTGATCGATGGCGGCGCGGAGCTGGAGATCGGCTGGTTGCCGCCACTCCTACAAAACGCGCGCAATCCGAAAATTGAAGTAGGCAAACCCGGGCGGGTGCAAGCGTCGCAGGGAATCCGTTTGATGAACGTGCCGACGAATGTGACCCGTGCCGCTGGCGACGTTCATGCGCTTGGCAATCCGCATTTCACAGTCGACCCGATCATTGCCAAGGCGATCGCTCAGCACATTGCGCAATCATTCGCCGCCGTCGACCCACCGAATGCCGCGTTTTATGACGGGAACTACAAAAAGTTCGAGGCGCTAATCAATGCAAAGCTACAAGGATGGGGCGCGATCATGCAGTCATATCAAGGCGAGCACGTCGCCGCCTATCATGATTCGTGGCCGTATTTCGCTCACCGGTTTGGTTTGACTATCGACATTTTTCTCGAGCCGAAGCCGGGTATCCCGCCGTCGCCATCGCACTTAACGGAAGTGATCGGACAAATGAAGTCATATCACGTGAAGGCGATCATCGTAGAGCCTTATCACGATCGCCGAATCGCAGAGAAGGTGGCAAGATCGACGGGGGCTACGGTCGTGGATTTTTCGCAGTTCCCCGAAGGCATTCCAAACAGCGACAGCTACGTGGCTTTGATCGACCAGCTGGTTAAGCGACTCGCGAACGCCCTCAAATAGTATGTGGGAAGTCATGTTTTGGCCGATTATGGCCTGCGTCCTCTTGCCGTGGTTACTGGTTTATCTCGGGCTCCATGTTGTTCAGCGCGGAATCATTTTCATCGACATCGCGATGGCGCAGATGGCGTCGGTCGGAATTTGTCTGGCGGTTCTGTTGCATCTCGATCTTGAAAGCTGGACCGCTTTGGGGATTGCACTTGCTTTTACCTTGATCGGCGCGTCGATTTTTTCAGTAACCGGCAAACGCGCGAGCCAGATTCCGCAGGAGGCAGTCATCGGAATTTCCTACGTCGTTGCCGCGGCCGCTGCAGTGCTGCTGTTGAGCCGCGCTGCCGAAGGTGATGAGCAAATCAAGAACATGCTCATCGGCAACATTCTCCTGGTTACGCCGCGCGAAGTTTGGGAACGCTTCGCGCTTTTTGCCGCAGTCGGCGCGTTTCATTTCGTTTTTCGCAAACATTTTCTCCTCGTTTCCTTCGATCGCAACGGCGCTTATCAAAAAGGATTGCGCGTGCGTTGGTGGGATTTTCTTTTTTACGCCCTCTTTGGTCTCGTGGTAACCAGCTTCGTTCAAATTGCCGGCGTGCTTCTCATTTTCAGTTATCTGATTGTCCCGGCGGTTTGCGGGATCAATCTCGCCCGGCGAATTGCCATCCGCTTGCTCGTTGGCTGGATCATCGCACTCATCGGTGGCGTGGCTGGATTGTTCCTTTCTTACTGGTGGGACCTGCCATCCGGAGCGGCCATTGTCTGCACGTTCGGTGTTCTGTTGATCTTAATTTCATTCATTGGCCTTTGGCGCCACCGCGTGAGATTGATTTCAGGTGAATCGGACGCCGGCCGAACTGAATGACCTTGTTTTCATCACGTTGGTTGCGACGGGGTTCGCCATTGGATTTCTACACGCGGTAATCCCGACGCATTGGCTTCCCTTCGTGGTCGCGTCGCGGGCGCAACATTGGACGAGGACTAAAACACTGACGATAACCGGATTCGCCGGAACGGGGCACGTTCTCTTCACCACCGCTCTTGGGGTGCTGGTGTTTTGGGGCGGCATGGCTATTAACAGCCGGATCGGAAACGCGTTTCCATTTTTGGCCGGCGGTGCCTTGATCGCATTGGGAATCTTTTATTTTGTCCGGCAGATGAAGAGCGACCACGGGCACGTTCATTTGTTCGGGAATCATTCGCATCACGAACGTGTTCATTTGGACGACCACAACGATCATGATCATCATCTCGTGCACGAATCCCTCGAGGAAGAAGAGCGTGCGATTGAACAAGATTGGTCACGACAAAGATCGGATTGGGCCGCCATTCTGGGTTTGATGGCGCTGCTAGCATTTTCTCCCTGTGAAGCGTTCCTGCCGGTATTCTTGACCGGCGCGAAATATGGCTGGTTCGGTTTCGCGTTATTGAGCACGGTTCTGGCGGTGGCAACCGTTGCAGGCATGATCACATTCACCTGGCTGACCTTACTTGGTCTTCAACGATTGCGATTTAAGATGCTGGAGAAATATGAACCCCTGATTGTTAGCGGCGTGTTCTGTCTTCTTGGAGTTCTGGTGATTATATTTGAGCATTAATTCGGATGTCTCACGATCACTCACACGCTGATCATTCGCATCACCCCACAGATTTTAGCGGCGCTCTTGCCATCGGTGTCGTGCTCAATGCCGCTTACGTTATCGCACAAATCGTCTTCGGTATCATGGCTCACTCGCTCGCCTTGCTGGCAGATGCGGGACACAATTTTGGCGACGTTATCGGACTTCTACTTGCCTGGGGCGCGATTTATCTCGGAAAAACCCGGGCAACGCCGCGCCGTACCTATGGGCTGGGACGCTCATCGATTCTCGCCGCGCTGGCCAACGCAATCCTATTGCTGGTCGTGGTCGGCGGCCTCACTTGGGAAGCTATTCGGCGATTCGGCAGTCCAGGCGAAGTGGGCGGACGGACCGTCATGATTGTCGCGGCCATTGGGATAATCATCAACGGAGCGACCGCGATGTTTCTGTTCGGCGGAAACAAACACGACCTCAACGTCAAAGGCGCTTTTTTCCACATGATCGCGGATGCGGCGGTCTCGGCTGGTGTTCTGATCGCGGGCGCGGTGATTCTTTTCACGAGATGGCACTGGGTGGACCCGGTGACGAGTCTCCTCATCAATGTGGTGATTGTTTTGGGAACATGGGGATTGTTACGCCGGTCGTTATCAATGGCGCTGGACCTTGTCCCTGAGAATGTCGATGCAACCGCCGTCCGCAGATTTTTGGAAACGCAAAATGGCGTGACCGCTGTCCACGACTTGCATATCTGGCCGCTCAGCACAACACGAACAGCTCTGACCGTGCATTTGGAAATGCCTAACGGGCCAGCCGGCGACGCATTCTTGCATCAGCTTTGCGAAAGTCTCCAACTGGAATTCGGCATCGAACACTCTACCGTCCAAATCGAACAAAACGCGGAAGTGTGCTCGTTGGCTCCCGAGCATTAACCGTCCGGACGCGCCTTGAGTCGCTAATCGCCTTTCGGGGGGCATCAACATCTTGCTGCCAGCAATTGTCTGACACCAAAATCCGTTGATTTCAACAGACTGCTGTTGTAATCGGTTCAAGTGTCGAAATTGTCGATCCTCCCACTCGCTTTTGCCGTTGCAATTGGAATCTCCTTCTCTGCATCAGCCGAACCGCAGCCCGTAAGTGGCGGCCCCGGCGCTTACAATACGGAGCCGATCACCGCCGCCCCGGGCTCGACACCCGGAACTGGGGCAACGCCAGATCCTGTCGCCGCGGCTCCAGGTGTGGGCGCCCGTCCCGACGCACAACAAAAACCGGCAACATCGGACGCCAGCGACGCCAGCGACACTGACAACGATAACGACGACCCCTCCTTGACCCGCTTAGGGACCACTAACAGCCTTGCCCGCGGCTCGATGGCGAGAGATGAAGGTCAGCTAACAACCAAACCGCGGCGACGGGAGAAAGTCTTGAAGGTAGAGTCCACCAAGCAGCTTCCGACCAGCGGCACTGATCCGAAATTTCAAGGTAGCCTTCTTCATTCCAGCGTGACATCGATCCAAGATGTCGGCGAGAAAGCGAGTGCCGAAGAGAAGGCGAATGGCGAAGACAAAGCGAATGACGAAGCGGAAGTGAAGGACGAAGGCGACCCTCGATTCAAAGCGAAACGCCTTGTTTTCAGTCCGAGCACCGAGAACGAGTCTAAAACAACGAAGAAAAAATCGCCGCGCACCAAAGCGGATTCTTCGCCCTCGCCGAGCCCATCCCCCAACGCTTCTGCGACTCCGTCGAGTCACTAATCACGTTTCGGCTTTAGCAGCGGAAACAATACGACGTCGCGGATCGATTCCGCCCCAGTAAACATCATCGCCAACCGGTCGATTCCAAGCCCAAGACCGCCCGCCGGAGGCATTCCGTGCTCGAGCGCTAGCAAAAAGTCCTCGTCGATCTTCTGGGTCTCTTCACCTGCCTGCTCGAGCAAACGTTTGCGTTGCACATCCGGATCGTTGAGCTCCGTGTAACCCGGTGACATTTCGACGCCGTTGATGATCAGCTCGTAGACGTCCACCAGCGACGGATCGGTCGCATTTTGTTTCGCAAGCGGCACAAGCTCCTTGGGACAGTGAGTAACAAACAGCGGGTCGAAAGTTTTTTCCTCCACCAGCTTTTCGAAAACGTGCTGGGTCACCTCGAAGTCGGCCAGCTGCGGAATAATTTCCAACTTTAACTCTTTGCTCGCGCGGGCGCGCCGTTGCTCGCTCGAGAGCTCAAACCAATCTTTGCCCGCGACTTCACGGACCAGATCAACGTAGCGCGCCCGGCGCCACGGCCGCTGGAGATTGATGGTGCGAGTCACGTTCCCGTCCACATCGCGATGCTCGACCTTCAACGATCCGGAGATTTTCTCCGAAAGATAGCAGATCAATTCCTCGACCAGGTCCGCCATTTTTTCGAAGTTGGCGTAGGCCCAGTAAATTTCGAGCATGGTGAATTCCGGATTGTGCTTTCGAGAAATGCCTTCGTTCCGAAAATTCCGGTTTAGCTCAAAGACCTTGTTGAATCCGCCGACAAGCAGTCGCTTGAGATAAAGTTCTGGAGCGATCCGCAAATAAAGATCGAGGCCGAGCGCCTTGTGATGCGTCGCGAACGGCTGTGCGGCCGCTCCGCCCGCAACCGCTTGCAGCATCGGCGTTTCCACTTCGAGAAAACCGCGCTCTTCCAGGAACCGCCGGGTCTCGCGCACCATCAGAATTCGCTTTTGAAACGTCTCCCGCGATTGTTCGTTTGCGACAAGATCGACATAACGCTGCCGGTAGCGCATTTCGACGTCTTGCAAACCGTGCCATTTTTCCGGTGGCGGCCGAAGCGACTTCGTGAGCATTTCGAACTTGTGCGCTTTCAACGTCGGCTCGCCGGTTTTTGTGAGAAAACAAGTGCCTTCGACACCGACGAAATCACCGAGATCAAGCAGCTTGAAAAGCTCCATCGCCTCAGCTCCAACTTCTTTCTCATGAAAATAAACCTGAATGCGTCCGCTGGCGTCCCGAAGATCGACAAAATGACTCTTGCCCATGTCCCGATGGGCAGTGATGCGGCCGGCCGCGCGCAACCTTTCACCTTCTTTGAATTTCTCCCGCACTTCTCCGATTGAGCCCGATGTCTCAAAGGCGCGCCCGAACGGTTCGACGCCTTTCTTGCGAAGCGCCTCCAGCTTTTCCCGGCGCTGCACGATCAACTCGTTTTCCGGTTCCATAGGTCGCGCTACGGAACGCTTTCTTTGTCCGTTCCGCAAGGAGTTTGCCCGCCGCGGCGGGCAATCCGAAATCAGACTTATTGGTTTGCCAATAAAACCGCGGGGATGAGATATTGCCGGTGGATCGAGCTCTCCAAAAGGCAAGTGCGGCTCGCACCGATGATAATTACGCGGCGATAGCCGGACATGTTTAACATCGCCCTCGGAGCGGTCGATCCACCTTATGCCACTCGAGCTTCCCAAAACGACATCGAAACGTGACGGGCCACTCGTAAAGCAGTTTTCCGTTTTCCTTTCGAACAAAGTCGGCGCCATGCTCGATATCTTGAAGTTGCTGAACGCTCACCATTATCACGTGATTGCCCTAAGCGTTTCAGAATCGACCGATTCGGCGATCGCGCGTTTAGTGGTGAGCGATCCCGGCGGTGTCGAAGAGTTGTTCCGGCAAAACAATGTCGCGTTCGGGACCTGCCATGTCGTGGTCGTGGAAATGCATGAAGTGGCCAGTGAATTGCCAAAATTATTTGCCACGCTGTTCATGGGCGAAGTAAACGTGCATTTCACCTATCCCCTGCTCATGCGCCCTCGTGGCCAGGCTGCGCTCGCAGTCCACGTCGATGACAACGACTGTGCGATCTCGGTTTTGAGCGGGGCGGGTTTCCGCCTCCTGAGTCAAAGCGAGATTTCGCGTTAAATCGGGGTCGTATCTAAACATTCAACATTCGCGGAAACGACCATCCCGAACCTGACAGAGGTCTTCCCAGGCTTGACAGAGCGGCCGTGCCGCCTAGAGGAAACGACTACCCATGGCGTCTCTTTCCTTCGTTTCCGGATCGCGGGCGGACAAGAGTTTTAACATCGGCCTCGGTCTGGTGACTCTTTTCGCCGCGGCGGAAATTGGAGCTGTCAGTGTCCATTTCATTGGACGTATGCGTCCGGCCCAGGTGAGCGTGGCGCCGCGCGAGGCTCCGGCGCCACTTCCGTCAAGTGCACCGTCTGCGCCGCCGGTCGCGTTGTCAGTGACGTCACCTGCCGCTGCATTAACACCGCCCACCACGGTTTCTTCCGAAATCGATCGGTTGACCAAGCAAGCTCAAGCCGCACGCGAAAGCGGCGACACCGTGAACGCGCTCGCCCGATTACATGATGCCGCACAGCGCGATCCGAAGAATGCGGAAGTGCTCGCTGAGATGGCGATGATTTACGAGTCGACCCAGAACTTCGACAAATCGGCTGAAACCTGGAGACGAGTTCAGGATATGGGCCCGTCGGCCGGTCCTCTTTACGACGTCGCCGACATGAAATTAAGGACGGGAGTTCCAACGTCGACGTCAACAACCGCAGCTGCACCGGCACCGACCGCCATGGCCAAGCTCGACGTTGCAGCTTCGCGCGGAACTGTGGAAGGAATTCCGCCAGGATCGACGCTTGGTATCAGCGACATCAGCGCTTCGGAAACGCCTGATCCCGATTCCGAGACAAACTTGATGCTGCGGATCACAGTAAAAAAACGCTCGAGCGCAGTAATCGATCACACGAAAGTGAAGATCCAGGTGTTCTTTTACGACACGGTTGGCGACAACGATGTCAAGTTGACCGACGCCGACGTCAGTTACGAATGGCTGACGCCGAATCACGATTGGGCGGACAGTACGGCCGAGACTCTCGCAGTTACTTATATCCGACCGAAATCCAAAACAAAAACGGCCGATGCCGACCTCGCCGCCGCTGCCGCGGCGATCAATCCGGCGAAGAAAGGCAAGCCGATGAAGGCAACTCCGCCGCCCGAATCCGGCGCGCGCAAATATCTTGGTTACATCGTTCGCGTTTATTATAATGATCAGCTGCAGGACAAACGCGCCGACCCCACCAAGTTGCTGACGCTGTTTCCTGCGCCCTTTACCGCTCCGCCCCAGTAATGCAATTGCTCATCGTGCACCACGATCCCGAAATGGGTGATGCTCTGGTGCAAATGGTGAAAAATTATACGCGCCACCACTGTTATCTTGTTCCGAGCGACACCGAAGCCATGGACTGGGCGAGACGCCATCAACGCTGCGATTTGCTTTTGACCCAACTCGAAGCCGAAGGAATCAATGGCCTCGCGCTCGGTTCCGCATTAAGCGAGACCTTCTCCGGGATGCAGGTTTTGTTCTTCCCAAATTACGCCGCCGACAAGCGGCGACTTGAAATTGCCGACAGCAAAGTCTTTCCAGAGCCGATCTCCGGCGATGATTTACTTGCGGTGATCGAGCGTGCTGAACAGACCCCGAACGACACGCCGGATCTTTTCCACGCAGTCGACGTTTTGCAAATGTGTTGCCTCAGCCTTCTCAATGGAGCGGTGCAAATGGTCAAAGACGGAAAGAGTGGACTGTTATTTTTGCGGAATGGCAAAATCGTGCACGCCGAAACAACTGCGGCGCGCGGCCCCGACGCTCTGTTCGAGATCATTGCGTGGAAATATGTCGAATTCGCCTACGAGCGCAGTGTCCGGCCCCCGCTGGAGACCATCACCACGCCATGGGACGAAATTCTGATCGACGCGGTCGACCGCGAGAAGGAAGAGCACCGGTCGCACAGGCAATCGGCATAGCACTTTTCTATGCAACTGCGCGGCTTTACGATAGTTTACGTTTTCATGAAGTTGCGCTGGGCGCTGGTCGGACTGTGGTTTTTCACCGGCAGCGCGTTCGCGCAAATTCAGGTCGAATTGAAATTTCCACGATTGCAGTTCATTGCCTACGAGCCGGTGGTCGCCAACCTTACCATCACGAATCTCGCCGGACGCGAGGTCGATCTTCGCGACCGCGGAGGCCAGCCGTGGTTTGGCTTCGAAGTTAGTGGCGGCGAAGGTCAATCAATTCCCCAAATTTCGAACGCCACCAGCGAGCCGCTGAGTCTCGGAGCCGGTCAGCGGGTCACGCGCAAGATCAACCTGACACCGTTATATGGAGTGCACGATTTCGGCACCTACCGGGTCCGCGCCCACATTTTTTTTGGGGACCTGAATAAGTTTTTCTATTCGCCGACGAAGGTTTTTGAAGTCACCGATGCCCGGCCGATCTGGCAGAAAACGGTTGGCGTCCCGCAGGTTGGCAACGCCTCCGGAAATGTTCGCACTTATTCACTAATGACGAACCGCTTCCCTGATCACACTTCGCTTTATGTCCGGGTCGAAGACAAGGACAGCGGGATGGTTTATGCAACTTACTCGTTAGGCCAGATCATCGCATTCGATCAACCGCAGGCCGAGTTCGATCAGTCTAACCAACTTCACGTTTTGTATTGCGCCGCTCCCCGAATGTGGTCCTACGCGAGGGTTGGGTTGAACGGCGAACTTGTTTCACGAGCCAGCTTTGCCGAAACCAAAAGCCGGCCGCGCCTTGTCCATTCCAATGATGGTGTGATAAAAGTTGCAGGTGGAATGATGGACACACCGCTGACACAGGCAACACGCGATACCGCTCCGAAGCTTTCCGCGCGGCCGCCTAACCCATCGAAAGACGAGTAGCCATGCGCAAACACATTTTCATTTTAATCTTGCTGCTCGCCGGTCCGTGGATCGTTCCCGCCGCCCGCGCTCTTCCCGCCCCCAGCTCGCTTTCGGAACGAGAACACCGTGTCAATGCACCACGATCGACTCCGACTCCCGTTGCGCGCGCCCGCGCCGTCGTTGTACCTGAAGGAAGCCGGCCCTCAACCACTGTCGTCATCGATGCCGGTCACGGCGGATTCGATCGAGGTGGAATTGCGGGCCAGCGCGTGGACGAGAAGACAATGAACCTGGATGTAGCTCTGCGCCTCAGATCGGTGCTGCAAGGGTACGGTTATCGCGTCGTGATGACCAGAGACCACGATGTCTTTATTCCATTGGGAACTCGCGTCGCCATCGCCAACTCCTACCGGGACGCGATCTTCGTTTGCGTTCACTTCAATGCCACGCCACGGCGCAGCGCGAGTGGCATCGAAACTTATTTTTATAGCTCGCAAAGCTTGCCGCTTGCCTCCGCGATTCACTATTACGTGGCCGGCGGCGCGCCATCGGCCAATCGCGGTGTGCGGCGCCGGGGCTTTTTCGTTTTACGGAGGACAACAATCCCATCGGTACTGGTTGAATGCGGCTTCTTAACCAATCCTGCCGAAGCGCAATACGCGCAAAGCGCAGCTTATCGGCAGAAACTCGCCCTAGAAATTGCGCACGGAATCCAAAACCGCGCCTCGGTGTCGCGCATCCCCGGCGCCACGAGAATCGTTTCCAGTTCTTCTGCCGAGACACTGGAGCCCGAGACGGTCCCGCTTCAGCCATTTATCGATCAAACCCACTATCACGATCCGGATCTTTCGCGTTCGAAACACAAACGGAGCTCTAAAGGTTCTAGTTCGAAATCGGCATCGTCCAAATCGAAGAGCAAGAAATCCTCCGATACGGCGTCTACCGGCAAAAGTTCCAGCAAAAAGAAGAAATCCACGTCAGCCCAGGCGGAGGATTAAGTTGGAATCGCCCGTTTTAAGCTCGGCGCAAATGCAGGCCGCTGAACAGGCTGTCTTTGCGCGCGGAATCAGCGTTGAAACGTTGATGGATCAGGCCGGTACGGGCGTCGCCAGAGCGGTGCGACAATTTTTTCCGAAGCCCGCGACCTGTCTTGTTTTTGCCGGCAAAGGCCATAACGGGGGCGACGCGCTCGTGGCGGCGGAGCAGTTACAGCGAATCGGTTGGAAGATCGATATCCGCTTGCCGTTCGCCGAAGACAATTGCAGCGAGCTCACTCAAAAAAAACTCAAGGCTGTGCGCGAATCGACATCGGTACTGGTGGACACAATTGATCGCGCACCGCATACGATAATTCTGGACGGCCTGCTCGGTACCGGTGCGAAATCATTTCTTCGCGAGCCAATCCGTTCCGCGGCGTGCGAGATTAATAGGCTGCATCGCGAGGAAAACGCGTTTGTCCTTGCCGTGGATCTTCCCACCGGACTCGACGCCGATTCAGGCGAGAACGATCCGGAAGATTCGGTCGTCGCTGATTTCACGGTCACAATCGGCTTCGCAAAGCATGGGCTGATTGTCGATTCGGCGCTTGATTTCGTCGGCCGCATCGAAGTCGTTCCGCTTCCTGAACTCTGGCCTGATGCGGCCGCGCCGAACGAACTTGTGGCCACTCCCTGTTCGCTCGCCTCGATTCTCTCGCGACGAAAATTCAGCGCTTACAAGAACCAGTTCGGCCGAATTGGCGTTGTTGCTGGATCGAAAGGCTTCGTCGGGGCTGCTATCATGACAACCGACGGCGCGCTTCGCGCCGGCGCCGGATTAGTGGAAGTTTTTGTACCGGAGGATATTTACGAAATCGTCGCCAGCGCGGCACCGATCGAAGCGATGGTGAAACCTATTCGGAAATATCGCGATCTGCTCGAGGAAAAAGTCGACGTTTGGGCGCTCGGCCCGGGCCTGGGAAAATCGCGGGCGCCAGAAATTTTGAATTTAATCGAGAACGCGCCACAGCCGATGATTGTTGACGCCGATGGGCTGAACATTGTCTCCGAGAAGATCGACATTCTCCGAAGTTGTCGGGGGCCGCGCTTGTTAACCCCACATCCGGGAGAGATGCAACGATTGATGGATGTCGGCAAAATGGCGCGCGCCGGAATCGCGCGAAACTTCTGCGACCGTTTCCCGATCACCCTTTTGCTGAAGGGCAGCCGTACGATCGTTTGCGAACGCGGAAAGCCAATCAGTTACAACACTACCGGCAACCCCGGAATGGCCAGCGGCGGGATGGGCGACGTGCTGACGGGGGTTTGTGCCGGATTGGCGGGACGCGAGTTGTCCCTTTACGACTGCGGCCGAATCGGTGCCTGGGCATGTGGTCGCGGCGCCGAATTGTCGATGTTTCACAAGGTTGCGAGTGAGGAATCGCTCGTCGCGCGAGACGTTCTCGCGAACCTTGGTGGAGCATTCAACGAATTGCGAAACCCGTCCGTCTGATTTCACTGACACGCTATTGGCGGCCGACCCGGGGATTGAGGTAAAGTCAAAACCATTGAAGGTTATGAAATGAACGGGACACCCGATGGAGCAGCGATCGAAACTGACGCGGCCCATCCGTCGCAGCAGAGTTGGCAGACTCGCCTCAAGAAAGCGCTCGGACCTGTAGGCGTCGTGTTTGTCGTCATCTTGAAGTTTTTCGCGAAACTGAAGTTTTTCATTCTGCCGGCGCTCAAGTTTCTCCCGATTCTTCTGAAATCCGGCGGAACAATGATTCTTTCCATCGGCGTTTACGCTCTTGTTTTTGGTTGGCAATTCGCGGTCGGATTCGTTCTGTTGCTGTTCGTTCACGAGTGCGGACATTTGATCGTGGCAAAGAAGTTCGGTTTGCCGGTGAGCGCTCCTGTTTTCATTCCGTTCATGGGCGCATTCATTCTGTTGAAAGATCAGCCTCAAAACGCATGGATGGAGGCTTGCGTCGGAATCGGCGGACCGATGCTCGGTGCCCTGGGAGCTCTCGCGTGTAATTCGTTAGGCGAGATTATGCATTCTCCAACTCTGCTGGCCCTCGCTTCAGCGGGATATTTCCTGAACTTGTTTAATCTAATGCCAGTAGGTTTTCTGGACGGAGGCCGAATTGTGACAGCGCTGTCGCGCTGGCTTTGGTTGCCGGGATTTGCGCTTCTTCTTTGGTTCGGCTGGACTTATCCGAACCTGATTGTTTGGCTGATCGTGATCACCTCTCTGCCCCGCTTGTTTTCGTTGTTTCGCAAACGCACCGAAGAAGAACAGCGCTATTTCGAGGTAAAACCGGCTCAGCGCTGGATCATGTCGATCTTGTATTTCGGTTTGATCGCGGTGCTCGCTTTTGGCTGGCACGCCGTCCACAACGAATTGGCCGATTATGGATTCGTGGAACGCGTTCATCCGCGTCACGCAATACCGCAATAGAGTCCGCCGCCTCGCTCAATTCATCACGCCGGATTGACCGCGAAGACTTTTTTTGGGTCGAGACCAATCCGTTCCACGATCGATACGAACCGTTTGTCCGAACGAAGCGGCGCAAACTCGGGAGCAATTCCGATGAAGTGCAGTGAGGATGAGCGTTCATTAGCGGCGCGCTCCAGTTCCCGAATCGCGTCCTGGTGCGCCCCGAGAGCGACGTAGACATGCGCGACCGCATCGCCGGGATTGTAAGGTCCACGCGCCGCAATCGCTTTAGCAAGTACTTCGCGCGATTGGTCGGGCCGATTCATTTTTGCGTAAGTAATGGCGAGACCGAATGCCGGCCGTCCGCCGACGCTCTGCGCTTTCTCATAAAGCGCAATTGCTTCGTCGAAGCGTCCCATCTCGCGGTAAAGCGCAGCCAGTAATGGCTCGCCATAAATAAAAGCCGGATCGAGCTGCAAGGAGCGCTCACCGGCAGCGATGGCTTCGTCGTATAAACCGAAATACCGATAAAGTTCACAGGCAGCGTTGTTCACCCAGAGCGATGCGGGGTCAATCGTGGCGGTGCGTTTCAAATACCTGAGCGCGTCCTCGCGATCGCCAAGCGCAGCCCAGAACGCTGCTGAAAAATAATTTGTAGACGTGGATCTCGGATCGAGCTCGACCGCGCGGCAAAATTCGCGCGCCGCACCCTCCATGTTCCAGTCGAGAATCCGTTTCGTTTCGGCGAGATAGACATGCGCTTCTGCATCGCTTTTATCGATCTTCAGCGCGTTCAACGCGGCGTCGCGAACTTTCGAATACGCCTCAAGCGGAGGTACGTAAGCGTCCGCCAGCCACAACCACGACTTTGCAATTCCGGTCCAGGCGCGACCGAATCGCGGGTCCTTTTGCAAAGCAGTTTCGAAAAACCCAAGACTCTTTCTCAATGCGTCTTCGGTGCTCTTGTCGGAATAAAACAGGCCCTGAAGATAGGAATCGTACGCATCAAAACTGCGCATCGGCGCAGGCGGCGCGATCGCGAGCTTGAGTTTCAGCTTATCGACAATGGCGCGCGTAATTTCGTCTTGAAGCGCGAAAATGCTTTGCATTTCACGCTCGAAGGTGTCGGACCAAACCGTGAAACCCTTACGCGCATCGATGAGTTCCGCCGTCACCCGAACCCGGTTTTCATCGCGACGAACCGAGCCTTCCAAAACGTGGGCGACATTTAGCCTGTCCGCGATCTCGCGCAAATCGGCCTGCCGATTCTTGAACCAAAACGACGAGCGACGCGCGGCAACGCGTAAATTATCAATCTTTGAAAGCGCCGTTAGAATTTCGTCGGCGATTCCGTCGCTAAAATAATCGTGATCGCGATTCGCGCTGAGATCGGCAAATGGGAGAACGGCGATCGAGTTTTCGCTGAAGCGCGGCGCCAGCGCTGTGTCGATGTCTTTGAGGTTCGGCGTGCGGACGATGCCGTAGCGGGTGAGATCGAAGAACCAGGAAAGCGCGAGCGCCACCGGAAAACCGACAATGATCAGGACGACGAGCAATCGAACGACCCAATTGGGAACGTCGAACACCGGCAGCACCTGGGCCAGGCCCTGAGCGAGCGCCCATCCGCCCACGAGGTAGCCAATCGCGATCGCGTAAACTTTTCTCCGCTTAAGTTCGGCGAAAAATTTCCCAGGGTTCACTGCGGCGCCTGTTCGATTAGTTTTTGAAAACGCGGGTCGCTCCGGATCGGGTCCCACTCCCAGCGATATTTCAGATCGTTCACACTGATACTGTAATCTCCGCTGTCGACCGAGCCGGAGGTTTTCAGCAGGCGCTCGATTAACGGCAGCGCGAGATCTTTCTCGCCGGCTCGCACATAAACGAGCGCGAGATAAGCACTCATCAGCGCGCCGTCGAGCGCGTCTTTTGACTCCGGCTTGAGCTCCACCGCGCGGCGGGCTTCACGGATCGCCTCTTCTTTTCGCCCCATGAACGCGTTGACCAACCCGAAATTCGCGTGGCGTTCTGCGCTCTTCGGAGATTCCTTGACCGCAGCCTCAAAATTTTGACGAGCGATCTCAAAAAGTTTTTGCGCGGCGACAGCATTGCCCTGGGCGAGATAAATGCACCCCTGAAGGAAACTCTTCGGCGTGGTGCTGCCATTTAAATACGAAAAATCGTTGAGTGGAGAGGCGTCGACGACATGCGACGCCGTCGCGAAGTCACGCGTAATCATCGCCAAATCCCACCGACAAGTCGTGACCGTGCCCTCGGGATCTGTTTCGGCTGGAATCTCCGCGAGGATTGACTTCAACAAGTTCGTGTCCCCTTTCCACCAAAAGTCGACGTATCCTTTCTGCGTTTTGGCGACGATCGAATCCGGCGCCATCGCGCGCATGCGTTCGGCTTCGTGCGCGGCGTCGGCCCAACGCCGCATCGAGGTGCAGGTAAAAAGCAGATTGCGAGCGATGTTCGGATTTTGCGGATCTAGCCGGCTCATATTCCGATACCCATCGAGTGCCTCTTCCCATTTGCCTTGCCGCCGTTTTATTGCCGCAATCAGTCCACCGGTTTCGCTGTTGTTTGGCGCCAATCGCAGCGCGGTGTCGAATTCAGCGAGTGCCGCGTCGTAATCCTGGTCGAACCAATAGGTGCACTGACCGATCGCGAGGTGCGCTTCGCCCAGGCTGGGCTGGAGCTGCAACGCTGTCTCAGCTGAGGATCGTGCTCGAGTTTTCCAACTGTCGAGCGGCTCGTAGTAATGAAAAATTTCCGCGCGGGTCGATGCAAGTCGCGCATGGGCAAGCGCGAACTTGGAGTCCAGTGCAATCGCCTTCACGTAAAGCCGTTCCGCTTTCTTGTAATCCTCGAGCAACGTGTCCGGGCCGCGTTCAATCTGGTTCGCCTGGAGGTAAACGAGATAAGCGTCGCTGTTATCGGTCGGCTTGGTTTCGACGTTCGTTTTTTCATTCGGACTCAGCGTAACCCGCAATTCGTTCGCAATCTGGGAAGCGAGCTCACCTTGTAGGCCTAACGAATCGGCGATCGTGCGTTCGTACCGGTTCGCCCAAAGATGTCGATCTTTGAGCGCGTCGATCAATTGCACGTTTACTACGATCCGGTCCCCTTCTCGCCGCACACTGCCTTCCAGGACGTTGGCAACGCCAAGCAACTTTCCAACTTCGCGCAGCGTGTGCGCCGCCGGATCACGAAATTGCATCACTGACGAGCGGCTGATCACGCGCAATCCGCCAATCTGGGCGAGCGCGGTCAAAATGTCGTCCTGAATTCCGTCGGCAAAGAACGCATTCTGTTTGTCGTCGCTAAAATTCGCAAACGGCAATACTGCGATGCTCTTCTCTGGAATCGGTTCTCCACTTGAGCTTCGAAAAGGCACCCGCCCGTAGATCAACAGCGCAATTAGAACGAGAAGAACGCCGATGATCGCGAAATCGAGAATACGCCCGGCCCTTTTGCGCGCCTGTGGCTGGACATCTTCTTCGCGAACGATTCCTTGGGGCGTAAACTCATAAAGCCACGCGAGAACCATCGCGACAGGAAATCCGAAGATCATCGCCACGATTACCCAGCGAATAACGGAGTTCGAAATATCGAACACCGGCAGCACCTGAGCAATGCCTTGGGCGAGCGCCCAGCCGGCAACAACGTAGGCAACGGCCACTTTGTAGACGTTGCGACGCTTCAGCTCGGCGAGGAATTTTCGCGAATTCAGGGCTCCTCCAGTTGTCGATCTTTATCGCGCTTTGTCCAGCCCAGTCAATTCCGTGCGACGACTTTCAGCGGCTGACCTGCGATGCTAGGTTGTCGGATGGCTTTTCAGCTCGAATCGAACTATAAACCGCGCGGCGACCAAGGCCAGGCGATTGCGAAGCTGATCAAAGCCGTTGAGACGGGTAATCGCCATCAGACGCTGCTTGGCGTCACCGGTTCGGGCAAAACTTTCAGCATTGCGAATGTAATTCGGGAGCTGGACCGGCCAACGCTGGTCATTTCGCACAACAAAACGCTGGCCGCGCAGCTATACTCCGAGTTCAAGCAATTCTTCCCGAAAAACGCGGTCGAATATTTCGTCAGCTATTTCGATTATTACCAGCCCGAAGCCTACATCCCGCGCACCGATACTTACATCGAAAAGGATTCGTCGATCAACGAGGAGATCGAACGCCTGCGCTTGTCAGCGACCAGCTCATTGCTTTCGCGACGCGACACGATCGTCGTCGCCAGCGTCTCGTGTATTTACGGTGTCACCTCGCCGGAAGATTACGAACGAATGTTGCTCAGCGTGAAACGTGGCCAGCACATCTCGCGGGAAGCTGTCCTCGGGCGATTGGTCGAGATGCTCTACGAGCGCAACGACATCAATTTCTCGCGCGGCAAATTCCGTGTTCGCGGCGACGTGGTTGAAGTTTATCCAGCGACGGCCGACGAAGACGCGGTCCGTCTCGAATTTTTCGGCGACCAGATCGACGCAATCACGCGGTTCGACCCATTGACTGGACACGCACGCGAATCGCTCAACCTGATCGTGTTTTATCCGGCCAAGCAATTCGTTACTCCGGCCGACAAACTGAACCGCGCGCTTCAAACAATCCGCGCGGAGTTGGAGGACCGGATCAAAGTTCTCGAATCGCAGAACAAACTCCTCGAGGCACAGCGACTACGTATCCGCACGGAGTACGATCTCGAAATGCTGCAGGAAATGGGTTTCTGCAACGGCATCGAAAACTATTCCCGCCATCTTTCCGGTCGACCGCCCGGCTCGAAACCGTACACGATCATCGATTTCTTCCCGAAAGATTTTCTGGTCGTGATCGACGAATCGCACGCAACGATCCCGCAGATCGGCGGAATGTACGAAGGTGACCGGTCGCGCAAAACGGTTTTGGTCAACTACGGCTTCCGTCTCCCGAGCGCGCTCGACAATCGGCCGCTCAACTTCGACGAGTTCATGAAGGCGACGAACCAGCTCATCTACGTGAGCGCAACGCCCGCGGAATTCGAAATCCAGAACAGCGTCGTAGGAAACAAAGGTTACGCGCCTCACCGTCGTCAGCGAATTGGGAAGGAAGAATTGGTCCCGTTTGTTCTGCCCGGCAAGAATCGTTCGCCAAAGGGCGAAGTACCTATTTCGCGGACCGACGAACCGCCGGAAAAGTTCGATGTCCACACGCCCGGCGCACCACTCGTAGTGGAGCAAATCATTCGGCCGACCGGACTTCTCGATCCGAAAATCACAATCAAGCCCCTGAAGAATCAGATCGACGATACGATAGAGCTTTGTCGCCAGCGGGTTGAAAAAAGCGAACGCATTCTGATCACAACGTTGACGAAACGCACCGCCGAAGATCTCGCCGATTATCTCCGCGACGTCGGTTTGAAGGTTCGATATCTCCACAGCGACATCGACACAATCGAGCGGGTCGAGATTTTGCGTGGCCTGCGTGCCGCAGAGTTCGATATCCTGGTTGGAATTAATCTGCTCCGCGAAGGCCTCGACCTCCCTGAAGTTTCACTGGTTTGCATTCTGGACGCGGACAAGGAAGGATTTTTGCGCAGCCAGACTTCGTTGATTCAGACTGCTGGTCGCGCCGCGCGTCACGTCAATGGCGAGGTGGTTCTTTTTGCCGACGTCGTAACTCAAAGCATGGAGGCACTGATCTCGATCTCAGAGTATCGACGCACCAAGCAAATCGAATACAACGAAAAGCATGGGATCACGCCCCAAACAGTGCGCCGCGCGGTTCAGGAAAGTTTGCACACGATCTTGCGCGGCCGGGAAATCGAATCCTCGGTGATCCGCGAAGTCGGCGGCGATTTCGATCTGACGGAGTTATTGCGAGAGCTCGAAGATGAGATGCAGCAGGCCTCAGCCAATCTCGAGTTCGAGCGCGCCGCGCTTTTACGCGACCAAATCATGGAGGTAAAAAGCGGGACGGGCTTGAACAAGATCGAGCCGAAACGACGGCCCGCGAAGTACACCCGTACTGCGGGGCGGCGCCGGTCAAGGGTGTAGGTGTCTGGGGAGTGCACGCGGGGCGCGTGCGCTCCCCAGACTACACCATCTTCTCGCACGAAATTAGCTCCGTCAGCAGCGATGCGCTGCTTATCGATCATCACGCTCGCTGTTACGATGTCGATCCTATCAACCGCCGTTGCGCAGGATCAATCTGACTTCGGCCTTAATTCGCTTACGGAGGTCGAATTTTCGCAGCTAAGCCAGCGCGATCCGAATCCGCTCGGCGAAAAAGCACTGGCAATTCATCCCGACCAATGGAAACACGCTGAGACCGAACATTTCATTTATCACTTCGTTCACAGTTACGTTGCGACCCCGGTTTCCGTCGAAGCCGAGTTCCATTACCGCGTCATCGCCAAAGAACTGGAACGCGATCAACTCACCACCGACATCAAATCGCACATTTATATTTTCGAGCGTCCCGAAGAATGGCAGCAATTTCAGGTGTTCGGACATCTCGAACAATGGACCGGCGGTATTCACTCCGCTGGCAGTCTCTTCATTCAACGCAATCCGGCATACAAATTTAGCAACAACTCGCTCGGTCACGAGATTGTCCACCTTGTTCTCCATCGTTTTTACACGGACGGAATCCCCTGCTGGCTGGATGAAGGATTAGCTCAGTTCATTTCAAAGGATGCCCACGCAAGTTATCAACGAGCGCGCGGTTACATCAGCAAACCGCACTCCGACTCGATCGCGCCCGGCGACCTGATTCCGCTGCCGGCTTTGGTCGCCATGACTCATCCTCCGTCGGAACAAGTGCACACATTTTACGATGAATCCGAGCGTCTCGTGCGGTTTCTCGACACCACCGACAAACCCAGCTTTCTGAAATTGCTGGACGCCCTGGCACGACATCAACCCTTCGAAACGGCGCTGGCCCAATTTTATCCGTCAGATTTTGCAACCGTTGAGGCATTGGAAGAAAAGTTCCGCGATTACGCCTCAAAAGATTTCGGATCTTCTCTGCAGCAGGCAAATAATTTGTAGCCACGTCGCTGTGCGACGTTTCGCTGCTTTCGAGAAGACGGCCCACAGGGCCGTGGCTACAACAGATCGCTCGACGCGCTTGCCCTCAATACATTAGATCGGCAAAGTCACTCCTGTGCCCAAAGCGAAGACCAAAGCCGCAGCGCCCGCCAAAATTCACGCCGTCGTCGGTTCGGATGATGTCGAGGTCAAACACATTGCGGCAGAGCTGGCCGAAAAATTGAAACCCGCGCATGCCGGCGATTTCGGACTCGAAATCATTGACGGCGCAGCGGACAACGCCGACCAAGCCGCCGCGCGGATAAGATCAACCATCGAAGCGCTGCGGACGCTGCCGTTTTTCGGAGGTTCGAAGGTCGTCTGGTTGAAAAACGCGAACTTCCTCGGCGACGATCAGAAAGCGCGCTCAGCGTCGGTGCAGACCGCACTGGAAGAACTGATGGAAACGATCGACGAAGGCTTCGGTTCGGAACTCAGCTTTTTGATCAGCGCAATCGAAGTCGACAAACGGCGTTCGTTTTACAAATCGCTGGTCAAACGCGCGGAGCTGCAAGTTTTCGACAAGCTCGATTCCAGCCGCGGCGGCTGGGAAGTGGAAGCGACAGAAATTGTTCAGGCGCGGGCGAAAAAGCGAAAACTGCAATTCGATGATGACGCGCTCGAACTTTTCGTGTTGCTCACCGGCGGTGACACCCGGGAGATCGAGAATGAACTGGAGAAGATCGACATTTATCTCGGCGAGGAACGCGCCGTGAATATTAATCTCGTCCGCGAAATGGTGCCGCTCACCCGCGAGGGCGTGATTTTCGATTTGAGCAACGCACTGGCCGAGCGCGATCTCGAGCGCGCGATCGAGTTAGTGCGGCAATTACTCGATCAGGGCGAGAGCGCGATCGGCATTTTGTTGGTCGCAATCCTTCCGACCGTTCGAAATCTGCTGCTCGCGAAAGATTTAATGGAACGTCATGGAATGTCGCGGCCGCATGCGCCGTTCCCGTTTATTTCTGCGATCAATCGCTTACCAGCCGATGCGACTGCGCATCTGCCGCGCAAGAAAGACGGAACAGTCAACGCCTTTGCCCTCGGGATCGCCGCGCAAAATGCCCACCGTTTTCAAACGGATCAATTGATCAGGGGCATGAAAGCTTGCCTTGCAGCGAATTTGCAGCTGGTCACGACCCAACTCGATCACGAACTGGTTTTAACCGAAGTCGTCGTGAAGATTCTAGGTAGCGGCGGTTCGGTGAATGGAGCCGGCGGGAGCCGAGCGACATAGACGGGCAAGCCCGTGAGGGTGAGCGAGTGGGAACGAGCGAATCAACCGCCACAGTGCCAGTCCGGCTCGGACCGATTGAGGTCAATCGCCTCTACCGGATTATGACTCGCCGACTTGCTTCCGGGCCATCGGACCAACGTAGGGGATGTCCCATCGCACGCCGGTAAACGCTTTCACCGTGGCGATGATCCAAAGAACGACGAATGCGATGTGGACAATCGCGGCGATGATGGCCCAGAAAAACACGAGGATACCGCCGATGGCCGGAATCGCGCCGAAAATCGCGTGAATAATGGCCGCGACGATGTTGAACAGGAACCAGGCAAGCCCAAACACAATCGATTGCATCGAATAAAAACGCACGAACGAGTCCTGCTTTTCCAAAATGAAGAAGACGATGCCGCCGATAAGCGGAATGCAGGCGAGTGCGGCGGCGATGTTCGAAGGCAACCCCGTTGACTTCGGCGAATCCGAGACAGGCGGCGGAGGCGGTGACTCGTCGGGCATAGGCTAGTTACACAAGATCGCATGCAATTGGTCAATGCGAAAGCGCTCGCGAGCAACCGGTTTTGCTTTTCCAAACAGCAAAAGCCAATACCGTTCCGGCGTGACTTCGATGGAGATTCAGTCTGCCAAACACCGGTATCGTGTGCTGACCGCCTCGGACTTGTTTGCGCGCGCGGGCGAGATATTCAGAGCAGAACAATTGCCGCCCGAACGGTGCGCGATCATTTCGGATACGAACGTTGGGCCGCTGTTTGCCGGAGGCCTCGCGAAAAATCTTAGATCGACAGATTACGAACCGAAACTGATTACAATTCCGGCCGGCGAGGAGTCCAAAACCCTCGAACAAGCCAGCGAGATCTGTGAACAGATGCTGAGCGCGGGCCTGGACCGACAATCATTTGTGGTTGGCCTTGGCGGCGGGGTCGTTGGAGATCTCTCCGGTTTTGTGGCCGCGATTTTTAAGCGGGGGATTAAGCATGTGCAAATCCCAACCACGCTTTTGGCGATGGTCGACAGTTCGATCGGCGGGAAAACTGGTGTAAACGCGCGCGCCGGCAAAAATCTCATCGGAACGGTTCACCCGCCGACGCTGGTCCTCGATGACGTCGACGTCTTGAAAGCGTTGCCGCAACGCGAGATCAACCAGGGCTTTGCCGAGATCATCAAGCACGCAATCATTGCCGACGCGGAAATGTTCCGCGAACTAGAAGCGGTCAATCCCAAAGATATCGATTTCGCGCCACTGGTCCGGCGAAATGTCGAATTGAAGGCGCGGATCGTCGAACGAGACGAGCACGAGCAGAAGGGCGACCGTGCACTGCTCAATTTCGGTCACACCGTCGGCCACGGAATTGAACGGGCAGCCGACTACCGCGGAATCGCGCATGGCGAAGCAGTCAGTCTTGGCATTATCGCGGCTTGCGAAATCTCAATAAAAAAGGCAGGCCTTTCGAAACAGGAACGAGATCGAATTGTCGATCTTCTGCGCAAGTTCGGGTTGCCGACGAAGCTTCCAAAAGATTTTCGACGCGAGAAGATTGTCGACGCACTGAAGTTCGACAAAAAATTCGTGCACGGTGCGATCCGATTCGTGGTGAGTCGGGAAATCGGTTCCGCAAGTTTGTCGCGCGAAGTAACGATGGATGACATTCGCGAAGCGGTGGACGAACTGTAGCAGCGCTCTGCGAGCGCCGACACTAGACATAATCGGCGGTCATAGACCGCCGCTACAACGCGTCTTCGAATAATATTCTCGCAATCCGTCGGCCACGCTGTCGGCGTATTCACGAAAAATACTCTTGCGTTCGACGCCATTGATTTCCTTGGTGCCTTCGTAATCTCCCGCCTGGATTCGGGCGAAGCCGTCCTTGCTGTTCATGACATAAGGTTCGCAGTAGACGACCGGGCAACGATAAATTCGGGTGGCAAGCAAATTGCGCCCGTAAACATAACCGCTCGAACCAACTTTCGTCGTCGTGAGCGTAGTCGGATACTGGTAAGCAGGCAGTCCCGTCGCCTTGGCCATCGAAGTCGCAACCGTATCGGCAATTGGCAGCTCCTCGTCGTAAGTGCGACTGAGCAGACGCCGGATCATCTCGAAGCGTTCGTCGTCGAGAGCGAGTTCGTCCTGCAAGTAAGAACCGTTCACCAGCAAATGAAGATGATTGTTGTCGATCAACGTCGGATTCGAGGGCTCGCCCCAGCCTTCGGCGTTTAAATGAAGGCATAAAACGAGATCGGGATGCAGTTTTGTGTTCACCAGCACCGCTCGACGCCGGATTTCGCTGTACCGGTAAAACAACATCTCGCTTTGCCAGCGGATCGTTCCTTCTTTCGCCGGGTCCATCGGATTAAGCACCTCGTCACGCGGTCGCGGCACTCCGTTCTTGATCAGGATTTTCTTGGCGAGATCGAGGAAATCGCGAGGGCGTTTGGGCGTGATTGGTTCAGTGCTGTTACGAACGAACGAGACTGTCGCGCCAAGTTTTCTTAACCGCGTTGCGAGCAATCGCGACACGCGCAGCGTCAGATCGCCCTCGGTTACGGGTTTCGTGCTGCCAACCTGAAACCAGCGTTCTTCCATCTTCGCCCATTTGCCGCCGAGATGACCGGGATCGAGCGCGATCCGCAATCCGGCGAGCGGCTTATCGGTTTTTGCCGGCGGCAAGGATTTTGCCGTTCGCCAAAGTCGAGGAATGTGCGCTTTCGAATTTTCGTTCGCCGCAAATTGCAGCGTGAACGTGGATTTCGAATCCCGATTTTTCACGATCTGCGCTGAATCGTTGTCTATCTTGATCAAATCGTCAGGAACTCCGTGCGTGCAATAAACGTCGTTAATAAGATGCACGAATTCGTCGTGGGTGATGGTGCGCTGATAGTGCTCGAGAACATCCCAATTCGGTTTGCTGCCGAGTACACCGAGGTTGTCAGCGGCGCGACCGGCTGTTGAAAATGCCAATAACGCAAGGAACAGGAATGCCGAAACACGAATGTCGAATGTCGAAGGAATGCCGAAGCACGAATGACAAACGAATGGGGGCCGGTCTTTTTCGTTTGAAATTACTTCGTCACTCGTCATTTGGCATTCGTCATTCATTTAGCATCGACGTTTTGAACCTGTTCAATACGATCCTGTTCAATGCTAACGGTACTTTTTCTCGGAGATATCGTGGGCGAGCCCGGCCGTAACGCGGTCATCTCGCGACTCCCGGAGTTGAAGGAGCAGCACGCGCTCGATTTTATCGTGGTGAATGGAGAAAACGCAGCTGGCGGCCGCGGAATTACCGGCAAAATCACGATCGATCTTCTCCGAGCTGGAGTGGCGGTGGTGACAACCGGCGATCACGTTTGGGACCAAAAGGAAACTTTGACGTTCATCGAGACCGAGCCGCGGCTGTTGCGTCCGGTCAATTATCCGGCCGGGGCGCCGGGGCATGGATCCATCGTGCTGGAGACGGCAAAGGGGAAGATCGGCGTGATCAACGTGCAATGCCGCACGTTCATGCAACCGATCCTCGATAATCCATTTCGCGCGGTGGAGGCGATCGTTGCCAGGGTGCGCGAGGAGACTCCAAACATCATCGTTGACGTTCACGGTGAAACGACGAGCGAGAAAATCGCAATGGGCCGTTTTCTGGATGGGAAAGTTTCAGCGGTACTCGGCACTCACACTCACGTGCAAACCGCGGACGAACAAATTCTGCCCGGGGGAACGGCATTTCTGTGCGACGCCGGCATGTGCGGCCCGGTGAATTCGATTCTCGGACGCACAGTCGAACCGATCATGAACCGCTTCGTTTCCAATTTACCGGCATCATTTCCGGTTGCCGCTGGAGAAGTTCGCTTGCACGGCGCGATAATCCAGATTGATGAGAAAACAGGGCGCGCTTTGCGAATTGTCCGGGTGGACGAACCCGGCCCGGCGCAGGCGTCATCAGAACCCGAGCCAAAAGTCGACATCGAACAGGCCCCGACCCCGGAGCAAACCTGACCGGCCAACCGTAAGAATTGTGATGGCCAATTTTGAATTGTTTGGTCAATCTAACCGTTAACTTCGCTAACCATGAAAACATTGTTCGCTCTCTGCCTCATCACCACACTGGGTTTGGCGTTTGCGCCAGCCGCTCAGCAGGAAGGAAATCCGGAAGCCGCGAAAATTGCGCGGGAAGCTTCGCAAGCTGCCAAGGACCAAAACTGGGACAAAGCCGTCGATGGTTTCCGCAAGGCCGCGGAAAAGGACCGCAAATTCACGGCCAGCCTGGCATTGGCCTTTCAACAACGTGCCTTCGCCTATGCAAACGATAACAGGTTCCAGGACGCGATGAATGATTTGAACGAATCGATCAAAATCAAACCTGATCCTCGAGCCTTCGAGCAGCGAGCGGCGATCGAGATGAGGATCAGCGAGAACGATAAGGCTCTGGCCGATTACGCCGAAGCGAGCAAACTCACTCCCGGCGAGATTAAATATCACAATTATCGTGCCTACATTTATGAGACCCGGGGAGACGTCCAGAATGCAATGACCGAAAACGACGTGGCCCTAAAGATCAACGGCAAAAACAGAGAGGCGCTCGATCGCAAGGCGCGTTTGCAAAAAATCCTGTCCCAAAATGCGGTCCCGACCGGAACGCCAGTGGCGGCTCCGCCGAAAGCTCCGCCGAAGAAACACTGAACCAATCTCGTTAATCGAGACAGCAGTTTAGGAATTACTGCCGTTCTGAGACTCAGCCGCTGCGGCTTCCTTTTCCTTGGGCGGCGGAAGAAAACGCCGTTTTCGTCGGTTCGCCGGAAGCGGGGCCAACGTCATGGTGACATTGCGGCCGGTAATCTTGGGCTCCATTTCCACTTGCGACATTCCGGAAAGATCGTTCTTCACTTTTTCCATCAGCTGCATCCCGAATTCCTGGTGCGCCATTTCGCGGCCGCGAAATTGCAGCTGCACCCGGACCTTGTTGCCGCGGTCCAGAAATTCTTCGCCGTGGCGGACCTTGGTCAGGTAATCGTGCTCATCGATGTTCACACGAAACTTGATTTCCTTTAACTTCGCGCCACCGGCTTTTTTGTCCTTGTCGTGCTTGGAAAGATCGTAACGGAACTTACCCAGCGAGACGATTTTGCACACCGGCGGGTTGGCGGTCGGCGCGATCTCGACCAGATCGAGTCCGCGGCTCTGCGCTTCCCGCAAGGCGTCCGACAATTTCAAGACACCAAGCTGTTGGCCGCTTGCCCCCAAAATGACCCTGACTTCGCGAGCGCGAATGCGGCCGTTTACACGAATTTGTGGTTGCAGATTATTCTAATCTCCTGGTCCGCGAGATGGGAGTGCGCCACTTCGCCGGTGTTTTGTCCTTTCGCATTTCATCGACATCCACTTTCCCGATATGCCGATACACTCTGCTTTGCCGCGGCTGCGAGGACCGCCGCAAAGTGCCCGCGTCATTAATCGCGAGCCGAAGGGAAGTTGTAGGCAACATTTTGACGCTGGCAAGATAAATCGAAGCAGTTAGCGAGCCGAAAATGCAATTCGCAACCCCGGCAATTTTATTTCGACGGCGGGTCGCCGAAATGCGCCTTATGCGTGGCGTAAAAAACAGCGTCATCCAGCATGCTGTCGATCGTCGCCGCGATCGGTTCAAGTCTCACAATCCCCGAAAAAACGGCGCGATCACCAATATTCGTATCGATCACAAAGGTTGGCCGCTGCGTGATTTGCATGGCATGAAATTCGGCGGTCGATTCTCGCAGACGCTTCTCCACAGCAGCCGATCGCGCCGCTTCAAGTAACTTCGCTCCGTCGAGCTTTCCCGCGTTGGCTCCGATTTCTACGCAAACGTTCCAATCACTTACTTTCTTTCCCTCGCGCAGCGCCGCGTGACCCAATGCCAGCCGGACACGATCATCGGTAATGCCAAAATCCTTTGCCGCTTCGGCCACAGCGTTTGGAGGCAGCCATTCTTTCAAACTCGGGTCATACCAGTCCGTATTCAGCATGAACGAAGAGCGCATCAACATTCCGCTGCGGCGATAAAACCACTGCTCCTGCTCTCGCGACGTGGGCAAACCAGTCGGGTCCATCAGCGCGATCTTCCACTGAAACGAAACGCGACCTGCGTACCGCTTTTTCAGCCCAGCCCAAGTCGGCTCGCTCCAGAAACACCAGGATGAAACAACATCGAGGTAATCGGTAACGGTGATTCCCATAATACAAGATCGACCATAACCATCGACGGTTGACTTCAAACGTCAAAAGTCGAACCTCCCGGTTCGTTTGTGGACTTAAATCACATTTTCCTCTTCGTGGCAGTGATTTCCCCGTTGCTTGTTCTGGCGCGCGCGTGGCGCCCGGGCGGAATTTTTCGCGGCTGGCGCGTGGCTGCCATCGTTGTTCTCGCAATCACCGGAATCGCCTGGTTTTTAAACCGGGCGATGGCCGGATACGTCGGCGGCGGTGCATGGTTTGTTCTTTTGTTTTTGCCGGCGGTCGGCCTGAGGAAAGCTTCGCAATTGGCGGAACATGGCCGATACGAATCGGCCCTAAGATTGACTGCGCTCCTTCAATGGCTCCATCCAACCACCCAAGTGCGCGAACAGTTGAGAGCATTTCGTACCCTGGCGACGCGTTGGCACGGTAACGCAGCGGCTCGACCGCAGAACTCGTGGAAGTACGATCTCTATCGGCGCTTAAAGGAATCGCCAATCGTATTTCTTTTCGTTCTCATCAATATTGCCGTTTTCTTTGTCGAACTGCACAGAGGCGCATTGGACAACTTAATTGTAATGCGTCGACTCGGCGCTCTGGATTACAGCGAGGTGATCGGCGAAGGTGAATTTTGGCGGTTGCTTACCGCGTTGTTTCTTCACTACGGCTGGGCGCATCTCATCTTTAATCTATTTGCGCTTTATGTTCTCGGGCCTTCGCTCGAGCGAACCATCGGCTCGTTTCGGTTTGCGGTCGCTTACTTGGTATCCGGCATCGGATCGAGCGCCGGCGTGGTCGCGCTGACGATGTTAAAGGTTGTCCACCCAGCGGAATTGATCGGCGCATCCGGCAGCGTCATGGGGATTGTTGGCGCTTGGGCGGGGTTCCTGGTTCGTCATCGCCATGCCTGGCAGGCAAAGCAACGATTGCTCAACATTTTGATGATCATTGTGATTCAGGTCGCGTTCGATATTTCCACACCGCAAGTTAGCACCTCGGCGCATCTGTGCGGTCTCGTGACCGGATTCTTGGTCGGTCTCTACGTCTCTCCCCGTAAGAGGGTTATCTAGAGAGAAAATTGGCGCAGGTTATGCACTAGCGACTCGAGAAACTTGCCGACTCAACAATTCTTCGCCACCTTCCCACTTCGCTGCCGCCCATGCCGACGTTCCAGATCTATAACGTAATCCCTACTCTTCCGGCAGCGCTCGAGCCACTGCGCGAGATCACTTTCAACCTTTGGTGGACCTGGGAGCCGGCCGCCCGGCGCCTGTTTCGCCATCTCGATCCCGATCTTTGGGACCGCACCAATCACAATCCGGTGCGGATGTTGCAGCTTTCGCGTCAAGCGCGTTTGGAAGAGCTGGCGCAGGACAAGACGTTTCTTCGCGAACTGAAACAGGTTCATGACACGTTCCGAAACTATCTCGCGCGTCAGGATACCTACGGCAAGACCGGACCCGGTGTTTCGATTAAGAAACCAATCGCATATTTTTCCGCCGAGTTTGGATTTCATGAGTCGATTCCAAATTATTCCGGCGGCCTCGGGATTCTGGCGGGAGATCATTGCAAATCCGCGAGCGATCTCGATCTAAACTTCGTCGCAGTCGGCCTGCTTTATCGCCACGGTTATTTTCGGCAGGAAATCGACAAAGACGGCGCGCAACAAGCGATTAGTCTCAATCAGAATTTTCATCATCTCCCGATTCGAGAAGTCCAACGCGACGGGACCAACTTGCTGATTTCTGTTCGAATCCTCGATCGCGAAGTCTTTGCGAAAGTGTGGCAGCTCCAAGTCGGACGCATCAGCTTGTTTCTTCTCGACACCGACACTCCTGAGAACAATGCCGAAGACCGCCTCATTACCGCCGAGCTCTACGGTGGCGATCAGGAAATGCGGATGCGTCAGGAAATCATGCTCGGCATTGGCGGCGTGCGAACACTCAACGCGCTTGGGATCGAACCCGAAGTTTTTCATATGAACGAAGGCCACTCGGCGTTTCTCGCGCTCGAGCGAATTCGCAGAAAGGTCGCCGACAAAAAACTCGATTTCTATTCTGCCCTCCAGATCGTGGCTGCGGCCAACGTTTTTACGACTCACACGCCGGTGCCGGCCGGAAACGATTCGTTCCCGCGCGACATGGTGCGGAAATACTTTGGCGATTTCGCCAAGGAGATCGGAATTCCGTTCGACGAGCTTTTCTCGTTCGGTCAAACGCGGGTAGATCGCTCCGATCCGTTTAGCATGACGATCATGGCCCTGCGAATGAGCCGCCACTCAAACGGAGTGAGCAAATTGCACGGCGACGTTAGTCGCTCGATCTGGAAGGATGTTTGGAACGGCGTACCTGTACACGAAGTGCCGATCACCAGCGTGACCAACGGCATTCACACCAAAACGTGGATGGCGCCCGAGTTTTCGGCGCTCTATCGGAAATATCTCGGTGAATGGGAAGAGCACATTAGCGAGCCGGATTTTTGGCGCCGCGTCATGGACATTCCCGATGCGCAACTGTGGGAAGCTCATCAAAAATTGAAGCAGCGGCTCGTAGAATTTGTCCGTGATCGGGTGCGCCTGCGGCGGCAACGCATCGGGGATTCGCCCGAAGCGATCCGCAATGTGAATCGGATTCTTGATCCGGAAGTTCTGACAATCGGTTTCGCGCGGCGGTTCGCAACTTACAAACGCGGCGCGCTTTTGTTCAGCGACAAGGATCGGCTGAAACGTTTACTGAACGACACGACGCGTCCGGTCCAATTCGTTTTTGCCGGCAAAGCCCATCCCCGCGACGAAGGCGGCCGTGCGTTGATCCAACAAGTCTACAAGTTCAGCTGCGAAGCCGGATTCGAGAATCGCATCGTGTTTTTGGAAAACTACGACAGCTACATCGCGCGCCGGCTGGTGCAGGGTGTCGATCTTTGGTTGAACACGCCGCTGCGGCCGATGGAAGCGAGCGGCACAAGCGGAATGAAATGCTGCCCGAACGGCGGCATTAATCTTAGTGTGCTCGACGGTTGGTGGCTTGAGGCATTCAACGGCAACAACGGCTGGGCCATCGCCCCCGAAATCAACGACGGCACCGTTGAGTTCCAAAGCGAAGTCGATTCAAACAGTCTCTATCAATTGCTCGAAAACCAGATCATTCCGCTTTATTACGCAAAGCCCGACGGGAAACTGCCGCTGGCGTGGTTGCAATTGATGCGCGAATCAATCCGCAGCGTCACGCCGATCTTCAACACGCACCGAATGGTGAAGGAATACACCGAACGGCTGTATGTTCCAGCTGCGCGGTCGCATGAGAATTTTTCGCAGAATGGCTGTGAGCCGGCAACGAATTTGAGCCAATGGAAATCGCACATGCGGAAAGTTTGGCCGCAGCTTCGGATCTACGACGTGCAGGTTGGCAACAAGGATCGACAAAACGTTTTGGTCGGCGAATCGCTTCAAGTTACTGCGCACGTTAATCTCGGAGATGTCGATCCAAGCCACGTGCGAGTCGAAGCGTATCACGGCGAAGCCGACAACGGCGGAATCAAGAATCCATCGGTCACCATTTTGAATCCGAGCGGCCGCAACGGCGATGGCAGTTACGTTTATCAAGGCTCCGTCCCGGCGTCAGAAAGCGGAGCCTACGGATTTAGCGTCCGCGTCGTTCCGACGCATCCAAACCTGATGCAAACGCACGAGCTGCGCCTGATCACCTGGTCGTAGCGCCTTCAGGTAGAGGCGGTTCACCGAACCGCCATGGCGATTGAGTCAATCGCCGCTACCTAATTAATCAACCGCGCTGACAGCGCGCATGAATTCGGAGAAATCTGTTCCGTTGCGCGCGGCCTGATTGAGCGCTTCAAGACGCGCGTCGGCGAAAGCTTCGGGAAGTCCCACGCGGCGCGAGAGCGCGCCGTTGGCAAATACCAATTCATCCCATTGAATCGACGCGATCTGGTCGTTGAAGCGCGCGACTGAGCGCCCGCGGAAAAATGCGCGCGTTGTCTCCGGTGGCGTGAAGATCGCAGTCTTGATCTCTTCTTCCTTCACCAATCGGCGGATCGAGCCCTGTCGCGCCAACTCGTAATACAAGCCAGTTTCAAGATCGACATTGTGATATTCGAGATCGATCGATTGGAGCCACGGATCGCTCCAGGAAAGCTTTTCTTCTTCCTGTAACGCGTTGAGCAGAAACTTCTTAGCAACCCAATCAACGCGGTCGCGCGTCGTGCTCACATCGCGCTCGAGATCGTTCAGAACATTTTCCCATTCCTTCAAAATCCATTGTCGATCTTCGTCGGGTCCGTCCGTTTCGACCTTCGCTGCAGCGCGTAGATAAAGCCGCTGCACTTCGATCGCTGAAATCTTGCGCCCGTCCTTGAGCTCAATAATCCAATCGTAATTTTGGTCGCGACTGATCGATTTGTTCGCATCGATCGGTTGCGCAATTTCGAGCTGCGGCGCCTGGTTGCGTTCGATCAAATCGAGCACCAGCGCGGTCGTTCCGACTTTGAGCGCGGTCGCCCACTCGCTCATGTTCGAATCACCCAGAATAACGTGAAACCGGCGGTAACGGCTTGCGTCAACATGCGGTTCGTCGCGCGTGTTGATGAGTGGACGGCGATTCATGGTGTCGATGCTGACCACGACGCTGAAGAAATCCGCGCGCTGCGAAATTTGATAGATTCCCGGCTGTCCTGAGGCGCTCTCGGCTTCGATGCCCATTTTGCCGGCGCCCGCGAAAATCTGTCGCGTGATCAGAAACGGCAGAATCGCGCTGACGATCCGGTCCCACGGGACCTCGCGCTTCATCAGGTAATTATCGTGACAGCCGTAACTGTGGCCGAAAAAGTCGGTGTTGTTTTTGTAAAGGCGAACCTGCTGGCCGTTCGGTAGTTTTAAATTTCGGCGACGAGCGCATTCGGCCAAAATTCGTTCGCCGGCTTTGTCCTGGGTGACGATTTGCCGAATCGTCGTGCATTCGGGCGTCGAATACTCCGGATGCGCGTGATCGTTGTAAAAACGCGCACCGTTGGAGAGGACGAGGTCGCTCTTGATTTCTTCGAAACTGAGCGGGCGATTTTTGTCGATTTCGTAATAAGCCGACTCGTCCGTGTCCTGAAGCAATGCTTTGGCGCGAAACCCGCGAGCATCCAAGTGTGGATCCTCCAGTTCGTAATCCCATTTCATGTGCGCGCCGTGGTCGGTATAGCGGCGCACCAGCTCGATCGATTCGGCGACGACATCGACAGTTTCGGCGCCATTGACGGTGATGCCGTATTCCGTCTCGAGACCAAAGACGCGGTTCATGCCTCGCGCCAAATTAAATGATCCCGGAACGTGCCTGAGCGGCTGATTCACGGATCGGTTTGACTGGAGCGATCTTGACCACGTTTTCCGGATCGTAGTCGATCAGTTTGAGCCAATCCTCTGTGATATCTGTCGTCGGAAAGATGTCGTTCTCGTCGTACTCAGCATCGAACGCGAGTTGTAAATCCATTTCGCGAATCCCCTCCTCTTGATTTGTTGCGATCGCGCGTTTGATCGCCATCGCTTTCGCCCGCTCGACGATCGACGCTATGATGGCGCCGCTAATCAGATCGCTCCGATACAAGATTTCCTTGCGGCCGCTCCGGAGCGTGACTTCGAGGAATTTGTTTTCTTCGCGACGAACAAATTGCCAATCAACAAAACGATCGATCAGTTTATTGAGCGCTTCTGTAAAGTGTTCCGCCTCCTTGGCGAGCACGCCGTCGTAAGGCAGGTCGGGCGTGAGATAAATCCGATAAATTTCACGTGCGCCTTCGCGATTTGGCCGATTAACCTTGATTTTGCGATCGATTCGACCCGGGCGCAGAATCGCGGGATCGATCAAGTCTGCGCGATTCGACGCGAGAATAATGACGACATCATTCAACGAATCGATGCCATCCATCTCCGAGCAGAACATCGGCACGAGCGTAGAAAGAATGTTCGAATAGCGCGACGCGCGGCGCGTCCCGAGGATGGATTCCGCTTCGTCGATAAAGAGGAAGGGCATATAGCCTTCGCGACGTTTTTCGCGCGCCGTCGCAAAAATCTCGCGGACCATTCGCTCCGACTCGCCCACCCACATGTTCAGAATTTCCGGACCTTTGACGTGCATGAAGTATTCCTTCATCTCGACGCCGCTTTTCTCGCGCAGCTGCCTGGTCAGATTATAAGCGGTGGCCTTTCCGATGAGCGTCTTACCGCAACCGGGCGGGCCGTAGAGCAGAAATCCTTTTGGGGTTGCGTGTTGAAATTTTTTGAAAAGATCGACATGCAACAGCGGAAGCTCGATCGCGTCCTTGATCGCCTGGAGCGCTTCTTCCTGGCCGCCGACTTTTTCCCACGGCAATTCGGGAACCTCATCGAGGTAGTGCTCCTGGGATTTAGTGCTCGATAACATTTCGAGCGCCATGCGGTAATTTGAATCGACGCGGACTTCGTCGCCAGATTTCAACGTTGACCCGGTCAAATCCGCCGAACGTTGCAAAACCATCGATTGTGTTCCGTGCTCGGAACCAACGCGCAACCGGTCCTTGCCAAGAACTTCGGTGACTTTGGTAACCGGGCCGGCCGTTTCGAAACCGAGATCGCCCACAATCACGAAAGCTTCGTTAACCAGAACGCGCGTGCCTTTTTTCAGCTTCGCCAGCGGAATCCGCGGATCGACATTGCAATAGTAGTCCGCGCCGCCGACAACGATGTGCCCAGTGTCTTTGGATATCGCGCCCAGAAAGGTGCCGATTCGGTTCGCGGGTGAAGTCACTTTCTTAATGACTTCTTCGAGTTTTTCGATCATCTGCCGCGCTTCACCGATCATTTGGGATTGATCGAACACCTGAGGACGAAGATCGAGTAGCTCGCGCCGGAGCGGATCCCCCGGCGGGAGAGAGGCAATTACGCGGTCGAGTTTATCGAGCAATGGCAGATTCGACGGAGATTCGTCTGCACTCTCGAAGTCTTTGCTGCGTTCTTCGCTCATCTTAAAACCCCGTCCACTCCCCAATCTCCGACGATTATATCTTTGTCGTCAAATCTTCGCAATCTTCGACGCCGCGTCGCCCTAAAATGTTCAACCACGCCGCGACCGAAGGGTCGCGGAAATTCCAAGTTCCAAACCCCAGGCTCCAATCTCCGCCTTCGGCGAAAATGCCAAATCCAAACCCCCAAATCCCAGGAAAACTCAAAAAATCACAACACCCAACGATCTAATCTTTTTGCTCTCATTTTGGGATTTGGGATTTGGTGCTTTACGAAGGCCCGTTCCCGATCAGCCAAGTATTGGCTGCATCCACGGTTGCGGCAGGAGCGAGCCGCGCTAAGCTTTCCGCCTTCGTTGGAGCCTTAGCTCAATTGGTTAGAGCGCCGCCCTGTCACGGCGGAGGTTGCGGGTTCGAGCCCCGTAGGCTCCGGGGTTTTTGTATTACATTTAATAGCCTGCGAAGGGACTTTGGATTGTTATAGGCGAGTCCATTCGCAAGGTTTCATTGCGCGAGTTTGGATTATTCGGCTTCCAGCATGTAATCAATGCGATTTTGCTCGCGGACGATGACCTCTGCAGTGCGTTGTAGCCCCGTAAAAAGCTTCTGAGGGTTGTCAGATGCAGCCACGGCTTTCAGATAGCCGCTCAGTTGAGAAAGGAGGGTTCCTTATCCTTAGATTTTAACTAGTAGAATTTGTCTTTCTTTTTGATTGAGCATCGGCGATATTCAGGGCCTGCGTCGATGATCGCGATGGTTCTTTTACGGCGCTCTGGCGTGGATCGCGGGACGGCTGAGTCGTCGACAGTTCACGCAATGTCCGCTGGATGCGGTGCAGTTGATCGTCGACCAGCAACAGCTTCTTCGTACTTTGTTTTGACGTTACGCCGGTTGAGCAGTTGAACCAGCGTACTGATCGCCGCCAGCGGGTTACCGACTTCATTAAGCGATCTGGCGGGCGCAGTCATGCCGAATGCGGCTTGCTTTTCCTGCTCTACGAGCATGGCCGTAGATTTTTGGTATTGGCGGTGCGTTCACTGATGCGATGTTAGCAAGACCAGTTGTAGAGTTTGGGTGCACGCTGCATAAAAAAAAAAAAAAAAAAAAAACGTATTGAGAGCAGTCACGGTGTCGATGGTTGTGGCGACCGATCATGGGATCCGAACAGCTGCGGCCAGCGGATCGCAGGCCTGCTCAGGATCGGCACGACCATTCGCGTGCCTGCGAGCTCGCGGACCTCACGCGGGGCGTCGGCGTCAGAGCGATTTGCTCCAGCTGGAAGTCGGCTACGTCGCCGAGCCCGCTCTCCACGCATCGCCGACAGCAGCGGCGAGCGCTCAACGGTCTCAAGCGCCAGGCCGGTGGCCGAGCACGCGGCGAGCAGGATTCTTCCGCCGTAAACGCCGAGCGCGCCTGGTTGTGCCGCTGTCGGGCTCCCTCGCACGTCCAATCGCCCGACGCGCGGAAACGGCGCACCGCCAGCACCTCCCGCAGCGTAGGCACTGCGTTGCCCGAGCCGAGCCAGCGAACGCAGGCCCTCGCGCACATCCGGGTTGCGAAGAGCGCGCGCGTTCTCCGCATTGGGGACCCCGCCTCATCCAGCGGAGGGTTCCTTCCAACCCTGCTCCCATAGCGCGGCGCGCGTGAGGTAGTCCAGGGCTTGCTTCCCACAGACGCTCGGCTGTCGGGCGTCACGGTTTGACGTTCACAATCAGGCTGCCGTTTTGCCTGCCGGTTCTGCCCGCGCCATCCCGAGCCGGCATAGTCCAGCAGGTTCCCCAGTCCCCCAGCCGCCTCGCCGAGAGAACGGCGGGTGTCCCTTAAGGACGCCCTTGTTTGGCGCAGAGGCGGCACTCTGTGCTCCGCCGGTGGCGAGTTCATCTTGCCCGGCCACCGCCGACGCGCGAGCGGATTCGTCGGCCAGGCCCGAGAGATCCTTGTGGCCGCGCAGCCCGGCGCCATCCAGCGAGGCCGTCGCTCGGCAGCCGCCGCCGCAGTCGCAGCAGAAGCGCGTGTTCCTGCGACCGCCGTCTTCCCGGTGCTGGCGTCGCCCGTAAGGATCCACAACAGCCGTCCGCCATGCGCCCACCCGGCGACTCGCCCGGCGAGGCGCATCGGACGCTTCCCCAGCACCGCGCCAACCAGAGCGAGCGTCTGTGCAGGCGGCCTCCTGGTCAGCATCAAAGATGCACAGCGTTTGAAGGGCCGCCACGACCGGTAGTTCGTCCACTTTAGCCCGTGGCGTCGCGATCGGCAGCCCCAGGTGGAGAGCGTGGCGACGGATCTGCGCCAGCTCCCGTTGGCTCGCCCTGAACGCCCGCCCGTTGCAGGCGTCCACCTGAGCCCAGATCCACAGTTGCGGCGACAGGCCGCACGGCGTTGCCGACCTGGCGCCGCACGCGCGGGTACGCCTGAATGCCCTGCGTCGCTGCCGCCGTCGAGCAGACGAACGCATCCGGGAGGTTTGCAGCCGCGCGCGCTCATGGTTGGACAGCCCACGTGGGTCAACGTGGCTGGAGCCGTGGGTGCCGCCACCGCCGTTCGCGATAATTGTGTATGACGGCTTGTCGGGATCCAGCTGCCGGGAGACGTGGCTGATCAGCCCCTTCACCCCGAGGAGGTGCCGTCCGGCGGGATAACCTCGTAGTTCTTGCCTGGTGGGATCAGCTTCAGCCGCTCCATCTTGCATTGGGCGTATCCAGCCACAGGCGCTCGTGATCGGGCATCCCACAGGGATCGGGGTATCATCGAGCGCTTCGCGGACAGTCGGACTCTGGCCGATCAGCTGTCGGAGTCGGGATCAGCGGAGGGCGGACACTCAGATCGCGGCGGACGCCCAGCACGAACAGCCGCTCTCGGTGCTCAGGGACGCCTCAGCTCCCGCTCTGTGTCGACGACCTGAGCGGTCAAGTCGTACCTCGGGCCCGCCTCGTTATAGAGGAAGGCCGCCGGCAGCGAGGCGCGGGCGGTTATCGCCAGTGGCCGCCCGCGCGGCTGATAGAAGACCAGGGAACGTTCGACGACCCGGCCGGGGCTGCAGCTCGGCTAGGAAACGCGCTACCTCGCGGAGGTTGCCCGGGCGCGGGCGCCGTCGCTGGTCCAACGTGGAGCAGTCCTGCAAGGGGGCCCGGCAAGCAGCAGGTCACACTCCACTTCGGGGACGGCGAGGTCGGTCACGTCCCCCTCAACGATGTGCGGGCCTAGATTGCGCCGCAGGACTTGCATGCCCACTCGCGGCGTCCGTTGGCCCACACCACACGTACAGCTGCTGTCGCCTCTGCGCCGAGGTCGAGGCCACCGCAGCCGGAGAACATCGACACGGCTGCCAGTCGACGAGCGCGTACGCGACTGCCGTCGGGGGGAGGACATCCGCGGAAAGATCGCAGGTCGCTCGGCGGAATAACTCTGACGGGCTGCGATTCCATCTTCCGGCAGGTGGTGCGCTCGATTTTGGCGAAACAGGAAGGGTACTCGAGTTGGACGGGCGCGGGGCTGTAGACCTAGGCACTCCCAGCGAGAGCCCGACCCTAACTCCAACTTCTGATTGAATGGGCACAAATTGGCACAAATTGCTATCTTTATGGGCCTCTCTGCTGTCTCGTTTAAGAGGAGAAGCGGAGCCACCAAAACCGGCCAATTAGCAGGTATTTTACCAATGGAGCCAGCCGGGATCGAACCGGCGACCTCCTGCTTGCAAAGCAGGCGCTCTCCCAACTGAGCTATGGCCCCTGGAAGGCTCAAGATACCGCTGCGGGGGCGGGGTTCTGGCGCTCAGGCGGTATGCGCCCGGCGGCCGTCCGCGCCGTCTCGGTGCTCGTCTGCCGATATCTGCCGTTTCGCGCTGGGGTCTGTAGGTCTTCGCTGGTGGTGTGCGGTTACGGTTCACCCCTGATTAAAGAAGACGAGATGAGCCCGAGTGGAACTCCTTCGCAGCCGAGTCGGTGGTCGAGGGCGCGCGAGGACTACGGGCACCCTGGAGCGGCGGGAGTTGTCGCGGCCGGGTCGGCCGCGGCTGTGTGCACCGGAGGCGTCGGCTCTGCCTTTCGCGTCCGCGCTGACGGGCGGGAGCGGGGACTACGGCAGCATCCCGCCGCTCTACGAGCAGCGCTCTCGGGGAGCGGCGGGTGTCGGCAGGGCTTCGAGAGCGTCGGGCAGCCGAGCGTCGTGGTTTGACATTCATAGTGATGAGCCAATTAGTTGTACGGTCGTAGTCGCGTAGACCGCCGGATGCTTGCTACGACATCGTTGGACTTGCCGGTTGGAGCCAGGCGATGTCGCCGGCGGGTCGTAGTAGGCGTACATGGTCATTTGAGGTTATCCGTCAGGTCCCAGCCACTAGCCGCCGCCACGCTGACACGATGCGTGCTGTCGTCGGACGTTTCCGGGAGGACCTGGCTGAGTTACGGCTTCAAAACGGACCCCGTGGGCGGTGAGGCCCTCGATGAGCGAGTCCGCCTGTCCGTCGTTGACCTGCCGTCCGCGATGTCCGTCACGGATCGCCTGCTCGACATCGTATTGCGTCAGATGCTGTTCGTCAAGCCGAAGCAAGGCGTGATCGGTCCAGAGTTGAGCGAACCCATAGCCACCGCCGAGAGTCTACGTGTCGGGCTGAGCCGTCAAGAGCCTTGGGAGTAAACGGCAGCCCTGCCGAAATTCCCCCCAATTGCCCTCAATCGGCGACCATTCCAGCAACCGGGGTGGCTCATGCGAGTCGGAAGGGCCAGAAACCGGGTGTCCGATGCGGATTTGACACCGACAGCCCCAACGCCCGACACCGTCGGAAAGCAGGCGCGTCCTCCGAGCCAGCTATGGCCCCGGGCAGACCAGTCTGACTGGCGTCGATCACCGATCGGCGAATGCTGGAAGCCGTCCACGGCCTGTTGCGATCGCTGAACGGACGAACTCCGAACGGCGATCGCCTGGCCGCTCACGGCGGGGCGACCTACTCCACCCCGAGATGAACCTCCCCGGCGTCGAGTGTGGTGCGCCCCCACCGGAGCGAGCGCGATGATCAGACGCCCCTCGCCATCGATGCCATCGAGCGCGCCCGTGCCCCCCGAGCCCACGAAGATCCCTGCTCGGCAGCGCGTCGCGCGCGCGCGACGCGTCGAGGACCTCGGCCGACGGGGTCCACTAGACGCCGCTCGGAGTGCGTCTTGTGGTGTCTGTGCCAACAGCGGCTCGATTTTGGCTCGAGAGACCCAAGCTGGCGGCGGCGTGCGCAGCTCCGGCAGCTCCTCCACCTGCACCGCCACATTGAGGCCGATGCCGAGCACGGCCGCTTGCCGGCACCTCCATCAGGATCCCCGCGAGCTTGGCAACTCGCCACGCCGAATACGACGTCATCGGGCCACGGACACGGGCGTCGTCGTTTCCAACGACGTCGCACACCGCCACCGTGCTGATCAACGGCAGCAGTGGTGGCTACGAGCGCGAGAGACACTCGCCTTCGGCGAGCATCCCCGTTTCGGCCATCGCAGGATCAGCGACATCAGCAGGGCGCTCCCAGCGGGCGCCGTCCAGCGCCGGCCCTGGCGCCCCCGCCCGGCCGTCTGCTGGGAGGCGGTCACAAGCGTGCCGTGGGGGGCGCCCGCGAGCGCCAGTTTGCGCGCGTGGTCGTTGGTGGACGTGGTGCTGCGCAGATGCAGACGGGGACAACCCAGAACTGTCGCCGTCTGCGAGTCGGAGGACATCTCAGCCGGTCTGTGCCGCCGCGTCAGCGAGCAGCGCTTCGAGCAGCCCATCGATGTCGTGGCGCTCAGCCTCCACGTGCGGCTCCATGCCATGCTCCCGCAGCGTCGCGCTCGTCACCGGCCCGATCGACACCACGCGCGTGGCGGGCGACAGGCCGGCGTCCCCTCCGGCGGCCTCCAGGAAGAAACGCACGGTGGACGAGGAGGTGAAGGTGATGTAGTCGGCCCCGCGCGCCGCCGCAAGGGCATGCGGTGTGAGCGGCTCGGCGACCGTTTCATAGAGCGCCACACATCCACCTCGGCGCCCCTCGCGCGCAGTGCGTCGGGGAGCAGGTCGCGGGCCTCCCGTGCGCGCGCCACCAGGCGCGCGGCGGATGGGAACGTCCTCGAGCGCCTCGACGAGGGCCTCGGCCACGAAGCGCTCGGGCACCACATCGGCCACGATCCCATGCTCGCGCAGCGCGCGAGCGGTGCCTGGGCCGATCGCGGCCACTCGCGCCCCGGCAAGCGAGCGGGCGTCGAGGGGTGGGTTGGTTCCATTCGCCAGGCGCTCGAACAACGCGGCGACGCCGTTGGGGCTGGTCAGGCACACCAGGTCGTAACGAGAAGGTCGTGTGGATCCAGCGGCGCCCCGGGCAGCGGCTGGATGCGGATGCTCGGCGCCTGGATCACCTCCGCGCCGAGCTCGCCCAACCGCCGCGCCAACCCGCTGGCCTGGGCCCGCGCGCGGGTGACCGCCACGGTGCGTCCGCTCAGCGGACCGGGGATGCGCCAGGCGAGCTGCTCGGCCAGACTGCGGCGACGGCACCGACGATGGTGATCGAGGGAGGCTTGACTCCCTCCTCCGCGCCTCGTCGCGCGATGGTGCCCAATGTCGCTGTCACCGCCGCTGCGTGGGCAGCGTGCCCTGTTCCACCACTGCAGCGGCCTCGTGCGGCGGGGCGCCCGGCGGCGATCAGGGAGTCCGCTATGTGGGGGAGCTGGCGGATACCCATGTAGAAGACGAGCGTCCCGGGAAGGCCGCGAGGGCGGGCCAGTCGAGCGGTCACCTCCTCGCTGTGACCTGTGGGTCAGCGGGGGGGTGTGTCCGGTGATCAGCGCCACCGCCGTCGAGATGCCCCGATGCGTCACGGGGATCCCCGCGTAGGCCGCCGCCGCCACGCCCGAGGTGACGCCGGGCACCACCTCGAAGGTATGCCCGCCTCGCGCAGCATCAGCGCCTCCTCGCCGCCGCGCCCGAACACGAACGGGTCACCGCCCTTCAGGCGCACTACCTGCTTACCCTCTCTGGCGCGCGCTACCAGCAGCGCCTCGGTCTGCTCTTGAGGCACCGAATCCCCGCCGCCCTCCTTGCCGACGAACAGCAGCTCGGCGTCCCCCCGCGCCCCGTCCAGCGCCCGCGCCGGGATCAGGCGGTCGTAGAGGATCGTGTCGGCCGTGGCGATCAGCTCCAAGCGCGCGCGCCGTCAGCAGGCCGGGGTCGCCGGGGCCGGCGCCGACGAGGAAGACGCGCCCGTTCACGTTGAATCGTCATCGGTTACGCCGTTCAGCAACGTCTGCACCAGCGCCACGTGATACAGTCTCACCGGCGTTGCCTCACCGAGTGAGGCGCACGGACGGCGACTGAAAGGGTGCCGACGGCATGGGCGTATGGCGACGGACGGCGGTCCGGCGTCCCGATCGGGACGTTGATGTCGGGCTGCAACTGCTGGCGGGCGCCGGACCCGCACGGGCCGGCGGTTGCATTGAACCGGCGCCCAGCCCGCGCTGTGCCGGCGGCGCGGGTCGCGGCGGCGGTGAAGCCACTGCCCTGCGGGCCGAGGAAGTGGCGCAGCACACCATCTAGCGGTGCTGACCCGGTTTGGCGGTCCTCGAAGTGGAGCCGCCCGCGCAGCGGCGATTGCTTAGGGCGGCGAGAGCGTCCTCCCGTGAGACGGGCGCCCTGACAGTTCCACGATCTCCAAGGAAGCCGCGGGGGAATTTGCGGTCAACACGCGGACTGCGCCGAGCTGTACTGCTCGATACCTCGCTGGGGGCGAGCACGCGACCGTCAATCGACGAGGCTGCTGCGTCGTTCGCCGGCATCTGGCCGGCGGCCGAGCGCGATCGTCCGTCGACGCGCTCGGGGTCACGGCGATAGCGGCGCAGCTGGCGTTTCCCGGCCTCCCTCGATTCGTTCCTGGAAGCTCGGCCCGGCCCCGATGAGCATCTGCGGCAACTCGCCGATGGGAGGCGCCGCTGGTGGTTGAAGGCCCGCCTGGTCCTGCATGGCCTGCCCTGGGAAGGCCCGCTGGGCAACTCCTTGAAACGCTGACGTCCTCGACCGCCTTGAATCGGGCGATCCCGCGCTAGCTCCGGCCCCGAGGAACTCGGGCCCAGGGCGACCGCGGCTGCGAGCTCGGTGGCGGCGGCGGAACAGCAGAACGGCCTGGACGCGGTTGCCGACGGTCGTCGAGTCCGCCATCGCCGCCGACGCCCGTGGCGGCAGCGGCGTGCCCACCTCGCTGAGTGTCGTTGGCAGCGCGATCACGGTGAGCGTGTCCGCCGGCCCCTACCACGGTCTTTCCGGTCATGGTCGGCGGCAACGGTCGACGCGCCGAGGGAACTGAGCCCAGCGCGACGCTCAGGATCTCTCGTTGACTCCGGGACTGTCCCACCAGCGGGCCGCAGTCTTTCGGCCCGGCCTTCGATCGGGCGACTCCCGTCTGAGGGCTGCTGGATGTCCGCGTCGCGCGGCCGGGCCCTCCCCTACGAAGCTGTCCTCGAATCGACGGAAAAAAGACGGGAAGAGCGAGAGAAGGCAGAAAAGAAAAGCTCGCATTCACGCAGGGCGAAGCGTTGACCATGTGGCTGCGGAAGTCCAGGAAGTGAACGCCAACGGTAAGGATAGATCTCCTCCAGCGGGACATCACGTTGTGGTCGAGGGGTTGCCTGGATAGGACAGCCTGTTCGTGCCGCCGATCAAGAGGTACCGCGAGGCAGTTTGGGCGCTCATCAAAGACCATATGAAGCCACCGCGGGCCTGCCGGCGGTGAGCGGCTGGGAGCGTGGAATGAGCCGGATGGAGGCAAATCCTCGCTGTCTGCGGCGCAGGCGGGGGAGCTGTGGCAGGTTGCCCGGACGCGGTGATGGCTGGATTTTCTCACTGCGGCTGCACGATGGTCGCCGGCGAATTTGCCGAATTCGGTCATGTGTCGCGTTACAAGGAATTCATGGTGAGCGACCGGCTCGAGCCGCGAGTATGGGGTTTGCACGACTACCGCGACCTCGTTCCCGGATCGTCCAATGAGCTGGCAAAATACGAAAACCGTGACGCCGAAGGAGTTCGCGAAGCTGACAAGCACGGGTTTGGGCAAGCCCAGAATCTGGCTCAGCGAGCAGGGCGTGGAGCTTGACAATGGCTTCAAGCCCACGCCGCTCAAAAGCAATCCCGAATCGCAGCTTATCTCGCGCAAGACTTCCTACGCCTGGCGAGCGTGTCGAGGCGTGTGG
>CAWFFA010000019.1:0-31315 GCA_963814965.1 uncultured Verrucomicrobiae bacterium
TGCCCAGCGCGGGAAAATTTCGTTGGTCGCGCGCTAGTTGCAATCGGCAATCCGCAATCTGACAATCTGAATTCTTCAGCCGGGGTCTTAGCTCAGTTGGTAGAGCGCCTCAATGGCATTGAGGAGGTCAGGGGTTCGAATCCCCTAGGCTCCAAGGTATTGAGACGCAACACTTTATCGCATTCGTGTTTATGCTTTGGGACTGGATTCGACTCCGATTAGGTTCGCTGATCTGAAACGTGTGCTCGACCAATGCGACCAGTCGAGTGTAGGTGAAGAGAGGGTTCGAGTCCCGTAGGCTCCGCTATATATAGCTGCCCAGCCCGCCCCCGCCGGGCAGTGGAACAACATCTGTGCCGCTAATAATAAACTTGGCAAATATCAGGAAGCGGAAACAGCCTTCGAACAAGCGTTGCGCTACAAACCCAATTTCGACCTGGCGCGTAATAATCTTCAATACGCGCATGAAATGAGAATTCGCTTTGGCAGATAACGCTAATCTTCTCGTTTAGCATTAGGTCTCCAACTCTTGTATTACCAACCCCGTCACTTGCTAGACATTATGCGTCAATTCTCTTGACGAATCGCTGGCTTTCGAAGAAAGACGAGCGCATGAAATTGGGGTCGCAATTGTCAATTCTTCTTTTGGTCGGCTTGGCTTGGAACGCTGCGGCTGGCCCGGAGCCAATGGCGGAAAGTAAGGAGAGCCAGCAAGTCGCGTTACCTTCGTGCGACTGGCAAGGATTTTATCTCGGCATCAATGGCGGAGGCCAGTTTGGTCACAGCGAAGACACAGATCTCAGCGACTACAATTACCCCGGCAAGCGGTGGGGATATAGCGAGTCAGGGTTCGTTGGTGGTGAGGAGATAGGTTACAACTGGCAATGGAGTCATTTGGTTTTTGGTCCGGAGATCGATGCCGGCTACATGAATCTCAAGGGTCGCGGAGTAGAGCCGGGTCTTCCCGGAGATACTTTTGGCGAAAGTAGTAGCGACTTTTTCGTGACCTTCCGCGGGCGCGTTGGGTTCGCTCATCACTGCTGGTTGTTCTATGCGACCGGCGGTATCATCGGCGTGGATTACGAAACGAGTGTTATCGACAATCAGGTTCTTCCGTTTCCAGGACAAGACACCATCAACGCGTCCAAGCGTGAGTTTGACTGGGGCCCGACTGTCGGCGGCGGCGTCGAGAAAATTTTTAACCTTTGGAACCGGCGCTGGTCAATCAAAGCGGAGTATCTTTATTTCAATCTCGACAGCCAAACCTTTCACGCGATAAGCGGCAACGGCTTCGGCCCGTATTCGTGGCGAGCTGAATCCGAAGGCCACATCTTGCGTGCCGGCTTGAATTATCACTTCTAGTTCCCGCGAGCCTTTGTGGCCACGCTTCTGTGCGGGCCGGTTGATTTGCAAGAACGGAATGGAATGAGTTCCAGTAGCCTAACGACCAGGTCGAACCAAGAGTTGGTATGGTTCGGCAAGATCGCGCGGTCTCGCGCCTGACAGTCTTTTCCCGGTGTCATCACTATCAACAAATTCGCCACTGATTGAGCGTATTTTCTTGTGGTTCATTTTGAGACCACCTAGAAATCCGGCGGGCTAGAAACTAATTTTATGAAATCGATGTCCAGTTTGTCTCGCCTCGCTCGAACACTTCTATTGTGCACGTTGATCCCGACGATTGCGCTGTCGAAACAACAGCCGCCGCCGATTGGGCCCACCGGCCCGACGGGTCCAACAGGTGCCACCGGACCAACTGGCTCGCCGGGACCCCAAGGTTCACCCGGACCCCAAGGTTCACCCGGACCGCAGGGTTCACCCGGACCGCAGGGTTCGCCCGGACCGCAGGGTTCTCCGGGGCCTCAAGGTTCACCCGGCCCCCAAGGTTCACCCGGACCGCAGGGTTCACCCGGACCCCAAGGATCACCCGGACTGCAGGGTTCTCCGGGGCCTCAAGGCTCTCCCGGCCCAACGGGACCGACTGGCCCGACTGGCGGAGTCGGTGCCGGCGCGATCATTCCCTTTGCCTCAGGCGTTCCGGTCACGATGAACACGGTTTTTCCCGGGCTTTCGCCGAATGGGGTGAGCATTGTCGGCTTTGGCGGCGAAGTCGACCTGAATACCGTTCACATTTTGGGTATCGAAGTTATCCCTCTCGTCGGCGGGCCCGCACAGAACGTGAACTTCGCCTTCTCGGCCCCCCGCGATGGGACGATTACCTCGATCGCAGCCTATTTTAGTAGCAGCGAAGACCAGTTTTGGACCCAGCACTCCGACGTGGTCACGGTGCAGGCTCAACTCTGGAGTTCTACCGTACCCAATAACGTCTTTACGCAAGTGCCCGGGGCGGTCGTCACCCTGGCCCCGGCCTACGGCTTAGGCGCCCCCACTGGGACCGTTTGCCACGGCATTACCACGGGCTTGTCGATTCCGGTCACGCCGGAAACCCGGTTTATCATGGTTTTTTCGGCGACAACGTTCCCACCTACTGACGTCAACACCGTCAAGGGTTACGCCAGTGCCGGAGTAACGATCGAATAAGCAACGGTCGCGCGGGCGGCCCCGCGGGCTAATCCGTTAGAAGATTCTGTCCTGTAAATCCTGTGTAGCCACGTAATTAATTAGAAGCAACGCCCAAGGCTGCTGGACCTGACACCCTTGCGGCAGCACGCCGTCATCCCGCGAGTTGGGGAAATGGGGTCGTATCTAAAGACTCAAGATTTGCGGACGTCTAGACGTCCGTCTTTGCGATGACAATACCCCTTCGCTCCCGTTGTCAAAAAGGTATCAAACGACGGTCCGTAACCGCTGCTGAAGGCTTGGAATTAGTCGATTTCATCCGGCCGTTACGGCAAATAACAAAATGGGTCTGGAGGGGGTTCGTCCCAGCAGAAATCAAAGCTTTCTGCTGCCATTTCTGCTATAGGTAAGCTCCAAATGACAAAAGAGTAGTGAACGGGCTAGGCTCCAGTCTACGCTCCCGACGTAGTGGAGAACGTAGACTGTCGCGCCGTAACTTTAGTGAAGGCGAACCTCGCTGGCCTTGCGGACACGAACGTCGCGAGCTACGACTCGGCGTGCCACATACGACAAATGGCAAAGTTCAACTGTCTACATCTTACAAAGCGAGACTGTGAGAATGTAGTTCGACCGGTGGGGCGCGTTACGCGTAAGGGTTAAAAGCGAAGCTCTAAAGTTGGAGGCGAGCATCTGCAGGGGCGACGCCGGGCGCCTCAAAGTTATAAGTGAACTCGGAAAGGTAGGAGCCGTAGTCAAACTACTCAGAAAACAGTTCGATCGCATCGATCAAGGATTCCGCGATTGCCTCTTTCGAAATCCAGCGTTGCAACCCATCAGCCGCCTGCTCGTGTTGTTCCGGCTCCAGTAGAAAGACTTGTGTCCCGTCGCGGCGTATCCTGATAAGGATCTCGAAGACGGATGTGTTCGAGCTGATCACAGCGTAATTTTGGGAGACGATTTCCGCGACGGTAGTATCCTGCCGCGGCCGACGGATGGCTTGCAAGGCTGCGCCGACAGTGATCACCCCTGCGATTTCTTTATCCTTCATCACCACAAAACAAGCGTCTGGAGGATACGAAGGCAAAGTGATCGCAAGTTCCGGCAAGGTCATGTCAGCCGGCAGCCTAACAATGCCGGCATGGTTCAGTTCGCGAGCCGGTTTCATGTACTGGATATTGGCCTGCATTGCGCTGGGCATGTGGTGACCGCGCCGCACCAATTTCAGCGTGTAGATGCTTTCATTCGAAAGCATTTTGCGCACACCGTATGCAATCGCCACCGTGGTCGTCATTGGTACGATAACTCCGTAGTCGAGCGTCATTTCGAAAATCATAACGATCGCGGTAATCGCCGCCCCCGTAGTCCCGCCGACGATCCCGGCCATGCCGACCACGGCGAAGGCGGCCGGGCTGATGGTGATGCTTGGGAAAATATGCTGGAGGAGAATTCCGTAGGCGCCGCCGAGGGTTGCGCCAAGAAAAAGTGCAGGAGAAAAAACACCGCCCGATGCTCCGGAACCGAGCGTGAGCGAAGTGGCGAAAAGCTTGAGTGCGAAAAGGACAATGAGCAGCCAGAAAGAAGCCAGTGTGCCGGAGAGGACCTGCTGAATTGTGGCGTATCCGACGCCTTCAATGTGGTAGGCCCCGGTTTGAAGGAGGAGCAAATACATGAGAATCCCGAGCAGTAGCATCCCGCTCGCATGACGCAGGTAGGGATTTCGGATTTTAGCATTGAAGAAATCCTCGAAGGCGTAAATCGATCGAATGTAAACGACCGACACCAGACCGATCACCAGACCCAGGCCAATGTACGCTAAAAGGAGGACGGGATGTGTCAGATGGAAATAGCTGATCCGCAACTCCGGGATCGCGAAGGCTGGGTTCGGTCCAAAGAAAAACCGGCCGACATAGCTCGCACTGGCGGTCGCGATTACGACCGGCACAAGAGTCCAAACACTGATTTCGTGGAGCAAGAGTTCCGCAGCAAACAGGACTCCGCCAAGCGGTGTGTTGAAGGTTGCGGCGATTCCCGCGCCGGCGCCGGCTGCAATCAACGTGGTGCGTTGCCATGCCGGAATGCGCAGCCATTGACCAACGCTTGAACCGAACGCGGAGCCAATTTGAATAATCGGACCCTCGCGACCGACCGATCCGCCGCTGCCAATCGAAAGCGCGGAAGCGAGCGATTTAATCACTGCGACGATCGGCCGAATGACGCTTTTGTTGTAATAGATCGCGTCCATCACCTCCGGTACGCCGTGGCCGCGCGCTTCCGGTGCGAAAGTCTGAACCAGCCAGGTCACACCCATGCCGCCGATTACTGGCACGAAAATAATCAGCGATCCCCATGGACTTGGCGGCGTATGGACGTTGGACTCATACAAAAAGGAAATCTTTCCCAGAAAGAACAGATTGTGAAGGAATGCGATCATCCCGCGAAAGAGGAATGCGCCCAATCCGCCAACTAATCCGATGACCATCGCGAGCAGCCAGAAATGCAGAGGGGATAGCGCTCGCTCGGCAGGCCGAGCTTTCCCTGGCCGAGATGGCTCCACTGGAGATTGCGTGCGTTCTTTGGTCACTGCGAAGATATTCTGTGATCACTAAGCCTTGCAGGCCGAACCCGACCAGGCTTGTGCCACGTATGCCTCCGATTTTATCATTCGCCAACGAAATGACTTTTCTTTCGCCCGGACAAATCGGTTGGCGGCCAGGAATGATGTTGGATCGACGATGCTATTAGCGGAGATGCCTGTCGTCGCTCGAAAAAACATATACATCATGCAAAGCCAAAGAAGGGCATGCAATCGCGCGAAAGGTTGAGTTGGAATCGTGAAATCGGCGAGCAGCCAGACTGCGCCGGCGGAAGCGGCCCCGCTCAGCTTCGCGATGATCTCTTCCAGCTGATCGCTTTGAAAGCAATCGAGAAAAAAGTGTGTTGCCAAAAGGTCATACCTCGCCTGCGGCGACCAACGCAGAATATCACGTCGCAGGAAACGAACGTGCGGAAGCGATTCCGGACATTTCCGTTCGACGCGACGGCGAGCTATCCCCAACATATCACGACTGGCATCGATGCAGTCGACCTCGATCTTTGGGTAAGCGCGCAATAATTCGCAAAGAAACCGTCCGTTGCCTTCGCCAAGGATCAACACACGTTTTGGTCGCGGGATTTTTCGGATCCATAGCGTGCGTGCTCGTTGAAGTGTATTTCCAAACGCAAGGGTTTCGATCCAGCGATAATGCGGAGCGATCCAGTCGAAGCTCACAAAATTCTCCTGAGTGCTAGAAACATGACTGGTGTGAGCAACACCAGATCAGCCAAAGCGCTGCGCTCGTCCCGGCAAATTCGGATCTTATTAAGCGCAATCAGCGCCATTGAGCTGGTGGCAATGCACACTGCCATCGGCCACGCGGTAACGTCGACCCAAAGGAGAAAGATAGATCCGGCGATCAAGGTCGCCGCCAGAAATCTGCCCAATCCCGGCGCCGGACCGAATCGTGTAGCAATCGAATGTTTGTTCTGAATCCGGTCGAGGTTGCGTTCCCAAGACGCGACACTGACGCAATTGGCGAAACACAGCAGTGCAAATAAACTGCCAGCGACAAGTATTGCCGCCGGCATTACGAAAAGCTTCGAGCCAAGTCCGAGCAATGTGCCAGTCGAAAATAAAATACCAATGATGGCTTCTTTGAACGGAACGGCCATCCAGATCTCATCGCACAACCAATTAATCGTCAGATACGCGAGCACAATCGAACCAAGAAATATTCCGCGGAGGACAATGGCGCGCTCGAGAGTGAAATAAACGACGGAAGCGTCGACGAAGCCGACAAACAAGATCGACGATAGCCAGAGGCCCCGGTTGCGAGCGCAAAATGTCTGGCGCGCAGACCGAGGCCCATCCGGTTGCAGTGAAAAGGAATCGATAAAGCGATCGACGAGGTAGATTAGCCAGGCAGTCAGAAATAATGCGGCGATATTTCCACGCGCAACGGTCAGGTGAAAACAGTCTCCCAACAATAAAAGCCAGCTCACCGCCACAGCCGGGGCATCGAGAGACGTGAGATTGCCAAGCAACAACCAACGCTGCCCGGTGAGGTGAAATTCGCGATCAAAGCCTGCGAACTCCATTGCAATCTTTGTGTGAACGGTCGTGGTCATTTGTGACGCAATTTAACACTGCCAAGCAAACGATTATCAAAACTAACGAACTGCCAAGGGCACGCGGCATGTTTAGGATCGAGTGAGCACCATAGGTTTCATTCATCGTAGATTAACCCAATATATCGATGATCGACATTTATTTTGAACGAGGTTTACGACGCGCCTGTCTTAGTAATTGAACAGTTTAATCTTACCGGAGCGCAACGTAGATCGCGGCACGGTCGGGCGTCTTATTCAGGGAAAAGATAAACGAGAAACGTTCCGGGAGTTCCCTGGAAATGGCGGCGTGATCTTGTGCCAATTTGAAAATAGAAAATGAACGCTCCATTCTTCCGGTTCCTCTGGGTGCCAATCGCACTCACATCCCTTCTTGCCCTGAACAGTGCGTGCTCAAAAAGTAGCAACCCATTGAGTCCAACCACCCCAAGCCCGACCCCGACTGCAACGGCATCAGGATCCACATCCAGCACTACACCTGTGCCAACGGTCTCTCCGCTTGCAACCGGGTCGCCTTTTGCGGACGTGCAGCTGCGGATGCGTGACTTGCAAGCGCAGTTAGACAATGTCTTCTCCCAAACTTTTCGCGATTTCGGGAGTGACTTCGGTCAATCGGGATTTGCTTCGTCGGTCGATCTTCGCGAACAAAAGGATCGTTACGTAGCGCGCCTTTATTTGCCGAACGGTGATACCTCAAAGGTGAACGCGAAGATTAATGGTGACAACTTGGAGATCACGATGAACGCCGCAGAAACGAAAAACGGCGCAACGGAACCCGAGAACTATCAGGAAGTCATCACTTTATCGCAACCGGTCCGGGCAGATCAGCTGCAAATCCAGCGCGAGCCAAACATGGTTGTGATTAGTGTTCCAAAATCGACTCCGTCAACTGTAGCCACGACGTCAACACAAAGTTCGGCCCCGACCGCGTCAGCTTCCCCCGGTTTCGCCAGTTCGTTCGGCGCGTGGGATCAGCGAATGATTGACGACATGCAACGAATGGAAGCGCAAATGAAAACGATGTTTCAAAATGCGTTTCCAAACGATCATTTGAACGGAGGGACGGCCCTTGAGCTCGGCTCAGCTGTTAATGTGGACGACCAAAAAGATAAGTATGTCGTCCATTTTACGCTGCCCAATCAAGACGTCTCCAACGTAAATGTGAATTTTGAAAACGGTGAATTACATCTGAGCGCTCAGGAACAGAAGAACAGCTCAACCAACTCTCAGCAAAGCGTCGAACGCGGCCGTTACGAAGAAATGATTACGCTGCCGGGTCCGGTCAAGGAAAGTGAGATGAAAGTTAATCGTCAGGCTAATGCGGTGGTTGTGACTTTGCCAAAAGCGTAACCCAAAAAATTGATGAAGATCACGGCTATCGTATGCGCACAGAGCGATGACAAACAGACCGCGTTTCGAACAGAGCCACCCGCAACAAAAGAGGTTGTTGAGTTTGCCGTGAAGAACTATCTCGGCGAAGCATTCTCTGACCAATATTCCATTGAGGATGGGCTGTTTATCGTTGGCCGAGCTTGGATTCCTAAGGAGCGAGTTGCACTTTACGAAGATGCCTTGACCGACGCGGAAATATTTCTCGGTAAAAAGTCGCCGCTCTTCTCGCGAAAGGAAATAGCCAGCCACCTCCGCGAGCGCGCCAGGCGGGCGGGGCTTCCTTTAGAGTGACATGCGATGGCGGGCGAACTCTCAAACATTAGCGCAATGGCACTATTGACCACCGACCCATTATTCCCGATTCGCGCTCTTGCCGGGATCGCCTTCGTTGCAGTGATCTGCGCATTTGCTTACGTCTTGCGGCACTTGCGACAAATCGAGAGAGCGATCACTGCTGATGCCTTGGTGCCGAAGGAACTGGGCCCGCGCAACAACCTGGTGCTCATGGTTTGCGCGATTCCGATCATTGTCGTCGCGTTGTTGCTGTTTCTAATCATCAAGGCCTAACCGGCCTCACAGTCGACCGCCCTCGTTTTGATTTGAAGTGTCAAAAGGGTATCAAACGAGGGTCCGTAACCCGATGGACAGAGGTCGGATATCAGAAGTCAGCGGTCAGGTTCGGCGAAAGGAAAGCCGCAAATGACAAAATGGGTCCGGAGGGGGGATTCGTCCCAGGAGAAATCAGCATTTCCGACTGCCATTTCGGCTGAAAATCAGCTCTAAATGACAAAAAGGGAGTGAACGGGCTAGGCTCCGGTCTTCGCTCGCAGCGGTAGCGGAGAGCGGAGACTGTCGCGCCGTAACTTTAGTGAAGGCGGACATCATCGTCCTTGTGGATATCAACGCAGCGAGCTACGAGTCGGCAAGCCAAAGAACGGCGCGATGAAATTTTTCTACGTTTATATTCTTCAAAGCGAGAGGAGTGAACGGGCCAGGCGTCACTTCTTAATTTTCGATTTTAGATCGTCGATTTTCGATTTAGCTTCCGACGCAAGGCGATGCAAAGCGAGGAGCAACTCAGTGACGGGAAAATTGTGCGGAGTGAGGAGCCGCCGAATCTCGAGATGCCGTTTGAACAGCTCGACGGATTTATCACGCCGACGAAATCGTTTTATGTCCGAACGCATTTCCCGATTCCGAAGATTGACAAAAACAAATGGCGTTTGCGAATCGAAGGCGAAGTCGAAAAGCCGTTTGGAATCGGCTACGAGGAATTGCTGAGGCTCAAATCGGCAAAAATTCCCGCGACGCTGGAATGCGCCGGTAACAATCGAAGTTTTCTCGAGCCTAAAGTCAAAGGCGTGCAATGGGGACTTGGCGGAGTCGGCAACGCGGAATGGACCGGTGTTCCCCTGTCGAACTTGCTCGAACGCGCCGGCGTTAAGTCGGCCGCGCGCGAAATAATTATGGAAGGCGCGGACCGCGGGCAGCTGGAAGATCCGAAAAGTCCACGCGGCGAAATCAATTTTGCGCGCAGTATTCCGATGGAGAAAGCAGACGACGTTTTGCTCGCCTACAGTATGAATGGCGTCGATCTTCCGCCCGAGCACGGGTTCCCGGTGCGCGCGATCGTCCCCGGCTGGTATGCCGTCGCCTCGATCAAGTGGCTGACTCGGATCATCGTTACCGAGAAACCGTTCAATGGTTACTATCAAACGCTTGATTACGCATTTTGGACGCGCGACGGCGATCAGGGGCAATTGACGCCGCTCTCGCAGCTTCAAATCAAAGCCGAGATCGCGCAACCAAAGGTGGGCGAAACTGTTTCGGCGAATTCGAACGTTCGGGTGCACGGCGCGGCTTGGACGGGTGACGGTGAAATTACGAAGGTCGAACTCAGCACGGATGGCGGATCGACGTGGAGAAGCGCGAAGTTAATTGGCGAATCGAAACCGGGCGCCTGGCGCCTTTGGGAATTTGATTGGAAGACGCCTGCGAAACCTGGGAAAGCCACGCTGATCGCGCGGGCGACTGATTCGAATGGGCGAACGCAACCGGTGGAGCGCGATTTGGATCGGGGCACCTACATGATCAACCATTTGTTGTCGATTGAAGTGGAAGTTCGTTGAGTGGCAAATTCGAATACCGAATATCGAAATCCGAAACAAATCCGAATAATTGGAATTTCAAAACCATCCGACCGTGGTCATTTCTATTTGGAAATTTGAATTTGGGTATTGTTTCGAGTTTCGGAATTCGAATTTCGGATTTAGCGTCGCCACATGCCGAAATTCCAATGCGACGCTCACTTGGTTGAATCTTCCAGAAGAATCTAGTTAACTCTCCGCGTGTCGCTCGTCTTCAAAACCGTCCAAACCCCGGGCATTGCCGAGCTTTCCTATCTAGTCGGGGACGATGACGAAGGCGTCGCGGCCGTGTTCGATCCGCGTCCGGACTGCGACATTTATATTTCGATGGCACGCGAAGCGGGGGTGGCGATCACTCACATTTTCGAGACCCACATTCACGCGGACCTGGTCAGCGGCTCGCGCGAGCTTTGCGCGCGACTGGAGTCGGCGAAGATTTACGCGAGCCACGAAGGCGGCGCGAAGTACGACTTTCCAGTCGAAAAACTGAAAGACGGCGACCGATTTGAGTTCGGCGAAGTTGTGATCACGGCGAAACACACGCCCGGTCACACTCCTGAACACATTTCGTATTTGTTGGCCGATGTCGATCTTCCCAGCGAGCCATGGGGAATTCTGACCGGCGATTCGCTGTTCGTTTCGTCGGCAGGTCGTCCCGATTTGTTGGGTGAAAAACACACTCAGAAACTGGCCGAGCAACAGTTTCACACGCTGCGCGACTTTTATCTCAAGATGCCGGACCACGTGATGATTTACCCCAATCACGGCGCGGGATCGCCTTGCGGCGCGGACATCGGCTCGCGCTTGACCAGCACGATCGGTTACGAGCGGCGGCACAATAAATTTCTCCAGTTCGACGACGTGCAGAAGTTCACCGAGTACACGCTAAAAACCGCGCCTCCAGTCCCGACCTATTATCCGCGGATGAAGAAGGTAAACGCGGAAGGGCCGGAGGTTCTTGGAAGTTTGCCGCGGGTTCCAGGATTGCCGGCGAAACAATTCAAGGAGGCGATCGGGAAAAACGGTAATCAGCTTGTCGATGTTCGAACAATGCTCGCGTTCGGAGGCGGGCACATCGCCGGGGCGCTTAACATCGGAGGTTCGCCAATTCTTTCGATCTGGGCCGGCTGGATGCTGGATCCACAGAAACCAATTCTACTTGTTCTGGAAAGCGACGCTGATCTGGAAAACATCCTGCGACTCTTCGTGCGCACTGGTTACACAAAGTTCGCAGGTTACCTCATCGACGGAATGAAATCCTGGGACACGGCTGGATTTCCGATCGAGCGAATCGTTCAGATGAGCGTGCACGAGTTGAATGAAAAGAAATCGTCGCTCCAGATTGTCGATGTTCGCGGACCCGGTGAATGGAAAAAAGGTCACGTCCCCGGTGCGCGACACATTTTTGTTCCGGAGTTGCGCACGCGCCTGGGCGAACTCGACCGGAACAAACCGACGGTGGTGTATTGCGGCAGCGGTTATCGCTCGAGCATCGCGGCCAGCATTTTGAAACCGGCGGGTTTCAACGAGCTTTGGAATGTGCCTGGTAGCTGGGAAGCCTGGAAGAAAGCGAAACTTCCAATCGAAGGAGCGAACGGCGAATGAACGGATCGACGGCTGCAAGTCTTCCGCGACGATCGTTTGGCCAAACGATGCGGCCCGATGTTTGGTGGGCGCAGCCGCTGTTCGTGTTCCTCGGATTGTCGACGTTCATCGTTTACTCGACCTGGGCAGCGTTTCAGGGAGCGCACTATTATCTTGGAAATTATATCTCTCCCTTTTATTCGCCGGAAATCTTTGGCAATTCCCCTCACGCCTGGATTCACGGCGCGCCGAGTTGGTGGCCGCGCTGGATTAATTATTCACCGGCGTTTTTGATTTTGTGGGCGCCAGGCGGATTTCGATTGACCTGTTACTATTATAGAGGCGCCTATTACAAAGCGTTCTGGGCGGACCCGCCGGCCTGCACCGTCGGCGAGCCGCGCAAGACCTATCTCGGCGAACGTTCGTTTCCGCTGATCATGCAAAACATCCACCGCTATTTCATGTATATCGCTCTCTTTATTCTCATTGCCCTGGCCTACGATGTTTGGGAAGCGCTTTGGTTCGTTGATCCAGCGACAGGCAAGACATCCTTCGGCGTCGGTATTGGCACGCTCGTCCTCGCCTTGAATGTCTACTTGCTTGGCGGTTACACGTTTGGTTGCCACTCCCTGCGCCATCTGGTCGGCGGATTTCTCGATCAACTTTCCGAATCCAAGCTTTGCAACCGCGCTTACACGTGTGTGAGTTGTTTTAACCGACGCCACATGCTTTGGGCATGGATGAGTTTGTTCTGGGTCGGTTTCTCCGATCTCTACGTTCGCATGTGCTCGATGGGTATCTGGCACGATTGGCGAATTTTTTAGTCGATGTCCGAATACGAAACGTTCAACCACGACGTCCTGATCATTGGTTCTGGCGGCGCTGGTTTGCGCGCAGCGATCGAAGCATCGGCCGCTGGCGTCTCGGTCGGCATAGTCTGCAAATGCCTGCTGGGCAAAGCGCATACGGTAATGGCCGAGGGCGGAATTGCGGCCGCGCTCGCCAATGTCGACGATCGCGACAACTGGCAGGTGCATTTCTCTGATACGATGCGCGGTGGACAATACGTGAACCAATGGCGAATGGCCGAACTACACGCCAAAGAAGCGCCTGCCCGGGTCCGCGAACTTGAGGCTTGGGGCGCAGTCTTCGATCGCACAGACGACGGCCGAATTTTGCAGCGAAACTTTGGCGGGCACAAATATCCGCGCCTCGCCCACGTCGGAGATCGCACTGGTTTGGAAATGATTCGCACGTTACAGGATCACGGCGTTCATCGCGGCATCGATGTCCACATGGAGATCTGCGTTCTGACGTTACTGAAAGACGGAGCGCGGATCGCGGGCGCATTCGGTTACGATCGAGAGCGTGGCCGCTTCAAACTTTTTCGCGCAAAAGCGATCGTTCTCGCCACGGGCGGAATCGGGAAGGCCTACAAGATTACGAGCAATAGTTGGGATTGCACCGGTGACGGTCACGCGCTCGCCTACCATGCGGGCGCGGAACTGATCGACATGGAGTTCATTCAATTTCATCCGACTGGAATGGTTTGGCCACCGAGCGTCCGTGGAATGTTGGTGACCGAAGGCGTGCGCGGCGAAGGTGGAATTCTAACGAACAAAGAAGGCAAGCGCTTCATGTTCGATCAGATTCCGGACAACTATCGCGCGCAAACGGCGGACAATCCGGACGAAGGCTGGCGCTACTGCGCGGGTGACAAGAATGCGCGCCGTCCACCGGAATTGCTCACGCGCGATCACGTGGCGCGTTGCATCGTCCGCGAAATCAAAGAAGGGCGGGGGACACCGCACGGCGGAGTTTATCTCGACATTTCCTGGATCAAAGAAAAGATCCCCAACGCTGAAGAGCACATCAGACGCAAGCTTCCCAGCATGTATCATCAGTTCAAAGCGCTCGGTGACATTGATATTACCAAGGAGCCGATGGAAGTCGGACCGACGACGCATTACATCATGGGCGGCGTGCACGTCGATCCCGACACGGAAATGTCGCGCGTGCCCGGCTTGTTCGCGGCAGGCGAATGTGCGGCTGGAATCAACGGAGCGAACCGGCTGGGCGGAAATTCGCTTTCGGATCTTTTGGTTTTCGGAAAGCGCGCCGGTGAATTCGCGGCCCGTTACGCGAGAGACAATCAGTTAAGCAACATCGACAGCGCTAAGATCGAGAGCGCAGTCCGCGACGCCCTCCAGCCGTTCGAACATGAAACCGGCGAGAATCCGTACGCCGTGCAACGTGATTTACAGGAACTGATGCAGCACAACGTCGGAATTGTCCGTAACGAACACGAAATGCAGACCGCGCTTGGAGAATTGAAGAAGCTCTGGGAACGTGCCGATCGTGTCGGAGTCATCGGCAATCGCGATTTCAATCCGGGGTGGCACACCGCGCTCGATCTGAAGAGTGTGCTTACGGTTTCGGAAGCGGTCACTCGCGCGGCGATCGAGCGAAAGGAAAGTCGCGGCGCGCAATTTCGAGAAGACCTGCCCAACAAAGACGAAAGGTTTTCCAAGGCGAACACCCTCATTGCGAAGGGCGAGGATGGTTCCATGCAAGTCCGGCTCGAACCCTTGCCTGAAATGCCGGATTATTTAAAGCGCGTGATCGAGGAAATGAAATGAGCGAGACGAAGAGAGCAACGTTCAAGATCTGGCGCGGCGACGCCAACGGCGGGGAGTTCCGCGATTACACCACGGAAGTTGCCGAAGGAATGGTTGTGCTCGACGCCGTGAACGATATTCAGCGTAACCAGGCTAACGATCTTGCCTGCCGTTGGAACTGTAAAGCTGGGAAGTGCGGCTCGTGCTCGGCCGAAGTAAATGGAATGCCAAAACTGATGTGCATGACGCGGCTGAGCGATTTGCCAATTGAAAAGCCCATCAGCGTCCAGCCGATGAAGGCATTTCCGATCATCAAAGATCTGATCACCGACGTTTCGTGGAATTTTCGAGTGAAGAAAAAGATCAAGCCGTTTAAACCGCGGCCGCCCGATGCGCCGGATGGAACGTGGCGAATGAAGCAGGCCGACATCGATCGCATCGAGGAATTCCGAAAGTGCATCGAATGTTTTCTTTGCCAGGATGTTTGCCACGTCTTGCGCGATCACCGCAAGCACGACGAATTTATTGGGCCGAGATTTCTCGTGCACGTGGCTGCGTTGGAAATGCACCCGCTCGATACCGAGAACCGGATCGAAGAGTTGCGCAGAGCGCAGGGGATCGGTTACTGCAACATCACGAAATGCTGCACCAAAGTGTGCCCGGAAAGCATTCAGATAACCGACAACGCAATCATTCCATTGAAAGAACGGGTGGTTGACCAGTTCTTTGATCCATTTGGCTGGATTTGGAGAGGGTTGAAGCGAAGATTAGACCGAACCAGAGTGGTCAAGGCCAGCGCGAAGAAGCAATCGTAAGATCGACATGTCCGAGCTGAAAAGTTTGTCGAAAGAAGCAATTCCGGCAGCGCTGGAAAAAGCCGAACGTTACCGCCTCCTTAACGAGCCGGGCGAGGCCGAGAGCATTTGCCTGGACATTCTCAAGGCCGACCCGGAGAACCAACAGGCGAGCATTACGCTGCTGCTCGCGCTGACGGACCGCTTCGAAAAAGGATATGCGGTCAGCGACACGCAAACGAAGGAGCTGCTCGCGCGAATGAAATCGGAATACGATCGCGCTTATTACACCGGGATCGTGGCGGAGCGTCGCGCGAAAACAAAACTTCGCTCGAACACGCCGGATTGCCGGTTTCAGGCTTACGACCTTTTTCGCGAAGCGATGGATTGGTTCGAGAAAGCGGAAGCGGTTCGTCCGCCTGGCCATGACGACGCGTTGTTGCGCTGGAACACCTGCGCCCGAATTATCGCCCGAAATAATCTGGTCGCGCGCGAGCCGGAAGAACGCGTCGAGTTTCCGCTGGAATAACGCGCCGCTTGCGCGCAGTGCGGTTGTCGTTCCTATTGCTCACTCATGGGGGATTTGCGACTGGGAGTTAACATCGATCACGTGGCAACGTTGCGTCAGGCGCGGTACGCCACCATGCCGGACTCGAAGAACGCCGAGCCAGATATCGTTGCGGCTGCGGCAATTTGTGGACACGCGGGCGCCCACGGAATTGTCGTCCACTTGCGGAGCGATCGCCGTCACATGCAGGACCGCGACATTGATCGGCTTCGTCAAAACATCATGACCAAGCTGAATTTGGAAATGGGGAACACGCCCGAGATTGTCGATATCGCGCTGAAGATTGTTCCCGACGAAGTCTGTCTCGTCCCCGAGAAACGCGAAGAGATCACCACCGAAGGCGGACTCGACGTTGTCGGTCAAGGCGAGGAATTGGAACCAACGATCAAGCGACTTCAGACGGCCGGTATTCGGGTCAGTCTTTTTATCGATCCTACGCTCGAACAAGTCGATGCCGCGCACGAGCTCGCGGTTGAGATGGTGGAATTGCACACCGGTAAATTGGCGAATGCGTTTTCGGAAAAAATCGAGAAACAGGAACTCGAAAACCTGCAGGCGGCAGCGAAGGCGGCGTCAGAATTCAAACTTCAAGTAAACGCGGGCCACGGCATCAATTACACAAACATTGCGTTGATTCATAAAATTCCGCACCTGACTGAATTGAACATTGGCCATGCCATTATTTCGCGCGCGATGCTCGTCGGACTGGAGAACGCGGTGAGAGAAATGCTCGAGGCCATGAAAGATTACCAGGATGACGATCCGCAACGAACTTGACGGCGTAAAGCGCGCGATTGAGCGAATACTCGTGGATCTCTTCAATAACGGCAGTGCGCCTCGAAGATGAGCGTCATTGGCATCGGCGTTGACCTCGTCGAATGCGATCGGATTCATCGTTCGCTGGATCGTTTCGGCGAAAAATTTTTGCGCCGCGTTTTTACCGAGGGCGAAATCGAATACTCGATGTCGATGAAATTTCCGGCGCGTCACCTGGCTGCGCGATTTGCGGGGAAGGAAGCAGTCTCAAAAGCGTTTGGCACCGGCATTGGAAAAGCGATGGGCTGGCGCAACATCGACATCCGAAAAAAGAAAAGCGGCGAACCGTTTCTGGTTTTCTCCGGACCGGCGCAGGAGCTCGCGGCTAAACGCGGCGTTACTTCGGCGTTAATTACCTTGAGTCACACGGACCATCACGCGATGGCCTGCGTTGTCCTCGAAGGCTGAGCTCAGGGGGCCGTCCCTTTTGCGCGTGCAAGCTGTTCGCGTACGGCCGGCAGTTTATCGCTGTTCGGAAAGCGCCGAATAAATTCCTCGCAAATTGGAACCGCGCGCCCCGGCTGATTCAACGTTTCGGTGAAAAGACTGATCTGATTGAACAAACTGTTTTCATGCTGCGGATTTAACCGTTGCGCGATCGTGTATTGATTTAAAGCTTGCTCTGGTTGACCGGAGAATCGGAACGCGTTGCCGAGATCGGTATGAACATCGGCGTTGTCGATTCCGCTTGCGATGGCTTCCTGGTAATGCCGAATCGCTTCCGGCCAGCGTTGATGATCGTAGGCGAAATTTCCGAGGACGACAGCGCCTTCGGTGGGTGACATTCCAGATACGTTGGGTGTGGCTTCGGCGATCGGGGCAGGCGAGACTGACGAGAAGGCAGGGCGAACCTGCGGACTCGACCTTTGCGAGGTGAACATCCAGGTAAGCGCGGCGCCCATCGCCGCCGACACAATCACCGTCAGAACGTAGTTCCACATACTTTGTTGGTTCACTTCATTCTTATTCGCGTTCGGAGAAGCCATCGGTCAGTTCGGTAAGATAATCTGTCCTTGGACGCAATCAGAGAAAAAACCCTCGCCGAATTTCTCCGGCGAGGGCCTGATTTTCTATGCAGCGGCCGCTATTTCTTACAGCAGCCCATGCTGCAACACTGCTTGCCTTTGCAGCAGTTTTCCTTCGGCGCCGTCGCTGCGGTCGCCGCTCCGATCAATGCTGCCAGGCTAAGAACTAAAAATAGGTACTTCATAATTCTCCTGTTTTGATTTGATTTTGAAAACTCGGCTACGCGCAGCGCGCCGAGCCGTCGCTCTAGGAGAATGCCGCACGCGGCGGCGGGACAGGAGGACGATGGGAGCGTGAACTAACAGCATCATTCGCGGGCGTTGCGAAACCGATGCCCATTATTCCCGTCAAAAAACTGTCGGAGGCATGAGAGTAAGCGACAAAGCATGGTGCTTGCACTGAACAACATGTCGATCCCGAATTCGAACTCGGCGAGTTCGGAGTCATTGGGCAACCGCGACATGGATCGACATTCACCTGGTGATGCGCGCAACAGTTAGAATCAGGCGAAACGACCTTCCCCATCTCCATCGGCGCCGCGGGCGCGACCAGAACGGCAACTGCGACAGCCAGGGAAACCGTGATTCTGCTGAACATCAATTGTTCTTTAGCACAAAAATCGGAGCGGTCGAGGCATAGTCTCCTTCAGGATGCAGTCCACAAGAAACGCACACTCTTCGACAAGAACCGCCGAGTTGCTTCCTGGCGATGGCCGAAGATATGCGCGAGGAAAGTCGATGAACAACGGAACAAGACCGTGGCCAGCGAAACACAACTGGCGTTACATCGCACGCGAAGCGCCGCCAAAACGTGATGCGGACAAACGGATCTGCGATTTCGACGAAATCTATGATCTTTACGACGAAGACACTGTCCGCGCCCAGGCCAGTCGTTGCATCAATTGCCCGCATCCTCCGTGCGTTGAAGACGGCTGCCCGTTGCAAAATCGAATTCCAGAGTGGCTCGCCCTCACCGCCGAGGGTCGTTTTCTTGAAGCGGCGGCGCTTTCGCGCTCGACCAGCAACATGCCCGAGATCTGCAGCCGGGTTTGTCCGCAGGACCGATTATGCGAAGGCGCTTGTGTCCTGAATGCGCGCTCGGATCCGGTGTCGATCGGCGCTATTGAGAAATTCATTAACGAGTATGCGTTCGCTCACAATGAAGTTAATGGGGCTGTCGCTCCACCCAACGGATTTGAGGTCGCCGTGGTTGGCAGCGGTCCAGGCGGGATCGCGTGCGCGGACGAACTCTCGAAGCTCGGATACGCTGTGACCGTCTTTGAAGCGCAAGATCGCCCTGGCGGCTTGCTGGTGAACGGCATTCCATCTTTCAAACTGGAGAAAGCCGTCGTTGAACGACGCCTCGAGCGCTTAACGCGTCGCGGAGTGACGTTTCGAAACCGAGTCAGGATTGGGCGCGATGTTTCATTGTCGATTTTGCGCGAGGAATTCGACGCCGTTTATCTCGCCATTGGCGCTCAAAAACCAAAGGAACTGGAGATTCCCGGCGCGCAGTTGGATGGCGTGTTTCATGCGTTGCCGTTTTTGATCCAAAAGAATTTGAATGAATCTTCGGGGGCGCAAATCGCGATCAATGGAAAACGCGTTGCGGTGTTGGGCGGCGGCGACACGGCGATGGATTGCCTGCGCACGGCCATCCGATGTGGCGCACGCGAAGCAGTTTGTATCTACCGCCGCGACTTCGAAAACATGCCGGGCAGTCGCAAGGAGTATTTTAATGCGATCGAAGAAGGCGCGCAGTTCGTGTTTCTCACCAACCCTGTTGCGTTGTTGGGCGACGAAAGCGGAAAAGTGACCGCGGCGCGCTGTGTTCGAATGGAATTGGGCGAACCGGACGCCAAAGGCCGCCGCAAACCCCAACCTGTCCCGACTTCCGAATTCAACGTCCCAGTCGATGTTGTTCTGGTTGCCTTCGGCTTCGATCCAGTTCCGATTTTTGCCGTAGGCAATTCCGATCAGATTGAAGTCAACAAGTGGAGCGGCGTGGTGGTCGATGAAAATCAAATGACCAGTGTGCCGGGGATTTTTGCCGGTGGTGATTTGGTGCGCGGCCCCGATCTGGTCGTGCGCGCCGTGGCCGATAGCCGCAAAGCCGCGGCCGGCATTCACAGATATCTATCGGCGAAAAAAACGCTGAAACGCTGACGATTGGGTTTACTTGCAGCCGCAGTCTTTGCCGCAGTTGCATTCCTTCTTGTCGTTCATTGGGCAATTCTTACCGCTTTTCTTGCAGCCGACCTTTTCGGCCGCAAAACCGGTCGTGCAAATCATTGCCGCGAGAATCGACACCAGAACCTTCATGGACGTGTTCATTGCGCAAATGTTAGCTACGATGTAAGTCACGCGTCATATCAAAATTGGCGTTCGAGACTGAGCAATGAACTGGCTTTGGATGGGTTTCTATCATGGCGTGGCGATGTTCTGGCAAACGCTGTGGGCGCTGGTGCTCGGTTTCGGAATCTCGGCTGCTCTTCAAGTTTTCGTTAGCAAGGAGCGAATGACCCAGCTTCTCGGCCGCTCTGGTTTAAAGGAAATCCTGATCGCGACTGGTTTCGGCGCGGCGAGCTCGTCCTGTTCTTATGCTGCGGCTTCAATTGGGCGAAGTGCGTTCCAAAAAGGCGCGGCGTTGGTTCCAGCGCTCGCGTTTATGTTTGCCTCGACGAATTTAGTCGTCGAACTCGGGGCAGTGCTCTGGTTGTTGATGGGTTGGCAGTTTGTTCTCGCGGAGGTGATCGGCGCTTTTGTCTTAATCGGCGTGATGTGGCTGTTGATGTCGATCTTCTTTCCGAAAGAACTGGAGGAGAAAGCACGCCAACGTTCCGCGGCCGATAACGAGGACGATTGCTGCCATCATCCGCCTTCGCACAACGCCAGTCCGGCTCGGACCTCCGGCGCGACAGGTGATCACGAACATCATCACGTTGAAGCCCACGCGCATGGGTGGGCTCGGCTCGCTAACGCGTTTTGGATGGACTGGGCGATGCTCTGGAAGGAACTTGTCGCCGGATTTTTGATCGCCGGATTCCTGGCTGCCCTCGTTCCACCCGACTGGTGGAAAGGGCTCTTTATTGAAAGTGGCAATCCATCATTGCGGTTGATCGAGAACGCAGCTGTTGGCCCGATCATTGCCATACTGTCGTTCGTTTGCTCGGTGGGAAATATTCCTCTGGCGAGTTTGCTTTGGGCGCACGGAATCAGCTTTGGGGGCGTTATCTCGTTTATTTATGCCGACTTGCTCGTTGTCCCGTTGATCTTGATTTATCGGAAATATTTCGGTGGTCGCGCCACCTTTTACATTGTCGTCATTTTCTATGTGTCGATGGTTGCGGCAGGGGTAATTGTTGATCTTGTCTTCACAGTTTTGAACTTGATTCCCCAGGGCGCGCGTCCGGCGAGTGCGATCGAACACGCAACCTTCAGCTGGAACTACACGACATGGCTCGATTTTGTCGCGATCGCCATTGCAATCTGGTTTTTGATTCTGAAAATGCGGAGCAACCGCCCAACTTGAGTCATTTGCATCAATTTTGGCTTTGCAATTTGGACCTGAAACCGAAAATGTTTCCAACTTTCCGATTAATCCAAACAACGTCGTCTTTATGACCACCCGGATCACTATTGCCGCAGTCGCCATTTCAATCGTTGCTCCGTTTGCGTTCGGCCAAATGAAATATAGCCGGCCCAGGTCGCAGTCGCCCACGCCATCTCCCTCCGACTCCGACGCCACAGTCGCAGCAGAGAGTAGTGCCGATGCAAACTCAGTCACCAATGCCCCTCCAGCGGACAATGCCTCCGCCGCGCGGTAAGCCAATGCTGATTCCGCCAAAGGAAGCGTCCGTCACAGCAGCAATTCAGCCGAAACCGACCCCGGCGTTTGCACTGATTCCGCCGAAAGTCACGTCTACTCCGGCACCGGCGCCGGCGAAGCCGACGGCCACTCCGGTGCCGCCTCCCGATGTCAACGCTTACCTTGATCGTCAGATCGCGAATTCAAAGGATAAGAAATTCCACATGACGGTGAACGGAAAAGACCTCGCACTTGCGCCGTTCCACGTCTGGCCGCAAAAAAGCACTGGCCCCAACACCACGTCGACGTCGATCTCTATGCGAAGCGATGAAGGCAGGGTTTACGATATCGAATTCGTGACGGCAGGTGCTCAGGTGAGCGGTATTCGGATTCAGAGGATCAATGGCGAGGCTGTGAGATAGCGGTTCACTTGCCGCGATGATTATGTCCGGTAACTTATTTCAAATCGAACCCTTAAGGGAAATATGAACACTCGAATTCTTATCGTACTAGTCGCAGCAGTTTCCATCGCTCCAACCGCTTTTGGTCAGATGTACGGCGGACAACAGATGCAGCAGCAGACCCGGTCTCAGCAGCAGACCACTAGTGGATCGGAGCAAATGACCACAACGACGAAGAAGAAGACAGTCCCGCCGGTCGGCGTCAAAGGATATCTCGACAACGTAATCGGGAATTCCAAAGACCATAAGTTCCACATGACCGTGAACGGGAAGGATCTTCCGCTGACTCCAGTTAAGCTTCACGAAGAGCAAAAGCTGAGTGGTGGCAAGACTCAGATGGCGGTCGACATGAAGGGTGTCGACGGCAAGGTCTACGAAATCGATTTCGTCACGTCCGGCGGGGTGGTGACTGACGGAAAGATCCGAAAAATTAACGGCAAAGCGCTTTAAACTAAGTTGCAGCCGTGGGCCTGCGGGTCGTAAGCACGACTCGCAAAGTCAAGCAGGCATACTTAAAGTTGCGAAGTCATCACGGCTTCGGCACTGTCTCCGCGCATGCCGAAGACGTTTTACATCACAACAGCGATCGATTACACGAATTCGCCGCCGCACATCGGTCATGCCTACGAGAAAGTGCTGGCCGATGTCGTCGCGCGTTATCATCGGCTCAAAGGCGAGAATGTTTTCTTCCTGACCGGCGTAGATCAACACGGCCAGAAAGTGCAGCAATCGGCTGCCAAGGCCGGGATCGCCCCGTCGGAATTCGTTAAAGGCGTCACTCAGAGATTTGTCGATCTTTGGAAGAAGCTCGACGTCAAATATGACGAATGGACGGAAACGATCTCTCCCCGTCACAAGAAAGTGGTGCAGGGCATGTTGCAGCGCCTGTTCGACGCCGGGCAAATCTACAAAGACAAACAGTCGGGATATTACTCCGTCCGGCAGGAACAATTTCTGACCGACAAGGAGCGTGGGTCGGGCGGTGAGTTTGGACCGGAGTGGGGACAGGTCGAGTTTCGCGAGGAAGAAAATTATTATTTCAAACTAAGTCAGCACAAAGACTGGCTGCTGCGCTACGTCGACAATCGCAAAGACGCAGTCATTCCCGATTTCCGTCAAACAGAATTGCGTAACGCAATCGAGCGAATCAGTGGCGACCTTTGCATCTCACGTCCGAAGTCGCGCCTCGATTGGGGAATCGAGCTCCCGTTCGACAAAGATTTTGTCACATATGTCTGGTTCGACGCGCTAAGCAATTACATCAGCTTCGCCGGCTACGATCCGAAGATCGACAACTACGAAAAGCAGCCGCCGGAATTTCGCGATCGCTGGACAAAGGACACGCTCCAAATCATCGGGAAAGACGTCCTTATTCCGGCGCACGGCATTTATTGGCTGATCATGCTCTACGCGATCGGATTTCCCGATGATGCGATGCCGCAATTGCTGGTGCACGGCTGGTTGAATCTCGGCGGCGCCAAGATTAGCAAGTCGTTAGGCAACGTTGTCGATCCGTTCGAGCTCGCTGATAAATACGGTGCCGAAGCCGTGCGCTATTATTTGATGAGCGACATCGCCACCGGCAAAGACGCGGATTTTTCCGAGGAGCGCCTGATTGAGCGTTATAACTCGGATCTTGCGAACTCGTTAGGTAATCTGCTTAACCGAACGTTGAATATGGCGCACCGCTATCGCGAGGGCGTTGTGAAACAGGCCGGCGGCGACTCGCCGCTCGCGGCGCAGGCAGCCGATCTCGCGCGTGGCTGCAACGCCGCGATGGAGGCACATGAAATTCAGGCTGCGCTTGGAAGAATAGGCGAGTTTGTCACGGCTTGTAACACCTACATCGAAATGGCGGCCCCTTGGAAGCTTGCCAAAGATCCGGCGCGAGCGGAAGCCCTCGATCACGCATTGTTTGCCCTGGCGGAAGGTTTGCGGGTGGTCGCTGTTTTGATTTCGCCCGTTTTGCCAAATGCCGCACGCGAGATTCTTTATCAACTCAACTGGAGTCGGGAATTTTCTCTCGCTGACGCGGGATGGGGCGGACTTCCGGCGAAGCACCAACTTGGCAAACCGGTGCCGTTGTTCCCGCGAATCGAAGGTAGCGGCGATTGACCTCAATCGCCACCATTGTTATTCACCCAAATGGCGGTTCGGTGAATTCTGCCGCACTGCGGCAATCCAAAAAATGGGTACACTTGGAATGCACTAGCGGGAGCGTAACCGCCGCTGCCATGAAGATCGACATCCTGACCTTGTTTCCTGAAATCTGTCGCGCGCCCCTGAGCGAAAGCATGATGAAGCGCGCTCAGGAAAACAAAATCGTCGACCTTCGCATTCACAACCTCCGTGATTGGGCGACTGACAAACATCACATCGTAGACGACGCGCCATTTGGCGGCGGGCAGGGAATGGTGATGAAACCAGAACCAATCTTTGCCGCTGTGGAAAAACTTCGAGGTCCGCCATCAACTATCAACTATCAACCATCAACTGTCGTTCTCATGTCTCCGGCCGGTCGACAACTCGATCAAAAGCTCGCGACAGATCTTTCGAAAAAGCCCCACCTGATTATCATTTGCGGTCATTACGAAGGCGTTGATCATCGCGTGATCGATCACCTCGTCGACCTGGAGATCTCGATCGGCGATTACGTTTTGACCAACGGCGCGATCGCCGCAGTTGTTTTGGTCGATGCAGTGGTGCGGTTGTTGCCCGGCGTTCTCGGTCACGAACAATCTGCGGCGGACGATTCGTTCAGCACCGAACTACTCGAAGGGCCCCAATACACCCGACCGGCGGAGTTTCGCGGTTGGAAAGTGCCCGAAGTCTTGCTTTCAGGCAATCACGCCGAGATCGCGAAGTGGCGAAAAGAGCAGGCGAAAAAACGGACCGAACAGAATCGGCCTGACTTGTTAGGTAGCGGCGATTGACCTCAATCGCCATGGCGGTTCGGTGAACCGCCGCTACCTGATGCCGTAGCCAAGATTGCAGAATGCGCGACTTTGTTTTCCAACGCGGCGAAGCGTGGATCGTCGAACAATGAAGCCAGCCAGAAAAAGAAGCGCGGCGAACTGACCCGGGCGGAACGATCCTCGCAGGCGCGATCGAGCGCGGCGAACGCATTGTCTTTGTCACCGAGCGCAGCATAAATTGCGGCGATGTGGGTCTGGTCGATGTAATGTTGTTTCGCGGAAGCTTCGAGCTCGGTCAGGATTCTTCGAGGACGCTCCTTCTCCCCGAGTTGCGCGTAACAAATCGCGAGCTGGAAGTTCGGCTTGGTTAATGTTCCAGCGGGAAGTGACTCGTAACGTTTCACAGTGTCCTGCCAGCGTCCCATTGCGGCATAGACGTTCGCTATAGGATCTACATCGTAAAAAAAGCGCGAATCGATTTCAATGATCCGTTCGGCGAATTGCAACGCGGCCTGATTGTCGCCTTGAGCGAGGCTAATGGCGGATTCGAATACGAGCGGCCAGGTATAAAACGGATCGAGCGAACGCGCATGTTGCAGTTCAGTTCGGCCGCCGGCGAAATTTCGTTCGATCCGTGCCAGATACCAACCAAACCATCGATGCGCGTCGGAGGAATTGGGATCGAGCGCGACCGCGCGTTCCAGCTCGCGTTTGGCCAGTGGAAAATTGCGATCGTAAAGCATCGAGATCGCGCCGAGCCAGATGTGCCCAACGGCGGCCTTGTCGTCACTCTTGATCGACATCAATGCGGCGTGCCGCATCTGGTCCAACACCTCACGCGGTGCGCGATACGCATCGGCGATGGTGAGATAAGCGCCGGCCAGATCGCCCCAGGCCATCGCGTAATTCGGATCCTCCTCGACAGCTTGTCGCAACAACTCGATCTTTCGCTGGAGACTTTGTTCATCCGAATGCGCGCCCAACGCATGCGCGCGCAGGAAAAGATCGTGCGCGTGAGGATTCGTTGTCGGCACCACGCGTAGCCGGTCCTGACTCGACGCCGCGATCTTCACATGCAAAGCATCCGCGACTTTGCGCGCGACTTCGCTTTCGACATCAAAAACGTTTTCAAACTTTCGCTGATAACTTTCCGCCCAGAGATGCGTGTCGGTCCGCGGGTCGATCAACTGCACATTGATCAACATGTTGTCGCCGGACCGCTGCACGCTCCCTTCCAAAACGGTGGCGACATTCAATTCGCGGCTGATGGCGCGCAGGTTTCGCGGAAGCTTCTGATATTTCTCGGTTGAAGCGCGCGAGACGACCTTCAGCTCGCCGAGTTGTGCCAGCTTGGTCAAAATCTCGTCCTGCATGCCGCTCGCGAAATAAGCGTTCGCCTGGTCGGCGCTCAGATTATCGAACGGCAACACCGCGACCGACTTTTCGTCGATGTTTATCTTCCGGGAATTCCACACCCCCCAAAACCAAAGTGCAGCAAGCGCCAGTAGGATTGCCGCGGCCGATGCGAGGGAGATACGAATGCCGCGTTTCCAGCCGGTCTGTTGCGGTTTTATCCCAGCTTCGATTCGCTTAAGATCCTCGCGCAACTCCGACGCTGTTTGGTAGCGGGCGGCCGGTTCCTTTTCGAGTGCATGTCGAATCACACCATCGAGGTCGTTGGAGAGTCTCTGACTCCGAGGCGGAGCTTTGTGCAAAATCGCTTCGTAAATCGCGGCGTCGCTGTCGCCATCGAAAGGCCGGCTTCCGGTGGCCATTTCGTAAAGCACCACGCCGAGACTGAAAATGTCCGTGCGATGATCGAGCGATTTTCCGAGCGCTTGTTCCGGCGACATGTAACCGACCGTGCCCATAACGTGACCGGGGTCTGTTCGATCGCGCTCCGCCCTGCTCGGCGCGGTCAGCTTGGCTAGACCGAAGTCGAGCACTTTCACATAACCATCATCGCGCACCATGATATTGGCCGGTTTGATATCGCGATGAATGATGCCCGCCGCATGCGCCGCAGAAAGCGCACCCGCGACTTGCACTCCGATTTCTACAACATCCGGCGTTGGCAGCGGCCCGGTTTGCATTCGCTCGCGCAATGTTCTGCCTTCGATGAACTCGGTGACGATGAAGTGGGTGCCGTTCCATTCCCCGATTTCGTGAATGGTGATGATGTTGGGATGATTGAGCGCGGAGGCGTTTCGCGCTTCCTGTTCGAAACGTCGCAATCGATCCTGGTCCTGGGTGAACTGCCACGGGAGAAATTTCAGGGCGACCTTGCGGCCGAGGCTCGGATCTTCGGCGAGATAAACCTCGCCCATCCCGCCAACGCCGACCGAACGAAGAATCTTGTATCGCCCGATTGTCTGGCCAATGAACTTCTCAGTTTGATCGTGCGTTATCCAGGAGGCCGCAACCATCGATGGCAGGGTCTCGACCGATTCATCGTGTGATGCATCCGATTTAAGCAACGCTTCTACTTCCTTGCGCATGGCCGGATCGCGACAAGCCTCGTCCAAGAACGCCGCGCGTTCGTTAGGGGCACGCTCCAGCGCGGGGTGAAACACCTGCTCGATCTCCCGCCAGCGGTCAGGAGTCATAAGAAGTGACAAGGGACAAGACAGAAGCGACAGCTGACTTCGTTTTTCCTCGTCACGAGTCACTCGTCACTACTTGAGAGTTCTTTGCGCAACCACGCTTTCGCCATACGCCAATCGCGGTTCACCGTTTCCGGCGAGATCGACAATGCCTCGGCCGTTTCCTCGACCGTGAGCCCCGCGAAAAAACGAAGCTCGGCCACGCGACTCTTTCGTTCGTCGAACTTGGCCAATCCATTCAATGCTTCGTCGAGCGCGAGCATCTCCGTGGTGCGATCGCTCGAAACAATGACGGCTTCATCGAGCGGCACCTTTTGCGCGTCGCCGCCGCGTTTGTCGCGAGCGCGACCGCGCGCGTAATCAACCAGAACGCAACGCATTTGCCCCGCGGCCAACGCTAGAAAGTGAGCACGATTTTGCGCGCGCAGTCCGTCGCGGTTCGCGAACTTCAAATAAACTTCGTTGACCAGGGCAGTGGTTTGCAGCGTGTGCCCGCCGCGCTCCCGTAACATGTAACGATGGGCCAGGTTACGCAGCTCCTCGTAAACGAGCGGCATCACCTGATCGAGAGCGTCACGGTCGCCGCCCGCTCGATCGGTCAATATCTTCGAAACGCCGTCCGGCAATGGTGTTGACATTAGGTGGATTGAAATTTCCCCGCCGAAGATAACAAACACGCCCACTTTTGGGGAGATTTTTCAGCGTCGCCTGGGCCGGGCAAAAATTGATGACAGGTTTTACCGGGATTCGTCGCCTTACCCCTGTGAAAGGCCAAAATATGAAAACAAACCTAACTCTCAGATTAAAATGCGCGGCAGTCGCTCTCAGCCTCCTAGCGGTTAGCGTCTTTCCCGCGCTGGCAGCGACCATCACCGTCACTAGTAATAATGATGCGGGCGCGGGTTCGCTTCGGCAGGCGATCGCTAGTGCCGCATCCGGCGACAAGATCAATTTCGCTCCGGCGCTGAATGGCCAGACCATCTCGCTCACTTCGGGCGAGTTGTTGATCAGCCAGGCCCTGACGATTCAGGGACCGGGCGCGAACCAGTTAACCATTAGCGGCAATCACGCATCGCGGGTCTTTCACACTGTGACCGACGTAACTCTGTCGGGGTTGAGCATAACCAATGGCAGCGCTGCGGATTTCGGAGGCGGCGTTTTTCACGAGAACGGTACGTTGACTGTGACGAAGTGCGTCATTTTGGGGAACGCGGCGACGGGCTCTAACTCTCGTGGCGGTGGCGTGTATGCGGGCGCGAGCCTGGTGTTGAAAGACAGCACGGTGAGCAAAAATTCGGCTGCGAACGGTAGCGGAATTTACAACGAGAACGAGTACTACGGCGGCATCAACAACGATGTTAGCATGATCATCTCGCGCTCAACGATCGATCACAATACTGCGAGCGTTGGCGGTGGAGGCATTTATACAAGGAATTATGGCACACTAATTGGCAACACGACCATTGCCTATAACAGCGCCCCCGCCGGTGGCGGAGTCTATATCGATATCGGCGGAGCAGAACCCGGTCCCAGCTTTCTGCAGTGCACTGTTACCGGCAACTCGGCTAATCCCAATTCGGGTGGCGGCATCTACATCGCTGTTTCGGCCAATAACTTCGACGCTTACTTCCTGGAGAATTCGATCGTTGCCTTCCAGCAAAGCGGCGGAAACATTATCGGCAATAACGTATTTTACAGTATCGGCGGGAGTATCTTCACCGACGATCCGAATCTGAACCTGGATCCGAACGGTTTGCAGGACAATGGCGGTCCGACGAAAACGATCGCTCTCCTTTCCGGCAGCAGCGCGATCGATGCCGGCACTCCAGCGAGTGGTCCAAGTGATGTGGGGATTGACGGTAGTACAATCAAAGATCAGCGCGGGGGAGTTCGGCCGGTTGGAAATGGTCCGGATGTTGGAGCATACGAGTATAATCCGAGTGCTTGCGCTACGGTTGTTACCAACACCAACGATAACGGGCCAGGTTCGCTCCGCTGCGCGATTAACTCCGCTTTTACTGGCGACACAATCACCTTTGCGCCGAACGTCGGACCACAAATCAATCTAACCAGCGGCGAGTTGTTAATTGTCAAGGAACTGACGATTCTGGGCCCGGGCGCAAAGCTCCTGACCGTCAGCGGCTCGTCGTTGTCCCGGGTCTTCCGCGTGAATGGAGTGCGAGTAAGCATTTCCGGCCTAACCATAGCTAACGGGTTGACCCCGAGTATCGTCGGCCCGGTTGTCAGCGTGAGTGGCGCGGGCATCTTAGTAAGTGGCCCTTCCGGGAACGCTGGCCTGACACTTTCAGCGTGCACGGTTACCAACAATCAGGCGAACGCTGGGGCCGTTATTGGCGTCGGGATCACAATTTCAGGCGCATCCGCCACCATAAGTAATTGCACCATCAGCAATAACCACGTGATGCAAGGCCCGAATGTGTCTGCCTTTTCCACCGGAGGCGGAATAGGCAGCAATACGCTGGGCGGCGACGTCACTATCGTCAACTCTACCATCAGCGGAAACACGAACTATCAGGGCGGCGGGATCGGAATCAACAATCCGTCGTCCTCTGGCGGCCACCTCGCAATTATCAACAGTACCGATTAGCGGAAACACCGCGACACTTTCCGGTGGCGGTCTTTACTTTCGAAGCGGCTCCATTGTTCTCGGCAGCACGCTGCTTGCGCTAAACTCCGCGCCCACAGGTCCGGATATCTTTACTGATACAACTTTCGGTGGAACTCCGACGGTAAATTCTGCTGGCTACAACCTTGTAGGCACGGCAGTTGGATACACTTGGGTTAACGGTGCAGGCGATCAGTTGGGCGTCGTGAATCCCGGTCTCCAATTGGATGCGAACAATCTGCCGCTGCTCAAGGACAACGGTGGCCAGACACAAACCATCGCTCTTGTCCCGGGCAGTCCGGCGATTGATCACGGTTTTGCCGACGCTTCGCTGACGACCGACCAGCGCAGCGCCGGTTTTGCGCGAGTGATTGGAGCGGCCGCGGATGTAGGCGCCTTCGAGGTGCAACAGCTTCCGCCCATTGCCAGGGTCAAGAACATCACCGTTCCGGCGGGACCGGATTGCCAGGCCAGTATCACGCCGCAGCAGGTTGATAACGGTTCAGTCCCAGGTGCGGCGGGTGACACGATCACACTCTCGTTAGACCAAAGCGGACCGTTCGCCATCGGCACCCACAACGTCACGCTAACGGCGACCGATTCCTTTGGCTATAGCAGCACAGCGACCGCGGTTGTCACGGTGGCTGACACGACCGCGCCCGTGATAACTCCGCCGGCTCCGAGTTCGGCGACCGCGAACAGCCAGGGCAAAGCGCCTGTGCCAAACGTATCGCGCAAACCAGCACCACAGATTGCAGCACGGTCACATTGCAGCAAAGTCCGGCTGCCGGAACGCTGGTCGGCGTCGGCGTTCAGACGATCACCATCACCGCGACAGACAGCGCGCATAACAGCAGCAGCGCGACGACGACATTCACCGTCAAAGCGGCGCTGCCGAGCTTCACCATCAGCATCAATCCTTCGACCGTGAAACAAGGCGGCCAGGTCACGGTCACCACGACCTACAGCAATCCGAGCAGCACCGCGCAAACACTTACCATCAAAGTTAGCCTAACGACACCAAAGACCAAGACCTTGATGTTCACTGTGCCGCTGACATTGAAGGCGAACCAGTCGGGAAGCGTGAGTTGGCCGCTCCCGATCGCAAAATCGACTCCGGAAGGACTCTATTCGGTGACACTGGATGTCTTCCTCGGCGCGACACAAATCGGCACCAGCTCTGCACAGTTGACGGTTACGAAAAAATAACTCTAAGTCTGCGGCGGATTATGCGGTCAACGAAACGGCCTCAAATCCGCCGCGCGATGCCGAGT
>CAWFFA010000020.1:0-147716 GCA_963814965.1 uncultured Verrucomicrobiae bacterium
CATCGCGGCCTCGTCGCCCATCTGCCGAGTCATTGCAGTCGATTCGACAATGTCGGTAAACAAAATCGTGCGAATTCCGGGATCCCGATCATCGGCTGCGCCGCCAGGAAGGACAGCAGCGCCGTCACCGTTAACCTCGCTTCCACCCATAAACAGGTCGGCCACCTCTGGTTCAACCTGAATGACTTTTTCGGCCACCAGACCATGCGCTTCGCGATGCACTTGTTTTGCCGCCTCGGCGTTCGGCGCGTGGCAAAGGCAAAAAATCTTACCGGCTTTCTCGTTGACCCAATACTTGTGATAAGTGACGCCGTACTTGTCCTGCAGTTTCACATCCTGGGCGTGCGCTTTGGCGACATCTTCAGGGCTGACGCCCCCCGGAATTTCATGGATGTCCATGTACGTCGGCATACGGTCTTTAGATTAGCAGTGGGACGCGGGAAATCTACTTCGACTCGCGGTGGGAAATCTCGATCTTCGGTGTACGGGACAGCGTTTGGTAGACAACGCAATAGCGCTCGGTGAGTTTGAGAAGCGTGGCCAACTGTTCTTCAGTCGCATCGGTGTCGAGATCGAATCGCAATCGAATGTTTTGAAAACCGACCGGCGCTTCTTTGGAAACGGCGAGCGTGCCGCGGAAATCGAGATCGCCTTCGGCGCGAATCGTTGCATCGCGTAACGGAATCTCGAGCGCGGTCGCAACCGCGCGCAACGTCACGCCGGCGCAGGCGACGAGGGATTCAAGCAACATGTCGCCGGAACAGGCGCTCAAACCGTTTCCGCCGGTCGCAGGGTGCAAGCCCGCTTCAATCAGCGTCTTGCCGGTCGCAACATTGCATGTCACGCCATCGCCGATCTTCCCCTCGGCGTGCAGCGTGATCAACGCGGCTTTCGGTTCCTGCCGGTAACGTTCCTTGATCGGCGCCTGCAACAATTTCAACTCGGCCGCATTCACGAAATCACGCGGCGCGTTTTGTCGTCGCTGGTTTAATGTTTTGATTCACGCGAAACAGATTCTGCGGATCGTACTTGGCTTTGATTTCAACGAGCCGGGCGTAATTGCCTCCGTAAGTCGCTTTCACGCGGTCCTCGCCTTCGTCCATCATAAAGTTTACATAAGCGCCTCCGGCCGAATACGGATGAAGCGCGTCGAAATAGTCTTTGGTCCATTTGGTTATCTTTTCTTTGTTCGCGGGGTCGGGATCCACGCCAACCATGACCTGCGCCCAATTCGCGTCCCGGTAACTCCAAGCCGTTTCGTTTTTAGCGATGCGCGCGGCCGCGCCGTTGATTGGATAAAGATGCATCGTTGAATGCATGGTCGGCAGTGCCTGAGCGAAGCGGACATGTTGGTCGATCGCCTTGTCGCTCAGCTCGTTTACGAAATCGGCGCGCCAATACCATTGCAGTCCCGGCGGATAGATTGGATCGAACATGCTTTGCAACGCCGGTTCGGGCAGGGGCCCGACAAAATCGAGCGCCGGCTTTTTAAAAGCGCGAATTGGTTTAAACATTTCTTCCGCTTCCGCCTGTGGCGCAGTGCAGCACCAAATAATGCCGCACATTTTTTTCAGATGAAGGTGCTCGGGGAACGGCGGTCCCGGCGGAACGGTAAGAAAGGCGAACCATCCGTTGAGATCGTCCGGCGCGTTGACGATGAAGTTGCGATACCATTTCATCACCTCGGCGGCGTCGCTCAATTCGTAAAGCATTGGGCCAGCGTAAACGAAGTCGATCTTGTGGAGCCTGAAGGTGAAGGCAGTTACGACGCCGAAATTTCCGCCGCCGCCGCGGAGCGCCCAAAACAGGTCCGGATTTTGATCTGCGCTCGCCTTAACGAATCTGCCATCGGCGAGAACCACATCTGCTGAAAGCAGGTTGTCGATCGTTAATCCGCATTTGCGGGTGAGATGACCGATACCGCCGCCCAGAGTTAATCCACCGACACCTGTCGTTGAGATAATTCCGCTCGGCACGGCCATTCCAAACGCATGCGTTGCATGATCGACATCTCCCCAGGTGCATCCGCCGCCGACCGTGACTGTGCCGGCCGTCGAATCGACGCGGGTGTATTTGATCGGCGAAAGATCGATGACCAAAGCGTCATCCGCGATTCCGAGACCGCCGGCATTATGCCCGCCGCCGCGAACGGCGAGAAGGAGTTCATTTTCGCGGACAAAGTTCACGCACGCGATGACGTCTGCCACGTCGGCGCAGCGTGCAATAGCCAGCGGCTTTTTGTCGATCATGGCGTTGTAAACTTTGCGCGTCTCGGCGTAATCGGGATCCGCGGGCTCGATGACCGGGCCGCGCAAGCTCGTCTTTAGCGCGCCCATGGCACCAGCGGTGAGAGGTTTACTCATAGTGACGAGCGCCGAAGAACGGGCTATAATCAGCCAGATATGAAACAGCTTCAACTCGTTGCGTTGATCGCGGCCGGTGCGGCGTTAATCGGTTGTGAAACCACAAACCAAACAGGAATGGGCAATCAGGAACAAAAGCGACTGGCGCAAATTCAGCGTCAACAGCAGGAAAGTGCGCAGTACGACGAATCGGAAATCAATCTCTGGAACGCGCAAGTGGATGTGTTGAATCGCGGCACTAATCCGGCCATTCGATACTAAGTCTGATTGCGACCGTTGGAGGCCGGGCGGGCAAGTAGCTCGCTGCTCAGCTGCTTCTATTTATTTCTTCTCATTCCAGACCAGGCTTATTAGGCTTCGGGATATGAAAACCAAGTATTTCGTTTTGCTCGTGGCGCTTGGCTTTGCCGCCGCTTGCGTGGTGAATGCTCAATCGCCGTCTCCTTCACCGGCAGAATCGCCGGCCAAACATAAGTCGCATAAAAAAGCGGAGGCTAGCGCAGCGGCTTCGCCCGAAGCCAGCGCGGCAGCCGGAGCCGAAGCGTCTGCTTCGCCGGCCAAGAAGTCGCGCAAGAAAAAGGAAGCCGCGGCCGAAGCTTCTCCGGTGGCCAGCACTTCACCCGCAGACGAAGCGTCGGCTTCGCCAGCTAAGAAGTCGCGCAAGAAGGCGAAAGCGGAAGCGGAAGCTTCGCCAGCGACCAGTGCCGCTCCAATGGCGAGCGCTGCGCCCTCGAATCCTCCAGTAGTCGAACCGGCCGCGAAAAATGCGCGGAAAAAAGTTGCCATGACTACTCCTGCGCCCGCTGCGCCTGAAGCATCGGCATCGCCAGCGCACAAAACGTTAGCTGACCTATTCAAGCCGAAGAGTTCTCCAAGTCCGGCACCCGCTGCTGCGACGACGAAATCCGAAGCCGGAGCCAAAACAGCGCCCGCTCCAGGTGGTGGCCCGGGTATGGTTTGGGTGAACTCCGAGACCAAGGTTTACCACAAAGAAGGGTCGCGTTTTTACGGTCGAACCAAAAATGGCAAATACATGACCGAAGCAGAGGCGATTAAGGAAGGCGCTCGCGCCGCAAAAGGCAACGATTAGCGCGCCCCTTTTATAAATCTACGATTAGAAACCGGCGATGGGCGAAAGCTCATCGCCGTTTTCTTTGCCTGGATTTTTTTGACGTCGAACGGATCAGCCTTTGCCGCCGCCACCAAACAAACCGCCGAGCTTGCCTTTGAGCATTTCGCCGGCTTGGTCAGCCAGGGTGTTCATTTCGCCGCTGGTCCCGCCCGCAAGGAATGCATCCACATGACTGGCGATCGGCGCCGGTAATTTACTCTTCAGTGCGTTTACAATTACTTCGACGGCTTTCCTCGCGTCGTCCTGACTGATTCCGGTCTTTTGCACAACAAGGTTAATTAGTTCGTCCATAACAATTTAGTTTGATTGAGGATACGTTGCTGACTCCTTTGGTCGCAAGACCAATTGCCGCCGTCGGCGCCGGAGCAAGAGTATGAGTAAGAGTGGCGCGGTGAGGGAGGGATGGCTGCCTCCGGCAGAATTGCGAATGACGAATATCGAAACCCGAAACGCAAAAAGTGCCTTGAAGAAATCGAGAATCAAAAATCGGCAATCGAGAATGTCGATGGCGGTGAGGGAGGGATTACGCTTCCGCTAGTGATCCGATAATGTGCCCCGCTTTTTGATTTCCCTCACCTCGCCTCAGGCTCGGTGAGGGAGGGATTCGAACCCTCGGTACCCTTTTGGGGTACGGCGCTTTAGCAAAGCGCTGCTTTCGACCACTCAGCCACCTCACCAAAATTGGATTTGTAGCCACGGCCCTGTGGGCCGTCGACGCGCCATAGGCGCGTGGCTACAGATGCGCGGAGAATATGGCGGAGAATTGCCGATTGCCAACACCGACATGCGCCGCGTGCTCGCGATTTCATCGGAGTTGCCAATTGCCGCTTAAACTCGAATAAGTTAAGCGATGATCAGCGAATCGGACGCGCGCGCCAAAATTCTGGAAGCAGTCCGGCCGTTGCCGGCGCAAAAAATGTCGATCTTGCAGGCGCTGGATCTGTTTGCTGCGGAAAATCATTTCGCGCGTTTGCCGCTGCCGATGTTCGATAACTCGGCGATGGACGGTTACGCAGTTATCGCTCGCGATTGCCGAAAAGGTGCGCGGTTGCGTGTCGCGGGCGAACAACCGGCCGGGATCGATCGAAAACTGCGCATTTCCAATGGAAATACGATCCGGATTTTTACGGGCGCGCCAATGCCGGCGGGTGCGGACGCGATTGTGATGCAGGAAGACGTGACGAGGGACGGCGACGAGATCGTGGTGAACACAGATGTCGAGCCCGGCGAATTTGTGCGGTCGCGCGGTTGCGATCTGGGCGAAGGCCAGAAGATATTGAGCACCGGCGAGCGAATCACCGCCGCGACCGTCGCACTGCTCGCATCGCAAGGTTTTGGCGAGGTTCTGGTCGGCGGCGAAGTTCGCGCGGCAATTATTTCAACCGGAGATGAGTTGGCGAAGCCCGGCGACAAACTTGGGCCAGGTCAGATTTACGACAGCAACTCGGTCTTGCTTCAAGCCCTGCTGGACGGCGCCGGGGCAAAGGTCGCTTCGAGCGAACAATGCAGTGATGACGCGGATTTGTTACGAAAAGCAATCCAAGTGGGCGTGAAGAGCGAAATTGTGGTGGTGACCGGCGGCGTTTCGGTTGGCGAGCATGATTTCGTTCAGCAAACATTGCGTACACTTGGAGCGAGGATCGACATTTGGCGGGTGGCGATCAAACCCGGGAAACCGTTTTTGTTCGGGAGGCTAGGCAATGCATTTGTGTTCGGCTTGCCCGGAAATCCGGTATCGGCGTTCGTCACTTTTCTGCAATTTGTCCGGCCGGCGATTTTGAAAATGATGGGTGCGGCGAACACCGATCTGCAAAAGGCGCCCGCGCGGTTGAGTGTCGAGCTAAACAACGACAGCGAGCGAGCGCATTATTTTCGGGGCAAATTCGAGGACGGGGGTTTTACTCCAATCGGCCGCCAGGAATCGCACGCGCTATTTGGATTAAGCCAATCGAACGCCCTGCTGCGACTTGCTTCGGGAGAAAATCGCAAGTCTGGCGAGATGGTTGAAGTGGAATTCTGGTAACGCTTTTCGCGCGAGCGAGTTTGACACGGAAGCGGCTCATTTTAGCTTAGATCGCTTTGAACACGGAAACAGCGTTCGCACAAAGTCCGTCCAATCAATTCCGTGCTGACGCTGAGAGCCTTTCCCACATCGTTCTGGAAATGCAGCGCTGTTTCGTTCTGCATTTGTGCAAGGAGCTCGCGCCGGGCAACGTTTCCTTTCCACAATTTTTTCTACTGGCTTATCTTGACCAAAAAGAAGTGCTTACCATGTCGGCGATCGCTCAGAAGATGGGACACACGACCGCGGCGGCGAGTGGGCTCGTGGCCCGGTTGGAAAACCTGGGAATGGTTGTCCGATCGAGTGCGCGCGACGACCGGCGCAAAGTAATGGTTTGCATAACGCCGAAGGGCTCGGAATTAGTTCGGCGGATTCGCCAGGAAATGGTCGGCAACCTGATGAAGATCATGGAATATCTTTCGCCCGAGGAACAGAGAGCGTGGTTACAAATCTACAGTAAAATATATGACTACTGCCAATCGAAGGACGGCCGGTCCTTCAGCAGCAGCGCTAAACGATGAATTAGCACTGACTGAATCCACGCCTCAACCTTTGCGCATCTAAATTTTTAGACGCCTTAACCTCTAATGCGAAAAAGCCTACTCGGATTTGCCTTAACCACGTTCCTCGTCGCGCTGGTCGCCTTTGGACAAACTCCCAGTCGAACCGAAACGCCGGTCACCTTTGGATCAACTCCCAGCCCGACCGAAACGCCACCCGTGCTCGTTTCAACAGCAACGCCGTCGCCGTCGCCAACTCCATCGCCATTACCATCCCTGAGTCCAAATGATGTGGGCACGGTATCTGTGCCTTCAACATTAAGTACGCCAAACGGCTCACCCGACGTCACACCGACGCCTACGCCCATCGGCGTTCAAGCGGCGGCCCTCGGACCAAGCGATCTTGGCTGGTCTGAGAAAGGATCGCCCATTTTCAGGATCGATCAGGCGGTGATTCTCGCGCTCCAACAAAATCCGGCTATTCGTAATGCGCTAGAGGAGATCCGGCGCACGAAAGGCGTGGTCATCGAGATTCGGGCGCAGGCGCTACCGCAGATTGGCCCGAGCTCTACCTGGGGTTGGACCGATCCGAACCTGACCAACAGCTCGTTTTCAACGTTTAGCGGGAGCGGCGGCGGCACCGGCATGGGCCACGGCGGTATTAAGAATTTGCGCAGTGATATCGCCTACAACATTAAAGTAACAGGATCGCAGCTAATTTTTAATTACAGCACGTTCCGCGCAATTCGCGGCACGTTCTTCCAGCGCGATTCGTCGTATTTCGCGCTGCGAAACACAGTCGACCAAACCATCTCTACGGTTAAGACCCAATTCTATCAGGTCGTGGTGAATCGCGAATTGATCGTTGTTCAAGAAGAATCCGTCCGCCTGTTGGAAAGCCAGCTGAAAGATCAACAAAATCGTTTCGAAGCGGGAACGGTACCGCGTTTCAACGTTCTCCAGGCGCAGGTGCAACTTTCCAATCAGATTCCGAACCTGATTGCAGCTCGAAACAATTATCGGATCTCCATCCTGCAGTTGGCGAAGACCCTTGGCATCGATTTCAATCCTACTCGCGGACTTGCCGCGCCGCTCCGAGTCGTTGGCGAACTGACTTACATTCCGCGCAAGGTCGATTTGCTGGCCGCGATTGAAGAAGGCAAACGCAATCGGCCATTCTTAAAACAACAGCGGGCAAACGTTTTGAATCAGATTGAACAAGTCCACGTTGCGATCGGCAGTTGGTTGCCCAACGTCAACGCAACGGGCGGCGGAGAGTGGCTCAGTAGTCAATTCAATCCAGGTTTTTTTGAGAACGTTTCGAAGGGCTGGTTAACGACAGTGACGGGCAGCTGGCCGATCTGGGATAGCGGCATGGCCTGGGGCAAGATCCAAGAACAACGCGCGGTGTTGTCGGAGCAGGAAATCACCTACGATGACGATGTCCGACAGGTGGAACTCGAAATCCAGCAGGCGGCTTCGAACTTGTCGCAAAACCGGGAATTGATTCAGGCAACAGAGAAGAACGTCGAACAAGCCGATGAAGCAGTGCGTTTGGCCAAAGCACGACTGGATGCAGGGGCAGGGACACAATTGGATGTTTTGAATGCCCAGGTGCAATTGACTACCGCCCAATCGACGCGATTGCAGGCGCTGTTTGGTTACATCTCCTCGCTGGCTGAGTTTGATCGTGCCACTGGCGCGCAAAGCACTTACTCCGAGCAGTTCGACGGCATTGCGCCGCATGCGACAAAGCGAAACACTTATTACACTGGCAGCGATGTGGATGCTCGTGGACGAGCAAAACGTCCGACGGGTTGGGAGCCGACAACGACGACCACAACGACGACGACCACTTCCACCTCGGGTGGAACGCGGTGACGTTTTAATCTTGTGCCTCAAGCGCGGCACGCCATGGGTTTGGACCGATCCCCGCTCGAACATTCTCGGGCTCTCGACGCGATTACGAACATTCGCCATGGGTTCATCGTTCGCATTCCGGGAATCGACGTCTCGGCGGACAAAGCGGAAGCGCTCCGACGGCTGGATGCCGTCCATCGCAATTATCGCGACGAGATTGGAATTGGCGATTGGCCGTTATTGACCGCGCAACAAGTTCACGGCGACAAAATCGCCATTGTCGATCAACCGATTACGGAAGATAAACACTTCGCGGGCTGCGACGGTTTGATCACCAATCAACGAAAGGTCGCGCTTGGAATTCATGTCGCGGACTGCTGTGCGGTCTACATCGTCGATTCGAAAACGCCGGTTGTCGGCTTAGTTCATTCTGGGAAAAAGGGGACCGAGTTAGCGATTGCCACCAAAGCGATTGCCCAAATGCGGGAACATTTCGGATCGGTTCCATCGGACATGGTTGTTGAGCTGAGCCCTTGTATTCGTCCGCCGCATTACGAAATCGATTTTGCCGCGAAGATTGTCGAGCAATGCCGCGATGCCGGCGTAAAAAAGATTCATGACGCCGGAATTTGCACGGCCTGCGACATTGCTCGGTACTATTCCTACCGGGCGGAAAAAGGAAAAACCGGTCGAATGCTGGCGCTTCTTGGACTGGATTAGCTTTGCCAAACTGAAGGCGGACGTGTTTCGCTAGGAGCAACCTGCTCTTCATGTTGATTCGTATTGGCAACAATGGCTTTTGGGCGCGCCGCGATTCGCCGTCGGAGTCCCTGGAAGAGACGGCGCAAATGTTTAATCAGATTAACGGCCAGATAATCGTGGAAATCGGTTCGGGAATTCATGGCCGGCTCGCTGGGAATAGCGTTTTAACGTGGGCAAAAAAAACGCGAGCAAAACGAATTATCACGGTCGACCTGGATCCGGCACAGATCGACGCCGTCAAAGAGGCCACCAGCAAGTATAAGAATGTCGAACCGATTGTTGCTGACGGCCTGAAGTATCTCGCCGAATTGTCGTCGACGATCGATTTGCTCTATCTTGATTTCTGGGTGCCGGATCCCGATGGAGTATTGCCCGGGACCGGCCGAGCCGAAGCCTATCGAACGGCGTTCGCCGCCGCTAAAAACAAACTGGCCGACCGGTCGCTGATTTTAATTGATGACACCGATCATATTCATCCCTGGAAACACAGCTTGATCGTTCCGGATGCTAGAAAAGACGGTTTCGTTGTCCTCTTCGTCGGACGCCAAACTTTACTGATGCGCAACAGGCCGACCGTACCGACGAGCTAGATGAACATTTCTCGGTCTGCTCCTTCCAAGAAGGCTTTGATCGACCTAAAGAAGCCGTCAAAAATCTTGAATGCAATATGCATTCAAGATGCGTAAGGGTGTTTACCGCTGGTGCAACGCGTTTTTTATTCAGCGGTCGCTGTGTCAGCGCCGCTTTTGAGCGGACAAATGCCGCGTTGTTTCGCGGCAGCGACAAAATCGATAAACTCGCGCGCTGCGGTACCAAAATTCATTGTCGCTGCTTTTTCGATTGCCTGTCCGATGTTCAAGCCGCTCGCGTAGACTAATTTGAACGCGGCTTTGACTTCGTCGCGCTCCTGGGCGCTGAACCCGGCGCGTCGCAGTCCGATTACATTCAATCCGAACACATAATTGCGCTCGGCCGCAATGACGAAGGGCGGAATGTCTTTGCTGAACGCGGACGCGCCTTGCGCGATTGCGAGCCGCCCAACCCTGATGTTTTGGTGAAAAACGCAGCCGCCACCCAGAAACGCGCCGTTTCCAATCGAAACGTGGCCGCCCAAAAGACAGTTGTTGGCGATGATCACATTGTTTCCGATCTCGCAATTGTGGCCGACGTGCGCGCCGGTCATCAGGAAATTGTTATGGCCGATTTTGGTCGCGGTGCCTTCGGCGCTGCCGCGATGGATCGTACAATGCTCGCGAATGACATTCTCGTTGCCAATCTGAACGCCCGTCTTGCGGTCAGGAGAAAAGGAAAGGTCCTGCGGCAGGGTGCCAATGATCGCGCCGTGGCCGACGACATTCTTGGAACCAATTCGAACGTCGCCTTTGATTACCGCGTGCGATTCGATCGTCGAGTAGTCTCCGATTTCGGCGCACCCATCAATCACAACGTAAGGTCCAACCTCGATGCACCTGCCGAGTTTCGCTTCGGGATCGATGATTGAGGTGTGATGAATGTTCACAGAACACCCGCTTCTTTGAAACTAAAGTAGCTCGGGCCCCGTGTTCGAGTGCGCACCGATGATGATGTGATCGAGCAACTTGATCTGCATCAGCTCAGCCGCTTCAGCCAGGCGCCGAGTGAGACTGTGGTCCGCCTGGCTCGGTGATGGATCGCCGGACGGATGATTATGAACAACAATCACGGCATAGGCCGACGCGATGACTGCGGGACGAAAAATTTCGCGCGGATGAGCAATACTTTCATTCACGCTTCCCGTTGAGATTTCCTCCGTTCGAATCAGATGATAGCGCGTATCCAACAGGATCGCGCGCATCGCTTCGGTTCGGAGCATTCGCATTTCGCTTCCGACCAATTCGTTGACCAATTCAGGCGAATCGATCTTCTGTTTGGCCAAAGTTTCGTGGGCGAGCCGCTGGCCAAGTTGGAACGCTGCAACCAGTTGAAGCGCTTTGTCGCGTTTTATGCCGCGGATTCTCTTCAATTCATCCAGGCTGCAGCGGCTCAGCGCATTCAGCGAACCGAATTGCTGCAAGAGTTCGCGCGCAAGATCGACAACGTTCTTTCCGATCACGCCCGTGCGCAGCAAAATGGCGATTAGTTCCGCATCGGAAAGAGCAGATGCGCCGTGGGCCGCGAGCTTCTCACGCGGCCGTTCGTCTTCCGGCATTTCACGAATGCGCGATTGCAAGGCTGGGGGGATGGTGCGCGGGTTTGTCCGCAGATTTGTTAAAGAAACGATCAACTTCGAAATTGGTCGAGCATCTCGCGAAAGGCATCGCCCAAACCGATCAATGCGCTGGTGTACTTATTCGAGGGAAGATTTTCGATTTGGGTTTGGGCCTCGGAAATCAACGTTTGCCCGGCTTCGATGGACGCGCTCAAGGCGCCGTTGGCCTCAGAGGAGCTCAAAAGTTGGGCGATCTCCTCGAAACGCGCGTCGAGAATGAGTTGGGAAAGGTGTTCTTTGTCCGAGCCGTTGCGGCCCCCGAGCAGCATCAGCACCGGCAGCGTCAATTTTCCTTTTCGGAGATCGCTTCCCAGCGTTTTGCCCGTCAGCCGCTCCGTGCCTGCGATATCGATGCAGTCATCGTAAATCTGGTAAGCCGTGCCGATTTTTTGGCCGAAAATCTTGAGCGAATTCTGCATTGTCGAATCTGCTTTGCTCAGCGACCCGCCGAGTTCCGCCGCTACTGCGAAAAGCGAACCGGTTTTCATCTCGATGATCCGCAAGTAGTCCTCGATGCCGAGATGAAGATCGAACCTTCGCTGGGTCTGAATAATCTCGCCCGTGCAAACTTCGCGGGCTGCTTGTGCGATAGCCCGGCTCACTTCCACGTTCTCAAAACTGGCCGATAAATTGAGCGCGTGAGCAAAGAGCCAGTCGCCCAGTAACACACTCAGTGAATTTCCCCAGCGCGCGTTCAACGTCGGTTGCGCCCGGCGCCATTCCGCCTCGTCCACAATGTCGTCGTGAACCAGCGTTGCTACGTGAATGAGTTCGACGATTACTGCCAGATCGACATGCTCGGACGTAATTGAGCCGACCGCGCCGCCGCTGAGCAGGGCCACCAGCGGACGCAACCGCTTTCCGCGTCCGCCGATCGCGTAACTCACATAGCCTTCCACCGCGGGATCAAAAGAAGACGCCTGCGCAATGATGCGCGATTCGACATCGTCGAGTTCTCGTCGCACCACCTCCGTCACTCGGCTCAGCGGCCCGTTCGGAACTGTGGGCGCGAACGCCGAGGGTACCGTTACTTCCACCCTCGCAGGATAGAAGGACGGGCTAGCGCTTGTCAAAACAACACGTTCGGCAAACTTGATTTCGGTAGGTAGGGGCGGTTACGCTCCCGCTAGCGCATTCAGAATGTTCCCTCAATTTAGATTGCCGCAGAGCGGCGGAATTCACCGAACCGCCCGCAAACGCCAGTCCGGCTCGGTCCGATTGAGGTCAATCGCCCCTACCTCAGCGTTTGCGTAACCACGCGTCCGTCCCGTACTTTCGCTGCGTAATTTCCTCGGCATGCGAGAGAAACGCGTGGTGAAACCGTTTTTGTTGGTATTCGCAGCAAAGCTCCGTCGCGAATCGATCGGGAAATCCATTTCCGGTATCGATGTTCTGGATGCTGCCTTGTTGCAGAAGTCCGCGGCGAGTTCGACGCTGCGCCGCGCCCGCGACTTTGCGCCCATTCGCTAAGACATCAGCACGAACTGGATTAGCAAAGCAATTCTGGGGAGCGCATGCGCCTCGCGTGCGGATTTCGGCGCCCTCGCCGAAATCTTCTGCAAAGTTTCCGACCGCGAGGGCGCGGTCGGTCCGAGCCGGACTGGCGTTTGCACGCGAAGGCGCGTGCGCTCCCCAGAGCTCCGCCGTTTGACCGCAGGCATGCAAGGCCGAGCAAATAGCACGATGCACTTTCTCGTAGATCGACATCGACGATTCGCCGAACGCTGCATCACTTGCCGGAACGACGACCGAGTAAGTCAGATCTTCGCCATGAAAAACAACCCCGCCGCCGGTCCAGCGTCGAACAATGTCACATTGGTAATTCGCGACATCGTCAAATTTTCCAAAATATCCGAACGAGAGCGCAGGATGGTCCCATTGATAAAAACGAATCGATGGAACGACGGCCATTTCGAGCAGCGCTTCATCGATTGCCATGTTCAGCGCTGCGGAGCGTGTCGGTTCGTCGTGATAAACGTCGAGTGAAGTGAACAAACATGCAGAACCCTCACCTGCCGCAAAGCCGGCTTCCTCTCCCTGAGGGAGAGGACTGAGGTGAGGGCCAATCATTTCAGTTCCTGCAGGATTTTCGCGAGGGCTTCCCGTGGATCTTTGTGCGCCGTGATTGGTCGCCCAATCACCAGGTAATCCGCCCCTGCTTCCAGTGCTTCGCGCGGCGTCATTGTCCGCTTTTGATCGCCTTGCTCCGACCAACCCGGCCGGACTCCCGGGGAAACAAGTTTGATTTTGTCTCCCAATTCGGCTCGCAAAAACTTCACCTCGAACGGACTCGCGACTAGCCCGTCAATTCCAGCCGAGGCGCCGAGGTTCGCAAGTCTCAATACATGCCGGTCGAGTTGTTCCCCAACACCCAGCTCGTCCAGTGTATGCTGCGTTGCACTGGTCAGAACGGTCACGCCCAGAATCGACATGTCTGTTTTTTTCGCCGCGACCGCAGCGCGAACCATTTCTGTTCCGCCGCTGAGATGAATCGTCAACATTTGAACGCCAAGTTTTGAGGCCGATTCAACCGCGCGCGCGACGGTGTTGGGAATGTCGTGCAGTTTCAAATCGAGAAACACCTTCGCGTCGTTGCCAAGGACCGAGCGGGCGATCTCGGGACCTTCCGCGGTGTAAAGCTGCAGCCCGATCTTAAAGAATGAAATCTCGTCGCGTAATTGGTCTACCAGGCGCAATGCCTCCTTTTTGGTAGGCACATCCAGCGCGACGATGATTTTGTCAGCAGCGTTCGTCATATACAGGTAAGGGCGATTGACCGTGCCAGTCCGGCTCGGACTCGCCCGATGGCGGTTCGGTGAACCGCCGCTACCAAAAGAGAGATTCCTCGACTTGGATCGGAATGACAAAGAAAATTGTGTAAATGCAAATTCTCGCTCCGGCAAAGATCAATCTCTCCTTGCGCGTGCTGGGGAAGCGACCGGACGGCTTCCATGAAATCGAGACCCTGATCGCGCCGATCTCGCTCTACGACAAGATCGACGTCGAAAAGCAAAGCCGCTGGATCGATTTCAGTTGCGACGATCCAACACTTTCCACCGGTGACGACAACCTGGTGGTGCGGGCGGCGAAACTTTTTCTCGATCACGCGAAAATCAAAAGCGGCGTTTCGATCAAGCTGGAAAAGAAAATTCCACACGGCGCCGGTCTCGGTGGGGGCAGCAGCGACGCCGCGGCAACGCTGCGCGCGTTGAACGAACTTTTCGGAACGAAGTTGTCACGCGAGGAATTATCGAAGCTCGGGACATCAATTGGATCCGACGTTCCGTTCTTTTTGTTCGAATCGGCAGCAATCTGCAAAGGTCGCGGTGAAATTGTCGTGCCGACGAAACTGAACGAGAAATTATCGCTCTTGCTCTTGAAACCAGAGTTCGGGGTGGCGAGCGGATGGGCGTATTCGCGCTGGAAAGATGCGAAACAGATTCCGGGAATTGATTACATCGCTCAGAATCTCGAAGGCCAGGTTCTGATAAACGATCTGGAGCGACCGGTATTCGAGAAATTCGTTTTTCTAGCGCAGTTGAAGACGTGGTTGCTCAAACAACCTGAAGTTGGCGCGGCGCTCATGTCCGGATCAGGTTCAACGGTTTTCGCGGTATTGCGCAAAAAAGTTGATATCGATGCTTTGATCAAGCGGGCCCGAGAAGAGCTGGATCGCAAAATCTGGACGCACGCTTGCGAAACGATTTGATTTGGTAGCGGCGGTTCACCGAACCGCCAACGGGCGATTGGGGTCAATCGCCCCTACCTTTGAGCGTCGCCTGTGAATACTCGCGATACATTTTTGCCATTACGCTTCCGGGTATCTCGGCTGGGCAGACGGCAACACATTCGTAGGTATTGGTGCAGTTGCCGAAACCTTCCGCATCCATCGCGTGGACCATGCCAACCACGCGCTTTACCCGTTCCGGTTCGCCCTGCGGCAAAATCGCCAGATGCGAAACCTTCGCCCCGGTAAAGAGCATAGCCGAGCCGTTCGGGCACGCAGCCGCGCACGCGCCGCAACCGATGCATGCCGCAGCTTCCATCGACACATCGGCATCGTGCTTCGGAACCAGAATCGAATTCGCTTCCGGCGCCGAGCCCGCGCGCGCGGAAATAAATCCGCCGGCTTGAACGATTCGATCCAGCGCGGTGCGATCGACCACCAGATCTTTAACGATCGGAAAACCTTTTACCCGAAACGGCTCGATCACGATCGTTTCGCCATCTTTGAATTTGCGCATGTAAAGTTCGCATGCCGCACCCGGATGGTCCGGTCCGTGTGCTTCGCCATTCACAGTCAAAGAACACGTTCCGCAGATTCCTTCGCGACAATCCGAATCGAATGCGATCGGTTCCTCGCCTTTCAGCAACAATCGCTCGTTCATGATGTCGAGCATCTCGAGCAGGGAAGCCTGCGGCGGAATGTCGGTGGCATCGTAATTGACGAGCTGGCCTTTCGCTTTCGCATTCGACTGTCGCCAAATTCTCAAGCGGAAGTTCATAGTTGATGGTTGATAGTTGATAGAAATGCTGTCGCGAATCGTAGATTTATTTTGTCGACAAGGAATTCTTCAGCCCGCTTAACATTCGGCCGATTTCCTGGGCGTCTGCATAGGTTTTTCGAAAACCGTCTTCGCCCAGGAATCCCTGGCGCTGCGCTATGAAGATTTGCGATGCCAATTCGAAAACGGAACCCGTCGCTATTTCTGTGAAGCGCGCGAAATCGATTTTCGAGCGACGCGACGAACCTTCTGCAATATTCGATGATACAGAGACTACAGTTCGCCGCAGTTGGTTGGTCAGACCGAACCGTTCCTCGGCCGGAAATGTCCGCGTCTCTTTGTAGATGGTATCAGCCAAGTCGATTGATTTGTTCCAAACTTCTAATTTTTCAAAGTTAAACATAGGTGGGGGTGTTTTTTGACTATCAACAATCAACTATCATCTAAAAACTATTTATAGCTCCTTTGCGTCAGATGCACCGTTTCGAAGTGAAGCGGCTCGCGATGCAGTTTTGGTGGATTTAACGTTCCATTGGCTCCCTGGAACTCCCAGGCAAAGACTGAGGCGTAGTCGTCGTCATCTCGCAAAGCCTCGCCGTCCGGCGTTTGATGTTCTTCCCGAAAATGCGCGCCGCAGGATTCGTCGCGGGTGAGAGCGTCGATGCACAGTAGCTCGGCGAACTCGAGAAAATCGGCCACTCGTCCCGCGCGTTCGATTGATTGATTGAAGTCTTCGCCGTCGCCTGGCACGCGAACTTCGCGCCAGAACTTTTCGCGCAACACGGGAATTTCCCCCAGCGCTTCTTCGAGCCCGGCTTTGTTGCGCGCCATCCCGCATTTGTTCCAAAGTAGCTCGCCCAATTCCCGATGGATCGAATCGAGCGAGCAATTCCCGTTGATGCCGAGAAGTTTTTCGATTTTCGTGCGCACTTTTTTTTCGGCGTCTTTGAATTCCGCCCGATCGATCGAAGGTCTCTTGCCCACCTGGCCGGCCAGATAATTTGGAAGCGTGTAGGGGAGCACGAAATAGCCATCGGCGAGTCCTTGCATGAGCGCGCTGGCGCCGAGCCGGTTGGCGCCGTGATCGGAAAAATTCGCCTCGCCGATTACAAACAGCCCCGGGATGTTGCTCATCAAATTGTAATCAACCCAGAGTCCTCCCATTGTGTAATGGACTGCGGGATAAATTCGCATCGGAACCTCGTAGGCATTTTCGCCGGTAATCTTTTCATAAACCTCAAACAGATTGCCGTAACGCTCCGCGATTGTTTCCTGGCCAAGTCGTTTGATCGCCTCGGCGAAATCAAGATAAACGCCGCGCCCACTAGGTCCAACCCCACGGCCTTCATCACAAACTTCCTTGGCCGCGCGCGATGAAATGTCGCGCGGCGCCAGATTTCCGTAGCTCGGATATTTCCGTTCAAGGTAATAATCGCGGTCTTGTTCCGGAATTTCGTTTGGTGGTTTTTTGCAATCCTCTTTCCGTTTTGGAATCCAAACGCGCCCATCGTTTCGCAACGACTCCGACATCAAGGTAAGCTTCGATTGATAATCTCCTGAGTGTGGAATGCAGGTCGGGTGAATTTGAGTGAAACAGGGATTTGCGAACAGCGCGCCTTTTTTGTAAGCGCGATAGGTCGCCGTCACATTGCAGCCGCGTGCGTTGGTCGAAAGATAAAAAACGTTTCCGTATCCGCCGGTCGCGAGCACAACCGCATCGCCCGCAAATGTCTCGATCTTCCCGGTGCGCAGGCTGCGGGTCACGATTCCCTTGGCTTGACCATCAACGATCACGAGATCGAGCATTTCAGTTTGCGGAAACATTTGGACCGTGCCGGCCGAGATTTGGCGGCAAAGGGCCGAATAACATCCGAGCAACAATTGCTGCCCGGTTTGGCCACGGGCGTAAAAGGTCCGCGACACTTGCGCGCCTCCGAATGAGCGATTGGCGAGATAACCGCTGTACTCCCGCGCGAACGGCACGCCCTGGGCGACGCACTGGTCGATGATGTTGCCGCTGACTTCGGCGAGCCGATAAACATTCGCTTCGCGCGAACGGAAGTCGCCTCCCTTGATCGTGTCGTAGAACAAACGGTAGATGCTGTCGCCGTCGTTCTGGTAATTTTTCGCCGCGTTGATTCCGCCTTGCGCCGCAATTGAGTGCGCCCGGCGCGGCGAATCCTGATAGCAAAAGCATTTTACCCGATATCCGAGCTCTCCGAGCGTTGCGGCCGCGGAACCGCCGGCCAGGCCCGAGCCGACAACAATGATCTCGAACTTGCGACGATTGTTCGGATTAACGAGCCGCGCGTGGTCCTTGTGATTCGTCCACTTCCGATCCAGGGGGCCGTGGGGAATATGTGAGTTTAAGTCCCCGATCATAATTCGTAAAACTCGAAACCCGAATCTCGAATATCGAAACAAATCCGAAGCACGAAATTCAAACCGGAGGCGAGTGAGCACACAAAGGCAGTGTTGCTTTGCCTTCCACATTCAAGAATTTTGAGAATTGTTTCGGATTTCGAATTTCGGATTTGGAATTTCATTTCAAATCTACTGGGCCGGCTTAATTAGGCCGAAAAGAACCGCAAGCGGAATGGAGACGTAGCCAATGAACAGGAGCCAGGCGAAGATCCGTCCACCGATGGCGAGCTTCGGGGTGAGTCTCTGATTATTTAGACCGAGCGATTGGAAGAAGCTCGACGAGCCGTGAGTCAGATGAAGGGTCAGCAGAAACAGTCCGACAACATAAAAGGCCGACACGTAAACGTTTTGAAATCCGTAAACCATCATGGAAAAAACATCATAGCGTCCCAACGCATCCGGCTTGAGTAGAGCGAAGCGCGGATCGGTCGTGCGGAAAGTGAAATGAGCGAGGTGATAAACAACAAACGCCAGCACGACCAGGCCACTCACGACCATGTGTCGCGACGCCCAACTTGCTTTGACGTAATTTCTGTCCCGATACGCCTCTGGACGTGCGCGCCGGTTTTCAATCGCGAGTTGGATCGTGAAGTAAATGTGCAAAATCACGCTCGCCAGAAGAAATGCGCGGATCATCCAGAGAAGCGGACCTAAGTCGTGGAGATGCTGCGAATAGGCGTTAATCCATTCCGGTCCCAGATAGATCTGCAAATTGCCTAACAAATGGCCGATCATGAACAAGAGCAGGATCACGCCGGTGACGGCAACGATCATTTTTCGGCCGACCGACGAACTACAAAACTCGGAGACGAAACCGTGGGATCTTTCCCGCACAGTTGCGGCAGCGGCTGACTTTGGTTCGGTGGTCATTTGCTTCCAGGTTTTACAGAAGGAATCTTCGCCAAATCCGGTGGCAATTTATCGGAGGTGAAATTCTCCACGTTCATTTCGACTAAACTGACAAACGGGCAACCGAAATCAGGCTTTTTATCCCCGCTCCGATCGACAATGACGCCAACGGCAGCGACAAGTCCGCCGTTTGCGCGAACGATGTCGATCGTTTCCTGAACCCGTCCGCCCCGCGTGACGACGTCTTCGACCACGATGAACTTCTCGCCTTTGTCGATCCTGAATCCGCGGCGAAGGACGAGTTTGCCGTCCTCTTTTTCGACGAAGATGTGGCGTTTGCCTAACGAACGGCCGACTTCCTGGCCGACGATGATTCCGCCAAGAGCGGGGGAGATGATCGAATCGCAATCGAATCGACGCAGCTTGTCCGCCAGCATTTTACAGACGCGCTCGGCGATGTCGGTATTCTGTAACAGGATCGCGCATTGAAAGTATTCGCGACTATGCAGTCCGGAACGCAGAATGAAGTGGCCATCGAGCAGCGCGCCGGTTTTTCGGAAGAGAGCGAGCAGGTCTTCGCTCATCCCGACGTGTCTGCGACGGTTCGGTCTCCGTTGTCGGCGACCGCAATGACTTCGATTTCGATCCGAACGTTCTTCGGCAGCGCTCCGGCCTGCACAGTCGAACGCGCGGGCGGTGCTTGTTTGAAGTAGCCGCCATAAATCTCGTTTACGGTTTGAAAATCACCGATGTCGGCGAGAAAGATCGTCGTCTTAACAATGTTTTCGAATCCGAGGCCTTCAGCCTTCAACAGTCCGCTGATGTTTTCCATCACCCGTCGCGCCTGGACGTCAATGCCGCCGGAAACGACCTGGCCGGTCTTCGGGTCGAGAGGAATTTGTCCGGAATAATAAACGGTCGATCCGACGCGGACACCTTGCGAATACGGCCCAATGGCCGCTGGCGCCTCGCTCGTGGAAATGATCTTCTTCATGCATCGATCTTAAATGCCGGCGCGACCCGCGCAATCATTGTGATGGAGTTTCCTGCTTTGCGACTTTCTCGCGAAAATCTTTCTCGCTATCCATCGGGTAGCGCTTGTAGCCGGCAGGATCGACAAGCACGGTGGTTTCGCCCTGAACCAGGCGTTCGCGTTTTTGCAGGAAATCGAAGAACGATCCGTGCGAACCGAGATGTAGTGGCGAGTAAGACAATAAAATGAGATGAGTATTTCACGGCAACGATTCGTCTGAGACCTGCTCCTCTTTCACCGTTTTTGCGGCGCAACCACAGAATGACTTCACTTCTACCTTCCCCGATTGTGTGCGAGCCATTGCGGCTCGCTTAATCTCATCGATATTGCTCACTGAATGGTAAATTGGATTTTAAAGAAGATTTTCGGCTCGAAAAACCACCGCGAATTGCGGCGTCTGGGGCCAACGGTCCGCCGGATTAACGAGTTCGACGAACAATTTAAGTCGCTCTCGGACGATGCTTTACGTTCTAAAACGGCCACCTGGAAGGAAGAGCTTTCCAAGCTTTCAGACCCGGAAGAGCAGTGGCGCCGTCTGGATGAAATTTTGCCTGAGGCCTTTGCGGTGGTTAAGAACGCCGCGCGCCGTCTGAAAGAACGCAAGCAGAGCTTCACCGTCTGCGATCAGCCGATGACCTGGGACATGGTCCACTTCGATGTCCAATTGCTTGGTGGAATAGTTTTGCATCGCGGTCGAATCGCGGAGATGGCGACAGGCGAGGGCAAGACTTTGGTCGCGACGCTGCCGCTTTATCTGAATGCGCTCACTGGCCGCGGCGCCCACCTCGTCACGGTGAATGATTATCTCGCCCGGCGCGACGCAGAGTGGATGGGGCAGCTATACGCGTTCCTCGGACTCACGGTTGGATGCATTCAGCACGATCAGGAACCAGACGTGCGGCGCCAGCAATACGCCTGCGACATTACTTACGGAACGAACAGCGAGTTCGGCTTTGATTATCTGCGCGACAACGGAATGGCGACGACGCGCGAGCAACAGGTCCAGCGCGGGTATCACTTCGCGATCGTCGATGAAGTGGACTCCATCTTGATCGACGAAGCGCGAACGCCGTTGATCATCAGCGGGCCGGCGACTATTTCGACGCACCAATATGACAAATGGAAGCCGTTGATCGAGCAACTCGTTCGAAAGCAGACGATGTTGTGCAATCGCGTGGCCAGCGAAGCGGCCGAGGCGTTTGAAAAAGGCGACGCAGAACTTGGCGGTCGTTTGATGTTCAAAGTGAAACTCGGCCAGCCGCGCAATAAGCAACTGTTACGGATGATGGAAGATCCGGACAAACGGCGCGCTATCGATAAGGCCGAGCTTTCGTTCTACACCGACACCCGCAAGGAGGAATTGTTTCAGCTCAAAGAGGAACTCTTCTTCACGATCGATGAGAAATCGAATGAGTCGGATCTATCCGAACAGGGTCGAGGGTTTCTCAACCCGGACGATCCAAACGCGTTCGTGCTTCCCGATCTGATCAGCGAATTCACCGAAATCGATCTCGATCCGGCGCTGTCGGACGAGGAGAAGGACAAAAAGAAATCAGAGCGGCAGGAGCATTGCGACCAGCAAGCGGAGCGCATTCACAACATTTCCAATTTGCTCCGTGCTTACTGTGTGTTCGACAAAGACGTTCAGTACGTCGTTGAAGAGAATAAGGTTGTCATTGTCGACGAATTTACCGGCCGCAAGATGCCGGGCCGACGTTGGAGCGACGGTTTGCATCAGGCTGTCGAAGCGAAAGAGGGCGTGCAGATCGACCGCGAGACGCAGACCCTGGCGACGATCACAATTCAAAATTATTTCCGCCTCTATCAGAAGCTGGCCGGTATGACCGGCACGGCAGAGACCGAAGCGGCCGAGTTTCACGACATTTACAAACTCGACGTGAACGTGGTTCCAACGAACCGGCCGGTCGCGAGAAAGGATTCCAACGATCGCATTTACAAGACGCGTCGCGAAAAATACAACGCGGTCATCAACGAGATCAAAGAGCACCACGGGAACCAGCAGCCGGTGCTGGTCGGAACCGTAAGCGTGGAAGCGTCGGAGTTGGTGAGCCGAATGTTGAAGCGCGAAAAAATTCCGCACAACGTGTTGAACGCGAAGTTTCACATGCAGGAAGCGGAGATCGTTCAGCGCGCTGGGCAGCCGGGAACGGTCACGATTTCAACGAACATGGCCGGCCGCGGTACCGACATTAAGCTTGGGGCAGGCGTTGCCGACCAAGGCGGACTCTTTGTTATCGGCACGGAACGACATGAAGCCCGCCGGATAGATCGACAGTTACGCGGTCGTTGCGCGCGCCAGGGCGATCCCGGCGCTTCGCGATTCTATGTCAGTTTTGAAGACGATCTCATGCGGAATTTCGGCGCAGCCGATCGGATGACAAAGATCATGGAGCGTTTCGGTCTCGAGGAAGGGCAGGAGCTCGAGCATCGATGGTTGAATAAGTCCGTCGAAACCGCGCAGAAACGCGTCGAGCAGCGCAACTATTTGGTTCGCAAACGCACGCTCGACTTCGACGACGTGATGAACATGCAGCGGGAAGTCGTTTACACATGGCGCAACGAAGTCATCGATACCGAAGATCCGCGCTCGGAAATCTTCGAAGTGATCGACGAAGCGGTGCCCGCGAGAGTGAAAGAATATTTGGAAGGCGACGAACCGAACTTCACCGGTTTGATCAATTGGGTGAATGTTACTTTTCCGCTCGGTCTTAACAAGGAGCGCGCCCAATTCGAGACGCGCAGTGTTGATGAGAATACGCAATTCCTGATCGAGAAGATCAAGGACGCGTACCAGCGAAAATCGAGTCACGAAGAACCGACTGCGGTAAAGAGTTTAGAACGTTATATCATTCTCAACGCGATCGATCGTCTTTGGCAGGAACACCTTTATGCGATGGACGCGTTACGGGAAGGCGTTTACCTCCGCAGTTACGCGCAAAAGGACCCGCTGATCGAATATAAGACCGAAGCTTACGACATGTTCGTCGAGCTAATGGCGAACATTAAGAACGAAGTGCTGCACAACCTTTTCCGCAGCACGTCGAATCTGCAGGCCTTCGAGAACTTTTTGGCAACGCTTCCGCAATTTCTACTCCGCGAAGACGCGCCGGCGGCGCCGACGGCAAATGCGCCTGTCCGGGCGCGTCAGCCGCAACCGGCGATGGCCGGGGTCGCGATGGACGGGAACGACGATGGCGCAGGTGGAGTATCGATCGACTTGCCGGTACGGCGTTCGCTACCGAAAGTTGGTCGAAATGAGGCGTGCCCGTGCGGAAGTGGGAAAAAATACAAGAACTGTTGCGGGCGCACCGCCTAGTTTTGGGAGGGGCGGCTTTCGAAATTGACGAATTGTCTTAGTTCGGAAATTCTTTTCAACTGACCATGCTGACGACATTTTTACAACGACGCATCATCGCGGCTCTGCTGGTGGTGACTTTTTTTCCGGCTTGTGGAATCCATCGCCCGACCATCCGGGAATACAACACCGACCAGACTGGTCGCGTTTCAGTGAGCAACGTCAGTGAGGACAAATACTGGAAAGAGCGCGTCGACGAACGGATCGCGGCCGAGATTGCTCATGAGAAGCCGGAGTCTGGTTACGACACGTGGCAGAATTATTGGCGTTGGTGGTACAGTGTGCTTCGCCGGAAGAAACAGCCGGCCTACAAGTCTCAGGAGTTCAAGACGTCGGAAGACATGGTGAATTACATCAAGGAACAACGACGCGCCAAAGGCTTGCCGACTTACGAAGACTGACGATGTCTGGATCGGCGAAGGCCCTAACGGTCGGTTATCTAGTCGCCGCGTTTTTGATGATCGCCAGGGCAATCGTCGAGGTTTGGATCGGAGTGGCGGCAGAGCGCCGGCCGCTCGAACACATTGCGATGCCGCTGTCGAGCCGGTTGTAACGGCGCTCTCTGAGCACCGGAACATCAGACTCAACGGTCAGCAGCCTTCGCCAAGGCTACGGCTTGCCGTGGAGACCGCCGCTACAGTCAATTGGCAGGTGTGAATCGGGCCCGACGGAGTGAGCTGACTGCAATAGAGATGAAACGCTTCCACACGAAACATTCCCGCCTCGAGGTTTGCGTTTAATTTTAGAAACTTGCCAAGCGCGCCATCCGGGACATCGCGGCAACGAGCGAGCGTGATATGCGGATGCCACGGGCGCAATTCGGGCTCGATTCCAACCGCGAGGGCGGCTTCCTGAACGCGTTTGTGAAGCTGAAACAGATGCGGATGGCCTGAGCCGATTCCGATCCAGATTACTTTCACCAGTCCTTTCGGAGGAAAAGTCCTGACGCCTTCGATCGGAAGAAAAAACGCGCGAAACTCAATCGGGCTGAGTTTTTCCCGCAGTGCCAGCTCAATATGCTCAGGAACGTCGGGAAAAAAACCGAGCGTGAGATGCATTTGATCGCCGGCGGTCCAGCGTACCCCGCGAATGCCCGGATCGAGCTCAACCAAAGCATCCCGGATCGATTTCGGAGGATCGATCGAAACAAAAAGCCGGCTTAACTTCACTTTTTCGATTGGATCTCGGAACCCGATCTCGCCTCGTCGCCGCTTCGACTGATTTCCTGTGGCAGTGCGCGATTAAACATTTGCATGGCGCGCGCCATGAGGTTTGGAAATGCCGCGTTGGCCGCGATGATGAGATACGCAGAAAAAGGCGTGATCAGAACCGGCTTACCGCGTGCACAAGCGCTCACAATATGTTTCGCAGCGCGCTCAACCGAGATCGATGCGAAGGGAATTTTCAGAGACAAATTGAACCACCGGTATTCGGCAGCATGATCGCCTTTGAACTTTGCGTGCACGTGCGAACCGGTGCGCATCAGCCCCGGTGTCACGGTTGTTACGTAAATCTTGTCGCGAGCAAGGTCGGCGCGAATCGAGTCTGAAAATCCGGCGAGCGCGAACTTGCTTGCCGAGTAGGGGGCCATGTGCGGAACGGCAATTCGTCCACCAATCGATGAAATGTTCACGATACGACCGCCGCCCTTCGCGTGCATGTGGGGCACAATGAGGAACTGCAAAATGTACGGCGCCCAGAAATGCAATCGCATTGCCCGATCGAAGTCTTTGAACTGCATATGAGCGAGGGGACCGACTTCGATGATGCCGGCGTTATTGATGAGAATGTCGATCCTCCCGAAGCGTTGAAGCGTTTGTTGAACGGCGGATTGGATCTGCGCGGTCTCGAGAAGATCGCACTGAATGGTCAGGACTTCAGTTCCGAAACGGTCCAACTCGGATTTCGCATGGGCAAGTTCATCTGTGTCGCGTGCGAGCAGGACAACGTTTCCGGCGTTGGCGCAAATCTGGCGGGCGATTTCCAAGCCGAGGCCGCGTGACCCGCCAGTGATGAGCGCCACTTTGCCACGATAGAATTCGCGAAACATTGAGAAAACGTCGAACGCCCCAAGGCTAACGTCCAACCCCGAATTCGACTTTGATCAGGAATGTTTCCGGTTAAATCGCGCGACTTCGCGTGCGGTCTCGCGTTCGACCGCGCGCTTTTTGAGGTCGGCGCGTTTGTCGTGCGCGACTTTGCCCTGACCGACCCCAAGTTCCGCCTTTAGGTTCCCGTTTTTCCAATAAAGCTTCAGGACCACGAGCGTTCGCCCTTTGACCTGGGTCTCGCCGTAAAGTTTATCGATTTCCTGACGATGGAGCAGGAGTTTGCGCACGCGTTTGGCTGCCGGCACCTCATGGCTCGCCTTTTCGTAAGGTTGTATGTCGGCATTGTAGAGGAATGCTTCGCCGTTCTCGATGCGCGCGAAGGCATCACTAATGTTGGCTTTACCGGCGCGGATCGATTTTACTTCGCTGCCTTTGAGCTCGATGCCGGCTTCGTAGCGCTCGAGGATATGAAAATCGCGGAGCGCCTTGCGATTGAGGATCGACTCGGCAGACATGATCGCGTCTGAAACGCGACGGAAACTTACGCGTTCTCCTGAGGTTCTTTAACTGCCTCGAAAGCAAGCTTACCAGCGACGATTTCCTTGAGGGCGATGTCGGTGAGAGACATCCGCGGCGTGGTTTCAACCATTGGCCGATGTCCCAAACCGAGTTGCCGCACACGTCTGGAGACAACGTTGATCAGGAGTTGCTGGTTGGGGATTATGTGAGCGGCTTCCTCGAGAAGTTGAGTCGTCATATGGCGCAAGGGTTTGACGGTGCGGTTCGCGTCCGTCGGGAATTGAAGGATAATCGGTGCACTCGCGGCGAGTGCGGAGGGTCTGAGCTGCGGAGCGGCGAGCATAAAACGGAGCGTTGACTTTGCCGCGTAGGCCTCGGTTGTCAACCGATTTTGATGCAAGCCAGGATGACGAGCTTCGGGCAGTCGCTTTTGGCGACCGTAAGCGCTCCGGTCGTGCGTCGGCTTGCAAGCAGCCTGTGCTACAAATTTTGCCAGGAGTAATGGCTACTCTCGAACGCCTTTTGCAATTCTCGGAACGCGTTCCGATAACAGGTAAGTTGAAAACAAATCCGCTCGTTGTTGCGAATTAAGAACATTACCGATTGTTGATAGGGTTGGCTGTAGTAGTCGTAGCTGATCACCACGAGAAACGTTTCTTTGCGTTCGATGAGCAGCGGATTCAGTTGCTGAGAAACGAGAGTCACGTTGGTCGCGCCGCGCGGAACTGAGGCAAGAACCTCATCGGACAAGCGTTTTGTCGTTGTTTTGTCAAAGACTTCAGCAGCGGGCAACTTTGTAACTGTGATCACAGCTTCGGCTGCTGATTGAGAAGCGGGACGGAGCACAAAACGGCTTCCACCGCCGGAATACTCCCAATTTTTCGGCGGTGTGTAGCTAACACGCCGATCTCCGTCGGTGAAAACGAGCTGCCGCAGCTTTACGCCATCGAGATCGTACTGCTCCAATCGCGGCGTGAGCTCGAGGTCTGCATGCGCAAGACCGGCAAGCGAAATAAGGATTACGCCAACCCTTATTGCAGGGCCCATTGGCCTTTCGTGTAACTGTAAACCATTAGCGAACCGGGCGGCGGTCTCACCTTGAAGTTTGAATCGAAGTACCAATGGCGAGTCGGCGGAACGTAGACGTTCGCTTTCCCCCATTCGCCCGTGGACTGCTGGCTTTTGTATAGCTCCACCATTGAGCCGTAATAAGTCACAATTGCGTGAGACCAATCCTCAAGAAAACGGGGAAAATTCTCCGCGCCTCCACTATAAGAGCCATCTCCGCCGACCGGAGCCGTCGGAACGATTCCAGATAGAATCGCCGTATTAAATGTCGTGTTGGTGGCAACACGCGAACTCGTACCCGAAGAAGAGTTCGCATCATTCCAGACATTGGAGAGTAGATTTATGGCGTCACCCACGACCGAACATGGTGCTCTCGTGTAGCCTGAAACTTGCGGAGTTGTCGGGTCGTTCTGGCTGGTGCTGTCCGAAGGCGGACTGCCACCAGTATTGAAATCGCCCTGTATGTAGATTGGGTTATTGCTAACGATCGTCAGGCCGGACGTGGGAACCTTGGTACCGCCTTTTACACGAATCGCCCGTCTCGCACCGGAGGTCGCACTACTGTCGTAGATGTAAATGATGTTAGTGAATGAGGACGATGTGTAATTTGGATTGCCGCTCGAAACGCTCGTTACGAGTTTGCTAACATCAAGCGTCGCGAGGCGAATCGTAGCTGCCTCACGATTATCCTGTATTGTTTGATTGGTCGTAATCGCCCCGGCGGACTTAAACATGTTATAGAGCGATCCGCTGGTGAGTGCTTGAGTAGTTCCCGTCTGTTGGTTAGTGACAGTGTAAAAATTGACAAGATCATGGCCTTGTCACTCCGTCGAAACCGTTCTGGTTGGAATTTGGATTGTCCTGAATCTGGATGATGATGCTAGCCTGGTCCCAATACCGCTGCCCTGCGAACGGATCGGAATAGCCTGAAACCGGAGGCTGAATTAGCTCGTGATAGCTATCGTTGTTGGGGTTTGAATCGGTCGTGCTAAAGATGGCGGTTGAATCCATCCCGAACGGCTGCAAAGCGACGTCGCGGGCCGGTGGAAGATTCGATAGATATCCGGGAGAAGCGGGAGTGTCGCCGTTATGTTGCTGGTCTCCCGGCATGAAGTTAACGATCCAATCAGAGGCGTACGTAACTTTGTCGGCGAATGTCAGCAAGCTATGCGCTGTGTAGAGATTAGAATTTGTGTTCACCCAGCCGGTTACCGTCATGGCGGCTCCGGGGTGAATCTCCAGAGGGTCGACGTAGAAGATCGCCCAGTTCCAGGGAGAAACTTGTTGTTTGGAAAACACACGCCGCACCTTCGCCACCACATTCCCGCGTAATGTTGGAAGAGTAACGTCGGCTGATGCCAGGTAATTATAGGTGGCCGAAGTTGTATTCACGGCGCCGGTCTGCGACATCCCGACCGCGGGAGGTGGAGCTACAGTGGCCCCACCAGCAAGAGACTGAAGCGTACCATCAACTGCGACCACTTTAATATTAGAGACCGAGTAAGTTGAATCGTATTCGTCGCTCAAATCCGGATTTGTTCCGGCCCTGGCGAAGTTCGAGCGAGTCGGCAGATTCAGCTGCGAACTTGTTGGTAGCGGAATATTTGAGAATGCATTGGTTGCCAGGGGGGTAGACGGAGTGGAGCGACTGATCGCGCGCCAGTTTGTAAACAATTGCTCGATCGTAGCATCCGCGGCGGTGACCGCAGTCTGCAACGTTGTCGTACGCTGAACGAGTCGATTAACATTTGTACTGTAGTCCAGAGTGATACCGACTATCACTGCCAGGGTTGCCATGGCCAGAATGACAACCACGAGTGAGCTTCCTGAGTTAGTTAAATCGATTTTCTTCATTGATAGGTCGTTAGACGAGCTTTCATTGGAATCTGGCCGTTTAGAAAAATGTTGGCGGCCTTAAATCCGCGATTGCTGTAGTTGGGATCTGCGGTAGAGAGGTTGATCGCCGAGACGAACCGATAGTAAAGGGCCCCGGCCGGCGTTTGCGGGATGCTGAATGGCACAGTGCTGGTGATGTCGTTCCCGAGTACGGCGAAGGTCTTCTTGGCGGTGGACCCTTCCCATTGCAAATTACCGTTCGCCACGGTGTAGGAGCAGCGATTCGTGATGAGCGCGACGATCGTGTAAGTTGCTGTTCCGCTTATCGCCACTGGCAGATTATGAGCCAGCGTCACCGTGATGTTACTGCCGCTGCCGCTAACGGCCGTGATGTCGTCCTCGATCTGATGAGTTGGAACGATCAATCTTTGGCCAACGGAAATCGTCGGAATCGACCCTCCGCTGGGGGTTAACGTGAGCGACACCTGATTTTGATTGGTCGTGGCGTCCGCACTGATTTTGTGGGGGCCGCTAGTAAGCTCCTGGAACGCGATTCCGGCCGCGGGCAGGGTTTGATTTGCTGTGCTGCCGTCGGTATTAACGAGGTACGGCAACGAGACCGCGGCATGAAGGTCCTGCAACATTTGGATCATCGCGGTGCGCGCCTGTTGGTGTGCTGTATTCATTGCCACATTTTTTGCTCCGAGAACTAGGCTGACGTTCAGCAGCGAGCAGAGGGCGACACCTACAGTGCTGAACATTGTCGAAACCATTCCTAATTCGATTAGCGTGTAACCTTTATGTCTTGGACAAAGTTTCATATGTCGGATGTGCGGATTGTACTCATGGAAAAAGAATAGTTACGGTTCAGATAAGTGTAGTTAACCGTCACGACGGCTTTGTACATTGTCATTGGAAACGTGACGGACCCATTCGTGTAGGTCGAGCTGATGTCGGTGACCGTCGTCGTCATCGTACCGGTCACGATGACTCCGGTCTTTGGATCTTGATAAACCGAAATGCTGTTTTGGGTCTGAGTGCCCAGTTGGAGTTCAGGAGGGATTTGAGCAGTGCCGTCTGAGTTAGTCTTTTGCGGGTTAAATGGACTGTCGGATTGGATCAGATCGATCTGATTCATGACCACTGTGTATGCTCCGGTTGCATTCCGCGCGGTGCTGGCGAGTGAGTTGAATCGGGTCAACGCTCCGACGGCGCAGGCTGTTCCGAGGCCGAGCACTGCGATTCCAACGGCAGTTTCTAGCAAGGTGAGAGCGGCAACTACTCTGTGGGTTTTGAGGAGCATTCTATAATTATTATAAAAACTAGCAGAGAATATGCCCTTTTTCTCGCTCCTGCGAGAGGTTTCCTGACAAATGAGAAATTTCACGTTTTTTCTCATTATTGAGACTAATTTTGACTGACTACTTGGTTTTACGAGAATTTTAGCTGTCAATTTCCTTTACACTCGGCCCTCTGTAATCAGTCACGGACAACCGCCTAATCTAGAGTGGGGCAACGCTCCGGTTCGTTTTAATTCCGCTTCAGGGCTTGCCAGCAATCTCGAAATGCGCGAAGTATGCGCGCCAGATTAGTACGGGCTGTGGCTCAGCTTGGTAGAGCGCCTGGTTCGGGACCAGGAGGCCGTGGGTTCAAATCCCACCAGCCCGATTTCCCATTGAAGGGAAAATTTACTTTCCTGCTCTATAATAATAATCGCCGTTCCCTTGATCAGAATGTCGTCTAACAATCGGCTTCTCCTGGCAGTTATCGTTGTCTTGCAGTTGTGCTCATTCGCGGCGCAAGCGGTGCAAATCGACGTCTATGTTGGAAAACCGCCGGGTGTGATCAAAGTGGTCTATCCGGATTATCCCGCGAAATTGGCGCTCTATGCATGGAGCGGGAAAGGTCTGTTTCTGTTGAAGGTAAATCCCAAAACGGGTGAAGTGGACGAAGTGAAAGTGCTCAAGACGACCGGCCATGTCCTCTTAAATGAATTGGCGGCCAAGGCTTTCTTCCAATGGCGCTTCAGGCCGGGCGGCCCAACGCAGGTTCAGGTCCCGTGTGAATTCTACGCGCACGGTTTTTCGCGCGATCTGCATTAACCTCTCGTTCGACGACAAACTGCGACTCGACGAACCCGCAGAAGAAGTGGGTTGAATACCGCCGCGCGATGTGATTGGATCACCGAGCACAAACTGAAATTCATGGGTTCTCTGAAGAAAAGGCGGAAAGCCAAAATCTCAAAACACAAGCGTCGCAAACGGATGCGGGCAAATCGCCACAAGAAACGTTTGCGTTATAAGTCCTGAGTCTTCGATCCGTTAGGCCGGATTCGAGTATTTGCGCCGATTATGCGCGCCGATTAGACTCGAATATGATCGCACCAGGCCGTGGCGAGCTGCCAGTCGCTGCGTTTCTGCTTGCCGTGTTCTGTTGCGTTTGTTCAGAGTCGGCTTTTGGGCGATCGCATGTCACATCAGCGACGCCCGCGCCCGTTCAGACAGTGGCCGCCGCCAAAAAAATCAACCGGCAGGACGATTCACTCAATCCCGCGCCGGCGAAAGATTTGTTACTGCGTCTTGAAAACGAACACAAAGCGGATGCGCTCGCTCATTTCGTGGAAGGAATGTCGTTCGAAGAGAATGGCGAGATGGACAAGGCGCTGGCCGCGTATCGAAAAGTGCTAGATGTCGATCCGGGGCAGACCGATCTGGCCGGCCGGGTGGCATCATTACTCACGCGCCAGGAGGATTTTCCGCAAGCGATCGACGTGCTCAAGGATGCGATTAAAGCAACGCCCAATGCACCAGAGCCGTTGCTTCAATTGGCGTTCATCTATGCGAAGTATCTTGGGCGCACCGACCAGGCGATCGACTACGTCGATCGGGCGATTGCGCTCGATCCGCACAACATCAGCGCCTACGAGCGACTTTGTGAAGTTGCGCTGGCTGCGGGCGACGAAAAAAAGGCTTTGCAAGCGTTGGATCGGGCGGCTGCCCTGAAGACTGACGATGCGACTTTTTGGACTCGCCTCGGAAAATTGTACGCGTCAATTGTGTTCAAGACCGACCGTGCTCCGAAGCCGGACGAGATCGCACGAGTTAATGATATTTTCAAAAAGGCGGCCGAGCACGCTGGAGATGACAGCGCTGTGCTTAAAGATCTGGCCGACTATTACGCTTCCACTCAGCAAATTAAGGAGGCGATTCCACTTTATCTGCGGCTGCTTGAATTGGAACCGGAAGATACCAATTCGCGGGAAAAACTCGCCACCGGATTTCTTGTAACAAACCAGCGCGAGAAGGCGGTCCAGATGTTGGAGGAAATCATCAAACAGCATCCCGAAAAGTACCAGCCTTACGATTTGCTCGCTGGGTTACTCGACGACATGGCCCGGGGATTTGAACGCGAGAAGAAGAAAGACGAGGCCAAGGCGGCCTTCGCCAAGGCGGCGGCCAATTACGAGCAGAGCCTCATCGTAAACCCGGACCGCGCCAGTCCTTATCTTCACCTGGCGGAACTGCTCCTTGGCCCGCTTAAGGAGAATGAGCGCGCAGTCAAAGTCTTGAAAGAAGCGCGCCAACATTTTCCTCGGACGCCGGAGATTGCCTACTATCTTGCCATTGCGCAGCGCGAAGCAAAACTTTCGCAGGAGGCTTTGACCACCTTCGAAGAAGCGTTGCATGAAGCGGAATTGGTCGGCGGCGAGATTACAAATGCGCGATTTTATTTTGATTATGGTGCGGCGGCGGAACAGGCCGATCTTTACGATAAAGCGGCCGATCTTTTCCAAAAATCCATCGCGCTCGATCCGGCCAACGCTGCCGATGCTTACAACTATCTGGCTTACATGTGGACCGAGCACAACATGCGGCTCGACGAAGCCGAACAAATGGTGAAGCTCGCGTTGCAGGCGGACTCGAACAACGGGGCTTACATTGATACGTTGGGTTGGTTGGAATACCGGCAGGGCAAGTTTGATCAAGCCTTGGTTGATCTTCTGCGCGCTGCCCAAAAATTAACGCACGACGATCCGGTGGTGTTTGAGCACATTGGCGACACTTTCGCGAAGATGAATAAAATCGCCCAGGCCGTAGATGCGTGGCAAAAAGCGCTCAACCTCGACCCGCAAAACAAAAGCCTGAGTGAAAAGATCGAAAACGCCAAAACGAAGATGAGCAAAGGTCAAACGCCGAATGCGAATCCGATCCACTAGAACTACAGCCATATCGCGCCCATCAGTCGACCGCGCTTCCGCACATTAATGAGCACTTATCCAACGCCCTGGCAAAAGCGAACGATGTGGGCTGCGCTGAGCGCGTTCTTTGTTGTTCTGCTTATTGTGATCGCTGGCGCGGTTATTTATGTCGGCGCGAATCTGATCAGTTTTCTTCAGCCCATTTTAATTCCGGTCGCGATTGCAATTATTCTCGCCTACCTGCTCGATCCTTTGGTGACACTGCTCTGTCGCCGCGGCATGGGCCGCACCTTGGCCATTATCATCATATTGGCGAGCGCATTCATCGCACTGGCCGGCTTGTTTTGGTGGGTCGTGCCGATGATCTCGGTGCAAAGCGCGAACTTCGCGAAGGAACTTCCTTCCTACACTCAGACCACGCGTGATCGAATTGTCGATCTGGTGGTCCGATACAACCGGACTTTCGGCGGAACTAGCAGCACGCACGGCAAGTCTACGACTTCAAGTTTGGTCAATCTCCTCCTGGGAACACCGCCGCCTCATTCGGTCGCTACGCCATCGCCGGCGCCGAGTCCGTCTGCTTCGCCGGGAGGTTCCGCCGCGGTTGAATCGATCGCGCCCGCGCCACCGAAAATTAGTTCCGCCGAACGCCAGAAGGTGGAAGCCGATGTCGAAAAGATGATTGTTTACATGCAACATCAGCTGCCGGCCTGGAGTGAAAAAGTCTGGAACATCCTGAAGAAAAGCATTGGCGGATTCCTTGGTGTCGCAGGCTTCCTTCTCAGCCTTGTGATGGTGCCGATCTATCTGTTCTTTCTTTTGAAGGAACGCCCTCGGATCGAGAAAAGATGGAAGGATTATCTGCCGCTCCGCGCTTCTCCGTTGAAGGATGAGATTGCGGGCGCGTTGTCGGAGATCAACAGCTACATAATCGCGTATTTTCGCGGCCAACTTCTGGTTTGCCTCGTCGACGGAACGCTTATTGGCAGCGCACTCACGTTGCTTGGACTGAACTTCGCGCCGCTTATCGGTCTCTTCGTAATCATCCTGACCATGATTCCCTATGTCGGAATTGTGATATGCTGGGTGCCCGCTGTCCTGATCGCAGCCTTCCAATGGGGGGACTGGATGCACCCGATCATTGTGACGGCCATCTTCTTTGTGATCCAAAATTTGGAGGGAATGTTTTACGCACCGCGAATCGTTGGGAATTCAGTAGGCCTGCATCCGATGACTGTTATCGTCTCGATTTTCGTCTGGGGTTTGTTAATTGGCGGTTTACTTGGCCCCATCCTGGCCGTGCCACTGACCGCTACGATCAAAGTATTGCTGACGCGTTACGTGTGGGGACCGCGCATGCGCGAAAGAGTTCGCGCCCAAGTTGATAATATCCCGGTCGTGCGTGAATCGCATGGGGAAGCTTAGACTGCTCCGTAGTCATTCTCGCAAGGCGCGAGTTGCATTCTAGGATTCGTCCACGCATAAGGATTAGATGCCGGAGAGAATCAAACGCGTCCGCCGTCGAAGACGCTCTCACTCTTTGCCCGGCACGGAATCTTATCCGAGTTTGCGGTTTCATTTTCCGCCACTGCGGGTCGCCATCTATGTTGTCGCAGGTGTGATGGCGCTGTTGCTGATCATCGTTTTTGGCACCTATGGGTCGAAACTTTACTCGGGTTGGCGCGAATCGCGTTTGTTGAAACGCGCATCGGCGCTGGTGGACTCGAAGGATTACGTCGGTGCGAACCGGGTGGCGCGAGAGGTCCTTGATCTACACCACGATTCGCTTCCGGCGTTTTACATTTTGGCCGACGCCACCGAAAAGCGAAACTCCGAGGAGACCGTTGTCTGGCGTGCACAGATCGCGCGACTGCAGCCGGATAACATCGACGCTCAACTGAATCTGGCGTCGGCGGCCCTTCGTTTTGGACAAATCGATCTGGCTCGCAAGACGCTGGACCAAATTTCGCCGCGCGCTCAGGATCGAGCTGCCTTTCACGTTGTGGCCGGATGGCTTGCCCGAGCAGAAGGAAATGTCGCCGATCAGGAACAGCACTTTGACATTGCCGTGCAAAAGGATCCCAAGAACGATCTTTACCAGTTCAACCTCGCCGCCATTCGAATTCGTTCGCGGGACGGGGAGAAAAGCGCGCAAGCCCGCGATATTCTGGAACGGCTCACCCAGATTCCGGAATTTCGCAGCGGCGCTCTGCGGGCTTTGCTCAATGATGCGGTCGACCGGAAAGATTTTGAAAATGCCGACCGCTTCGCGCAGCAGCTGCAGATGTCGCCGGATGCCAATTTCAGCGATTATCTTCTCTGTTTGAGTTTTTATCGGAAACTGGACGCGAAAAAATTCGAGGCCGTGCTCGAAAAAGTGAAACCGGCTGCAGCTCACAACTCGACGGATGTCGGGCTTCTTATGGGTTGGATGAATGAAAACGGAATGGCGTCCGAAGTGATTAAATGGATGGAGAAATTGCCGTCCGACATGACCGATCGCCCGCCGCCCGCGATCGCCATTGCTGCCGCTTTCGCCGAGCTGAAAAATTGGTCGCGACTACGTCGTTGGACACGAAGCGAATCGTGGGGCAACGACGACGACTATCTGCGTCTTGCCTACCAGGGTTTTGCTGCGCACCAAGCGCGTCAGTCGAGTGGGGATGCCGAGTTCGACACTCTTTGGCGCGAAGCTTTGCACTCCGCCTCCGATCAGCCCGATCACGAACTCAAACTCGCGCGCCTTGCCAGCAAGTGGAACCTGGCCATCGAAAGCGAAGAACTCTGGTCGCGGCTATCGCGAAATTCTCAGACTCGCCGCGAAGCGCTGGATGCTCTCTCTAAACTTTATCGCGCTGGTAATAACCTCAACAAACTTTATGACGTGCTCCAGCGCCTCCACGAAAATTCCCCTAACGACATCGACATTAGCGCAAACCTCGCACGCCTCGGCTTGAATATCGACCAGAACACGCGGCAAGCGCAGGATTTGGCCAAACAAGCTTACGATCGCGCTCCGAATGACGTGAACTGCGCGATCACTTACGCGTTTTCACTTTATGTTCAAGGTCGGACGTTGGAGGGGCTCGATGTGATTCGGAAATTGCCGCCCGAAACGATGCGCGAGTCACACAACGCAGTTTACGCCGCTGTTTTGTTGCTCGATGTCAATCAGACCGACGCCGCCAAAGAATACATTCAGGCAGCAAAACGCGGTCCGCTTAACGCTGAAGAAAAACGGTTGCTTGAGGACGAGCTAACAAAAATTTCGGGCGCTTCTCCAAGTCCAACCGTCAGCCCGTCAGCGACCTCGACGCCGGGTCCAAAATCGACGTCATCCCCAGCCGCTTCGGCAACAATACCTTCTCCAACACCCGCGGTTTCTGCGACACCAAAACCCTGAAACCGGGCTCAGTCCTTGTAAGGATCGACAATGTTGTTCCCGGCCATGGCGACGCCAAGTGGTCGCAACGTCTGCAGGACACGAATCGTCCCGGTGTGTGCTTTTAGAACATCCGGTAAGCGACGATAAGCTTGCGGCGCTTCGTCCAGATCCCCTCCGCGTAGAATAATTCCGCGATCGTGCAGCCATTTCATCATCTCATCGTGTCTAACGAGTCCATCCTGGCGAATCCGTTTGTTGCCGACTTTTACAAATCGTCCCTTTGCCGCGGTTCGGGACATGATCCGCCCGGCGCCATGAATCGTTGAGAACAGTGCTTCGCGCGAAACTGGCGAGTCGACTCCTTCGACGATCACCGCGTCATCGCCCATGCTTCCGCCGACAAAGCCCTTCTGCCCGGGGAAGGCCGGCGTTGCGCCTTTGCGCACCACCCAAAACTCGTCGCCGTTATGTTTTTCCTGCCAGGCGAAATTGTGATGGTTGTGCACTTCCTCGAGAATGTGAGCGCCTAGAATATTCTGCACAACGTGGCGCGCGACCGCTTCCCGTCCCGCATAGGCGTAACGTCCCGCCAGATGCATTCCCGCGAGATAGTCATGACCAATCTCCGATTTTTCGGCGACGACGGTCGGAGGCACGTCCATCCCGTCTTTGCCGCCTGCCGCCTTCAGAAAATGCGTCGCCGTTTTGTGCCCGAGGCCCCGCGAACCGAAATGCACGCCTACCCAGATCCGATCTTCTTCATCCGCAAAAATGTCGACGTAATGATTTCCGCCGCCGACTGTGCCCAGTTGTTCCGCGGCCATCGATTTCAAATCACCGATCGGTTTTATTTTCCAAGCGTCGTCGTCGAATAATTCGTGTTCGACGCGCGTTTTGCTTCTTTGCCCGATCCCAAACGAAATGTCGCGCACGACATCGTCCATGATCCGGTCGATCCCGGGCGCGACCTGCTCGCGCTTGGCATCCGTGAGGATTGCCAGATTTCCGCAGGCAATGTCGAAACCGACACCGCTCAGTGAAATTTTCTCTTTGTAGGCAACGATGCCGCCGATCGGCTGCGCGTAACCCTTATGACCATCGGCGCAAAGCACGGCGCGCTCGCCACCGGCTGCAACGCAGGTTTCAATTTGTTTGATCGTTGCCGGATCGTGTTCGCCGAAAATCTTCGTTTTCGGTTCCATCGGTAAAACAAAGCTCGAACCGATGCCGCAGAATTCAATTCGTTATTGGCGCAATGATTTCTTCGCGGCGATTTTCCACTTCTCGACATTGCGGCCGGTACGGACTGGCAGAGTCAGTTGAACAGCGGCGACGGAATCGAAACGCACCGTGCGGAACGGAAGCTTGATGACCGCGGCAAGTTCTTTTTTCACTCGTGGCGAGATCTTTTTGTAAAGCAAACTTAGATGCGGATCCGTCGGAGCAGTGCCCGAACCATTCGCGGCCCGGCCAAGATCGGCTACGAGTTTTCGCAGAGCGGGGCTCGACTTGAATCGGACAAAAAGCGTTTTGGTAAACTTTGGCGAAAACGCAACGCCGCGGACATTGAGCCGAATTGGTCGCGATCGAATGTCTCGCAAAATCTTCCTCGGAGATTGCCGACCATTTGGGGTGACGAGCAGCGTTAAATGCGGCTCGAAGTTAGGCGCGCGAAGTTCCCTGCGAAGAATTCGAACGATCTCGCACAAGAGATCTCGCTCCGGTTTTGCTGGCAGCAACCAATAAACCGTCGCTGTTTTTCTCATTCGGGGTCCATCCTAGAACAATGGCCGCACGTCTGTCGATCTTAGCCGCCGGGAATAAACTGGCGCGCCTCCGTTGTTCGCGCAGATTGTATCATGCACAAGGCGGTGAAGAGTCAGATCGATTGGCCGGCGGTGCGCGAGGATTTTCCGATTCTGCACGAACGCGTGAACGGCCATCCGCTGATTTATTTCGACAGCGCGGCCAGTTCGCAGAAGCCGAGAAATGTGCTCGACGTCGTCCGCCATTATTACGAACACGAGAATGCGAACGTGCATCGCGGTCTGCACGCGTTAAGCGCTCGGGCGACCGAGCATTACGAAAAATCTCGGCAACGCGTCGCTGACTTTATTGGGGCAAAGACCGCGGACGAGATCGTGTTCACTCGCGGCACCACTGAGAGCATCAATTTGGTCGCGGAAGCGTGGGGCCGAAAATTTTTGCGCGAGGGCGATGTAATTTTGCTCACCGAGATGGAGCACCACAGCAATCTCGTACCGTGGCAATTGTTGGCCGAACGAATCGGCGCGCGTTTGCGCTTTGTTCCGGTTCGCGACGACGGCACACTCGCGCTCGAAAAACTTTCGTCGCTCCTCACGCCGGAAGTGAAACTCTTCGCGTTCACCCACGTCTCGAATTCGCTCGGCACGATTAATCCCGTTGCCGAACTCTGTCTGAAAGCCAAAAGCGTCGGCGCTGTTACCTTGATCGACGCGGCGCAAAGCATCGGGCATATGCCGCTCAACGTTCAGGAGATCGGCTGCGACTTTCTCGCGTTCTCCGGTCACAAAATGTGTGCGCCGACCGGAATTGGGGCGCTTTACGGCCGGTTCGAAACTTTGGAGGCGATGCCGCCCTATCATGGCGGCGGCGAAATGATCGTTAGTGTGACTCTGGAAAAGAGCACATTTAAGAAACCGCCGCAGCGTTTCGAAGCCGGCACTCCGAACATTGCGGGCGCGATCGGGCTCGCGGCTGCTGTCGATTATCTCGAAGGAATCGGGCGCGCCGAGATTTTCAAGCACGATGTCGATCTTGCGACCTATGGCCTGGAGCGGATGAAGGAGGTGCCGGGACTGCGCGTAATTGGGACCGCCGAAGAACACGCCGGAGTTATCAGCTTCGTCATGGATGCGGCGCATCCGCACGATCTCACCACGTTCGCCGACCGATATGGCCTCGCCATGCGCGGTGGTCATCATTGCAATCAGCCGCTGATGCGCCGCTTCGGCGTGACTGGTTCGACCCGGGCGAGTTTCTATCTTTACAATACGCGCGAGGAAATCGATCGGATGATCGAGATTCTTCAAAAGGCGGTAATTTTTTTCAAATGAACACCGAACTCGGCGAACTCGAAGAACTTTATCAGGAAGTGATCCTGGATCATTCGCGCCGGCCGCGGAATTTTGGCGAACTGCCGGATGCGTCTGTCAAAGTGCACGGCGACAATCCGTCGTGCGGTGACGAGATTCATCTCGCAATCAAGTTCGATGGCGACGGCGGATTGGAACAGATCAAGTTCATCGGCCACGGTTGCGCGATCAGTCAGGCGTCGGCGTCGTTGATGACAATGAAGTTGAAGGGAAAGAAACGCGCCGAGGTGGAGGAAATGTTGCGTGCTTTTCGCGATTTGGTCACAACCGAAAAAAATGATGCCTCGAAGAATCTCGGCGATCTTCAAGTGATGCGCGGCGTTCGAAAGTTTCCGCAGCGGGTAAAGTGCGCGATGCTTCCATGGCGCGCAGTGGAGCAGGCGCTCCGACAGAGCGAAGGCGAATCAACCGTTTCGACTGAAGAACCTGAATTCGGTTAACAAACTTTGAACGTTTCCTTCTCCCTTTCGGGAGAAAGTCAGGATGTGGAATCAAATAAAAATCGCGGTAGGGATTCATTTGTGTAACCAATTGGAGAAGTCATGCCGACAAACGTTCTCGGGACGGAATTAAAATGTTGTTGCCGCGATCCGATGACCGGGTTCTTTCGCGACGGTTATTGTCGAACGAGCCCGGAAGACGTCGGTCTGCACACCGTTTGCGTGAAAATGACTCGGGAGTTTCTCGATTTTTCGGTTCTCGACGGCAACGATCTGGTGACGCCGGTTCCGGAGTGGGGATTTCCCGGGTTGAAGCCGGGTGATAAATGGTGCGTTTGCGTCACGCGCTGGAAATCCGCGCTCGACGCGAACCGGGCGGCACCCGTCGATCTTGAAGCCACCCACGCCTCGGCCCTGGAGTTCGTTACCCTCGAGGACCTAAAGGCGAACGCCCTTAAAGTGTAGCGGCGGTCTCTGACCGTCGATCAAATTTGAAACCCCCAAGACTTACACGCCTCGATTTCGTTTTTGAACGAGATCCAATTTACTTCGTTACGGCTTGCGTCGAAAAGCGCCGAAATCTGCTAGCAAACGAGGCTGCGCACGATTGTTTTAAGGCCTTCGCGAAAATCGGTCCTAAGCATCGCGCATGGATCGGAAAATATGTCCTGATGCCGGATCATCTACATCTTTTCCTTAGCCTGGACGACGAACAACTGAGTCTGTCTCAGTTCGTGAAATCACTAAAAGGAACTCTTTCATCTCATTTCCGAGCCGCTCATATGACACCCCCGTACTGGCAAAAGGGATTTTTCGATCACGTTCTCCGAAGCAGTGAATCTTATTCAGAGAAATGGAACTACGTGCAGGAAAATCCGGCGCGAGCCGGACTCGTTAAAGAGTCTGAGAATTGGCCGTACGCAGGGGAAATATTCGACTTTGAGTTCCGACGCGACCGCGTTTGATGCGATTTCGACGGTCAGAGACCGCCGCTACAGGGTGGGTTTGGCCCAAAAACAGCTTTTAGGCAGGCGTGCTACGCCCAAGTCTCTCGATTTTAAGCGCTATCATCGTCGCTTTTCTCGCGACCTTTGGAGGGAACGCCAGCGCCCAATCGTGGCCAACGCGCGAACCCGTTTACGCTTCGCGAACTGCCGATGGCGGACCGCTCCAGCCTTTCACCTTTAGTCGACAACCAGCACCCGCTTCGGCGATTCGAGTTGCTTACTACGCGCCGCGTCCGCAGCGAACGGAGCCTATCGAAAGCACTGACGAAGAGCCGGAAGCGAGGACGCCTGGATTCGATCTCACCGACTCGCATCCGATGGTCCGAGGAAATCGCGCCGTTCTTCGAAACGGAATTGCTTATGCGCCATCAAATGCGCCGGATACGGTCAAACACGCGATCTGGGCGGTTAACACAATCTGCCGCCGCCCGTATGTTTGGGGCGGGGGACACGGGTCGTTTCACGATTACGGTTACGATTGTTCCGGAACCGTTTCGTTTGCGCTTCATTACGCCGGTCTGCTAGGTCAACCAATACCGTCGGGCGATTTTCTGCGTTACGGACAACGCGGCCGCGGCAGGTGGTTTACAATCTATTCGCGGCACGGCCACGTATTTGCGGTCATCGCCGGACTAAGGCTGGACACGACCGATCTGCGCTATGGCGGTGACGTCGGTCCGCGATGGCATCTTGATGGGCGCGACACGTGGGCATTTGAGGCGCGTCATCCCGTTGGGTTGTAAAGCGACGCGTTCACGGCCAACATAACGGCAACTTGAAACTGCCGTTCAGCTTTTTTCTGGCGCTGCGTTATCTCAAACCGAAACGCACTTTCCTTTCCATCATCACTTTGATCTCGGTCCTCGGCGTTACCCTGGGCGTCACAGTGCTGATCCTGGTTATTTCGGTGATGACTGGTTTCGATCGCGAGCTTCGCCAAAAAGTCATCGACTTCGATGCGCATATTTTGGTGACAAGTGAAGACGTTCTGAATGACTGGCGCTCGCTGAAAGCGCAGATCGACAAGTTACCCGGCGTGGTCGCGACCGCACCCTACGTGCAAGGCCCGGTGATCGTTGAATTTCAAAACAGCCGGCTGGCCCCGATGATTCGCGGGGTCGATCCAAAACAGGAGGAGAGCGTCGTGCCCCTGCAGAAGTTTATTAAGCAAGGGAAGCTGGACCTCGACGGCGAATCGGCCGTGCTCGGCATCGACATCGCGCGCAAACTGCAGATCAATGTTGGGGACAAACTGACGATTTATTCGCCGGGCAATCTCGGACAGATCTTGGACGGCATTAAAAAACTCGAGAACTCCAAGGGCGGTGAGGAGAAGGCCGCCATCGACGAGTTGCGAGATGTGATTTTGCCCAAAGAGCTGACCGTGACCGGAATTTTTGAGACCGGTCACTACGTTCACGATTCGGAATTCCTCGTCGTGCCGCTTTACATCGGTCAGGAACTTTACGGACTTGGCGATTCGCTCCACGGCATCACGGTCAAAACCGACGACCCTTACGGAGCTGAGCGCGTCAAAGAGGAAATCGAGCGCTTTTTGACCCCGCCGCAGTTCGCCGAGACGTGGATCGACATGAACCGGCAATATTTCGAAGCCGTGCGGCTCGAGCGAACGGTCATGTTCTTTTTGCTCTTCTTCATTGTCGTCGTAGCGGCGTTCGGAATCATGAGCACTTTAATCACCGTGACCGTTCAAAAACGTCGCGAGATCGGAATCGTGAAGGCGCTTGGCGCGAATATCTCCCAGATTATCTGGGTTTTTTTGGGGCAGGGGACAGTCGTCGGACTTTTCGGGACGCTGACCGGCCTTGGTCTGGGGATGACGTTAATTCGTTACCGTAACGAATTTAGTCGCTGGCTTGCGAATACCTTGCACATCGAGATTTTTCCGCGCGAAGTTTACCAATTCTCCGAAATTCCGGCGCAAGTCGTGCCTCACGACGTCACGGTCATTTGTATCAGCGCTTTCCTGATCTGCGCGATCGCTGCGCTGATTCCGGCTTACTTCGCTGCGCGGCTCGATCCGGTGAAAGCGTTGCGTTACGAATAATTATCTGCCGCGGCGCGCGCTGAATTTCATCCTGCTCAGCAAAACGTCCACCGCCCGAAACGCGTAATCATAGCCTCCCGCCCATTCGCTCTGACGCGGGCCGGCGATATTCAGAATATCGATGTCGTGATCACGCATGAAGGCGGCCATTAGCGGCACTGCGTCTTCGGGCGAATATTTCGCTGCATCGATCAATCGATGTGGTTGTCGTTGCTCGATGCAGCAACCAACCGTGTATGCAGTCCCGCCGCTCAGCTCGTGAAAATAAATCACGATCGTTCCATCCGAATCCTTAACGTTGCGGGCTGTTCGCTGATCCGGACCGCCTTTCTTTAATTCGGTCATTGGATAGCGATCCGGAATTTTTCCCTCTTCATCGAGGCGGCCTTCCGGACACCAGCCGCCGCATTTGATCCGATGCTTTAAGCGCGACATCGAGCGCCGCGCGATCCACCCCAGTTTGGCCTCCGGAAACAATCTTCATTGGGTTCTAGACAGGAAAAACACGATTCTGAGGATTGCAGAAATCAGGAAATAATTTTGTAATGCCGTGTCCTAGGTTCCATCACTCTTCGTTCAGCTATAGTTCAGTCGCCCGTCGGCGCGATATCTGCGCGTTCGATCATTAGAATCACGCAACGCTTCGGCGCGCGCGTTCGATGGCGAACACCTTTCGGAACGACAAAACCCTGACGCGGAGTGAGCTCGACCGTTTTGTCTTCGAGATCGATCAGGAAATTCCCGTCGAGCACAAAAAAGAACTCGTCGATGTCATTGTGTTCATGCCAGTGATATTCGCCTTCGAGAACGCCGACTCGCACCACTGAATCGTTCACTTTGCAAAGCGTCTGATTGTACCACTTGTCCGTGCAAGCGTCGGCTAGTTTCTGAACATCGATCAACTCGAGCGGCCCGTGCAGGATGTTCAGATAGGTCTTGTACGGAAAATCTTCTGCCGTCTTCTTAGCTTCCATAACTCAAATTAACACAGAGCAGAGATCACAGAGCTCACGGAGTAAACCAAAAATTATCTGTCTCTGTGTCCTCCGTGTTCTCTGTGGTGAAACATTATTCTTCGCCGTCGAAGTAATCGGTCTCCGGCCCTTTGATAACAACGCGATCAGCCGCCGACGTCTTGTTCACTTTCCATTTCTTGCTGTCGGGATAATACGCCGATTCGCCGATCGGATTATCGGCGATCACATAGTAAATAAGATCGACGTCTCCTGAGTTGGTAATCTGGTGCGGTTCGTTAGGCCCGAAAATGAACACATCGCCTTCGTCGACTTCGGTTGTGCCGTCTTTGTGGCGCACGGATGCTTTGCCGCTTACGATCAAATACATTTCCCACTGCGCCGAGTGCGAGTGAAAAGGGAAATTGGGTTTGCCCGGCGGCATGCGGCTCCATTCCAGATCGAATGGATGCCGTTCCTTAAAATCGCCCGAGACGCGGTGGCCCGATTCCCGCGCACGACCGCGACCGAGCGCTTCCGAGATTCCCTTGAACGAAACCGCGTACTTGCCCTTCGGCGATTGCCACGGCTCTTCTTTGATCTCGTTGATGTTAACTTTTTTCACAGAATTCTGACAGAATGGACAGGATTTCACTCAGAACTCGGCCACTTCGGTTCGATTGATGTCAATCCTGTCCAATACCAACTATTCCTCCCCATCGAAGTAATCGGTCTCCGTTCCTTTCACGATCACTTCCTCGCCGTTTTCCTTCAAGACCGCGAACTTGCCGCTGTCCGGATAAAAACAGGAATCGCCGCGCGGATTATCGGCGATCACGTAATAAACGAAATCTTCGTCGCCGGCGTTTGCGAGCTGGTGCGCTTCGCCGGGTCCGAAGAAAAACGCGTCGCTGGCTCCAACTTCGGTCCATCCATCTTTGTCGCGAATTTTTCCGCGACCTGACACGACGAGATAAAGCTCCGACTCGCTCGAGTGCGAATGGTACGGGCAAAGCGATTTTCCTTTCGGAATGCTGACCAGCGCCAGATCGAACGGCCACCGTTTCGCCAAATCGAGCGATTCCGGATCGCGCCCAAGCGCGACCGAAATATTTTTCGTTCGCCGCCCAAACTTCCCCTTCGGCGATCGCCTCTCCTGCTCTTCAACGTCTTTGAGATTTACTTTTCGCATAGAAATTCAGACGGTACTCAGTCTTAAGAAGACGAAATAGCCATTCTCGTTCGACTTCCGTTAGACCCACTCCGACGTCAATCCTGTCATTGCCATAGTCAAGCGTAAGGCGATTGCTTTCGCTGGTATCACGTAGAGACAATCGTTCGAATCTCTTGCGGATCGAATTCAATTCTCTTCCGCTTTTCGAACATTTTCTTCCAGTATTAGTTTGCCTCGCCAGTATGAAAATATATCGGCATCGGTTGGACACCTGAGTCATAAAGTAATTGGGCTTTGCGAGCGTCATTGTTTCAGGAACTGTTGGACGCAAGAGTCTACAGAGGTACCAAATGCAAATCTCGCCGCCGACAGTCCAGCGCGGTGAGCCAAAAAATCAGGAAAATTTCAGGCGCTTTCGTACCATGGACTATTTGTCGAAAGGCAGTTATCGATCCGACCGACCAACCCCCCAGCTAGCTAAGAAGAAAGCATTGAAATTCCTATCGCGCTAAAGTCGATTTCAATGCGGGAGAGTGACGACGGAAATCTCGTTACGATTTGTAGTTAATTCGTTCTCTTTGTCGGAGAGAAACGTATAGCTACATTTCTTGGGAAGCTTTTGTTTTAGTTTTCGACTGGCTCGAAGAAGTCGATTTTATCAACGCGAGCGAGCAAGTGACGGAATAACGTTTCATTTTGGCGCAGGAAAGATAACGACGGTCATGTCGCCGAGGCGGCGGCTGCAAAGAATCTTGGTTCCATCGGGCGACCAGCGCGGATTTACAAATTCGCCTGAAGCGTCCGTCAATTGCCGGACGTCGCTACCGTCGCGATTCATCACGAAGAGTTGAAATCGTTCATTAACCCGGCGCGAAAACACAACCCGTTTGCCATCGGACGACCACGCTGGCCAGCCATCGATGTTTCCTTCGCCGGAAATATTGTGATCGTTTGATGCGTCGGCGTTCATGACAAAAATTTGCGATAACGGGCCGTCGACGCGCCGATGCAAGATCGACATACCATCGGGCGAGAACGACGCGTAGGTATATCCACCGCCGGTCGTAATTCGTTTCAGGTCCAGGCCATCCGGTCGAATCGTCGCTAGGTCCATTTTCTTGTCGATTTGTTCGCCGACGACTTTGTTATCGCTCGGCACATTTGTGCCATCGGCGGCAGTCGCTCCGACAAAATAGGTCGTGTTAAACAAGATACGCGCACTATCGGGCGACCACATAGGGTGAATGTTCTCCGCATTACCTTTCGTAAGCTGGCGCTGATTGCTGCCGTCAGTGTTCATTACAAAAATCTGCGAAACGCCTTCTCGAATCGAAACGAATGTAATTTTCTTTCCATCAGGCGACCATGCCGGCGAATCGTCTTCGGCGTCACCGGCCGTCAACTGGCGCATATCGCTGCCATGATTGGGACTATTCGCGTCCATTATGTGTACCTTCATTCCGCCGTGACGGCTGGAGATAAGAACAATCTGCTTCCCGTCCGGAGACCACGAAGCCTCGTAATCGACAACAAAGGTAAACGATGCCATCCGCTTAAGCGGAAAATCGTCAGCCGCAGCAAGCGTCCAACCCGAACAAAGCAGAACGAGCGCTGCCGAAGCGAATTTTGTCCAGCTGTTCATCAATCTTCGAGTTTCCATTTTTTCGGCAGTTTTTGTTTCAGTTTTTCGACCGGTGCGAAGAGGTCGCCCATTTTTTTCACGCGCTCCAGAGTCTTGTCAGATCGAAACTTCAACAGATCGGCTTTTTTCTTTTTCAGGCAGTTCTCCACTTCGTCCCAGGTGACCGGTGTTGAAACGGTCGGTTCTTCCCTGGCCCGCAGCGAATAAACACAAATTGTCGTCTTGTGTTCGTCGTTCTGGCTCCAATCCACGAACACTTTTCCTTTCCGCACCGATTTCGACATGTTGGATGTGACGAGATTTCCATGCGCCTGCTCCAGGAGCTGGGCGAGCGCCCGCGATAAATCTTTGGTTTGATCGAACGTCACCGGCGTATTGAGCGGCACGTAAACCTGCAATCCTTTCGAGCCGCTGGTTTTGGCGAACGATTTCAATTTCATTCCGCCTAACAAATCGCGCAGCCAAAGCCCGACCTGACAGCATTGGACAATGTCAGCCGGCGCGCCGGGATCGAGATCGAACACCATCATCGTCGGCCGCGCGACGTTGTTCTTTTTCGCAAGCGAAGTGTGGAGCTCGAGATCGGCCAGGTTCGCCGCCCAGACAAGCGTCGGCAGATCCTGGGCAAGGCAATAGTTCATCATTCGATTGTTGCCTTCGCTCCAAACTTTCGCCGTCTTCACCCATTTCGGCCGGTGCGTCGGGCAGTTCTTTTCGTAGAAAAATTCCTTATCGACGCCGTTCGGGTAACGCTTCATCGTCAGCGGCCGGCCTTGGAGATGCGGCAACAGCGCCGGCGCGATCTTGATATAGTAATCAATGACCTGGCCCTTGGTGAATCCGACTTTCGGATAGAGCACCTTGTCGAGGTTGGAAACCGACAGCTTTTTCCCTTCAACAACGAGCTCGGCTTTGCTGGGCATTGGCAGAAAACGTCCAACGTCGAACGCCGAACGTCCAATGCCGAATTTCAGAAAAGAAAATTCGGAAACCATGAATCCAGGACATCTGCCGAAAATTCCTGGTTTCCTGGGTTCCTAATTCGTCTTCTCTTTACGCGAAGAAACGCTCGGGTGACAGCATCGGCTGCGGCTTGCAGATGCGGGCAACGCAATGTTCCCAACTTTCGTGGCCGCTCAGGATCTCGATTTCCACCCGCATGAAATAAATCGGGACTTTCAACTCCGCTTCCGGCAAACGCGGCATGCGCACGGCATCTTTCTCGGTCGTGATTATCATCGACAAATCGCGTCGGATGCAGCGCTTCATGAAACTGCGAATCTCGTGCTCGGTGAAATAATGGTGGTCGATATAGCGCAGCGCGAGATTCACGTTGGCGCCGAGTTTTTTGAGCGCGCCTTCAAAACTCTCCGGCACCGCGATCGCGCAGATCGAACCAATAAAGGCTCCGCGTAACCGATCGAGCATCAATCGCTCGCCGGTGTAGATGTTTTGGAGATAAAGCGGACGGTGCGCGCATTCGATGATCTCAGCGGTGCGATTGTAACGGCGAATTCTCTCGATCAATTGGTCGTTCGGTTCGCCGGTGTTTTTGGTGATGAAAATGTAACTCGCGCGTCGCAAATTTCGCGGCGGCTCGCGCAACGTGCCTCTAGGAAGTAGAAATTCGTTCCCGAACGGAGCTTGCCGGTCCACCAGGACGATATCGAGCCGGTGTTTGAGGTGGAGATATTGCAGGCCATCGTCGAGTAGAAGCGTATCCACTTTCCATTTGTCGATCGCGTAACGGCCGCTTTTGACGCGGTCCTTGTCGACCAAAACAATCACGTCCTTCAAATTGTGCGCGAGCATGTAGGGTTCGTCTCCGGCCGTCAGCGAATCGAGTAGCAACAATTTTCCGTCGGACACGACGCGTGGAGGGTCGATCTGTCTGCCGAGGATCCGCTCCAGCCAATTCCGTTTGGTTGGCTTCGGCTGGCTCTTATAACCGCGACTTAGAATTGCAACTCGCCGCCCGCCGACTTGCAGCGAGCGCGCGAATTTTTCCACGACTGGAGTTTTGCCGGTGCCGCCAACGGTCAGGTTTCCAATGCTGATGACGAGACAACCGAGTGTGCGTTCACGAAGAATTCGTTTCCGATACAAGTAGAGCCGGAGTTGGACGATCCGTTCGTAGACGAATGACAGTGCGTGGAGAATTCCGCGCAGGGTCCCGGCCCGAAATCCGCGGCGCCGGCCAAGGACCACGTCGATGCCGAACTGTTCTAGATTTTCAAGTCTCCGGCCCATTTCAATTGCGGATTCCGGATTCCGGACTGCGGATTTGGACTCCGGAATCGTCAGCCGTGGTGATTATTACTCGCGAAGATGCAGACTTGGCCGCCGTAGCCTTGGCGGAGGAGGCTGTCGCGGCGCGCTGCATTGCAGCAGCTACTTTGCGAGGATTCTGCAACGTTACAGCACAAATTGTTGATCCGCTGCCGCTTAAGAACGCGCCCAGGGCGCCGGCTTTTTCAGCGGCGGCGATAACCCGCGGCAAGAAAGGAATGAGCTTTGTGCGAAAGGGCTGGTGAAGTTGATCCACAAAAGCGCCTCGTAACTTTTCGTAATCCCGGGATGCGAACGCAGCCGCGATCGCGCAGGCGTTACCAACGCTTTCGACCGCGGCGGTGCGCATGATCTTTTTTGGCAGAATTTTGCGCGCCGACGGTGTTGAAATTTCAAGATCAGGGATCAAAAGGGCAAACTTTAACCTCGCGCCGACACTAAAGCGTTGAACATTTTCGCCGCGAACAACTGTGAATCCACCGAGCGAGGCCGGCGCCGCGTTGTCCGGATGGCCTTCGAGCTCCGCGCACAGCCCGAAGATCGACAATCGATCGAGCGGCCGGCCACTGAGCTCGTTCAATCCATGTAACACGCCGAGTCGAATGGTGGCGCTGCCGCCCAGGCCGCGACAACGCGGTATTCTTTCGTTCGCCGAACAGGAGAAAGCGAATCGCGATCGTTTCGTTCGCTTAAAAAATAAGTCCGCCGCCTGGGTGACGATTCTTTCCTGGCGCTGTCGATCTTTCGCGCGACGAGTGGTAATCGAGTTGTAAAGACGAAGCGCCACGCCGAGACAATCAAAGCCCGGGCCGAGATTCGAAGTGCTCGCTGGAACGCGGACGATCACTTGTTGTCTCATCGAGGAAAGGGTAGCGGCGATTGACCTCAATCGCCATGGGGGTTCAGTGAATGGAGCCGGCGGGAGCCGAGCGACATAGACGGGAAAGCCCGCGAGGGTGAAGCGAATGGGAATGAGCAAATCAACCGCCGCTACCTATTCGACAAAACAAAACAATGAACAAGAACGAATGGATCGACGAGGACCTGCTTCGCGATTTTGAGAACGAAGGCACCTTTGCGCATCGGCTTTGCACGATCGACGATGGTTGGGCGGAACGATTCGCGGCCGACGTTCTGATTTCGTATAAGACTCAAGCAGCGCAAGAGATTTTGCTGACTGAATTTGACTCCTGGCGAACGTCGATGGGAATCACGCCGGGCCGCATATTTGCCCGTTTTCTTCCAAAGAAAAACGAAGAGCGCGAGACGCCGAAACTTTTGCTCGGCGCGGCCGATGAAAGCTTACAGACCATTGCGACGGAAAATCATCTCAAGTTCGGGATCGATTTCGGCGCGGGATATTCGGTCGGCCTCTTTGTCGATCAACGCGAAAATCGGCGATTCGTTCGGCAAGCAAAACCGAAACGTGTTTTAAATTGCTTTGCCTACACTTGTTCGTTCTCAGTGGTAGCCGCGTCGGCGGGCGCGCAAACCGCAAATATCGATCTTTCCAAGAAATCGCTCGCGCGCGGGCGACAGAATTTTTCCCTGAACGAATTGTCGACCGAAGGACATCAATTTATTGTCGATGACGTCCGTCCGATCCTGCGGCGACTCGCGCATCGTGGCGAAAAATTCGACATGATCGTTCTGGATCCGCCCACTTTTTCCCGCACCAAAGGCGGTGCAGCCTTTCACGTCGAAAAAGATTTTGAAACCCTGATAGCAGGCGCGCTGGAGATCGCGAGTCCCGGCGCGCGGATTTTGCTTTCGACGAACTGCGAGACCTTGACCGAGCAGGCGTTGGAGAGAATGGCGCGCTATTCCCTGAAATTGTCGAGACGCTCGGGCGTGTTCCATCGGGAACGCACGCCGGCCGATTTTCCGCCCGGCGCCGCGGCCCGATCGATTTGGCTCACTTTGCATTGACCAAGACGACGTCGCGGACAATCGTTAAGCAATGGAACGAGCACATGAAGACCTGGCCGAGCGTGGCCTGCGCTACACGCGGGAGCATTTCGACGAATTGGTGAATGAGACGGAGGCGTACGTCCGCGAAAATCCAGTCCAGTCGATTGCTTACGCCCTGCTCGCCGGCTTCGTTTTGAATCGGCTCGGAATCGGTCGAATTGTGAGCGGGATTGTCCGGCTGCTCCTGTTCGCGCTGAAGCCGGCGATCCTGATTTACGGCGCGGCAAAATTATACGAAGCCACCCAGGAAGAGGAAAAACTGTAGCGGCGATCTATGATCGCCGTCGGCGGTCGCAGGCTGCCGCCACAGAGTTAATCGTCCAAAGTGAAGCCGACCTTCAGCGTCACTTGCCAGTGGGCAATACCTCCGTCTTCGATGTAACCGCGCATTTCCGCAACTTCGAACCACCGCATATTGCGCACTGTTTTCTTCGCTCGGGAGAGCGCGTTTTTTACGGCGTCTTCGATTCCCTTTGGTGAGGAACCGACCAACTCAATCTTTTTGTAAATGTGATCTGACATATCTTCAGTTTTGAGGCGCCCGGGCATCAAAACAAACAAAAAGCACCACGAAGGACACGAAGCTCACGAAGGAATTCAAGCGGTTTTAGCTTCGTGCTCTTCGCGATCTTCGTGGTGACAACTTTGAGTTGAGCCGGCATCAATGGATGGTTAGCGTCCTTTTTCCAAACCTGGAATGAAGTTCGACGATCGAAATATCGAATCGCACTTGAAGGAGAAACGCCTCTTCAAGCCGCCCAAGGATTTTTCGCAAAAGGCGCGGATCAGGAATCTCGCCCAATACCGGCGGATGTATCGGGAATCGATCAGGAGCCCAGATAAGTTCTGGGCGCGGGAGGCGAACGAATTGGTCTGGCGAAAGCGATGGCGAAAGGTTGTCGAATGGAAGCCGCCATTCGCGAAATGGTTCATCGGTGGAAAAATCAATCTTTCCGAAAATTGCCTCGATCGACACCTTGCCACGCACCGCCGGAACAAGGCGGCGATTTTGTGGGAAGGCGAACCAGGGGAACGGCGGACGCTGACCTATCAGCAACTGCATCGCGAGGTTTGTCGTTTCGCGAACGTGCTCAAGCGTAACAAGATCGGCAAAGGCGATCGCGTCATCATTTACATGCCAACGACGCCTGAAGTCGCGATCGCGATGCTGGCGTGCGCGCGAATCGGCGCCGTGCACTCGGTGGTCTTCGGCGGATTCAGCGCCGATAGCATTCGCGATCGAATTGCGGACAGCGGCGCGATCGCGCTGATCACAGCGGACGGCAGTTATCGTCGCGGCGGGATTGTCCCGTTGAAGAAAAATGTCGACGACGCGCTGCGCGGCGGCACATCGGTGAGACGCGTCATTGTCTGTCAGCGCGCGCATAACGAAATCCACATGGAAGAAGGCCGCGACGTCTGGTGGCATCGCGAATTGGAATACGTGGACGACGATTGTCCGCCGACACCGGTCGACAGCGAACACCCGCTTTACATTCTTTACACCAGTGGCTCGACCGGAAAGCCGAAGGGGATTTTGCACACGACGGGCGGCTATTTGGTCGGGATCTATTCGACGACGAAATACGTTTTCGATATCCGCGAGGAAGACATTTACTGGTGCACGGCCGACGTCGGTTGGGTGACGGGCCACAGTTATGTTGTTTACGGACCGCTCGCTAACGGCGCGACCACGTTCATGTATGAAGGCGCTCCGAACTGGCCCGAACCCGACCGCTTTTGGCGAATCATCGCGCAAAATCGCATCAACATTCTTTACACCGCGCCTACCGCGATCCGCGCCTTCATTCGCTGGGGCGACCAATGGGTCAAGAAACATGATCTGTCGTCATTGCGATTACTCGGCACCGTTGGCGAACCGATTAATCCCGAAGCGTGGATGTGGTATCACAAAACAATCGGCGGCGGACGTTGTCCGGTTGTGGACACCTGGTGGCAAACGGAGACCGGGGCGATTATGATCACGCCGTTGCCGGGCGCAATTCCGACCAAACCCGGCAGCGCAACGCTTCCATTTTTTGGTGTCGACGCGGCGGTTGTCGATACGGACGGAAAAGAAGTCGGCGCGAACGTTGGCGGAAAACTAATTATTCGCCGGCCGTGGCCCTCCATGTTGCGCACGATTTATGGCGACAAGGAGCGCTACAAAGAACAGTACTGGAGCGAATATCCGGGCAATTATTTGACCGGAGACGGCGCGCGGCGGGACGAGAACGATTATTTCTGGATCGTAGGTCGCATCGACGACGTGCTGAACGTTGCGGGACATCGGCTTGGAACATCTGAGATCGAAAGCGCGCTGGTAAGTCATGCCCGAGTAGCGGAAGCTGCGGTGGTCGGGCGACCGGATGAATTGAAAGGACAAGGCGTAGTTGCGTTCGTGACATTAAAATCGGGAATCGAACCTTCCAACGATTTGAAAAGCGAACTGCGCGAGCATGTCAGCATCCACATCAGCGCAATTGCAAAACCCGATGAAGTGCGTTTTGCCGAAGCGCTGCCGAAAACCCGCAGCGGAAAAATCATGCGGCGACTCCTGAAAGAGATCGCGAGCGGCGCCAAGGTCACCGGAGATACGACGACGTTGGAAGATTTCAGCGTGTTGGCGAAACTGGCGGAGTCCGAGGAATAAATCGTGAGCTTCATTCGCACAGGTCTGCGGGAGATCGGACTCAAGATCCGCCGGCAACGAACGCGCATGGTGCTTCGCCATGAGAAACGGTTGCGGCAAAAGAGCGAAATCGCGCTCGGGCGCGAGGGCACATCGCAAGCCGCCAACTTTCCGGAGTTGCGCAATGAGATCGTTGCCCTGAAGAAACTCGAACAAGAGCAGAAGGAAGTCGCGCTGCGAATTGCCCAGATTGAAGAGGGGATCAAGAACATCGAGGCGCAGCGGCAGGCCAACGTCAAGGAACAAAGCGAAGCGATGTCCAAACTCGATGCGGAGACGAAACCGATTCTTCAGCGACGCAACGACGCCAAAAACGCCGCTGAACTTTGTGAACGCGAGGTGAACGCGGTCGAGCGCCGCATTCAGGAGAACGATGCAGCAGACCAGGGTCTCTTAAAAAAGTTATCGGAACTTCAGGCGGCCAACCCGCCTCCGGCTGATTTGGAATCGCAAGTAGCCGGAATCGGCGCGCGTCGTACCCGTTTGCCCGACGAACGCGCCGAACTGGTTCGAGCACGACTCGGCAGCGCCGATGCTTCGCGACTGGCTAGGGAGAAACTCGCGTCCGCTGAAGAAGAACTGTCTGCAATCGAAAAAAATATCGCGAAGGTCCGCGCCGAATACGAAGGACGCGACAAGGGATTTGCCGAAAATATTAAGACGCAGCAGGACGCGGTTCGCGAGGCGAAGCAACATCATCAGGTTGTCGAAGAGCGAAAAAACCCGGCGTATCTAAACATCGGTCGCCATCTTGCAGGGCAGGGAATCGCGCCCCCAAACGCTCCTCATCTGCTCGAACAAGTTCGAAAACATCACGCGGCGGTGGATCAATATCAGAAACACACCGCCGAGCTCGCGCTTCTCTCGAGCCAGATCGACAAACAAGAGCTCCGGCAGTTTTATTTCAGCGTCGTTTCCGTCATCTTTCTCCTGGCCATCATTTTGCCGCTGGTCGCGAAATCGCCCCGTAAACGGGAATGGCTGCCGCAACAAACTGAAAGCATTCTCTCAATCAACGTCGATCAGTTCGAACATGCCGACGCTCTCAAGCGATGGCAAAAAGAACAGCCCGATGCTTACCAGGCGGTTTGGAACGGATTGGTCGGCCCGGCCGCGCGCATGCCGGTGTTGAACTTGTCGCATGACGCGGTCCGGATCACCCGAGCAACAACGATCTCGGATAATTCGAGCGTTCGCGAATTCATTTTGATCGAAGCCAGCGGCGATCTCTCGAAAGTGGTTCGAGCGGCGCAAACCGATAAAGAATTCCAAAAACGCACCATCAGCGGACTGCCGGTTTGGGAAAAGCCCGACCTGGCTCTGGCCCGGGTTGGACCGCAAACGCTCGCCATCGGTTCTTCCGGCGAGGTCGATGAGCTCGTTCGGGTCCGGCTGGGAATCGACGTGGACTTGAAAATTACCGGGCAGTTGTTCGATCGTTTCGAAGCGTTGGACCGTGAGAGCGCGCTTCGCCTGATCTCGCGGAATCCGCCTGACCTGCCGCGAATGTATCATCCGATTTTCGCGCCGGAGCTGCTCGACAGCACGCAGCTTTTCGGGCTGGCTTTGAACCTGCAAACTCCGGTCAAGGCGCGCCTGCTCTTGAAAATGAAATCGCCAGAGAACGCATCGGAGTTCGCGCGCGCGTTGCACAATGAACCGCAGAAATGGCTTCGCCTCCAGGATTCAGGTTTGATGCTCTACACCCAGCCGCCGGATGTTTCGAGGCAGGGCGCGAATCTGGAGGTTCACTTCAACGTGCCCGACGACGCCGTGCAGCTGTTGTTGCAACGCATAGCAAAAACCGACGCCGGGGGAACGGTTGCCGGCGGCAATTAACTCGAACGTTCCGGGTTGATTGCGCGTGCGGCCAGTTTGCGGTTATAATTCCCGCCCGATGTTCCAACGCGCACTTCTTTGGTTTGCTCTCTCCGCAACGATGTCGATCCTGCGGAGTGGATTCGCCGCAAATCCCGAGCTTGTCGACATTGCCACTGTGGATCCGACGATCGTCATCGATCTGCGCTACGCCACCGAGCAGAACGTGACCGGGCATGCTCTGTATCCGCGCGGGACGAAAGCTTTGGTTCTGCCAAGCGTGGCCGAGCAACTTGCCGGGGCGCAGAAATATCTGCATCAATTTAGCTATCGTCTGAAAATCTGGGACGCTTATCGGCCAAAGGAAGCGCAACAGTTACTTTGGAAGTTTGCCGCGAAGGATCAGTACGTCGCCAATCCCGAAAGAGGTTTCGGCTCAATGCATTCCTACGGCGTCTCGGTTGACGCGACCATGGTCGACGACTGGAGTCAGGACGTGACCATGCCTACGAAATTCGATCAGTTCACGCCCCAAGCGATGATGGGTTACATGGGGCGCGATCCATCGGTGAAGCAGCATTTGACGTTGCTGCAGCTCGCGATGGCGCATAACAACTTTTACGGCCTGCGGGTTGAATGGTGGCATTTCACCACCGCTGACTGGAAGAAATACGTGCCGTACTGGGAAGACCCCACGATGTCACAGGCCGAGAAGCCCGCCCCTGCGCCGAAAGGCTGAGTCGCGATTTCTCGCTTAAAATGATTGATGCCATTCTGCGCGATCTCCGGCAGCCGGAATACATCCACGTCTTGATCAATCCCTTGCCGGTTTACGGCCTGGCGATGGGGTTGCTCGGATTAATTATCGCGTTCTTTCTGCGAAGCCGCTCCGCCCAAGTCGCAACGCTCATGATCGTCCTGATCTGTGCCGCGTCCGCGTTGCCGGTTTATGCATTCGGCAAGCAGGCGAAGGATCGTGTTCTTTCCATGGAGAACGAAGTCGGCGACGCGTGGCTCGAAGAACATGAAGATCGCGCTGAGGATCTTATCTGGCTTTTTTACGCGCTGGCCGTTGTGAGTGCGATCGCGCTGGTAGCGCCACGAAAATGGCCACGGTCCGCCGGGCCGCTCGTCATCGCGGTGATTTTGCTCGGTGTGACAACATTGGGCGCCGGCGGTTATATCGCCTACGCCGGCGGCAAGATTCGTCACCGCGAATTCCGCAACGTTCCTCCGCCGCAGAAAAAAGCAGGCGAAGAGCGTTAGGCTCGATCGATTATCGATTGATTGCTGTGAGCACGGACCTCGAGCGCGCCGAGCAAAACGTCGAAACGCGCTCGGAATCGCTCAAGAAACCGCTCGGCCTCGGCGATCTCGTGCTCACCCAGGTTCTGTTCGTGGTGGGATCGAGTTGGGTTGGGTACGGCGCCAAGCTCGGACAGGCGCATTTGTTCTTCTGGTCGCTCGCCATTTTGCTTTTCTACATTCCTCAGGCGGCAGTCGTCATTTATCTGAGCAAGCGGATGCCGCTTGAGGGCGGCATCTATCAATGGGCAAAGCTCGGTTTCAACGAATTCGCCGGGTTCATCACGGCCTGGAACCTGTGGCTCTTTTCCATCACTGTAATCGCGCTGGGCGGAATGTTCGTCACCACAAACATTTCCTACGCGCTCGGCGCCCCGTGGATGCCGAACAATAAATGGTGCGTCTCGTTGATCAGCTCCGTTATGGTCATTGGTCTGGGCTGGGCTTGTTTTCGTGGGCTCTCGTTAGGCAAATGGCTTCACAATGTGGGTGGCTTTGCCCTGTTCGTGGTGTATGCCGCGCTCATTTTCCTGCCACTGCTCGGCCTTGCTCGCGGCGAAATAAAAAATTATCGGCCGCTGCCGCTCGCGCTGCCGACCGTGTCGATCTTTTTTTGCTTCAACATTTTCAGCAAACTCGCTGTCGGCGGACTGAGTGGATTTGAATACGTCGCCATTCTGGCGGGGGAAGCGCGCGCGCCGGCGCGCGACATCGGCCGTTCCGTGTTGATTGCGTCGCCTCTCATCGCACTGATGTTTATCCTCGGCTCGAGCTCTGTTCTCGCGTTCGTTGGAAACAATCCGATCGATCTCATCGGCCCGGTCCCGCAAACCTTGCGGCTCGGCCTGCAATCGTTCCCAATCGCCGGTGCGATTGCGTCAGCGGGAATTATTTTGATGACGGTGCGCACAATTTCTTCGACCAGCGTCCACGTCACCGGCAGCTCACGATTGCCGATGGTCGCGGGTTGGGACCGACTGCTGCCGGCGTGGTTTTCTCGTCTGGACCCGCGCTACAGAACGCCTGTTAACTCCATCATTTTCGTTGGCACGCTCACGCTCGTAACCGCGATCGCGAGCCAGATCGGCGCTGGAATCCAGGAAGCATTTCAACTGATCGATAACGCGGCTAACGTTTTCTACGGGATTGTTTATTGCGTGATGTTTGCAACTCCGCTTGTCGGCGCGCTTGGCGTTCGAACGAAATCGATTTGGCTGCGCGTCGCTGCGATCTGTGGTCTGCTCGTTTCGCTGTCCGGCATTTTCTTCACCGTTTATCCGATTATCGATGTGCCCAGTCCGCTGATTTTCGGCGCGAAGATCGCAGCCGTGACGATTATCGCGAACGCAATCGGCGTTGCGATTTACCTCCTCGGCAATCGACGTCGCAACAATCCTCTGCAATCTTAAAATGCAGAAAGCATTCAAGTTTAACGGGCACAATTTTCCCAAACCCAGCGCAAGTAATCGGGCAAACCGCTTGAGATCGGAAAGAAAATGATTTCCGGCACTTCGTAGGGATGAAGTGAACGGAGTTTCTCCTGAAATGCCGGTTGGCGGTCGGCGCTTAATTTAAAGAACACGAGCGTCTCGTTACCGGTCTCGATTTTTTCTTTCCAGCGATAAATCGATTCGACGCCGGGAAGAATGTTTGCGCAAGCGGCAAATTTCTCGGCGACGAGTTGATTGGAAATGCGTTGGGCAGTCTCGCGGTCGGGAAATGTGCTGAGCGCGAGCAGAGTTTTCTCTGACATACAGAACTTGAACAGAAGGTAACGAAGCAAACAAAGGATTTTTACAGAAGCAGGAACAGGCTTCGTTAACTTCGTTTTCTTCTGTGAAAAATCCTTATGCCGGCACTAGCGCTTCGCGGCGACAAATCCAGCCGCCCCCGACGACGACATCGCCATGGTAAATCACCGCAGCCTGTCCCGGTGTGACCGCCCGCTGCGCCTCGTGCAAACGGATGTGCGCGCGATTGTTTTCTAATAGTGTCACGGTCGCGGGCGTGCCGGGATGACTGTAACGAATCTTCACCGTGAGCTCGGCATTTTCACCCGGCTGCTCCGATGAAATCCAGTTTGTGTGATCGATTTCGAATTCGTCGCAAACCAAATCTTCTGCGTCGCCGACGATCACTCGATTCGTTTCGGGATCAAGATCGACAACATAGCGCGGCCGCGAGGACCCGCCCGGGAGTCCCTTGCGCTGACCGATCGTGAAAAGTTCGATACCGTCGTGCTCGGCGACGAAGTTTCCCTCCACGTCGTAAATTTGGCCCCGATGAAATTCCTTCTCGCCGAGATGCGAGCGCAGGAAAGCCTTGTAATCGTTGCCGGGCACGAAACAAATTTCCTGGCTATCGACTTTGTCGGCCACTTTCAGGCCTAACGAGTGCGCGATTTTCCGGATCTCAGGCTTTTGCATCGGCCCGAGTGGAGTAAGCGCGCGCTGAAGCTGGGTCTGTCGAAGGCTGAAGAGAAAATACGATTGGTCTTTGCGCGGATCGACTCCTTTGCGCAACACCGCACGGGTGCGAGCCGCACTGGCATTTTCGTGATGTTCGATGATCGCGTAATGCCCGGTCGCGATATAATCGCAGCCAAGCGCTTCGGCTTTGCTCCAAAGATTCCCGAACTTGAGTTTCTCGTTGCACATCACGCAAGGATTCGGCGTTCGGCCTGCCTGATATTCACTCGTGAAATAATCGATCACTGTCCGCTCGAACAGGTCCGCTTCGTCGACCACGTAATGCGGAATGCCTAACGAATGCGCGACGGCGCGCGCGTCGGCCACGGCTTGCGGCCCGCAACACTTGTCCTCCGCACGCGAAATGCAGTCTTGCGGCCAGACTTTCATCGTCACGCCAACGACGTCGTAGCCTTGTTCGCGCAAAAGATAGCCGGTCACGCTGGAGTCGACTCCACCGCTCATGCCAAGGAGCACACGCTGCTTCTTCTTGTTCATTGGGATGGAGAACTTCGTTGATTAGAAATATGAGTCAACGGTAGCTGGAATTCAAAATCCCAGGCTCCAAAGCCCAAATCCCAAACAAATTACAAATTCTAAATTTCCAAGTGCTTAAAACACGTGACTATTCTTTAAGTTTGGAATTTCCCTGGGGCCTGGGGTTTGGAGCCTGGGATTTCAGTTTTACTGCTCGGCTGACGAATTTGCTGTCACGCAAGGTGAACCGCCACGGATGATGAGCGGAACGCGTAATTCCGATTCGAGGATCAGCCACCACCTCCGCCTTGGCATCGTTCGCTTTGAGAAAGCAATGTCGCGGATCAACGCACAAATCCATTTCGTGGTGTCGATCCGTGATATCGAAAGCTTGCGTCAACTTGCCCGGGCCGGAACAAAGTTGGCGTTCATCGTCGATACCGCGGCGCTTTTTCATTAATTCGATACCGAGCACAGGCTGGATGGCGCGAAACAAAACGAAACCGTTGGTCTCGCCTTTCACGAGCACGTTGAGCATCCAATGCGCACCGTAACTGAAATAAATGTAGGCGACGCCGGGCTTATTCCGCTCGACAAACGCGCGCGTCGTCGGACGCGAGAAGGTATGGCTGGCTTCGTCGTTCTCGGCCAGGTACGCTTCAGTCTCGACGATCTTGCCGGCGCATCTTCCCCAAACGAGTTCGGCGCCAATCAGCTCCCGCGCACAGGTGATCGGATCGCGGCGGAAAAAACGTCTGCCAATGATTCGGCTTTTCACAACAGAGCCCTTACTCGCCGGAAGAAGGCTGGACCTAGAAGCCTTTGGCGTTGAAGTAAATCGGCAGCTTCACGTCGCACGCGACCGGTTTGCCGTTGCGAAACGCGGGGATGAACTTCGCCTTGCTCAAATCGTCAAAGGCGGTCTCGCCGAAACCGAGAAACGGAGGCTGCTCGCTCAAAACGCTGAGGTCTTGCAGATTTCCATTCGCATCCACTTTGACCTGGAGTTCGGCCGAACCGTCCACCGGGACCGGCGCGGTATCGCGACTTGGGTAGTGAAAGCCGCTGAATTTGGATTCGCCTCCCCAAAACGGCTGGGGACCGATGAAGTCGTTTTCCTTGGCCAGTTCGTCGCGCTCTTGGTTGGAAAAAATTCGCAGACGCGGTTTTTCGTCGACGATCATGAACGTGACGGTGCCGTAGTAAATCGCGTCGACCGGCAAATGATTGTAGACCGCGGGAATGAACTTTAGATTCGCCGCCGCCGACAATTTTTTCAGCACCTCCTGCTCGAGCAATTTGGAATCTGGCGTCCCCCGGTAGGTCGAAACGGTAACCACAGAGCCGTCCTTTTTCACCGAGCAGGAAAACATGACTGCGGCATCTTTTTGTCCTTTTCGGAAGAGGTCCGTTGAGTCGATTCGATTAATCAAAGAATCCGGTCCCGAACCGAGCAGAATTGGCCGATACATCGGCAGTTTCGCAGTTTGCGATGTGCCGACGTCAACCTGCGACCATCCAAGATCGACAATCGACAACAGCACGGCCACTGAAATTCCAAAAACGCGCATGGGACAGATACGCAACCGAAATCGGGAAGGTTTTCAACCGTTATGTGGCAAAAACTACGCTGCGGCCGGCCGCCTCTCCCGGGCAATCTTGTGGACCACGGTATGCCGCCGGAAGTAGGAAATCACCGCGTCCCGGGTCAGCACATGGTGAAACGTGCAATTCGTCGCCGGTTTCTCGAGTAGGGAGCGGAGTTTCATGAAGCGATGCCCTCCGCTGCGCGAATCGAAGCTGTTGAAGGCGATTGAATAACGTTTGTCGCGCTCAAGCGGACGCCCGTCCGCCAATCCCATCGCTGTAATGCGTCGCTCATAACCGGTTCCTTCGGTATCAATTTGAAATCCGATCAGGTTTCGCGGCTCCCGGCTGGCGTAAACTTCCTCCATCATCCCTTTGATTTCCTCCGGGGTCAGCGTTGCGGTGACGATGTAATTCTCGAATGGAATCAGCTCCCAAATGTCGTTCACCGTTTTGGGGCCGGCTTCGAAATTTTTCGCCTCGAACACGCCATGCACGGCTCCATCGACCGGGACTTCGCGGTCTCGGAGTTCCTCCAAAATCGCGGCCCCAATCAGTTCTTCGACTTCGCTGGGTTCGCCCGGACTTCCGCGCGAACGAAGGGTGTCCGCCAATGTTCCGATCGGGTCTGCCAGCGCGGCCGCAGATTCCTCGAGTAACGGCTTTGCCCTGGAAAGGACGACGTGGCTGGGCCGAATACGATGGTCCATCAATTCACATCGCGCTTCGCGGCGCACCAATTTCTTGGAGGCGCGGTCGAACGTCAGATCAACGCGGCCGACGTAAATTCCGAAATGATCTGCCTGGGTGAGCAGAACACCGTTGGACAACCGGCTGGGAATTATCTGATGGGTGTGTCCGGCGATGAATGCCGCAACGTCCGGAAACTCCGACGTTAGAGCAACCACGTTGTTAGCGAAATCATCCCCGCCGCCGCGCGATTTCAATCCCATATGACCGGCCAGGACGATGGCGTGTGCGCCTTCGCCTCTGGCGCTCGCGATCGCGCGACGCACCGGTTCGACCGAATGCTCGAAATTGAAACCACGAATAAATTCCGGCCGGAACCAAAACGGCATCCCGGGCGTGGTTACTCCAATGATCGCGATCTTGATTCCATCGAATTCCTTCAAGATGTAGGGCCGGAGTTTCGCGAATGGATTTTGCGAATCGTCGCTCGGTTTTTCATCCGTCGACATGTTCGCGGCCAGGACTGGCATCGCCGATTTCGCGACCGCATTCGTGAAAGTGTCGAGGCCCCAATCGAATTCGTGATTGCCGACGATCCAGGCGTCAAACTTGAGATGATTGAACAGATCGATCATCAACCCGCCATTTGTCCGAAGACTTACGTCGGTTCCCTGATAAACGTCGCCAACATCGATCACGATTGAGTTTCGATTTTGCCGGCGCCATCGCCGAATTTGGGTCGCGCACCGCGCGAAACCGCCAAGGTCCGGAATTCCGGCGTAATCGGTCGTTGGCAAAATATGTCCGTGCAAATCCGTCGTATGAATGATGGAGATCTGGATGAAGTCGTCGCTTAGCGCGCAGGCTGCGCGCGCGATCGACGGAGTCGCGCAAAACAGGCCGACCTGTCCAATTGTTCTGAGAAACTCACGGCGAGTGGGGGAACTCACGTCAAGTCCAATTAGCAGAATCCGCAGTCTAGTGAAAGACAGGATTTGTTCAGTTGATGAATCGGCGTTGTAGCCACGGCCCTGTGGGCCGTCCATTTATCTAGCCCGGGTTTTTCATTCTATGAATCGCGTTTCGTCTCTGTAACCTTGTTTTCTCATGGAGCTCGAAGGAATCGATCATGTCGCCATATCCGTGCGCGATGTAGAGAAAGCCGCGCAATGGTATATCGACGTACTAGGGTTCGAGAGGAAGTTCGAAGGAATTTGGGACGGCGCTCCGGTTTTCATCGGCAAAGGCACGACTGCCCTCGCGCTGTTTCCGGCTCGCGATCGATCGGGATCCCTGGTCGCGGTAGCCTCGGCGAAGGAGGCATCTACGCCGTCCGATATTCGGATCCTTCATCTCGCGATGCGCGCAAACCGAGAGAACTTTCTCGCCGCTCAGGAGGAATTAAAACAGCGCGGCATCAAGTTCGAATTCCAGGACCACGAAATCGCCCACTCTATTTATTTCCGCGATCCCGACGGCCACCAACTCGAGATCACCAGTTATGAATTTCCGTGATAGGCCAATAAAATTCGCCTTTAAAGACGAAATTATTTGGCCTACTTCTCGTTAGGTCTATGTCGCGTGCATTCTCGGTCGCTACCTCAGCGCTCGTTGCGGGGCTCACGCTGTTTTCTCTCGCGCAAGCACGTGCCGCTGGTTGTTGGTGTTCCAAGAACGGCGAATTTTTCCATCTTTCGCAGTCTGAGTGTGACGCGATTGGCGGCACGGGTTACAAAAGTAAAAAACAAGCGGTCGCAAACAAACTGACGGACCTCAGCGACCCCGATGCTTTCCACACGATCTTTGCCGCCGCTTCTAAGAAATTCGATACAAAGGAAGGGTACGAGGTACGTCAAAAAATTCGAGGATTGGATCAGCGACGCTGCAACGCACGCTTTGGATATGTGCGAATCGATGCCGAGAACAAAATTGCACTGCGACATCGTTTTTCTCGTTGCCGCCGACGGACGGATTCGAAAGATGCTATTTGGCCCGAACAATTCGTTCGAGCAGTGCGTATCCAAGAACTTCCGCCCCGCCGCTATCGCGCCGAAGCCGCCGGACGACTCCTGGCCGATGCACATTCGGATTTTCGACACCGGCGTTCCAAGATACAAAGGTGGCGATCCCCCGTTTGTAATGTTCTCAAATGATAAGCCCTACAGAACGCACTGACGAAGTACATAGACCTAACCAATCGATGAAGCCAACTGCCCCATTGCGAAACAACTCCATCGGGTTTGCTACAACACCCTGCCGTGGCTTATCTCTTTCTCGTTAGGGGTTTGAATCCATGATAGAAGTACATCCACCGCACGAGAACGTTCATACTTGGAGACAGTTTTTCATCCACATCGCGGCCATTACGATCGGACTGCTGATGGCGATCGGTCTCGAACAGACGGTCGTATATTTTCATCATCGTCACCAACTCCAGGAAGCCCGGCGTGAATTAGCAGACGAGCTCGAAAGCAATCGTCGCGTCGTAGGCATAAATCTCGAAGCGACGCGAAAGGTCATGGCTGACCTCGACGCGGACATGGCGCTACTGCGGGCCGTGCAAACATCGCCGGCGTCACAATCGCCCGCGCCAATCGGCTCGAAGTTGGTCTACGGATTAGGTAACTTTTACTGGCCGAAAGACGCGACATGGCAGGCTGTAAAGCAGAACGGATCGCTCGGCCTCATGGCGCACGATGAATTGCATTACTACGTCTACATCTACGAGGACATTGCCATCATCATGGAACAATCGTCAGAAATGGGGGCCCGCATCGAAGTAGCCCGTGCCATTGCTCGGCGATCACCGGACGGAAATCTCACGCCACGGGACATTGAGGAACTGATTACTGTAACCTCTGAGGTGCAGGCAAAAGTCGCCTATTTGACTTTGCTCCTTCGCCTCGAGGAGAATGCCCTGCAGAAAAAGACCGAGGAGATTCCGAAGATCGAGCAAAAGCTAAATCAACACTAGGAGTCTCGTGCAACGCCTAACCAATCAGTGGAGCTGACCGCGAGCCGCTGCGCGGCAAGGATGAAGGATGAATTATGAAGGCTGAAATGAAAACAGATCTCACCATCGCCTGGCGTGGCTTATCTGTGTCTCGTTAGGCCATGAACATACCGCGTGATAAGACACTAGACCAAGTGGAAGGCAACGGAACGTGGTTGATTATGCTGGGACGATTTGGTCGTCTGCTCTTTTCGTTGGCGATAATTGGAATAGGCGTAGAGACGTTGATCTGCGCGTACCTTTCCGGTCATTCGCCTGGCCCACATTATAAAGTTGTGCCGGTGATTCCGTGGATGGCGGCTATTCCGGGTTTGGTTTACCCCGTCGGAACAATATTTATCCTGTGCGGGGCGGGCCTTCTTTTCCAACGCACCCTAATGGTGTCTTCGGTCACACTCGGTATTGTGATGTTACTCTGCGGACTCGCGTTTGACGTGCCGCGACATCCCGATCTCATGAGCGCGCCGTGGCGGACCAATGTGCTCGAACCAATCGTCATTGGTTGCCTCGCTTGGCTCACGCCTGGATTGGGCCGCGTTCCGGGATGGCTGCAGAGGACGAGCCGGTATCTAATTGCGTTTGCGCTCATCGTCTTTGGCATCGGCCACTTTCAGATTCTAATTCCCATTGCCAGCATGGTGCCGAGCTGGATCCCTTGGCACCTGTTTTGGACTGTCTTCTTCGGCGCAGCCTTTATCGCCGCGGGCGTAAGCTTCGCCACTGGATTCCTGCAGCGGTTGGCGGCTTTAGGTATGGGACTGATGTTCACGCTCTGGACCGTAACAATTCACGTACCGGTTCTTCTCAACCTCTTGCGCACCCCGGGCGTACCTCAAGACCCGGACAAGTGGTCGGACGTGTTCATTGTCGCAGCGATTTGGGGAGGCTCGTGGGCGCTCGCGCAAAATCTGTGCGATAGAAAAGATGAGGAGTCGTTTAGCTGTTGAGATGAAACCTTGCGCTGTCCGTGGCGGTACCTCAGCCTGTTGACTCATGATCCTCCCGGCTCATTCGCCCTCGCGGGCTTTCCCGTCCATCTCGCAGATTCCCGATCTGCTCGATTCTCGTTGGATTGTCCCCGCCGGGAACATGAGGCTTAGTATTTTTCTTCTAGCTACGGGTTTGTTGGTCACTAACGCGTTCGGCGGGTCGGATGAATTCAGCGGCGTTCAATGTGGTTCTGACATTCCCAAGGCGCTGATCGGTAAACGAATGTTAAATGAACCAGTTGTCCAAAGTGAGAAAAGACACGCGGACATCGGTCTTAAGGATCTCGGCGCAGACGAGATTTCCGATCGCTTGAATTCCATCTCGTGGTTGATCTGCGGCTCGGAGTATTTGGTATTGGCGGATCGATCGATCATCCGGGATGTTATAAAAATTCCCCCGCATTCGAAGGCTTCACCCGAGTTCATGGGCATGTGCGAGACGAATGGGAAAGAAAGCAAAGATATTGTGGTTGCGATTCTAGATAATGAGAAAGAACCGGGCGCAAAGATGCTTCCAGCGAAAGTCGCGTGGAAAATCGATCAAAAGAAAATGAAGTTCGTTCCGCTTCCCGTCGAAGGCCTTCGTTGTCCGCGTGACAACGGTGTGTTCAGCGAGGACAGCGGTCTCTAGTTGCGATGACCGCGCAAGAGAATCGCCCCAGCCGTTGGGCGACATTTTCCGTTTTGCTGCGGGCTACCATCATCGGAATCGTCATTGGTCTCATCCCGGCTAATGTGTGGCCAGCATTACTCCTGAGTCTTAGCGTGCCGATGGCTGCGAGCGTGGAGGTAGTTTTTCTTGCGCTTTATGTGTGGTGGGCGAGTGGCGGAGGACCTCCTCAGAGCACGCGCGTTGCTCGTGGTCGCGTTTTCCGGAGCGTTAGGCTCTCGCCAGCACAATGTTTTTGGGGCGCGATCGGCGCGCTCTTTTTCGCGGCCACAATTCACGCTGCGATCGTGTTGCTATTCCGCTTTGTTCCTTTTCCGGCTGCGGCATTCCGGCGCGGCTACGATTTTTCATTCATTCCTTCATTGCCAATGAAGTGGATCTCTGTCGTGGTTTCAGCCGCATCGGCAGGGATCTGCGAGGAGACTGGGTTCCGAGGCTACATGCAGCAGCCGATCGAGCAACGTCATGGCGCTACGATCGCGATTCTCGTGTCTTCGTTTTTCTTCGCGCTTTTACATCTCACCAAGGCTTGGGCGATGGTTGGGATGGTGCCGATCGTGTTTGGCGCAGGTGTACTGCTTGGGCTTCTCGCGTGGTCGTCAGGATCTCTTATTCCAAGCATGATCGGCCACGTCGTAATGGACATCGGCCTATTTGCTTATTGGTGGACCGGCTTCGCAGGCAACTTTACCGCGCGGCCGATTACAGAGACGGGTATCGACCAGCCTTTCGTCATCACGTGCGCAGTGTTAGCAGTTGCGCTGACTATTGTGCTGTTCGCGGTCTGGCGGCTCAGGCGAATCCAGGTGCCAACTACGTTTGTCGCCTAACCAATCGATAAGCCAACCACTTACTGAGTTGCGGTTTTTGACGGCGCCAGGATCGCGTCGCGCATGCCGTGGACGAACTTTTTGTCGGCGGGGACAATCGTGGCCAGAGCGCCGCGCAGTTTTACTTTGGTGTCCTCGACAAAATAATACGGACATAGCCGGACCCGGCCTTTCATCGTTTTCAATTCGTTTGAGTCGGGATCCCAATAGCGATGCTCAACCAAGCGACCTTTGTGAAAGCGCTGCATGATCGTCGGCGACGAATCGAAAGTTGTCAGCGCGTTGTCGATTCGTTTTTCCCATTCGGCGTGCGCAAGATCGGCGCCGAGCGAAACTCCGCGGCTGCCCCAGCCGAGCGGCGAGAATCCGCTCACTTTTAGAAGCAGATCGCGATCTTTCTGGCTGAATTTCGCCGCTTCGTGCCAATCGTGAATTTCCAGACGCGGAATGACGGCGTGTTGCGGTAAGGGCGTTGGATCGAGCAGCCAGGAGTAGGGGATCACTTTTTGGAGCTGGAGAAAATATTTTTCGCCGAGCTCGCGCCGCCAAAATTCGTGGAGCGGTTTCAACCAAAACAAGGCAAACCACATTTTCTCCTCCAGATACGGTTTGATCGGCGGCGTGATCGTGACCCGGGCCTCGGCATTCGCGCGCAGAAGATTTTCGATTTTGGGAATGTTCGGGAGATCGAACAGCTCGAAGAACCGGTAGACAGCTCGCCCGTCCTGCGGTTCGTAGTTTTCTGCCGCGACAACGCGCAAATTTAGACCGCGTTCATTCAGTCTCGCGGCGACCCATTCCATCTCCGGCCGATAAGTCGCGGCTTCATGCGAAATCACGGTGTCGCCGCCGTTCGGCAGTACGCTTTGAAACCCGTCGAGCATTCCGTCCGCGCCGCCGATGATCTCAGAATCAAACTTCGAGTAAGTTTGATTCAACCAGCCGGTCAGACCGATTCCGCCCGGAACCGAATCGATTTCCGCAATGATGTAGCCTTCGTCTGTGAGAATGAGATCCGGGCGAATGACTCGCGGCAGGTCCTCGCGAATTTCTTTGCGCCGGGAAAACTCAATGAGTTCCTTTGGTTTGCCGGCGTCGAGATAACGCGCAACCCATTCCGGCTGCTTTCCCTTAACGCTGAGTTGATAAAGCTGATTGCAGGCGCGCTGAAAAACGAACAGACGATGACCTAGCTGCTCGATCTCAGTGAGAAATTTCTTGTCGATCGGAAACGCTTCCGGCGAAAGCAGCCAGTCCTTTTCGGCGAAAAGGCCCTCCGTTGGAAAAGAACCGCGAATTGCGCTGAGCTTATCGCTCTCGTGAACGACAGGAATGTTTGAGGTTTGTGGTTTGAGGTTTGATTTCAACGTAAGCCGCGTGCGGGCATAAACATCAAACATCAAACATCGAACATCAAACGTGCGCGTCAGCGCCCAGCGGCCATCTTCTTCAGCGCGAGTTTCACCAGTTCTTCCGCCGATTTCGCCTGGCCCTGTAAATCCCGGACGGCTTTGTGCGCATCGACTTGTTTGTAACCAAGCGCGATCAAGGCCAGGACCGCTTCATTCGCCTGCTCCTCTTCCCGGGTTGGGGCGTGGGCCGCGGTTGCCGCTTCCCAGGCAGCGGCGACTCCAAGTTTGTCCTTCAGTTCAAGCACAATTCGCTCAGCTGTTTTCTTGCCGAGGCCGCTGATTTTTGAAATTGCCCCAATGTCGGAATTTACGACCGCAGTCTTAAAATTCGTTACACTCATCCCGCTCAACACCGCCAGCGCGAGTTTCGGTCCGATCCCGCTAACGTTATTGACGAGCAACCGGAACAAATCGCGCTCCGCCGCAGTCATGAATCCGTATAGGATATGCGCGTCTTCGCGGACGTTGAGATGCGTCAAAATGTGGATGGGCTGCCCAACCGCCGGAAGTTTATCGTAACTGGACAGCGGAATGAACACTTCGTAGCCGACGCCATTTACATCGACCGTCGCCTGCGTGGGCAACGCGGCCACGAGTTTGCCGTCAAGAAACGTGATCATGATGCGATTGAAGGATTCAACGATTTAATGATTTAGCGAATGATTTAGTCCGGTTTTAACAGCAGCGTCAGATCCGCATGTTTGCCTTTCGCGATATTGAAGCCGGCCGTGGAGAACGTCTTCCACGTCGATGGCGGATTTGGGAAAGCGGTTGTTACCGATTCGGTCGGTAAAATCACAAATCGCGGCCCGGCTTTCTCCATGAACGACGCAGCGCTCTTTTGATTCAACGGCGTCATCCAACCGTGCACGCGTGATCGAAAGTACCAGACCAGGCTCGGTTCCTGGAAATCCACCGCGCCAAATTCCATTTCCGGCCGCAAATAATCGCGCGCTTCTTCATAAAGTTGCGCCGCGGGAAAAAAACGCGCTCCAAAGGGAGCGACAAACAATGCGATCGCGACAAACGCGACTGCCGTCACAACGGCGGTGATCTTGAAGAAGCGTTCGCTGGCTATGTGGCGCGCCAGCATTAGCGAAAGCAATGGAAACGCTGGAAGCGTGTAATGCGGCAGCTTCGTCTTGATCAAAGTGAAGATGACGAAAATCACCGCCGCGCCACAAACTAAGTAGATGTCGATGTTATCGCGGGTCCGCCAAAGCTTTTTCGTGAGCGATGGCAGTTTGATCGACCACGGGAAAAAGCTGGCGAAAATGGTAACGAAATAAAATGGAAGCAGCAGGAGGTAAGCGCCTAACGAGTTCGAACCGTGACCTTCCATAGCGCCGAACGATCGGCCGATAACGTGCCTCCCGATTCCAATTCGCAAGAATTCGCCGTGGGTCTGAATGAGAGCCGGAATTCCCCAAAGCGCGACGATCGCCAGCATCAACAAAACGCCGCGACCGAATTTGATGCGCCGAGCGATTTTAATGTCGCAGGAAAAGAATTTCACCGCTCCGAGCGTCAAGAGTGGTGTCCAGGCGATTGGACCTTTCGCCAAAAAACCGAGCGCAAGGGAGATATAGAACAAGAACCAGATCGCTCTATGCCCTGAAATCGGTAACTCGCTAACTCGCTTAATCGTTAAATCGGTCCCGGCATCCGCTCGATCGTTGCGTCTAAGCAGCTCCCATCCCGCCCAATGGGCGACTGTCATAAACAGTACCAGCCACATGTCCGCGACCGCGGCTTTCGCGTGAACGCACGTCTGCAGCGAAAGAGTAAAGATAATCGCAGCCCACCAGCCCACGCGTTCACCGCCGATTTGGCGACCCCAGACCAGGATCGACAACGCCACCAGCGCGGCCGCGATCGCCGATGGAAAACGCGCGGCGAAATCGTTTTCGCCAAAAATCTTGTAGCTCGCGACCTGCGCCCAATAGGCGAGGGGAGGTTTGTCGAGTCGCAGTTGGTTGTTGAAATGCGGAACAATGTAATCGCCGCCTTCGATCATTTCGCGCGAGGCTTCCGCAAACCGCGGCTCATCGCGATCGACCAATGGAAGACTCCACGTGCCGAGGGCATGGAAAGCAACGCAGGCGCAAACGAAGATCGCGTACTTCACGGCGTTCGAATTTATCCTGCTCATACTCCTACTCTTGCTCTCTTGCCGCGCCGTAGCGATGCGAAGGCGGGTACTCGTTTTATCTCGATCAGGAGCAAGAGCATGAGCAAGAGTAAGAGTTCAGTTCCCATGAAAGGCAAAACTGTTTTTTACTGGCTGCTTGGAATTGTGGTCGTCGCGATCAGTATCGCGGTGGCGTTCCGCTTCGATGAACCAGTCTGGCATTGGATGTTGCAGCATCAGAATCCGACGACTCGCACGTTCATGGAGAACGTGAGTCGGTTCGGAGACTGGCCGGAGCACGTGCTGGTTGGGCTGGGCTTGATGGCGCTTGCCCAGTGGCGCGGCCACAAGAAATGGACGCGCATTATCCTGGCGGCGTTAATTGCACTGTCGATCGCTGGATTAACCGGCCGCGTAATCAAGATTTCAACTGGTCGTGCGCGCCCGTCGGTGAAAGCCGAGCAGATGTGGAATGGTCCTCGCGTGAGCGGTTCGAAATATCACTCTTTTCCATCGGGTCACGTCGACGCGTCGATGGGATTTTTCGGGGTGCTACTATTGGCCAGGCGACGCATTGGCCTGGCTTGCCTGCCGATTCCAATACTCATTGGTTTTTCCCGGCTATATCTCGGAGCCCATTATTTTTCGGACGTGGTATGCGGGGCTGCGCTTGGAATTCTGGCTGCTTTGATTGTATGGCACTTCACCCGACGCCGGGTCGAATCGACTAGCACAGGTAGAGGCGATTGACCTCAATCGCCATGGCGGTTCGGTCAACCGCCGCTACCTATGTTCGCGTCCCGCCAATCTAACCGAGGTTCGAATCTTCATTTGCTCACGCGCCAAGACATTTTTCAGCCGAGCTTACAGGCAACGCGATCGAAGAAAGCGGAGGGGGTGAGATTCGAACTCACGAGGCCTTTCGGCCTTCCGGTTTTCAAGACCGGCGCATTCAACCGCTCTGCCACCCCTCCAAAGAAGTGACGAGTGACCAGTGACAAGTGATCAGCTCGCGGTCGCGGGAAGTGTGCCATCGCTTCGGCCAGGAGCAACTGTAGCGGCGCTCTGCGAGCGCCGACTCTCTAATCGACGGTCATAGACCGCCGCTACAGGAAGAATGTTCTCGACATTGTACATGTTCAGATGAACTTATTATGGCTATGAAGAAGAAAGCGTTTCGGCCTGTGATCGAGGAGACGCCCCAAAGCCATGAGGCGATCCATGGTCGGGGCGCGTCCTGGAGCCCGGCCAATCGTTTCGAAAAGCTCCACGTCGATCTCACCGATCTCGATGTCGTCCAAGAGGATGCCGAATGTGGAGGGACGGCCTTCGTGCCGTCCAAGGACGCGACGGAGCGCGTCCCTCCAATTAAGACTCAATATTTTCGCGATCGAACGAAAACGATCATTGCGCGAAATCAAAGCCCGGACGTCGGATTTGAGGTCAGCATCAACCCCTACCGCGGTTGCGAACACGGATGCATTTATTGTTTCGCGCGACCGACGCACGAGTTCCTGGGCTTTTCCGCCGGGCTCGATTTCGAATCGCGAATCATGGTGAAACCGGACGCGCCGCGGTTGCTCGAAGCGGAATTGTCCTCACCGAAATGGAAACCGCAGTTTCTAATGATGAGCGGAGTGACTGATTGTTATCAACCGATCGAGAGAAAACTGAAGATCACGCGCGGTTGCCTGGAAGTTCTGACAAAATTTCGAAACCCGGTCGGGATCCTTACCAAGAACCGATTAGTGACGCGCGACATAGACCTCTTGTCAGAATTGGCGCGCGATCGCTGCGCCGTTGTGAATTTATCGGTGACGACGCTCGATCTGAAATTGCAGCAAATTCTCGAGCCGAGGACGTCGGCGCCGGCCGCGCGTTTGGATGCAGTTGCGCAATTGCGTGCAGCGGGAATTCCAGTCGGCGTGATGATCGCGCCGGTGATCCCCGGGATTAACGATCACGAAATTCCGCAGATTGTTGCGGCATGCGCAAAAGCGGGCGCCCAGTTCGCCGGTCACGTGTTACTTCGTTTGCCCTGGGCGGTGCGACCGCTGTTCGAACATTGGCTGGACGAGCATTTCCCGGAGCGAAAATCCAAAGTTCTCGACCGACTTCGCGCGAGCCGAGGTGGCAAGCTGTACGATTCGCGCTGGCCCAAACGCCAAACGGGCGAAGGAATTTTCGCCGAACAGATCGCAACCATGTTCGAGGTGGCTTGTCGGCGGGCGGGCTTTGGCGAGCGACCAAAACTTTCAACCGCAGCGTTTCGACGGCCTAACGAACAGCTGGAAATGTTGTAGCCACGCGCCTGCTTGTAACGGTCGAAATGTACCGGCGCCAGTCTCTCACAAACGTCTCTTCAAATATCCGCGACCGAACCCGGTCTTTAGCTGTTTCTCGCGCATTCGGCATTTCCGTTCAGAACGACACGCCTCGTAGTACTCTAAAACAATTGGAAGGCGGTGCGCAGTCGCCACCACAGCTCCGGCTCGGGCTGCGCGATTCGTTTGCGCAAGTCAACTGCTGACCCAATGTAGAGTTTTCCGTCACGGCATCTCAGAACGTATGTGTAGAACATCTGGGGGACTAAGTGGTGCGCGGTGCAGGGTTCGAACCTGCGACTTCTTGCGTGTGAAGCAAGCGCTCTACCGCTGAGCTAACCGCGCAAATTGCCTGGGGAACATAATTGGTGAAATTTTCTCTTTCCAGGTAAAACGCGATCAAGTTCGAACCCCCGCCCGCATCGCTACGCGAAGCGTTGCGGGCGCGGTGCGACTTCTTGCGTGTGAAGCAAGCGCTCTACCGCTGAGTTAACAGCGCCTCGAGAAGTGCAAAGTGATCAGTGACCAGTGGTGAGTCGAGCGGCTTGCGCTTTGCGCGTCGCGTTTTATCTAGAAGGCATGTCCGAACACAAAATGACCCTCACCTGGAAGCGCGGCGACGTGCCGTTCGAGTATCAGAAGTATCCGCGCAATCACACCTGGAAATTTGATGGCGGCCATGAAATGACCGCTTCGGCCGCGCCGGTCTATCTGGGCGATCCGAAACAGGTCGATCCCGAAGAAGCATTCGTCGCTTCGCTGTCCGCTTGTCACATGCTCACGTTTCTCGCGCTCGCGTGTAAACAAAAGTTCGTGCTGGACGAATATGTCGACGAAGCGGTCGGTCACATGGACAAGAACGCCGAAGGCAGACTAGCGATCACGAAAGTGACGCTCAAGCCAAAGCTGAAATGGTCCGGCGACAAAACGCCAAGTGCCGACGAGCTCGACAAATTGCATCACGCCGCGCACGAAAATTGTTTCATCGCCAATTCGGTGAAGACCGAAGTGACTGTCGAGAAGTAGGTAATTTTAATCAGGAATCCAGGAATTTTGTTTCCGGTTTTAATTTGGTTCTTGGTTTCCTGGTTTCCAGATTCAATCTTTCGGTAACTGCTGATGAGCTCCACCGACGCGCAACGCATGGAAAAGATCGTCAGCTTGTGCAAGCGGCGCGGGCTCATTTTCCAATCGAGCGAAATCTACGGTGGCCTGAACGGTCTGTGGGATTACGGCCCGCTCGGCGTCGAATTAAAACGCAATCTCAAGGACTACTGGTGGCGCGTCATGGTCCATGAGCGCGACGACGTCGTTGGCATGGATGGTTCGATTCTGATGAACCGCGCGGTTTGGAAAGCCAGCGGGCACGAAGACACGTTCAGTGATCCGATGGTCGATTGTCGAACTTGCAAAGCGCGGTTGCGCGCCGACCAGGTGATCGACAAGGGAAAAGGCAAACAATGCCCAAATTGCGGCGGCAAAGACCTTACCGAGCCGCGCTCGTTCAATTTGATGTTCAAGACCTACGTCGGCGCGACCGAGGATGAATCGAGCGTGACCTATCTCCGACCTGAAACTGCGCAGGCGATTTTCGTTCAGTTCAAAAACGTTCTCGATGTATCGCGCAAGAAATTGCCATTCGGCATCGCGCAAATTGGGAAAGCGTTTCGTAACGAGATCAATCCCCGCAATTTCACGTTTCGTTCGCGCGAATTCGAACAAATGGAGTTGGAATATTTTTGCCGGCCGGAGGAGGGGATGAAGCTGCTCGAGTATTGGAAAGAAGAGCGGCTGAAGTTCTATGAGAACATCGGCATTCCGCGCGAGAAATTGCGCGTGCTCAATGTGCCGGATGAAGAACGCGCGTTTTATTCCAAAGGTACCTACGACATCGAATACGATTTCCCGTTTGGGCGGCAGGAACTCGAAGGCGTCGCGTACCGGACTGATTACGATCTATCGCAGCATCAAAAGGCCAGTGGCAAGTCGCTGGAATACTTCGATGAAGAAACGAAGCAGAAGTTTATCCCGCACGTGATCGAGCCGAGCGCGGGAGTCGATCGCACGGTACTCGCCTTGATTTGCGAAGCGTATTCGGAGGACCAAGCACCTGACGAAAAAGGAAAAATGGAAACCCGCACCGTGCTGCGTTTCAATCCGCGCATCGCGCCTATAAAATGCGCCGTGTTTCCGCTTTTAAAAAACAAAGAACCGCTCGTGACAAAGGCGAAGGAGATTGTCGATCTTCTCCGGCCGCACATGTTCGTGTTTTACGACGAATCGGGCGCGATCGGTCGGCGTTACCGCCGACAAGACGAGATTGGCACTCCATTTGGGATCACGGTCGATTTCGAAACCCTCGGTGAAAAAGACTCCGCGCTGAAGGATACGGTCACACTGCGCGAACGCGATTCAATGAAGCAGGAGCGTGTCGCGATCAAAGATCTTCCGAGTTTGATAATGTCGCGAATCTCGTAATGGATCTCGCGAAATTTCGCGAATATTGCCTGAACAAACCAAAGGCGACCGAGAGCGCGCCGTTCGGTCCCGACGTTCTCGTGTTCAAGGTCGGCGGCAGGATTTTTGCGCTCGCATCGCTCGATGAAGTTCCTGCGCGTGCCAACCTCAAATGCGATCCTGACCTCGCGCTCGAGTTACGAGATCGTTACGAGCAAGTGCGACCGGGTTATCACATGAACAAGAAGCATTGGAACACGGTCGACATCGAATCGGGCATTCCGGACAATGAGATTCGAAAAATGATCGATCATTCCTACGAGCTTGTGGTGAGTGCTCTCCCGAGGACGGAACGAACGCGCAGCAAAGGTGGATCGACTTCTCCGAAGGCGATGTTACGCAAAACCGCGAAGCGGCATAGACGGTAATCAATTTTTTGGAACGCCCATGTCCATTATGATCTTCCATGAGCCGTCACTTTGCCGGCGCCAGATGGTGACGTAGCGTCCCTCGTCCGTTACCGGCTGACCCTTCTCCTGAGATGTGTAACTATACTTTCCGGTTTCATAGGCGGTGTCGTCGATCAACCAAAGATCGACGGTTGTAACCGTGGCCTTTACGCCTTTTCCAGCGGCCTCCATTACCGTCTTCATCCTTTCCAAAATCTGGTTTGGCCCTTTGAAGGATTTTCCATTTCGTCCCAGGAGAACTCCGTCTGCCGCAAATAATCCCGCAATCAGCGAGGCGTCGGCCTTCTCCCAAGCGTCCACCCACTGCGCGTTCCCTTTGTCGATGGCCTTCCGCGCATCGTCGAGTGCAGTTGATTGGTCGTTTTTGTTCTCCTGTCCCTCAACTCCTGAAAAAAAGGCGACAATTAAGGTCGCGACCAGTAACAGAGTGATTCGTTTCATATTTTCGTGATTCTCACAGTTTCATGAGCGTTTCTACGCCAACGCGCGGATTTCGATATCCCCGAACTGCAACTGCAAGGCGTCGCGCGCGACGTTGAGGAAACTGTCAGCCGCATCAGTGAGCGCGACGTGGAGTTTGCCGTTGTTTAGCGGCGCGGCGCGAAGCGATTCCCGATCCAACATTTCCTCCACCGCCCGCGCACAATTTTGCGCCGAGTCGACAATCATAATTTGACGTTTGAGCACGCGCGCCATCGCGCCCGTCAGCAACGGGTAGTGAGTGCAACCGAGCACCAGGGTATCGATCTCGTCTGCGAGCAGCGGTTCGAGATAACGCAGAATCATTCGCTCGGTCACCTCATCGTCAAGCAATCCTTCTTCAATTAGCGGAACCAATAGAGGACAAGCCTGACTGGTCACTTTCACATTTGGGTCCGCTGCGCGCAGCGCTTTTTCGTAGGCGCCGCTCCGGATCGTCGCGCGAGTCCCGATTACACCAATGCGTCGATTGCGACTCGCGACCAACGCGGCGCGTGCGCCGGGCTCGATCACACCGATTACCGGCACTGGAAAGTTTTTCATTAACGCCGGCAAAGCGACGGATGAAACTGTATTGCACGCGACGACCAACGCCTTGGCGTCTCGTTTGATCAACATACCAGCCAGCTCAATCGCGTACCGTTGCACCGTTTCCGGGCTTTTCGGGCCGTAGGGCACGCGCGCGGTGTCGCCGAGATAGGAAATGCTTTCGTTGGGCAGTAAGTCGCGCACGGCTTTAACCACGGTCAGGCCGCCGATGCCAGAATCGAATACGCCTATGGGTCGCGCGTCGCTCATGCAGCGCGCAAGGTAGCGGCGGTTCACTGAACCGCCAATAGGCGATTGAGGTCAATCGCCCTACCTCTTGCAATCCACGTTGCCTCTTGGATGATTGAACGCGATGGCCGAGCTCTCCAAAACCTACGACCCGCGAACGGTTGAACCGAAATGGTATCAACGCTGGATCGACAATCACGACTTCGAGGCGGACCCGGATTCGAAGAAGAAACCGTTCTCGATCGTGATGCCGCCGCCAAACATAACTGGCGTTCTTACCCTCGGTCACGTTTTGAACAATTCGATTCAGGACATTCTCGCGCGGCGCGCGCGGATGCAGGGCTCCGAAGTGCTCTGGCTGCCGGGAATGGATCACGCCGGCATCGGAACCCAGACCGCGGTCGAAAAATGGCTTCGAAAAAATGAAGGAGTTACGCGTCACGATCTCGGCCGGGAAAAATTTCTGCAGCGCGTGGTCGAATGGCAGGACAGACACGGCGGCATCATCATTCAACAGCTCAAGCGGCTCGGAGCTTCAGCAGATTGGTCGCGCCAGCGCTACACAATGGATGAAAATTACGCGCGCGCCGTCGCCGAAGTTTTTGTCGATCTCCATAAGAGAGGCCTGATCTATCGCGGCCGGCGAATGATTAACTGGGATCCGGCCGCGCAAACTGCGTTGTCGGACGAAGAAGTGATCAACAAACCGCAAAGCGGAAATCTTTACTACGTCCGCTACGAGATCGTTGATCAGCCGGGAAAATTTTTAGAGGTCGCGACCACTCGTCCGGAAACAATCATGGCCGACACCGGAGTCGCGGTTCATCCAAAAGACAAGCGGTATGCCAAGCTTGTTGGCAAAGAGGTTTGGCGCCCGATGCCGCGCGAGAAGATTCCGGTGGTTGCGGACGAGGCAATCGATCCTGAATTCGGCACCGGCATCCTCAAAGTCACGCCTGCGCACGACAAACTCGACTTCGAGATCGGACGGCGCCACAAGATGGCGGTCATCGACGTTTTAACGCCGGACGGAAAGATAAATTGCCCTGCGGTTCCGGAATTGCACGGATTCGATCGGTTCGAAGCGCGAAAGCAAGCGGCGGAGTTGTTGGAGGCGAGAGGTCTGCTCGCGAAAGCCGAGCCCTACGAAAATAACGTAGGCTTCAGCGATCGCAGCGACGTGCCGATCGAACCGCGCCTAAGCGAGCAGTGGTTCTTGAAATATCCGAAAACCAAGGAAGCGCTGGCGGTGGTTAAGAAACATCTGATCCGCTTCTACCCGAAACATTGGGAAAAAGTTTACGAGCAGTGGATCAAGAACATTCAGGACTGGTGCATCAGCCGCCAGGTTTGGTGGGGACATCGCATACCTGCATGGTATCGAAAGGAAAAATCCGAAATCCGAAATCCGAAATCCGAAATTTATGTTGGATTAAAGCCGCCGAAGGATCCGGAAAACTGGGTGCAGGACAACGACACACTCGACACCTGGTTTTCGTCGTGGCTGTGGGCCTATGAAACGATGGATGAAAAAACGCGGAAGAAATTTTATCCGACATCGGTGCTGGTGACCGGGCCGGACATCATTTTCTTCTGGGTCGCCCGGATGATCTTTGCCGGTCTCGAATTCAAACCCGGCAAAACGAAGAAGACCGAAGACAACATTCCGTTCCACGCCGTATTCTTCACCAGCATCATTCGCGACAAGCAGGGGCGGAAAATGTCGAAGTCGCTCGGCAATTCGCCTGATCCGCTTGATTTGATCGACAAATACGGCGCGGACGGCTTGCGCTTCGGCTTAATGCGGATCGCGCCCAGCGGTCAGGACATTCGCTTCGACGAGAAGCAAATCGAAGAAGGCCGTAACTTCGCCACCAAGCTATGGAACGTGGCGCGTTTCCGACAAATGCACGGGCCGACGCAACTGACTCTGGAAGAACTTGAATGCAAAAAGCATTCAAGTTCTGGGAGCCTGTCGATTTATGCCATCGAGGTTCTGGCGTGCCTCAACGAGACAATTGATGCCGTCGAAAAAGGGTATCGCGACTACGAGTTCAACACTGTCGCGCAGCGGCTCTATGATTTTATCTGGAGCGATTACTGCGACTGGTACGTTGAAGCGGCGAAAACGGAAATCTTCAGCGCGGACGAATCCAAGAAAAAATCCGCACTTGCGGTAATGGATTACGTTTTGTCTGCGATCGTGCGCCTGCTGCATCCATTCATGCCGCATATCACTGAGGAGCTTTGGTCGCTGCTGGGTCTCGGGACGGAGTCAGTTCAGTTCGCGCCGTTGCCAGTCCGAGCCGGTACTGGCTCTTAACAAAGACGTCGCGAAGAAACGGCAATTAGTCGCGGCGATTTACGAAATCGTTCAGGCGGGCCGAAATTTGCGCGCTCAGGCAAGGATTCCATCGAATCAGAAAGCGAAGTTTGCGCTGAGGTCGAAGCAGGACGAATTGACCGCGGAGCAGGAAACGATCTCCCGGTTGTTAAACGCCTCGGCGCTGACCATCGACCCCGATTTTCAATCAGATGCGGGAACTCCGATCGCCACAACGGCGCTTGGCGAAATCCTTCTCATCGTGGATGTCGATCTTTCGGCTGAACGCGATCGACTCGACAAAGAGATCGCGAGAGTCGAAGCGGACCTTGGCGTTGTTGAGTCAAAGCTGAACAACAAATCGTTTGTGGATCGCGCGCCGCGAGACGTGGTCGAGCTAAATAAACAAAGGCAGAAAAACTTTTTGGAGCAGTTGAAGCAGTTAAAAGCCGCTCGCGACAAGCTTTAATGCTGTAGCGGCGGTCTATGACCGCCGCATTAGTTCGTCCGACGCTTATAGAGCGCCGCTGCAGTCGCACGGATTGCAATTCACGCGCCGATTGCCGATCTTAACGAACTTGTAATGAGCCTTTGGAAAAAGCTGCTCTGGATTGCGGTGACGCTGCTTGGGTTGGCGTCGTTGGCGGTGCTCGCGCTTTCGCGCGGCGAACAGATCAGCGCGCTATGGATCGTGACCGCCGGATTTTGCGCTGCGGCAATCAGTTACCGGTTCTACAGCAAATGGATCGCGACCAAGATTCTCGTGCTGAATGACGAGCGAGCGACACCGGCGGTCGTCAAGAATGACGGCAAAGATTTTGTGCCGACGAATCGGTGGATGGTTTTCGGGCATCATTTCGCCGCGATCGCCGGGCCGGGACCGCTGGTTGGACCAGTGCTGGCAGCGCAGTTTGGATTTTTGCCAGGAACGCTTTGGATTTTGATCGGCGCGACGCTCGGCGGCGCGGTGCACGACATGATCGTGCTCTTCGCATCGGTGCGGCGTGGCGGCAAAACGCTCGGTCAAATGGTGAAGGAAGAAATCGGCCGCGGCGTCGGTGTGCTAGCACTGATCAGCGTGCTTGCCATCATGATCATTTTGCTCGCCGTGCTCGCGCTCGTGGTTGTGCAAGCGCTAGCGAAAAGTCCATGGGGCGTGTTCACGATCGCGATGACAATTCCAACTGCGCTGATCATGGGTTTCGGCCTGCGCAGCGGGAAAGTGAATGTTACGGCGATTACAATTTTCGGATTACTCGGTTTGGGGTTCGGCGTTTGGGGCGGTCAGTTTCTGGAAAAATTTCCGACGATTGAAACGTGGTTTCGGCACGACGCGACCTGGATCGCGTGGGCGATCATGATTTACGGCTTAGCGGCGTCGATTTTGCCGGTTTGGATGCTGCTCACGCCGCGCGATTATCTGAGCACGTTCTTGAAACTCGGGACCGTCGCCGCGCTCGCCATCGCGGTGATTCTGATTCATCCGATGCTGCAAATGCCGTCGCTGACAAAATTCATCGACGGCAGCGGATTGGTTTTCGCCGGGCCGGTGTTTCCCTTCGTTTTTATTACGATCGCATGCGGCGCAGTATCGGGATTTCATTCGCTGATCGCTTCGGGCACGACGCCGAAAATGGTCGGACGTGAATCGCGAATCCGCGACATTGGTTATGGAGCGATGATCACGGAGATGATGGTTGCGCTGATGGCGTTGATTGCCGCGTGTGTGCTGCAGCCGGGCGAATATTTCGCGATCAATACGAAGGGCACCCCGACCGAAGTCGTTGAGAAAGTTTCTGCCGCCGGGTTTCCGGTGAGCGAGAACGAGATGTCGATGCTCGCCCAGAATCTTGGCGAAAAGACAATGTTTAATCGCGCGGGTGGCGCGCCGACGTTCGCGGTCGGCATGGCGCACATGTTCGCGCGTGTCACAGCCAGTCCGACCGCGCTCGCGCTCTGGTATCACTTTGCGATCATGTTTGAAGCGCTGTTTATTCTGACGACGATCGATGCCGGGACGCGAGTCGGACGGTTCCTGTTACAGGATTTGTTAGGCAACGTGTGGCGGCCGCTGGGCAACACGCGCTCATGGACCGCGAATTTCGTTTCCAGTGTGGTGCTCGTCGCAGCGTGGGGCTGGTTTTTGTATCAGGGAGTTGTCGATCCGCTCGGCGGTATTAACACGCTTTGGCCGCTGTTCGGTTTGGCGAACCAGCTTCTTTCGGTCATCGCGCTCTGTCTGTGCACGACGATTCTGATCAAAATGCAGAAGACGCGGTATTTGTTTATTACGATCGCGCCGCTTTGTTTCATGTGCGCGGTCACGTTCTCGGCCGGTTATTTAAAAATCTTCTCGGCCGATCCGAAGCTTGGATTCTTGAGCGGCGCGCAATCGCTGGCCGTTCAAGCGAGCGGTATCAGTGATCCAACGAAAGCCAGCGAGCTGTTGAAGCAGGCCTGGGTCTGGCAATTCGACGCGATCGTTGCCGGGTTTTTCATGCTGTTCGTGTTTCTGATCGTCGTCGGCTCAACGACTCAATGGTGGCAACTCATCCGCGGAACAAAACCAGTCGTGCTGCGCGAAAGCGAATTTGTGTCGGTGCCGAGCGCGGAGCTTGCGGGATAATTATTTTGGAAGGCAAGCGGAGCGCTTGCCCTACAATCCAGAAGCGTGTCGTCGGTGTTGCGTAAAAAAGTAAAAAAAGAAAACGCTGAACGCCGAATCCACCTTCGCCGAGGCTACGGCGCGACAGGTGAAGAGTTAGTGTTTGCTGACGGGAAGGAAGGCGTGGTCGAAGACGTAGTTGGCGACGTTGTTGCCCTGGGCGATGGCCTGGGTCTTGTCGAAATGCCAGTGGATGCCAAGATAAATCCGGCTCTGGCCATTTTCGTCTTCCGCCTGGGACAAACTTGTGAAACTGCGCGGCATTAGAGAACGCACGTTGCCGGCATTGTCCTTCGTTACGCCGTTGAATTCGTCTGAAGTAAACGTAAACGCGATATTATCGGTGCCGAAAAATCTGCGCATTGTCTGAAAGATCGCGCCCCCAAAACCGCCGTGTCCGGATGGATACGCTGGAAACGGGGGAGTGAAGTTCGGGCCGGTGAGATTGCTGGCGGGCGCGCCCATTGGCACAAACGTAGGATCGCCAGTCGTGGACGCGTTGCCATCGCCAAGGCCGGTCGGGCCGAAGCCGGGATCAGATTCGCGGATGCCAGTGATCGGCCGCCAGAAATCGTAGAAGTATTTCGACTCCCAAACAGCGATGCCGGTATCGGCCATCGACGTGTTAACCAACGCTAGTAGTCGTGCGAGATTGATCGTGTCGAGATGCATCTGATCGGCGATGTGAACGGTAATCTGATTGTAGAGCCGCGGCGGCGCGCACAGGCTGGGTGTTCCGTCGTAAGCCCAGAAAACACCGATGAAACTTTGTTCTGGCGTGCGCGTGCTTGGAGTGTGAACGCCGTCGCCGCCAACTGATATCACTTCGTTATAAGCGTCCGCATATTCCTGACTGGTCATCGCGGGCGGCGGTGGAGCGCGAAATTGGTTGCCGGATTGCAACACAAACGGTCGGCATTCACCCCAATGGGCGCCGAGCGCGATCGGTTGCAGACCGATCGGGTCCTGGCGCCAATATCCGGGTTGATCGCTCGTGAAAAACGTCGTGCCGAGTCGCGGCTCAGGAATTTGCGAGCTGTCGCCATTGCGAAGCTCGAGGATTGCGCTGGCGGCGTGGCGGCCTAACGAAATGCCGCCATTACGTTGAGGCTTGCTGTGAACAGCTGCCAGATCGTCAGCAAGGAATGAATCGAACTTGGCAGCTTGCGATGGATAAAGGAACGAGAGTGTGTCGTGCGCCGCTTGTGCGACTGCGGCATCGAGTGAGATCGGGCCCTTTGCTTTTCGAATTCCGGAATAGCTTTGATAGCCGCCAAGCACGGCGTTCACCGAATCGAAAATGGCAATGTGAACGATGGCCATGGCCCGGCTCGCCCGGCCGGGGCCAAGTTGTTCGCCGAAGGTGCGCAGTTCACCCGGCGCGACGGGGGTGTGATCGAGTCCGCTGGCGTCAATTGCGATTTGGTTCCACCGATGGATGGAATCGAGGGCATTTGTCGGTGCCTGACCTGTTGCGATGGATGGCGCCGCGTTGATGCGTGGGCCGAAATAATCGCGGGAGCTGGCGGCGAGCGCGGTGTCGCCAAGGGCAAGGCATAGCGTGAACAGAAGCGCCGAAGATTGTTTCATAGTGGTCACAAATCGAGTTTGGATCGGCGAACGAGATTGCCGGTTTCTACGGAAAAACTCAATTGGAATCGCCGCAACAGAGCGATTTATGCAGCAGGATGCGGGCGAGAATGGCGTGCAGCTTAACCCTTTGGCGAAGGGGATCGCGAAGCGCCTTCGGGAGGTCGTTCTGGCGCTTCCTTGCGGCGCAATGGAACGACGATCTCTTCGTCCCCGCGGCCAATGATTACGCCGCCGTCTTCAATTCGCTTCACAGTAACCTGATAGATTTGAGTGCCCACCTGCAGGCCGAACTGCTGGCCTTCGCCCATCGTCTTGCCATTGATGATCGCAAAGCGAGTCGCGCCATCGAGCGTGATGCTGGTTACCAGAAACGCGTTAGGTGGAACTTCGCCCTGAGCACTCCCGCCGGCGCCGGAAACATGGGCAATTGGCTTCCAACCGATCGGCCAGAAGGGGCTACGAGTTCCAGCGTCCAATTGGAAGGATGACTTGTTTTTAACAGTGACTACAGCGGGTTCCTCGAACGTTTTGTTTTTGGCGTCGTTGGCGACGGAATTTTCGGCCGGTTTGTTCTTTGGGGCGGCCGGCGAGGGTTTCGGGTCGGCGGCAAACAAACCGGGCGCCAGCAAGATCAACAAGCAAATTGATATCAAGAAGGTTTTCATCGTTTCTCGATCACCGTGGTGGCGGCAATGCCCACCTGTTGAAATTGTGATTCGTTAGGCACGACGTGGATGCTTAGTTTGCTGATGGAGAGCAGCGGTTCGGCGTTCTCGAGATCGGCGATGGATTTACCGAGCGCGGCGAAATCAGCCTGTGGTAGTTCGATCAGCCAGTTGTATCTGGTCCAGCCGGACAGCTCCGCTTGTTTGAAATTAGTGTTGCTCTCCAGGCGCGCGACCGCTTTGTCGATTTGCTGGTTTGCAAAAAACGTTTTTACCCGTGGCGGAAACCACGCGATCGGCGCGCCATCGGGACTGAGCGCCTTCAACGCTGCGAAGCGAGTGGTTGCGTCCTTGGCCTGACGCTCGAGACCAGCGGCTTTCGTCATCTCGCCTTTCGATCCTTCGATCTTCTTCTGAAGCTCATCGATATCAGCAAGCGCTACGTTGCGAGATCTCTGCAGCGGGCCGAGGAAAAACGTGAAGTATACGTAGAGCAGAAAGATGAATCCCATCGCGCTTAGCGCCATCTTCTTGATCTGGTCTGGAGAGAACTTAGGAAGATTCATTATCGTTGCTTTTTCGTTTGGTACGGGGGACCGGGGTGGCCGCCGGCTTTTCTTTGCCGTTCGGATTAAAGGTCACCAGCAAGAGGTAGTGGGACATTGGCACGTTGGTGCCGTCGATCTTCGCTACCGTTTCCATGTCTTCAAGTGCTTTGAATTCGGCTTTTACGTCGCGATAGCTCTTGCCGAGCTGTTCAAGGAGCATTTGGCGCAAGTCTTCGGCTGTTGAGCGAGGTTCGCGAGCGGCTGCAACTCCATCGATGGTTACGGAAATGCTGCCGCCTTTTTCTTCATCGAGGACTTGTCCTTCCAAGCTGGTCAACTGCGCATTCGGCGGAACGCAGCGCGACAGTTTCTCAAGCAACGGTCCCCAGAAGAAGCGGTTATCGATGTAGTCATCCAGAACGCGGGTCGTGTTGATGATGCTAGTCAACTCGGCCGAGCGTTTCTGCGCTTTCGTGACTTCCGGCTCGATCTTTTTCCAGTCCGCAGTGATGTGGTTGAGGCGAGCCTTGATCTCAATGACGCGGTAGGCGTTCCAAGCGTAATAGAGGAAAAGGACTGCCCCGCAACTTGCGAGCACGAGCATGCCAATCTTGAGCGGGTCGCGCTGGCGCTGACGCTGCTCGAGGATTTCCTCATGCAGGAGATTGAGATGTAGGGCCATTGCTGCTCGTTATTGTTTGAGGTATTCGAAGGCTGCTCCGCAAGCGACGTTGAGTGAGATAAATTCGTTAGGCAAACTTTGCCGTTTGGCCGCCGGCAAGGCGACTTCGCAGGTTTCAAGCGGGTCCCAAATCTCGCAGGGCAGGCACAATTCATCGCTCAAGATCTGTAAGACGGTTTCCGCGCGGGCGAGTCCGCCGGATACGAAGATCCGATTGATTCCCTCTTCGCGCTGACCTTCGAAGAAGCCGATCGAGTTGCGCACTTCCATGGCCAATCGCGCGAGCGAATTCCGGCAGATTTCCGTCATTCCTTCGTCACCTTGTTGAATCATCAGCCAGGCGGCGTCAGCGTCGAGCGCATCTTCGGCGGTGAGGGCCTGCATCAAGGCTTTTCCGCCGTAATCGATACTACGAACCAGAATGAGTTCGCTTCGGCTACCGATGAGCACCGTACTTTCAACGTGACCCATATCGAGAAGAAGAAACGCTTCGTTTGCGAAAACTTCGGGATAGGCGAATTCGAATGCGTTGAACGAGCAGACCGGCGCGAGTTGAAGCATTTCGGCCGAAACGCGGACTTTGGCAGCTGCGGCGACAATTTGTTTAATCTGGCTGCGCAACATTCCGCCAACCAAATATTTGGTTTGGGTGACGACACCACTTTGCACGGCCGCGTGAGAACCGTCGCCGGCTGGTTTGTCGATGGCGGACGTTCCATGTTGATGCGTAATGAGCGGCGCGACATCGAGGACAAATTCCTTGCAGTCCTGGTTCAAGACCGCGAGACCGTTCAAGCGAAGGGCATTGCGCAGCAAATGGGCCGGGGTGTCCGGCTGTTCGATAATCCGCAAGATTGTGGAGGGATCGGAAACGGCAAAGGCGCAGGCTTTGGCGCCGCCGAGATCACGGATCAATTGTTTTAATTCGCGGGCAAGATCATCGGCAGAAGCAAATTCTTCGGGCACCGGCCGGGAAGCGAAACTGGTGAGAACGAAACGAGTGTCGTTCTTTCGGCGGAGGGCAACGCCTTTGAGCATGTGTTTGCCCAAATCGATGCCAACAACAGAATCTGCGCGTCTGGCCATGATGCTGCTGTACCCCCTGTAGCGGGAAACGTGCCCTGCGGAGGCGCTTTTTGGTGAGCAAGTTACGTAGGGCGTTCGAGCTCTCGATCAACCCCAAAATTCGGCTCAGGCCGCGACCGCAGCCCGATAACCAAAAAATTCCCGCTCTTTAATGATCTGCGCCACCTCCGGCGGCACCATTTCCTCCCAACCTTTGTCGCCGGACTTCAATTTCGCGAGGACCACGGCCGGGTAAATCCGCAGAAAATCTTTCTGATAATCCGCGATTTCTGCGATATAGCGGTTGTCGATCAGGTATTGAAACAACGACCGCAGGTTCGGAGCGACTTCGGTCTGGTTCGCAGTGACGACCTTGCCCATTTTTTCATCGATCATCGGGTAGACGTAAAGCTTCAGGCCGTGTTTGAACATTCTTCCGAGCGCTTCCAAAATTCCGCCCTCGAGGTTGAGGTAATATTTTTCGTCAAAAATCTCGTGCAAACTGGGGACGCCCATCACCAAGCCAATCATCTTGTTGGTGTAACGAGAGAGGTATCCGGCCAGTCGATAATATTCGCCAAACTTCGAGATCAGCACGGTTCGACCAAGCGCGCCTAAAATGTCGACACGCTGCAAAAAATCGGCGTGATTCAATTGTCCTTCGGCGAGCAAATTTTCGAGCGTCATCTCCATTAGCACGACCAATTCTTTTTCAGAGCAACCGGTTTCTTTGAGGAATTGGCCGCGCGCACCTTCGAGCATGTCGTTCGTCGCGTATGTAACCGGACGAAAACTGCCGCGCTCGATCAGGATTGCTTTCTTGTGCAAAATTTCGGACGCCTGCACCATTTCGCCATTGGCCGTGAACATGACCGCATCGGTGAGGCCCTGACTGACCAGTTGAAGGTTCATCAATCGGTTGTCGATTTTGGCGAACGCCGGTCCGGAAAACTTGATGAGATCGACCTGCATTCGGCCGGGCGCGAGATTTTCGTTCAGTGATGATATCAATCGCTCCGGTTCGGATTCGTAGAACGCGCCGTGGAGCAGATTGACTCCGATCACGCCAAGAGCTTCCTGCTGTTCCGCATTCCCTTCGTCGAGCATCCGAACGTGAATGATGATTTGGCTCGGTTCTTCGCGCGGCTGAGTTTGAAATCGAACCCCGAGCCATCCGTGCGATTCGTTATGCTGTTTGAAGCTGCGCGCCGCCACCGTATCGGCAAAAACGAAAAACGTGCGTTCGGTTCCGAGCTTCTTGTCGAGTCTTTCAACGAGCAGATCGTATTCGTGATCGAGCATCGTGTTTAAACGCACACGGCTGACGTAACGGTCTGCTGGACCATAAATCGCATCGCTGAACGTCATGTCGTAAGCCGACATCGTCTTGGCGATCGTGCCCGCGGCGCCGCCAACGAGGAAGAAACGGCGTGCAACTTCCTGTCCAGCGCCGATTTCCGCAAATGTTCCGTACTTGTGCGCGTCGAGATTGATTTGGAGCGCCTTCCGGTTCGTCTCGACGTCCATCTCCGCCTTCATACAAATGCTGTAGCGGCGATTGATAGTCGTCGCAAATAATGCTGCGCCTTGTCGGACTGCGCAGTTTACAGTCTGACCGCTTCGATCGTTTTGGCCGGCATCCAGCCTCGCAGATTGTTCGGCAACGCGGCGTAAATCCAGTCGCCTCGCTCGCTCAGAATCTGAACTTCACTGCCTGCCGGCAATGTCAAAACCCGATTAGCGTTGTCTGCGGTCGCCAGACGCGCGTCCGCGTTTTCAGCGGTAACAATTGCCAAGTCTGCGCCATTTTTTCCACGCGCGAATTCCCATGCTGCAAACGCCGATACCGCGAAGATAGACAGCGACAAAATGGATAACGCGATCAGGCGTCGACTTCGGCGTGCACCAAAAATGAGCGCAACGGTCGAGAACGCAAAAATCCAAAACGCGACGGAGGCCACGACGGCGTACTGGTTTTGAGTGGCGACGGCAAGGGCTCGTTCCAATTTTGTCGGGATCAGCTCGAATGCTCGTGCCTCATCTCGCGCGATTCGCAAGTTGGCTTGCGCCTCCGGATGATGCGGATCCAATGCAAGCGCGCGTTCGTAATTTAAAATCGCGCGACCGAAACCCTTCTTTCGGAAATAAGCGTTGCCAAGGTTGTAAAACAGATTGGGCGTGTCGTTTCCGGAGCGCACCAATTCTTCGTAATCTCTTACCGCTGAGTCAAAATCTCCGGCCGCGTATTCCTGGTTAGCTTTTGCGAATTGGTCGGTTCCCTGGGCCGAGGCTAACGACGCCCCGACTAGAAACAAAAACAAACCAACGATCTGAATTCGACTTTTCATGCGCGTAGGCTTTCGAGCAACTCCAGGACTTCTTTTCGATCTTGGTGAGCAAGACGATTGTCTCCATTTCCTGTTCCGCTGTAGCGCAGCTCGTCAGTGCGCTCGAATAGTGTTCGCAACCGGGCGCGTTCGTTTTCGTCCAAATCGAAAGTTTTTTCGATCGTCTCCGCATCGACAACGTTCGGATCAATATTTTTCGCGAGCGCCGTCTTCACTCGGGCCACGCGCGACGCGTTCGAGAAATATTCTTGCGGTGATAACTCGCCGCGTCGGAGCTTGCGCAACAGTTCAGCCGATTCCTGCTGCAAGAGCGCTATCCGCCGAGCTTCGCGATTGCCGATCTTAGCGCGTCGAATTTTCCAGCCGACAAATCCCAATAGCGCGATCAGCGGTGCAAGCTGGGCAACCCAAAACGCCGGTCGCGTGTAAAGGGGCGTAAACGATCGGGAGGAGCCGAGCTCGTTTAGCTGATAGAGGATGTCTGCGGGCTTTGAGGCCAAAGTTGCGGCGACTGTTGGAGCTGATTGGGGCGATGTGGCGGCGGTAGCCGCAACGTTCGGCGCCGCGCCAGCGGTCCCTTCGACTTCAATCGAGATGGGATCACTGCGCAACGTGACGTAATTTTCTTTTATTGGATCGAAATACGCGAACGTCAGTGGTGGCACGGTCGTTTTCTTTTCGTTAGGTGCGATCACCGCTTCGAAAGTCTTCTCGCCGCTGATTCCGACGTCGTCGTCCTGTTTGAATCTGGAGGACGGCGGATATTTGTGCCAGCCGTGCTCGTTCTCAAGTGCCGGCCCGGTCATTCGATCGAAATTACCGCGTCCCGAAATCGTGGCCGTGACTGTAATCGGGTCGCCGACCTGAAGGCTTTTCGGTTTGGCGTCTACCGCCATCGTGAAGTTTCCGATTGCACCGGAGAAACTTGGCGGCGCGTTTGGCGGCAACGGTTTTACGTCCAGGGTTACGGCCTCGCTTTTAATTGGTAGCTCCGTTCGCTCGCCCATGCTGCCAAACGGATCGCTGAAGAAGGGATCCGAGAACGGATCGTCTAGGTTAAATAAATCGAGTGGCGAACGCGGTCGGTTCGTGCGCGGCGCGCTCGGTCGTCGCGGCAGCAGAACAATCGCTTTCGCCTGGACCGGTCCAATTTCAAATTTACCGGCGCGCGCGGGAGAGATCGCGGTCTTAAATGTATAAACTTGATAGGTTCGACCGCCGATCGTTTCCATCGTTTCGCGCGGCTGCTGCAGCTTCTGTGTGGTAAAGCCTTGCCCGGAAAGTTCGGGTCCTTCTTGAAGTCGACCACGCGCCCGCGGATCGAACCCCAGTCGGATCTCGGCCGGAACCATTTCGCCGACATAGGCGTCTTTTTTGGCGACGACCAATTCCGCGAAAGCGAGTCTACTCGCGACTGTGGCGGATGTTTGGCCGCTCTGAGATGAGCCAGCAGAACTGTTCGGCCCACTCGTGACGTTGAGAGTGAGCTCCGGTGTGCGGAGCGAGTCGTTTCCGACACGCACTGTCTGAGGCGGAATTTTGAACTTTCCGGCGCGTCCGGGCCGGATGGTGTAGTTGTAAATGACGCTGCTGTTAACATCGAAATTGCGCATTTCGAATTGCTGCGACGTGCCGGTCTGATGAATTTCGAGACCGTCGATCGAAATCTCCTGCGGAACGTTTGCTCGTTGTGCGCCGCTAACTTTGATTTGCAGCTGGACCGCTTCACCGACCGCTGGTTCTGAATTACTAAGCGCGGCCGTCACACTCGGTGTCGCCGCTCGAGCGACGCTACTCGCAGCAATCAAAGCGAGCAGCGTCACCGTAACTCTGAAACAGCGTGCGTAGATCGACATCCTACATCAAACCTCAACCATCAAACTTCCCTTACCAGTCATTATAGACACGACGTCGAACCTTGCGTTCATCAAGTTGGACGCGGGCTTCCTCGTCCTTCATCGATTGCAGAAGCAACTCAGCCTGCTTTTCGCTCATCTGTCCCTCTTTTTGCGGCTCAATTTCCGCGAAGGCGTCGGCATTTTGTTGCGACGGCGGCTGCTTCGCTCCATTGGCGCCTTTAATTTCGCCGGCAAGTTTCTTCTGTGGCGAACCGCTCGCGGTTGGCGACGGCGTCGCGCTTTCTCCTTGTCCTTCGCCCCCACTCGGAGTGGGAGACTCCTCGGGCTGCTCCTGTTTCCCGGATTGTTGGAGATCTTGCTCGGAGGATTTGTTTTCTCCTTTTCCCGGAGACGGTGATGGCCGATTGCGTTGTTGTTGTTGATCTTGGCCTTCGGATGGAGACGGGCTTTCCCCAGGCTTGGCTTGTTGTTGATTTTTTTGCGGCTCGTTCTTTGCCATCTGCTGGCTTGATTGGTCCTGTGAGTTCTGGTTTTGGTTCGCGCTCGACTTGTTCTGTGATTGGGCCTGTTGATTCTGCTGCTGCTGATCTTGATCTTTCCCGCCGGAACTGCTCTGAGACTGTGATTGTTGCTGCTGGTCCTGGTTCTGATCCTGGCCGCCGCCGTTCTGCTGTTGATCCTTCTTTTGTTGTTGCTGCTGTTGCGGTGGAGGCGTCGGTTTTTGTTTCGGATGCTGTTTCAATCGCTCAATCTTCTTTTTGACTTCCTCCAGATTCGCTTTGGCCGCTTCATTTTTTGGATTGAGCTGCAACGTCGCTTCATAATGTGACGCTGCGTCGTTCAAGTCCTTTAAAGTCGTGTCGTTCGTCTGGTCCATGTCCGCGCGCTCTTCCAATGTCCGGCCGAGATTGAAGTGGCTGGTTTCCTGAAGCCGTTTGTCTGGCGCGAGCAACGCGTCGCTGAACGACTGAAGCGCTTTACTGTAATCGCCCATCATGAAGGCGGCGGCGCCCGCATCGAATTCGATCTTTTCCTTTTCGGACGAGTCAGCGTGAGCTTTGAGGTCTTCCTGAAAACTTTGATACGCATCCTGATATTTTCCGTCGCGATAGAGATTCAATCCGGGGGCGCTCGCGAATGCTGGCCGTGCGACGAGAAGGACAAGGGCTGTTGCCGGCACCACAACTTTCGACAACCGTGGCAAACGACCACTCGCACGGACTTTTTTGCGCTCACCGATAAGAACTGAAATCGTCAAGGCGATGAGCGCGGCGCCCAGCGGCCATTCATAACGGTCGATCGGTCTTCGCGACAAACGCGCGTCGATTTCCGCCGCTTTCATAGTGGCCAGACCCTGCTGATAAAGTTGCGACATCGTTTGCGGCCCGTCTCCGAGATGAAGATAAAAGCCGCCGGCAGCTTGCGCGATCTCCTTGAGCCGCTTCTCATCGAGCTTTGATTTCACAACTTGGCCGGCCGAATCCTTTACAAATGCAGTTCCGCCATCATCGCTGGTGATTGGGATCAGCGAGCCTTCCGGCGTTCCCACGCCAACTGTGAAAATCTTCAAGCCGGCTTCAGCCCCGGACTTCGCCACTTTTACGGCGTCGCCGCTCAACTCTTCGCCGTCGGTAAAAATGATCAATGCGCGATTGCCGGTCGCGCTCTTGCCGAATGTGTTGATCGCCAAATTGATCGCCTCCGAGATGTTCGTCCCGCCTTCCGGAATCGTCTTCGTGTCGAGATCGTTGATCGATTCGACCGCTGCTTCGTAATCAATGGTCAGCGGTGCCTGCAAAAACGCGCGGCCGGCGAAAGCTATCAGTCCTACCCGGTCGCCCTGCAATTGATTGATTAGATCCTGAGCGGCGAGCTTGACCCGTTCGAGCCGGTCCGGCTGGACGTCGTTCGAAAGCATGCTGCGCGATGTGTCGACCGCGAAAAGGAGATCGAGTCCTTTGCGTTTTACATCTTCGTAAACATAGCCCCACTGCGGTCGCGCCAGAGCAACTATCGCTAACCCAAGACCCACCATGAGAAAGAGGAATCGCACCAGACGACGCGTGCGATTTACCGTTGCGGCCAGCTGCGGAAGCAACTTAGGAGAAACAAATTCGCGCAATCGCGCAATCGCGCGCCGCTCTGATCGCGCAAACAAGAACGCAAGGACTGGAATCGCGAACAGTCCCCAAAACCAAACTGGCGTGCCAAAGCTCATGTATTCGCTAAATCACTAAATCGTTGAATCGTTAAATGGACTGTCACGGCAGTTTTCTCCAAACGGTTTGCGACAGCAGAAGCTGAGCGATCAACAGGCCACAGCCGCTCATTACGCAAAGCGGAAACAGATCGCGGTATTCTTGATATTTCTTCACCGCGACCGTCGATTTCTCGAGCTTGTCGATGTCACGGTAAATCTGTTCAAGCGATTTGGTGTCGGTCGCGCGGAAGAATTGTCCATCGGCGATTTGCGCGACCTGTTTCAACCCTGCTTCGTTGAATTCGACGCGCTGGTTTTGATAAAAAATGTTGCCGAGCGCGTCGGTCATTGGCCCGCGCGAAGTGTAAATTGGTGCCGGTGCGATGCCGTTAATGCCGGCGCCGATCGCGTAGAAGTGAATTTTCAGCGCTTTGACTGCTTCCGCCGCAGTGTTCGGTGAAATTTTGCCCGCGTTGTTCTCGCCGTCGGTTAACAGGACAATGACGCGACTCTTTGAATGTTTGTCGTTCAACCGATTCGCAGCCGAGGCCATCGCCGAACCGATAGCCGTTCCATCTTCGACCAGTCCGATGCGAACCCGCTCGAGATTTTGAAGCAACCAGTCGTGATCCAGAGTCATCGGACTAACGACGTATGGCCGGCCGGCAAATGCGATCATGCCAATGCGATCGTTCGGGCGACCTTCGATGAACTTGCGAGTGACTTCGCGAATCGCGTCCACCCGGGTCGCTTCATCGCCGCCGATGGTGAAGTCTTTGGTCAGCATCGAGCCCGAAACGTCGAGCACGAGCATAATGTCGATCCCGCTCGCTTCGACTTGAGTGAGGCTTTTGCCAAGCTGCGGACGAGCAAGGCCTACAATGAAAATTGCGAGCGTCGCAAAGATCATTGCCCGCAAAATTTTGCCGACCCGCGCGGCGCTTTGCTTGCCAATTGCGCGCAATGCCGATGTTGACGAAAAAGCGAGCGCTGCGGATTGGCCGCTTTTTCCGAGCAAATAGGCGAGAAGCGGAATCGCCAGCAAGAGCAGGAGCAACCACGGTCGCGCGAATGTCAGCGCCGTGTTTGCCGGCCACCAATCAAGCAAACGCAAGTTGTTCTCCTTTCACAAAGTGCGTCGCCTCGTCGAGTAGAAGCCGGCTGTCACCGGCTGTGGCGTCATAGCGCGCGAACTTGATTAAGTCGCACCGGTTCAAAAAATCTTCGAGCAACGATTTCTCGTTGGCCGAGAACGGAGATGATTTTGCCAATGCGGTAAGAAACTCGACCGACGTCTGCCTCGTAACAGGCAACGCGAACTCGTTGGTGACGTAACGTCGCAGAATATCGGACACGCGAATGCTGAATTGATAAGGATTCATCGTTTCGATCTCGCCGCTGATGCGGTCGAGTTCTTCCAACGCGATTTGGCGCGGCGACTTTGGCGGCAGCGCGGGTCTTGGTTTTCGCTTTCGCAACCAAACGATCAAACCGATGAGCGACAATCCAACAAAACTCGCCACGAAAATCGCCCACGTTGGCATGAAGGAGTAATCGATCGGCGGCGCGATCTCATGAAAGTTTTGCTGGGCAAGTCCGAGCGATATCATAACTAACGAATATTGGCGCGGTGTTCGCGAAGCCTGAAGAATGAGCGCAGGGCTGGCAGGTAATCCTCGCTGGTTCGCAGCGTGATCGCGTCGATGTTGTTGCGACGAAGCGTTCGAGTGAGATTTTGCGCGTTTTGCTCTGCCGAATCGCTGAATTGCGTTCGCGTGTTCCGATCAGCGGTATTGATTTCAATTTGTTCGCCAGTTTCCGCGTCTTCGAGTGTGATAATGCCGACGTTCGGAAGCACGGTCTCCCGTTCGTCTTCAATACGGACGGCTATAAAATCATGGCGGCGTCCGCTGACCGCTAGGGCGTGCGAAAAATCAGGCACTTGAAAATCGGAAATGAAAAAGACAACGGCTCGTCGAGTTACGATCTTGTTCAGATAATCTAACGCCAGCGCGGGATCGGTCCCGCGCCCGGCCGGTTCGAAGAACAGAATTTCGCGAATGAGGCGAAGCGTGTGCGACCGACCTTTCTTTGGTGGAATGAAAAGTTCGACGCGGTCGGTGAAGAGAAGAAGGCCGACTTTGTCATTGTTTCGAATGGCGCTGAACGCGAGCAAACACGCAACTTCAGCAGCGAGCTCGCGCTTTGATTGCTCGGTGCTGCCGAAATTCCCGGACGCGCTCACATCCACAATCAACATCACCGTGAGCTCTCGTTCCTCGGTGAATTTTTTCACGAACGCGTTGCCCAGTCGTGCGGTCACGTTCCAATCGATGGCGCGGATCTCGTCGCCGGGTTGATATTCACGCACGTCCTCAAAATTCATTCCGCGTCCCTTGAAAACGCTGTGGTAGTTGCCGGCGAAGACAGTATCAACCAGACCGCGTGTTTTAATTTCCAGCGTGCGGATCTTCTTGAGAATTTCCGCCGTTTTTTCCTGCAAGCCATTCATCGTGACTACGGCACCGGAAGGCCGGCAAAGATTCGCTCGATGATTGTTTCGCTGGTGACTGCTTCGGCTTCTGCTTCGTAACTAACAATAATGCGATGTCTCAAGACATCCGGACCAATGCTCTTCACGTCCTGCGGCGTGACGTAGCCGCGACCGTTCAGGAATGCGTGTGCCCGCGCGCCCAGGGCGAGATAAATGGTGGCGCGCGGCGATGCACCGTACCGAATCAAACCTTCGAGCGCCAGATTGTAGGTCGCCGGTTCCCGCGTCGCCCAGACCACATCGACGATGTAATCCTTCACCCGATCGTCGATGTAAATCTGGTTTACCACATCGCGCGCGGCGATGATTTGCTTCGGATCGACAATCCCCTGGACGCGCAAATCCGGCGCGGACGTCGCCATCAAATCCAGGATGGTGCGTTCTTCGGATTTCTGCGGGTAACCGACGTTCAATTTGAACATGAAGCGATCAAGCTGCGCTTCCGGAAGTTGGTAGGTCCCTTCCTGTTCGATCGGATTTTGGGTCGCGAGCACCAGAAATGGATCGGACAGGGGATACGTTTGCTCACCGATTGTGACCTGCCGTTCCTGCATCGCTTCCAGCAACGCGCTTTGCACCTTGGCCGGCGCGCGATTGATTTCGTCCGCGAGGATCAGGTTTGAAAAAATCGGACCGAGTTTGGTTGAGAATTCGCCGGTGCGTGGATTATAGATCAAAGTTCCAATCAGATCGGCGGGCAAAAGGTCCGGCGTAAATTGCAATCGTTGAAAGCCGGTCTGGATCGCCGCGGCCAGGGTTTTGACGGTGAGGGTTTTGGCCAAGCCAGGAACGCCTTCGAGCAAAATGTGACCGTTGGCGAGAAGACCAAGCAACAAGCGGTCGACCAGGTACTTTTGGCCAACGACCACGTGCGAAACTTGTTCTCGGAGCGGCGGGATCCAGCGGCCCAGCTCCTGGACTTCAAGGGTGATTTCCTGCGTAGATTTCATGTTTTTTCTAGACAAACTCAGACAAGTGCGGGCTGCGAAACGTTCGATTCGTATAGCCACGCGCCTGCGGCCGTGGTACGGCCCACCCGCCTTCGGTCGCCGCGGCGACCTACGGCGTGGCGAGCAGGGCCATGGCTACAACTTTTGACTGCGCGGGCGCAAAGTCAAAATGATGGGCAAACCGGGATAAGGAGCATGTTCGCGGATCTGCGCCTCGAGATAGCGGGCGTAAGTCCTCGCGAGTAAACGCCGGTCGTTTACGAACAACACGAACTCCTCCGGAGCGAGTGGGCGATTGGTCGACCCACCCGATTGCGTCGCGTAGAGGAGTTTCAGTCGCTTGCCTTTGACCATGGGCGGCGGATTTGCAGCGAGCGCCGCGCGCATCAACCGATTTAGAACGCCGGTCCCAATCCGCGTTTTCGATGCGCGCTCGATTTTGTCGATCTCTCCGAAGAGGCGCTCGATATTTTCGCCCGTCCGCGCGGACGCGACCACGACCGGCGCGTAATCGAGAAAGAACATTCTTTCGCGCGCTTGATCGGCGAGCTCGCGGACTGTTTCCCGAGCGCCGCGTTTTGGTTTTACGAGGTCCCATTTGTTCAACACGATCAACGCGCCTTTCCGCGCTTCCTGGATCAAACCGGCGATCCGTTTGTCCTGCGCAGTCACGCCACTGGTAACATCGATAATCAGGACGCAGAGGTCCGCGCGTTGAATGCTTCGCTCCGCCCGCATCACGCTAAAAACTTCAACGGAGCTCGAAACCTTTCCGCGACGGCGTATTCCGGCGGTGTCGACGAAACGAAATTGCCGGCCGTCGCGTTCGTAGGCAATGTCGATCGAATCGCGGGTTGTTCCGGGCAATTCGCTGACAATTGCGCGTTCGCTCTGGACGATCGCATTGATGAATGACGATTTTCCGACGTTAGGCCGGCCGATAATCGCGATGCTGATTGGTTGAGAGTCGGTCCGAGCCGGACTCGCGTTTGCTGAGAGTTGAGCACCGGAGTTCGTTGGAGAGGGGAGAAGCTTTTCGATTTGTTCGAGCAGCTCCCCAATGCCGCGGTTATGCTCGGCGCTGATCGAAACATTTTTGTCGAAGCCTAACGAATCGAAATCCGCCGCCAGCGATTCGTGCTTGTCGTGGTCGATTTTGTTGATCGTGAGGAGGACGGGCTTGTGCGATTTGCGCAACATGCGGGCAAGCTCTTGATCAACCGGCGTAAGGCCGTCCTTGGCATCGACGACGAACAAAAGCAGATCACTCTCGCGCAACGCTTCTTTCACCGCACGGAGCACTTGGCTGGTCAATTCCACTTCGCCGGCGCCGAAAATTCCGCCGGTGTCCCAAACCGTAAAGGGTTGCGCCCCTCGCTCGCAGATTGCTGAAGTTCGATCGCGAGTGATACCCGGCTGATCGTGAACGATAGCGATCTTTCGGCCTGCTAATCGATTAAACAGCGCCGACTTGCCGACGTTCGGTCGTCCTATAATTGCGACATTCCGCACGCAAACAAGATGTCGATCTTCCGATGTCTGTCACGCCATAGCTTTAATGCCAGTCCGGATTGGACCGAAGAGGGACCGATGTTAGTCCGAGTGTGCGTGAGCGTGCCCTTCCGCCTGTAATTGTCGCACGCCCGACATCACATAAATGATGCCCGAGACAAGGGTAAAGGCGCCGGCAACTCCGACCACAAAAATGAGCGGAAGAAAATGAATTTGCAACATGACCCAGGCTATCGCGCACATTTGGCAGACCGTGGCGACCTTTCCAGTCCAGCTTGGTTTCACTTTCATTTTGTTGCCGATGAAAAAATGGAGAATCCCGGTGCCGACCAGGAGGTACTGCGTCCCGAGTAATGACGAGAACTGGAAACCAGGCGGGAAATTTTCCGTAATCGGGATCGCTTTGGCTCCAGTTGCTGATGCTCAGCGTGATGATGCCGCTCAAGAGCAGGCCTTTGTCTGCAATCGGATCAAGAATTAAACCTAACGAACTGCGTTGTTTGTAGCGGCGCGCAATATAGCCGTCGAGTCCATCGCTCGCGGCGGCAACAAGAAAAATGATGATGGCCGTGAAGCGCATCCATTCCTGCGGATCGTGTCGCTGAATGCTTTCGCCGTAATAGATCGCCATCGTCACGAACAACGGAATCATCAGTATCCGCGCGACGGTGATTTTATTGGCGGTAGTCACACTGTTATTGTAGCGGCGCTGTATCAGCGCCGACAATTTCTTTTCGACTCTCCGGATCGGCGGTCAGCCTGTCACGCCATAACCTTGGCGAGTGCACGCATTGTGCAGCACCGATCCGTGTGCCTCTCTATATTATAGTACCACGCGCCGTGAGAGCTGGCTGCCGCGGACTTTCGTTTTGGCGTAATCGGCTCCCGCGGCTACACTCTGAGCATCTAAACTGCCGATGTGGCGGAATGGCAGACGCAATAAACTTAAAATTGCGATTTTAGAGATTTCTGCGCTTTTCATTGCGCATCAAATCTGACCGATTTTACCTGTGTAGATCGCCCAGATTGTCATTTTTTCCGGGTGTTCGGAGGCCGAGCAGAAGTCGCCTCATTCTTGCACACCGACGCGACGGACTTCGGGTCTGAAACGACGTCGAAAGGATTATTTTTGGGTTCCGCATTCCGGCCAGCGTGAATTGCGCCGATAAGGCTTTTTGACAGTCGTGCTTGCAAACAACGCGCAAACGTCCAGCGTTCCGCGCATGAGACACACCGGCCCCGCTGGCTTTAAATGGTTGCCGGTTACGCTTGCTTCTCTAGTCCTGTGCAGCGGCTGCTCGTTTGTACCTCGTCCCAGCAAACTCTCCGGCAATCGTGCTTTCATTGATTACTGGCCGCCAAATCCAAACAGCCAGGGCCTAAGGCTCGCAGTTAAGGATAACATCGATATGAAGGGCGTCATTACGACCGCCGGTTCGGAGATCTTTTCCGTAACCCATAAGCCCGCGGAAAAGGACGCCCCGTGTCTGGCGATCGCGCGCGAGCGTAACGTGCAGATCGTCGGCAAAACCAACATGAGCGAATTCGCCGTCTCGCCGTCTGGCATGAATGAATATTTCGGGACGCCCGTGAATCCGTTGAATCGACGCCTGATTCCCGGCGGATCCTCGTCGGGAAATGCCGTCGCGCTGGCGTCTGGAATGGCGGACGTGGCTTTCGGCACGGATACGGCCGGGTCGGTTCGTGTGCCTGCCGCCTGTTGCGGTATTGTCGGCTTGAAGACGACGTTCGGCTTAGTTCCGATCGAAGGTTGTTATCCGGTTGAAAAGCATCTCGACACGGTAGGGCCGATGGGGAAAGACATCGCTCATACCGCTCAAGGCATGGAGCTTCTGGAAGATGGTTTTGGGGCCAAGTATGCGGCGGCGAAGGTAGCAAAGCCTACCGCGCGAAGCATCCGGGTCGGACGTCTCAAACTGAAAGGTACTGATCCAAAAATCGATCAAGCAATCGACGATGCGCTCGCCAAAACGGGATTCCAAGTGGTCGCACTGGACGAAAGCCTGAGCGAGAAATTCGAGCAGGCGAAGAAGGATGGCACCACCGTTGCCTCAGCGGGTGCGTGGATCAGCGACGGGCGATTTCAGCTCGCTTGCACAGCTCGAACCCAGTCGGTCCTTCGACTCGGTGAGATAAACAATACCACGAGTTACCGAAGCGCATTGGGCAGGCGAAGTGCGTGGCAGAGGACGCTACGTGAAGCTTTCGAGAAGGTGGACTTCATCGCGTTACCGACACTTCAAAAAATGCCGCCGGAACTTCCACTGCTCAATTTGAGAGTAGGAATTCGCGAAGCGCAGATGCTTCCGTTGCAAAACACAGCGGCAGTCAATTTTGCCGGCAACCCGGCGCTGGCCCTACCGGTGCCGGTGCGTCGCGAGAAGGCGCGGGTTACGAGCCTGCAATTGATCGGGCCGCGACTGTCTGAGGCGGGTCTTCTCAACACCGGGCAGCTGGTGGAAGACGCAGTAAAAACTCGTTAGGCGAAGCTTGCCTCGATCAGTGCGAAGCACCCTCCGTGGTAAAGTCGGCGTCGGTAAAGTTCACATCCTGGTCGATGCGCGCGCCGTTGAATTGCGTCACGCTATTTTTTCGAGGGCCATGCACAGTGAGACTGGCTGGGATCGGATTGTGTTTTTCATCACGCGCGACGCGCGTGATATCGATGCGGCGGATCAACTCACCGGAGGATGAATATTTCTCGATCCGCAACGGAACAAAACGCCGGGGATCAATCCAACTCCGCACCCTGCCGTAGATGGACATGGAAGCATTGTCCGGCTTCGACTCGAGAATTTGGCAGCTCACTCCGTTGATGACCTCCGCGCCGACGACAGCCTGCTTTTTCCAGGCAAAGAAATTCTCCACCGCATCCTGATAAGAGAGATCGCTGTCGAACAATCCCTCGCTCATTTGGGAGGACTTGAGCGGGCGAATCGGCTGTTGCGGAACGATAATCGAGCCTGTCGCCGTACCCTGCGCCTGATGCAGAACGACAGCTTCTCCTTTATACTCGTCGGGCCAAAGCACCTGATAAACAAGATCGGTGGCCGTTTTCGTGCGGCGTTGCTTGATTTGAAGTTGCAGGACGCGATTGGCGCCTCCGGTTGATTGCACTTCGAGTTTGGTGCGGATCAGGGCGCTTCCCTGGCTGGTAGTCTCTATCCGATCGGCAAGTTCTGCGGCGGACAGCGCGGGTGGGGCAGGCTCCTCGGCGCGAACGGAAATAATGCAGAGGACCGCAGCGGCAAGGACCAGGGTAAAGAAAGGCTTCACGGATTCAAGTTCCCTCATCCGGCTTGCAACGCCAGGCTCGGCATGAGTCGCGAACTGCGCCAGGCGGGATAAAGCCCGCTAACTATTCCAACGGCGACTGCGATCACGACAGAAAGTCCAAGGAGCGGAAGGCTGAGATCCGGCTGCAAAAGCCCCCGAATAGCCGGCGTGGCACCCAGCACCTGGACGCCAACCGCACCGATCGCCACGCCAATGGCGCCGCCGAAAAGGCCGAGCAACGCGGACTCGTAGAGAATCATCCGCATGATGCGGCGGCGCGTCCAACCAACCGCGAGCAACACGCAAATTTCATGAGTGCGCTCGAAAACGGTCATGAGCATGGTGTTCATCACGCCGAGCACACCGACCAGCACCGCGAGGAGGGAAGTACCCCAACTCATGGCCCGAACCATGCGATATCCCTCAAAGTGGCTTAAGTGCTCGCTCACGGTCACGGCGCGGACCTGCGGGACCTGTTGCTGGATCTGTTGGGTAAGTTCCCGGATCTGTTGCTCGTTAGTCGAAGGAGTCACGCGAACGTCGATTGCATTGATTTGGTTGGGAGAGCCAAGGATTCCCTGCAAGAGCGGCAAAGAAAGAATAACCGACCCGTCTTCGACAAGTGCGCCACCTTTGACGATTCCGACGACCCTCAAGGCCTTGGTCTCAATCTGGATTGGATCACCGACTTTTTTCTTAAGGACTTCCGCCGCGGTCTGGCCCAAAACCACTGCCTCTTCGGTGGCATCGCGCGGCATGCGTCCGGAGACAATTTCAAGATTGCTCCAGGAAAATCCTCCCCACTCCCGGGCGGAAAGAATCATTAGATCAGAGTCTTCCACACTGGTTACCTCTACGAGCAGATTGCAGGTCGCGGCGATATGCGGAAGGCTGGCGATACGATCGCGAACGGAGGCATCAAAGGGCTTCGGCGTGAGCGATCCGCTTTTGTTACTGACGACGATGTCGGTTCCGCGCGCCTTCAATCCTACCTGCCAGCTTTTCTCAAAACCGCGCGACATTCCAACCAAGGCCACGACCGCAGCGATGCCAATGGAGATTCCCGCGAGAGTCAATCCCGTGCGCAAAGGTCGGCGCCAGAGACCGCGGATGACAACGGAAAAGAAGGTCATGTTTTGGCGTCCGATACAATTCGACCGTCCATCATGCGAAGAATTCTTCCAGCCCGCTCGGCAATCGTGGGATCATGAGTGACGAGCACCATGGTGCGGCCTTGCTCCTGTTGCAGACGGATAATGAGGTTGAGCACAGCATGCGCATTCTCGCTGTCAAGATTGCCGGTTGGTTCGTCCGCCAGAAGCAGAGATGGCCCGTTCGCCAGACTGCGGGCGATAGCCACGCGCTGACGCTCGCCCCCCGAAAGTTTGGAAGGAAAATGATCCAGCCGATGCTCAAGGCTAACCAACTTCAGCAATTCGAAAGCGCGCTCGCGTCGCTCTGAAGCCGAGCGATCGCTTTCGAACATCGGAATCTGCACGTTCTCAGACGCGGTGAAAGTTGGCAGAAGGTGAAACGCTTGAAAAATAAATCCGATCTCGCGAGCGCGGTAGGCTGAGGGATTGGGATGATCCGGCAGCGAGCTTCCCCGGTAGAGAAGGGTTCCGGACGTCGGTCGGTCCAACGCGCCGAGTAATTGCAGCAAGGTCGATTTGCCGCATCCACTTGGTCCCGTAATGGCGACGAAATCGCCCTCTCTGATGGAAAAATCGACTCCGCGCAGGGCTTTGACGTGCCCTTCGTCAAAATCGCGGGTAAGAGATTTGGCCTCGAGAAGAGCGGCGGTGCTGGGAGCGTGCTGGATCACTTGATTGCGCTTGTCAGGCTGCTCGAAAAATGCCCCGGCGTAGTGGAGAGCGAACGAGCCTGCTCTTCTAATTGCTCCTTATGGTCTGCCATTGCGGCCCGACGCGCGGATTGGCCAGGCAGCGCAGCACGTCCATTAATGCGTAACGATAGCTTGGGTACGGCATCCGCTCGCCCGGCTTGGTCGGCTGCAATTTCTCCACGTGCTGCGGCAGGAAGGCATGCGGCAAGCCGGCGCGTTGATGATGAACGCCATGAAACGGTTCGTGCAGCAGGGTGAAAGCAACCAGCCGTCCCAGCCAGCTCTTCGCCACGATACTCCGGGTCGAACCGTTGACCGTGTCGCCCGTCATTCCCACATGTTCGATGTACTTGCGCCAATTCTGCAAATTAGCCGCCAAAAATGCCGGCACGAGATGCATCCAGAGGAAATATTTCCACAGACCGAATGCTGTCACGGTCCATAGGATCAGAGCCCAGATCACAACAGTCAGCGCCAATTCCGCCCAGATCCGGCGACGAACGCGCTTGCTTCGAACCGGAGTCGAAGAACAGAGAAAGGCTCGCAGAAAAACAAACGGGCCATAAAACAATCCGAAATTCAGCTCAAAAAATGCGGCCAGACATCTCTTCCATCGTGGAATGTTCGTGTGAGAAAGCGGCCAGAATTCGCAATCACGTTCCGTTGCGAGATAGGCATGATGCGTTTGATGAATAACGCGGTAGAGACTGAAGCTCATCAGGCTCAGCGTGCCAATCACCATCCCATCGAACTCATTGAAGCGACGATTTTTTCGGAGAAGCCCGTGAGCCGCTTCGTGCAGACCGATGAGGAGGCCGTGCATCAAATGACCGACTACGAGCACGAGTGGCACCGCCAGCCAGATCCAGCCGCGATAGACCGCCATCGCGAGCATCACTTCAGTCAAAACCAAACCGAAAACGAGAAACTGAAACGCACCCCGCAAGACCCAATGCGGCTCATGCATCTCACTAAAGTCTTCATCGATGGAGGCTTCGTTCATTGGGGTTGGTTCAACACTTCAGAGATGCGGCTCTCGGGCGAGCGGCAGATCCCCGCCAGTACTCGCCGAAATATGCCATCGAGGCTTTCAATGTCACGCGGGGAAAACAAATTCTCGCGGAAAAGCCATGCGATTTCCAGGCCTTCGCCCTCTTCGGTGATTTCGCACCCAAGTTGGAAACGCGCCGTGCCAGTCGAACGCATGCTGAGGCGTGCGGAAAGATTCGGCAGCGAAATTTCCGGCATGGGATGATTCTGCAAGGCAAAGCGTACGTCGAACAGCGGGTTGTATCCTGCTTCCGATTGCTTGCCGAGACCGTGCACCAACTCGACGAAAGGGATGGCGTTGGCAAAAGAGTCAATCGTTACCTGATGTCCTGCTCGTAAATGATCAGAAACAACGCGCGAGCGATCGATCTCCCCGCGCAAAGGTACGATGCCCGCGTAGTAACCCATTGTTTCGCGTGTCATTTGCCCAGTGCGATTGGCCACCGGCGTTCCCACTACGAGATCATCGAAACTGCTCCATTCGCAGAACGCAATTTGGAAAGCTCCAAACAAAGCACTGAAGAATGTGATGCCGGTCCGGCGCGCCAGTTTCCGGATCTCGTTAGTCAGGTCAGCAGAAACTGCCGAAAGCCATCGTTTGGGTGGGCCGGGTGTAATCGACGGGTCCCACGCTCGACCCAAACCGGCTAGCCTGGTTTGCCAAAACTCGATTCGCTGCTCCAAAATCTCCGGTTTCCAATAAGCGCGCTCGGTCACGCCCCACGTTGAGTAGGTTTGCGGGACCGCCGGCAAAGGATCCGAGGATCCCATCACGACCTCGATGTAGGCAGCAAAGAGATCCTGAACCAGAACGCCGAGGCTCCAGCCGTCCGCAATGGCGTGATGAATCGCAAAGACAAGCACGTGATGATTCGCTGCGCGACGCAAATCTACCGCGCGATAGAGCGGTCCTTGCATCAGATCGAACGGGGCGCGGAAAATCTCGGCTACCAGTTCTTCGATCGCTTCCGGTCGCGCATCGTCTGCTGAAGCATCGCGAAAATCAAAATTGATCCCGCAATCCTTTCGGATCATCTGGAGTGGACGCTCCTTGCCGGGAAGGATTGAGAGACGCAAGACTTCCTGACGCTCGACCACGCGCTGGATCGCAGCGCGGGCCTCGCGTTCAGTCAGGAGACCGTGTACGTCGATGACGCAGCAGATGTGATTCGCGTTGTCCTCCACCGTTACCGGTGAGACTTCCCAGAGTTCCCGTTGTGGAAAAGTAAGCGGATGAAGCTGGACTTCACCGCTATCGAGCCATTGTTTGAGACGAGCGCGCTGATCGATTGGCATGGCACCGCGGTTGCACGAGGTTGTAGTTAGCGCGTGGCGTCTTCGATCGTCTCAGTTTCTTCAGAGTCCGACTCGCGCCCGAGGAGGCGTTCGATCTCTTGGTCAGAAATGGCATCGAGATCGACTGCGCTGGCCGCTTCCGGTTGGACTGCTACTGGCGCGGATTCGGCCTTCGCTACACCGCCACCGAGGTGGCCGGCGATTAACGCGGCGATCTGACCGATGGTTCGCGCGCGCATAAGACTGGTCGGAGGTAATGCCACACCGATTGCGGCTTCGAGTGAGGTCTCGATTTCTACACCCATCAACGAATCCAGTCCAAGATCCGTCAGCGGTTGATCGTCACGCAAGCTGTCCGGCTTGACCCGCAGAACAGAGCCGACGGCCTCGCGGACAGCCTGGCAGATGACCGCCTGTTTCTCCGCCGGCCCGGCCGCGTCGATCCGGCTTCGCCAGTCACTCGTCGTGCCAACAGATTCCTGATTTTCAAGCGCCGCGAAAATGCGCTCAAGAAACGGATTCTCCTGCATCGTTCTAAAGAACTGACGCCACTTTCCCCAATCGACCCGGATCGAAATCGCTTGCGCACTTCCTGCACGAAGAAACGATTCCAGCAACGCGGTTGCTTCTCCGGGAGAAATTTCCAGCGTTCCCTGCCGGGCAAGAAAATCCGCCACCCGTTCGTTTCGCATCACGTAGCCTTCACCACCTAGCACGCCCCAATTTACGGTGAGCGCAGGCAGACCAAGTGCCTGGCGATGGTGCGCCAGGCTGTCGAGGAAGGCGTTCGCCGCGCTGTAATTTCCCTGAGCTGGATTGCCAAAAATGCTTGAGACAGATGAGAACATCACAAAGCAATCGAGTTTCATTTCGAGAGATGCCTGGTGGAGGAGCCATGCACCATCTGCCTTGGGTCCGAGGACGGTTCGCATGCGTTCGGGTGTGAGCGCCGCGAGCGGGGCATCGTCGATTACCATCGCGAGATGAAAGAGGCCGCGGAGCGGCTGCGCACCAGACTTGATCTCTGCAAAAAGCCGCCGCACGTCATCGGGCGCGCCGACATCCGCAGACACGACCCGCACTTCCACACCGCGCTCCTGCAGGTCCTCAACAAATTTGCTAGCCTCCGTACTGGAAGCGCCGCTCCGGCTCGTGAGCACAAGATGACGCGCACCACACTCAACCAGCCATCGAGCCAGTACTTTGCCGTAGCCGCCGAAAGCGCCGCTAATCAGATAGCATCCGTCCGGCTTGACCTCGAATCTCGGAGCGGGCAATTCACCGCGTCGCGGAACAAAGGGCGTCGGGAATGCGACCACAACCTTGCCGATGTGTTTTCCACCAGCCATGAGTCGAAATGCAGAATCAATGCGGGACGCAGGAAAGGCCCGGAAAGGAAGCGGCCGCAACGCACGCGTTTCGACCAGGTCAGAAATCTCCTCCAGCAGCTGCCGGGTCAGTTCTTCGTTACCATGGAAAACCGCATCCATAGCGACGACATGGAATGACGCATTGTTGCGGAGAGGCCGAAGCGGAATGCGCGCGTTTTGGTAAATATCGCGTTTGCCGATCTCGACGAAGCGGCCAAATTCGGCGAGACAGGAGAGACCCATCGGGATCGCGTCGCCGGCGAGTGCGTTCAGAACGACGTCCACTCCTTTGCCCTCTGTTATCTTCATCACCGACTCAGCAAAATCGCCGCGTCGCGAGTCGATCACGTGTTTCACTCCGAGCGTTTTGAGCAGGGCACGTTTGCTTGGGCTGCCGGCGGTGGCGATCACCTCTGCTCCAAGATAAAGCGCGATCTGGATGGCGGCCATTCCGACGCCACCCGCGCCCGCGTGAACAAGGATGCGCTCGCGCTCGCGCAATCGCGCCACGTTTCGCAGCGAATACCACGCGGTCATGAAAACGACCGGCAACGTTGCCGCCGCCTCAAATGTCAGATCTTCCGGCATCCGTCGCACGTCTCCCGCACGCGCTATCGCATGGGTGGCAATTCCAAAGACGGCGAGTCCGAACACACGATCTCCTGGCGCCAGGTGCATGACGTCCGAGCCCACCGCCTTAATGATGCCGCTGACTTCGTCGCCAAAAATGCGCGCATCCGGAGCGTCGCCTGGATAAAGTGCCAGTGACTTGAGCACGTCGCGGAAATTCATTCCGGCCGCTTTCACTTCAATCAACACCTGACTCGGGCCACACAGCGGCAATTCGAACGGAGCAAAACGGAGCGTGTCGAGACGACCGCGTTCGCGGGATTCCAAACGCAACGGCAGGCTCGGATCGAGCCACTGCTCACAAGACAACCGGCCGCGGTCGAGTCGTCGAACGTAGCGAGCTTCACCTCGCAGGGCGATCTCGCGTTCCGAGTCTTTGCGAGATAGCTCGCTCCAAATCGATGTCGTATCCGCCGAGGATGGTTCCGGGGGAAGATCGATGGCACGCCAGGCAAGGTTGGAATATTCGTTCAAAATGACGCGCATCAATCCGATGCTCGGCGCTTGCGCTACCGCCGTCGGTCGAGGATCGCGGCCGGCGGGCTGAGCGTTTCGCGTTACCAAGTCCAGGCGCAATTTCGCCGCGGGCGCAGCGGATTCGAGCGCCTGTGTAAGATGGAGCAGTGCGTCCAAGTTGGTCGCCATGTCGGCTCCATTGACACGTGTATCGAGATTCCAAAGGTAAACGATGCGCTCGGGCGAGCAGCCCTGGCAATTCTTGACCAGCTGTTGCCAGTCTTCCAGCGCTGCCGGTCGCAAGGTAAAAGCGTCGTTGCCATCGAACCCGAAATCTTTTCCCTGCCTGGCAACGCGACATCTGGCGCCTACTTCGCGCAGCCGCGAAACCAACACTTCACCAATTCCCGAGGCATCCGCGAAAACAAGCCATGATTTCTCCTCCGGCGCTTGCAACTGGATCTGACCCGACACCGCAGCTTCCTCGTAAGACTTGCGTGCCAGCAGGCCGATCTGACCTTCGCCTCCAGTTGGGCCGATCAGACCGGGCAACGAAGCCGTTTCAACGAAACCAGTTTCCTGCAGCACCGTTTCCCATTGTGCTCTCTTGAGTAACGGTTGTTCTGGGCGCAGATCGCGATCAGTGAACCGCCACCATCCGTTCGTTAGTCCGAAAACGGTCTCCGTCCAAAGTTGCGGCGTAGCCGTATCCATGAAAATGAGGCTGCCTCCGGGTGTCAGCAGCCCATGTAAATTACGCAATGAGGCACGCACATCGCGGACAGCGTGCAGCACGTTGGTCCCGATGATGAAGTCGAACGTCGCAGCATCGAGTTCCTGCTCCACGCCCGGTTTTTCGAGATCGAAAATCTTAAACTCCACCTCCGAAAACGCCGCCAGTTTCTGCGCGGCGCCGGAGAAAAATGCGGCCGAGACATCGCTGAATGTGTAGGAATGCAAGCCGCGCTCCAAGAGTGGTAGAACCTGCGACGCCAATCCCCCAGTGCCCGCTCCGATCTCCAGGATGCGCAGGCCGCGTCCTTCGGGCAGACTTCGCGCTGCGGTGCTCACAGCCGCGGCGATTGCAGCGAGCCAATGGCTGGTGAAGAGCCCATCGCCATAGAAGTGATCGAGTAACTCCGCACCAGTCCCCGAGAACAAGACCTGCACCGCGTCCTTTTCACCGCGCAAAATCGATCCCAACTCACCACAGTTCCCTTCGCAAAGCAGCGCCTCGGGAAGATGTCCAGGATGCTTCTCGATATAGTTGCGCAGAACTTTCCCGGCGGAGTCTGCCGCTTGCGCAAAATCCGGTGCCGCCTCGAATCCCATTTCTTTTCTCCGGAGCAAACCGTGCCTAACGAGACCGGTCATCAACCGCTCAAAGACAGGTTGCATCGCTGTTGCTACCTGAAGCGTCGCTTCATCAAACGGAATATTTGCAGACACGCCCATTTCCTGCAGCCCGCGCGCCAGTTGGGCGGCGGCGAGATCGTCCAGAGCGCAAAGCGCTGCCTCCAGTTCGGGAACGCCGCGAACAGCAACGACGCGGTCCAAGGCCTCTTGTGCCGCACTCTTCAATTGACTCACCGGCAGCGGCGGAAGGGTGTATTTGGGTGACTCTTCAGGCACCCGTTGCCAAGCCACATGATACGTCAGATCGCGGATGCCGCCGGGCGCGGCAGAACGGCCCGCGCCGGAAAGGCTAATGGCCCTGAAACCATCCACCAGCAGGCAAGGTTTGCCTCCCTCATTATATAGAGAGATGTCACCTTCGAGGAAGTCTTCGCCAAATTTGGTCACCTTTGCACAAACGCGAGTAGACGAGCCCGGCGAGCCGAGAAAGAGAATCCGGCGGAAACCGACCGGCAGCTTCATCCGGGCGTGACGGTCTTCAACCGTCGCCGCACCGGCGGAGAACACTTGAAGCGCTCCGTCGAAGAGAACCGGGTGCACGGCATATTCGTCTGCGCGGAGAGCGACCGGTTCGGACAAGACCACATAGCCAGCAGATTGCCCCGCGCCGGCTGAGAGTTCGCGAATCGGTCGAAACTCCTCGCCGTAGCGCAAGCCAAGATCGTTCAAGTGACGGTAGAACCCGTCGACCGCGACAGATTGAACATCGTGAGGTTGCGCCCATCCTGAGGAGCCAAAGGCAGACTCCCAGCGCTCGCCGCGCAGCGAACCTACCACGTGGAGTGACCAGCTCACGCTCTGTTCGAACCGGCTTTGAATCGCAAAAGTGCGCTCGTTAGGCGAATAGGAGAATTCAATCTGAACACCCAATGGCGGATCGGGAAGGATGAGCGGCTTGCGAATCTCGAAGTCCTCAACGACAAACGGTCGTCCCTCGAACAACTGCACGCCTGCCTCAAGCGCCATCTCGACAAACGCCGCCGCCGGAAAAATCACATGATTTTCAACCTTGTGGTCTTTCAGAAAAGCCATGTGCCGGGAGTCCAGCCTAACGATCCAGGTCGGCATCGCGCGTGGGAGTCGGACATCGAAGAGGCCGCGTCCACCGGGTGCGAGCCGGCCATCACGGGCATCGCTTGCTTCGTTCCACCACCGCGCCTTTTCCCATGCGTAAGCCGGCAGCGAAAGAAGATGCCGCGACGGCGTCACCGCGGAAAAATTGAGCGGAACACCAGCACGGTGCAGATCCATTGCCGCCTCGAGCATCGATTCAAATTCGCGCTCGCGACGGGCGGAAGAGATGACGGTGCCTTTGGCGCCGCGCGCCCCAAGACATTCCTGGGTCGAATGGGCAAGGGCGGGATGCGCGTTGAGTTCCAGCCAAACGTCTACGCCAAAGTCGGCCAGAGCGGACACGGCCGGGGCAAAACGCACCGGCTCGCGAATGCCGCGTCCCCAATAGGTGGCATCGCACGATTCGCCGGCACAGCGATCACCTGTCACCGTGCTGAAAAATGGAACTTCGTCCGGTTGTGGTTTGAGATCCGCGAGCGCAGCTTCCAGCGCCTCCGACGCCGGTCGCATGAGCGGATGATGGAACGGATGATCGACCCTAACGAGTCGCGCAAACGCGCCTTGAGCCTCGAGTTCCGCAGCTATGGCCTCGAGCGAAACACGCGGACCCGAGAGTGTGATCGAACGTGGGCCATTGACGGCGGAGATTGTTACAGTGCGGTCGTGCCGAGCGATGAGCGCCACGGCTTCATTCTCCGGCAAACCCACTGCCAGCATTGTTCCATCACCTCGTGCGCATCCCTCCATGAGACGCGCTCGCAGAGCGACAATCCGGGCCGCTTCTTCGATGGAAAAGATTCCGGCGATGCACGCGGCAGCAATCTCGCCCACACTGTGGCCGACGATGGCCGACGGTTGAACACCCCAGGATTTCCACAGGGCAGCAAGCGCCACTTGCATGGCAAAAATGGAAGGCTGTCCGATCTCCGTCCTGGACATTTGGGAGATCTCTTCGGCACGTCCGAGCTCTTCCAGAAGCGAAAACCTCGCCCAGGGACGGAGCGCCGCGTCGCAGCGCTCGACCGTTTCGCGAAATACCGGCTCATTTTGCATCAAGTCGCGTCCCATTCCCCACCATTGAGGACCCTGACCGCTCATGATGAAGCCGATGCGCGGTGCTTGCTCTCTGCGGGGTGTGAAAGCCGCGCGGATTTTCGGGCTTTCTTCCTTTTTCGCAAACGCGTCGAGTTCCTCTATCAGTTCGGCCCAATTGGAAGTGACCAGCGTCAGCCGATGCGCGTGATGATTCCGCCGGACGCCCAATGTGTAACTGAGATCCGGCAGAAAAGGCGAACTGCCATTGGAATTGGTGTGCTGTTTAACCCATGCGCTTAAGTTCGCCGCTGAACCTCGAAGTGATTTTTCCGAACGCGCAGAAAGCATCACCGGCCACGGGCGATAACCTGGAATGGCCGAAGACTTTTGCGGCTGATGCGATGGAGGTTCGGCCAGGATGACGTGTGCATTCGCTCCTCCGAATCCAAATGAGTTGACGCCTGCGATGCGCTCCGCCGTTCCATTCGGAAACGGCTCGAGCTCGGTCGGAACGCGCAACTTAAGTTTGTCGAAATCGATGTGCGGATTCGGCGTCGAAAAATGCAGGCTCGGAGGAATCTGTCCGTGCTTGAGCACCAGCATCGCTTTGAGAAGTCCCGCAACGCCGGCGGCAGTTTCTAAGTGGCCAAGGTTGGTCTTGATGGAACCAATCGGCAGGGGAGCGATTCGATTACCGCAAAGCGCTTCCGCGAGAGCATGCGCTTCGATCGGATCCCCAACTGCTGTCCCAGTGCCGTGCGCTTCGACAAAGCCAATCTCCTCAGGCGCGATTCCAGCGTCTTTGCATGCGTCTTGCACCAATCGTGTTTGCGCCTCCGGGCTGGGAAGCATGATGCCGTTGGTGTGTCCGTCTTGATTGGTCGACGTTCCCAGAATTACGCCCTGAACCGGATCGCCATCGGCGATCGCCCGCGAAAGCCGCTTGAGCAGCACCATGCCCGCGCCTTCACCGCGCACGAATCCGTTCGCGGATGCGTCGAACGCCGCGCACCGACCTTCCGGCGAAAGCATCGCAGCCTGTGAAAATCCAATGAATCCGCCGGGCGCAATCATGACCGTGACACCACCCGCCAGCGCCGCGTCTCCGCGACCCGCCCAGATATGCTCGCACGCCGCATGAACAGCGGTGAGCGCCGATGAGCACGCCGTGTCCATGGCAACGCTCGGGCCGCGCAGATTCAGGCAGTAGGAAATTCGATTTGCGGCGATGCTATGCGCACTTCCGGTCGGAGTATGCGCACTGATACCGAAATGATCGGACGGCGTGCTTTGAATTCCCTGATAATCGTTGTGCGATATGCCGACGAAAACCCCGAGATCGGTTCCGCGCTCAAAATCGAGCACGAGCCCGGCATCTTCGATCGCTTCCCAGGCGGTCTCGAGGAGAAGTCGATGTTGTGGATCCACGTAAGGAGCTTCCCGCGGCGAGATACCAAAAAACTGCGGATCAAATTGATCGATGGCGTCAATAAATCCGCCGCGCTGGGTAATGGATTTTCCGGCCACGCCCGGCTCGGCATCATAATAGCGCCCCGCGTTCCAGCGGTTAGGCGGCACTTCAACGACACCTTCACGGCCTTCGATGAGAAGCTTCCAAAGGGAGTCCTTGGAACTCACGTCGCCGGGAAAACGGCACCCGACTCCAATAATGGCAATTCGTTCTTTTTGCATGGTCGTGAGTTGCCCGCAGGGGCGGACTGATTAGCGCTGCCTGTGAGCAAGTCAAGTCAGCTATCCATCCGCGCGCAGAGTCATGACGTCAATGGAAGGTATGATATTCACGTGGGTAACACCAAATCGATTTTAGCATGCTCTGCCCGCGTTGCACCGGTGCGCATTTCACATCTTTTATCTTTTGTCACCCTCTGCGATGCTAACTGCATGATGCTTTTCGGGAAATTTTTTCCGTCCCAAACCATCTCGCCCCGAAAGCGCCGCGATTAATAAACAGGCAGAACTGTTAACCGAATCTAACGAAATCATGTGCGGAATCGCGGGAATAATCGATCTGGTTGGACGGCGACCGGCGCCGGAAGATGCGGTGCGGCGAATGGCGCGCGCCCTCACTCACCGCGGTCCGGACGAGGAGGGTTTTCTCGAACAACCAGGCATCTCACTCGCTTCCCGGCGGCTGAGTATTGTCGATCTGGCCGATGGCCAGCAGCCCATGACAAACGAAGACCGCACCGTTTTCGTGGTCTTCAATGGCGAATTATTCGACTATGTCGAGCGGCGCGAGGAACTCGTTAGGCAAGGCCACCGCTTCCGGACCCATTGCGATACTGAAATCATCCCGCACCTCTGGGAAGATCTTAACGAAGGAATGTGGGAGCGGCTGCGCGGCCAATTTGCCATCGCCTTGTGGGACGAGCGGCGGCGACAACTCCACCTGGGACGCGATCGGTTTGGCATCGCGCCGCTTTTTTGGAGCCGCCAGCGTGACTGGTTGCTGTTCGCCTCCGAGATAAAAGGTCTCGTTGCTTCAGGAATGGTTTCACCGCGGCCCGACCGCAAGGGGCTCGATCACGTGTTTACCTTCTCCGCGATGCCGGGACCGAGAACTTGTTTTGAAGGAGTTCAACTTTTGCCGCCCGGACATTGTTTGCGTATCACGCCTGGAAGTTCGGGCGCTGCGGCCGCGATTGCCGAACGCGCGTACTGGGAAATGGATTTCCCGGCGCAGGGTGAAGAGGAATGGGGAAACAACCCGAATGCGCTGGTGGATGAATTCGAGGGATTGCTCCTGCATGCGGTCGAAAAACGGCTGCGCGCGGATGTGCCCGTGGGCTCATATCTGTCCGGTGGCGTGGATTCGAGCATGATCCTCGCCCTGGCCTGCCGTCTCAAAGGCCCGATGATCAACACTTACACTGTGCGAGTGAATGAGCCGGAACTTGATGAACTGAGCGCGGCCAGTCTTTCGGCCCGGCACATCGGAGCGATGCCGCCCATCGTACAAGAGTACGGCGATCGCGAAGCGCTTGAGAGTTATCCCCGCCTGATTGAAGCCGCCGAAGCTCCGGTGATCGACACCTCCTGCGGTGCCTTGCTCAAGTTGGCCGAACGGGTTCATGCCAATGGCCAGAAAGTCGTCCTGACCGGCGAAGGCGCCGACGAGTGGCTCGTCGGTTATCCCTGGTACAAGGCGGCCAAGCTCTTCGGATTTCTCGACGTCGTGCCGGGATTGAATCTGAGCTTTTGGGCAAAGAGCGTTTACCTGCGTCTGAATAAAGTGCCGCATTTTTCTCGGGAATGGCGTGAGCGCGTGGAAGCTTCCGTCGGCGGTCCAAATGCCTGGATCGATTCCTACGGGTTACTCGCGATTTCGAAGTTGCGCTTCTATTCCGAGCAGATGCGCGAAGTGATGAACGACAGCCACCCGTGGGGCGAATTAGGATTTCCGCTCGAAAAAGCGAAGCGCTGGGCACCGCTCAACCGCGGTATTTGGATCGCTGCGCGCGTGCTCTTGGCCGGCCATCTCTTGCAAGCCAAAGGTGACCGCGTGGCCATGCATTCCTCGGTCGAAGTTCGTTATCCGTTCCTGGATGAGGAGGTCTTTGCCTTCACCGCCAAACTGCACCCACGCTGGAAACTGCGCGGATTCCACGATAAGTACCTGCTCCGTTTGCTGGCGGAGCGCTGGATTCCGAAATCCATCGCTCGACGCGGCAAGGTCATCTTTCGTGCGCCTCTCGACAGTTTTCACAAGGACCCAGAACCGCCATACGTCGCGCAACTTCTCAGCGAAGATTCGCTACGCCGCACCGGTTACTTCGATGTCAGCGAGGTCGCGCGCTGGCGCAAAGGTTTTCGGGAACTGCGGGCCGGCTCGCTCCCTCGACTCTCCGTGGAATTGGGTCTTGCCGCGGTCGTCGCCACCCAGTTGTGGCACCATCAGTTCATGGGCGGTGGCCTGGCGGATATGCCCCTGTGGTCGGGCTCTGCCAGACAGCTGCCTAACGGCGCTGCGATTTCGGTTTAGCCAGACCGATCGATCGATTCTCGCACGATCACAGCTTTTCCAGCAGCTGCACTCCGACCTCTCTCATCTCCGGGTCATCCTTTTCTTTGTCAGGTATGGCCAGCCCTTTTTTAATGTACTTACGCGCGTCCTCTTTCCGTCCCATCTGGACGTAGACGTGCCCCAGTTCGATATAGTGAATGAGTCGGTTGGGATTAATTTCGATCGCCTTTAATAGACATTTCTCCGCCGCTTCGTTAGTCGTTACCGGCAAGCCGCCATAAAGCGCTTTGGCCAGAGCCCGTTTCACCGGGTTGACATCCGCCAGCACGCGGTTCCACCGCCCAAGAATATGCCACGCGTTGTCGTTGGTCGGATCAAGCTCGAGCGCGCGATCCACGGCCGCCTTGATCCGGGGCGCGGCATTCACCTGATCCCTGGCTCCCATGAACGGCAGCATTTTTCCATAGCTGATCGCGGGCGAGAGTTGTGCCTCAGCATTCTTCGGAGCGAGGGTCGCGGCGTGATTAGCGAACTCGAGCGAAATGTATCCGAGCCGCAGCTTTTCTTTGTTCGGGGACGCGTCGGCCATCAAATGCCGGTACTGCCGCGCAATACGGACGAGAAGGTCCACGTTGTCCGGTTGGAGCTTGTTCGCGGGCATATAGTATTCGAGTGCTTCTTTGGCTTGAAGCCGTTTGTCGAACTCGTCGCCTTTGGCCATCAATGCAGCAGGGTCTTCTCCGCCGCCCACGCGGTGAAGGATAGCGGCATTGCGCTTGACCTCTTCTGCCCGCGCCGCCACGCCCGAGAGGCAAAGCACCGCACATAACCCATAAATGCGGAAGCGATTATTCGGATTCATATCTACAAATAGCGTGGCTGGCCCAGCGACCCACTCTTGGCGATTCGGCGGTAGCGTCGAAAGTGGTGCAGCTTTGGCCACGGACCTTCTGATCGACCACACTTGTATTTTGGCGCACTGTCAAAAGGTTTCAAATGCCGTGTTTCAGGAGCTCAAGGAAATCACTTATTTCCATTTTCCGTTTCGGCTGAAGAAAAGTCTCAAATGATCCGGCAGCTGCCGGAGTACCGGACCCCGTAGGCTCCGGGCCTTTCTGTATTATAGAAATGTTTATCGCCCGAAAGTAGTGATTCGTTAGGCAACTAGTCTCGCGGGCCCGCCCTAACGAAACATTGCGCGATTTTCACTCAGCGTTGACCGACCAATGGCTTGAAAGGAGTGTTTGTTGGTCGCGTCTGCGAGTTCCGTCCGGTGGATCATCCAGTGGCCGTTGGTAAGAAAAATCGTCGTACCGTAGAAGTCTTTGTCCGCTGCGTCCACTGCCTCTCTCTATATATAGAGTGCGCGCGGCGATTGGGGTATTATTCGGAGAGATCTGCTTAAGAAATGGGGTCAAATTTCGGTCAATCGATGCTATTCAAAAGCGAAGCCGATGTGGCGGAACGGCAGACGCAACGGACTTAAAATTGAGGTTTTTAGCGATTTTTTTGCTTTTCAAAATCGATCAAATCGAGTCCGATTTGCGAGGGTAAATCAGCAAAATTCGGGAATTTTTGATGCACATCGAAGGGCGAGCAAAAAGAGGGGTTCATTCTTGCACAATTCCTGGACACAGACGCGACGGATTTCGGCCGTGAAAAGGCCAAAAAATCGTCGTGGCGGTAATCTCTCAACTTTGAGACAAAACTGTACTTGCTGGCTAATATCCAGGATATCCGACGAAATTTTCGGCCTATCCATTAGTTAGATGGTTACACCATGTTGCAGTTCCCCATTCTGAACGATAATCCGGCACTGTTCGCCTGCTTTTTGCTCGTAGCGGTGCTTTTTTCGTTCGCCATGCTGCTGCTCGCTCGGTGGCGTCGTGGGTCGGCAATCACGGCTTCTGTCATCACAAGTCTTTGGATCGTGCTATTGCTGCCAGATCTTTGGTACTATTTAAGCGAGCGGTTTGCACCTCCAGGTGCCGTTGTTGAGCCATTTCATCGTGAGCTTTGGACTCGCGGCTACATTCTTATTTTCATGCCGTTGCTATTTCTTCTCGTCGGTCTGTATCTGTGGCGAAGACGGACCATCTAACCAGGCGATGAAGCCAACGGCAGACCGCTCCGCGGCAAGGATGAAGGATGAATTATGGGAGGCTGAAATGAAAACAGATCGCGCCATCGCCTGCCGTGGCTCATCTCTTTCTCGTTAGGCCACAAACGCCATGTTTTTCCCGCCGTTCTACCTTATTTTGGACGCCGGGTTGCTAGTTTCCGAGCTTGCTCTCGTCTGGCGACGACGTGCGTCCCGCGCTCCGAGTACGGGGCTAGATCGGGGCTCTCACCTGTGGCTTTGGGCGGTAATTGTCGGATCAATCATCGCCGGTCATCTTGCCGCGCTTAGCAACGTGGGTCCGAGGTTCCTCCCCGGCGTTCCCTGGCGGTGGTCTGGAGCGGGTCTCTTTGCTGCCGGCACGGCATTGCGCTGGTGGTCCATCGTGCACCTGGGCCGTTTCTTCTCGGTAGACGTGGCGATAGCGTGCGACCACCGAGTCGTAGAGACCGGTCCTTACCGCGTTGTGCGCCATCCTTCCTACACCGGTTTGCTTCTACAGTGTGCCGGCCTCGGGGTAGTGCTTGGCACGGCACTCAGTTTGTTCGTTATTATAGTTCCGACGTTCCTTGTCCTATTCCACCGTATCCGAGTGGAAGAAAGAGCCCTCCTTGCCAACTTTGGAAAGGATTATGAAGTCTACACCCGACGCACTAAACGACTATTACCGGGAGTATTTTGAAAGGCGCACCCCCACGGCCTAACCAAGCGATGGAGCGAACGGCCACCCGACGCATGCTCACATTTCAGATGACTAAATCACTTTCACTTCGTGCGATGCTCGCTCACAGTGGCCGTCGCTCATCTTGTTCTCGTTAGATTTATGCGCCAGAATCGATTCCAGGGGCGTATCTATATGCTTTCGCCTCCGATTTTCGTGCAAGTCAATTTATGTAAGTCGTTGATATTAAACGTATGCCGATGTGGCGGAATGGCAGACGCAACGGACTTAAAATTGCGGGTTTTGCGATTTTTTTGCTTTTCAAAATCGATCAAATTGAACCGAGTTCACCTGGGTAAATCGCGAAAATCGCGAATTTCGACTGCGCGTCAGAGGGGCGAGCAAAAAGGGGCTCATTCTTGCACAAATCTTGCACACGGACGCAGCGGACTTCGGGTTTGAAATAGTGTTGAGGAGCGATTTTTTGGTGTTTTTCGTGCTAAATTTCTTGCACAAATCTTGCACACGGACGTGGCGGACTCTGGTCAATTCGCGGGGAGGCCATAGTCCCCCTTAATGAGTGGACCGTCATGTGCGTCCACGCCAGCGGTGGCTGAGCTTGTTCCGATGAGAACAACATCGATCAACGAAAGCTAGACCAACTTGAGTTAGCTGGAATGCCTGTGCCTAATGGTAATCTTCGTTGAGAGATCGCAAGAAGGCCGCCAGCGGCGGGACGTCACTTCTGGTGAGATGGATGTCGGCTAATTCCGGAGATCCGTTTCGCAATTTACCGGCCCGGGCAAGTCCCGACGCGGTGACGTAGAAATGGAGCGCGTCCTCAATAGTACTTGCGGCGCCGGAGTGGAAATACGGATTCGATTGACCGAGATCACGTACGGACGCTGTTTTAAAAAACGCCAGCGTTAACGGCAAAGTGCTTGCTGGGTCGCATGGTCTGTTGCCGCAGAAAATTTCAGCCAGCGCTTTTTGCGGTTTCGGAAGATCGGGATTCGCAAAAACATTCCACGCGCCTAGATCCGCATAGCCCGGTTTTTTCGCGTCAGGTGCAGCGCGAAAGCGGCTGTTAGCATGTGGATGGTTCGACGAAGGCGGCAAGTAATCGTCGAAGTGGGCGTTTCGCTCCGACAAATTTGGGATTTCAACAGCCGCGAAGGCGCCGGGCCCAAAGATACTCTCGTACTCGGTTTGCGACACCCCAGTGTTGTGCAGCTTGTGATCCGTGAAATGCGGCGGGGAATGGCACATTACGCAGTTGCCGGCATGTCCGGCCTCCGAACCCTTGCCACGAGTTAAGAATATCTTGAGTCCTTGGAGTTCAGTCTTCCCGAAACGGTACGGCTGATCGTGTAACTTAAAAGTCCCGTCCCGAGACGGTGCCACCCATTTAAAAGACTTGTTCTGTCGCAGCAATGCGAGAAGTCGACCGGAGTAATTAAGGTTTGATTCGCCGCGTTGTGGTCCAGTTGGCAAACCGTTCTTTTGCAGAAACAGATCATAAGGGGAATCGGAATCGCGCGACGTGTTATGCGTTCCGAACCGAAGGGAATCCATGTATGCGTGGATGAGCTTCGCAACCGCCTCCAACACTTCTCCGTCCGAGGCTTTCATGACATCGATCCTGTATCGCTCCGGAATCACGAGGTCAGGCGGGAGATTGGGATCCGTCCCCAACAACGCGTCTCGATACGGAACACCGTTTCCCTGACGATCCACTAGTTGACGAGAGTTCCTACCATTATCTTCCCGGATTACACGTGCGATATGCGCCATCGCCACTGACGCTTCAGCGGGCAACCAGCCGAAATTCCGGCCGGTTAGAGTCGCGACTGTCAGATCTTCAGCGGTCGCAAACTCTCCATCGAAATGGAGGAGCATAGGCGCTTCGCGCGGCAAACCGAAATCGACCATGGAAGGAGAATTCCGTGGCGTTGTCACCAAGCCATCCCTCCTATCGGGAATGGGACTGCGACGGCTGAAATCCACGTAGGTACGTCCCGCCAACGGCTCGTCCTTGGTGAAGTCATCTCCTAGGTGACACTGGCGACAATTGATGCTTTTCGTTCCAAGTCGACTTGGAAGCGCAGTTCGGTCGACGGCATTAACCTGTTCAACCCCTAGATCGCCTTGTCCCAGCGGCGTGTTTACGTCTCCGTGACAATGCGCAAAAAAGTATTGGGAGAAGCGCGTCTCGAAGAATAGCCGATCGCCCAATTTCACCTCTGGATCGTTCGCTGATAATCTCAGTCCGTCTGGTTCAATTGCCTGAGGTTCAGAGCGAACGCTTCCGCACAATCCTAAGTTCGTTATCGTGATGAATATCGCGACCCGAAGACCGTGGTTGACCATAAACCTCCTCAGGCGCTTCGCTCAATCTGAGCAAGTGCGAGTTCAGGGTCGGGTGCCTCGAGTAATCCTTGCTCGCACAGTCGCGCATATTTTCCATCGATCGTGAGCAATTCCTCGTGTGTGCCGCGTTCAATGATTCGGCCGCGATCTAGCACGACGATCTGATCGGCGCCCACTATGGTGGACAGTCGGTGCGCTATAACAATCGAGGTTCGATCAAACATCAGATTCTCCAGCGCCTCTTGAATCAGTCGTTCGGTCGCCGTGTCTACACTGGCAGTCGCTTCATCGAGGATCAGGATGGGTGGGTCTTTTAAGAGCGCACGCGCAATGCAAAGCCGTTGTTTCTCGCCGACGCTTAATTTCACGCCGCGCTCGCCCACAACGGTACTTAAGCCCCGCGACAATCGCTCGATGAATGTTCGTGCATTCGCAGCCGCAGCTGCTTCGAGCAATTCTTCGTCAGTCGCATCCGTTCTGCCGACTTGAAGATTCTCGCGAATAGTACCGTTAAACAAAAAACTCTCCTGAGTAACTGTCCCGATCTGCTGCCGCAGAGCGTGAATATTAAGATCGCGAATCGAATTCCCATCGATTAGGATTTCCCCTCGATCGAACTCATAAAAGCGAGTAAGTAAATTGGCTAATGTCGATTTACCGGCACCACTCGTCCCGACAAGTGCAATTGTCTCAGCTGGCCGTACTCGCAAACTAATGTCGATCAGTGCCGGCAACTCCGTGGAATAATTGAAACTGACGTTTCGGAACTCGATTTCTCCACGCACTCTTTCTGTGAATTGTCTACCGACAGTTGGCTCAGGCGCTGAATCAAGAATTTCAAATACTCGTTCAGCGGAAGCCCGGGCCGCCTGAATGAGCTTGTTCAATTCATGTAGCTTTTGAATCGGCTGGTAGAGAAAGTTTGATAGCAAAAGGAAAGCCCCTAAGTCACCGACCTGAAGGGTGCCAACCAAAATACAGTGCGCCCCTACAGCCACGACTAGAAGTAGTCCGAGCGATGCGAACAAATTCATCGAACAATTGTAACGCCCCCAAACCCGCATAAATACGAGAGTGGCGCGTCGCAGCCCGTCACTGGCCATGTTGAACCGACGTTCTTCCTCTTTCTCGCGAACGAAACTCTTAATCTGCCGAATGCCCGAGAGATTGTCGTGCAAGAGCGAATTCATGGTCGACGCGGCCTTGCGATGCAGTCGGTATCTTCCGGGCGCAGTAACTGTATAAAGGAGCGCGCCGGTACTTAGGAACGGCACCGGCACAAGCGCCACTAGTGCCAGCTTCGGACTCACAAAAAACATTGCCACGAGGACCACACCAATTTGCAACACGGCGACGACGCCCTGTTCGATGCCGTCGATAAGAACCTGCTCGACTGCGCCAACGTCCTCCAAAATCCGCGTCATGACATCGCCGGTGGCGCGATTGTCAAACCAGCGCGTTGGCAAAGTCTGGATATGGGAATAAAGATCGTGCCGGAGATCAAAAATAACGTTCTGCTCAAAAGTCGTATTGAGAACCAGCCGAAGATAATCCAACCTGCTGTTAAGTAGCATGGCGATAGCCACGCCAATAATTAAGAGGATCAAATGGTCGGGATGGTGGCCGCTTACGACGTCATTCAAAATGTATCTCGTCGCAGCCGGAAAAACGACGACGAGCAGCGTGCCTGCGATGGCAGAAGCAAGTGTCCATATGGCGAGTCTCGGATAGCGCTTTAAATACGAAAAGACCCGCCAGATCGCCTTCAGTTTGTGCATGTCTCCACCATCCTAGAGAAGCCTTCCGCGCGATTGAGCTCGTCTCCACCTGGAGCTAAGATCGAGGGTAAGTTATGCTCCGGGTGTGCCCTCAGAAGTTGATAAGCGATTCCTCCAACGCCTGGAAGTAGGCCAGGGACAAAAACATTCCCGCCAATACCGCACGAAGGTCCGTCCTGCTCCAGATTCGTCAGGATAAAGTCGAGCAAAAGCGATTCGTCTAGGCCGTCTGGTGCCTCTCCGGCTTCGATCGCGCAATGTAGCAATTCCCAAGCGCCCAAATTCCCATGGCACGCGCACTGATTACGTCCCATTCCGATGCGCCAGGTCGCTGCGACGGCTGTGCGCAGTAGTTGCCGAGTCTTCGGCTGACTCAGCTTCGGATCCAAATTTAGGTGTGCCAGCCCGATTCCAACTGAGCCATGACACCAGGCAGCTGCAGTTTTTGGTCCTTCGAGACCTCGTAAATCTAGCCAGTTTTGATCTTCCTCGTCAAAAAGGGAATCCTCGAAAGCGAATGCCTTTTGACAAAGTTGATGATATTTCGCGTTCCCGGTTGCCTGCGCCAGGTGGGCCAAAGCCCAGCCAATGCCAGTTACGCCGTGCGCGAAACCGCCAAGCCCGTCGGGCGCGAAACTCCTTTCTCTCCAAGAAGCCTTTCCATTCTCATATGTAGCGCGTTCCTGCAGGCGATCCCCAAGTTGCGAAGCGAGGCGTATATAACTTTGATCTTCCGTTCTACGAGCCAACATCAACAGTGGCGCGATGGCACCTGCTGTTCCGGACAGCAATTCATTCCTTTCGTCTACTTCCGTTGCTTCGGGAATTTGCTCCGCCAATTTGCACGCCCGTTCCAATCCATCATCGCCGTCTGAACGCCAATGCGACAAAACGAGATAAGTCCAAATCTGCGAGCCTAGTCCAATATAGCCGCCCGGAGGGGCCGGTCTTCTCTTGATACCCGCGCGCAGCCCGCGTTCATACACCTGCTCCGCACGATGAAGCGTATACAACGTCGCCGCGAAGAGCTGATCAAGGTCCTCGATCGGGTCAGCGCGGTCGGCGGCTGTTTCGTGCAGGTAGGCACCGAGCAACAATGCGACTCCCGAAATCCCATTGTAGAGATCCACTTGTAACGGTTGGACCGCCCAACCTGTTACAGTAAGTACCGGCGCAATCCAAGCCACGGTTCCATCCTCGCCACGAATTGCATCCTTCATTATTCTCCTAGCGATTTCTGCCGCTTGTCGCCGGCGGCGCTTATCCAAATCCCCGCCGCGGGCTTGTTTTGCCAATCCGGTTGGTCCGCCAGATGTCCATCCGTCATTGATATAAGCGCTTATCAGTGAGGCTTGAATGACACTTCGCTCGAGAACGAAATCGGCAGCTTGCCAATTTGCCAGCCTAGCTTCCGCGAGATGTATCGGTGGAAGCCAGTATGTACCACGCGGGCCGCGGAGGCGACCTTCGCGCACCACTCCTGAGAAATACGGAATATCGCCTTCCAGCAAGTCCTCGATCTCCGCATCGATAACCACTGGATCGTTAGGCGCTAACCGTACGTTTTCCGCCATTTTCTTGAGTAATTCGATGGCGCGCTGACGCGCGGGTTCTGGGTTATGGAGCGATGCAGGATGCCATAGCATCGATGTCAGTTCTGCATAAACTTCAGTCGGACGCGGTACCATCCGCACTGTGCACTGCTCGAATCTACGAAGGCGTGGCGCCAAGATTCCGTTTGTATCTAAGCATTTCAGAGTAGCTGTTAGTTCGTCGAAGCCGCGCAACACTTCCGGCCAATACTCAGCGAGCGCCGGACGAGGACTTGGATGATTCTGCAACTTTGGTGGTTCAACAAGGATGGTACTAACGTGAGCATCGTCGAAACCGGCACGCACGATTAACTGTTGTTTCTGGATTGGCTGTTGTCCGGGAATCATTCCGAGAGCAGAAGGGTCAATGCCGCGCCAGCCAAGACCCATTCCACGTCCGGGCAACAACCCGACGTTGACGGCCGTTCCTGAGATAAGCTCGACCGCGCGGTCATGCGCCATTCCATATTTAGTCGATATCTTCGTAACTGGACGGGTGAACAAAGTTTCGCAATCGACCAATGCCGGCGTGCCGCCCTGTGCAATCAAATTCTCCGCATGCAGATCTGTCCCGCCGAGCAAGCGCATTACCGCCAAGCAATGACCAATGCCGCGATAAAAAGTTACAAGTTCTCCGTGTCCGGTCGCGTAACGATGGTCGACAAATTCCGTCCACCCATAGCCAGCACTTTCCACGATCTCGGGCATTCGAAAATACAATGCACCACCATGATCGTCCGCCAGCTCGGCTACGAAGTTCCGTAATTCCACGTCAACTGCGAGCGACCGTGGTTTGTAAACGATCCGCCAGCCATCGCCGCGCAGCAGTGCGACAGTTGCTCCCTGACAGTGGGTGTCGCCTGCACCGAAGCTAACTCCTCGTAGCTCGCCTAGGTCTCCGTCACAAAGAGCCGACAACCGCGGGCGATCCGAAACCCACCTTTCTGCAAAGCTGCCGGCGGCAGCGCAACGGTTGCGCACAATCGCGTCGATTCGCGATGGTAGTGTCGGATAGTGAAGCCTTAACTCATCCCAAAACAAGCGCTTGGACGAGAGCTCGAGAAAGTAGCTCCAGCGTTGTTCTGAGGTTTCGCCCTTAAGCCGACCCGTAACGCGCGCTGCGTTGAGCTCAAGAATTAGCAAGCGGCAAAGCTTGCGATGCAGAACAGTATGGAGTGTTTCCCGCGTTGCCTCGACGATGACATCTCGTTCTGAAGCGCCTAATGCCGGGAGTGATGCAAGCTGGGTTGCCAGCTCGCCCACTGCTGGCGCGCTTAAGCAACCCAGCGAGCAATCAAAGTGACGACGGTCCGTCACCTGATTCTTAGCAGCATCCACTGCCTGCGGAGCCAGAACAGGCCGTTCCACAACGACAGGTAAGATTGCCGCAACACTCGGAAGTAATATCATCTTCCGCGAATTTGGTGCTGACAAACAACGGACCTGCAGGACTGTCTTCCTCTTCTCCGCTATTGAGCCAGAGCTCAACGAGCTCTGCGCCACTTAGTTTACTCATAGTAATTTCCTCCTTTCTGGCCGTTTGTAGCAGGTACGAATTCGATACAACCAGAGAAACAGTTGCGAAACAGTTTCCGACTCTGGAAATCGGCGTGACGCGTGGCTGCGGGTGTTGTTTCAATTACGGCGTGCTCTGGCGATGCAACTTCCTCATCGGACGCGGCTATCGTAAGATCTTCATGTTATCTCGAGCCGCTCTCGCATTTGTTTTATGCCTCGGAGCGATAACTGCAGATGGATCAACCAAGAATTCAACGCCGCCAGTTCGTCTGATACCCGGATTGGGCGAGTTACATCACCCTGTTTCGACTAAGAGCCGCGAAGCACAGCGATATTTCGACCAAGGTCTCAAATTAGTTTACGGATTCAATCACGATGAAGCACGGCTTTCGTTTCAACGTGCCATCGAGCTCGATCCTAAACTGGCAATTGCGTGGTGGGGTGTCGCCCTGACGTTGGGCCCAAACTACAATTTAGCGATTGACCATCAGCGAGAGAAAGCCGCTTACGACGCGATCCAAAAGGCAATTGCGTTACAAGGCAACGCCCCCGATCCGGAGCGCGCTTATATTAATGCATTGGCAGAGCGTTACTCAAACGATCCGAACGCTGATCTTCATGCACTCGATCGCGCTTACAAGGCTGCGATGGCCAAATTAGCCGCGCGTTATCCGGACGATCTCGATGCCGTTACGCTTTACGCCGAAAGCGCGATGGATTTGATTCCATGGAAACTTTGGGGCGCAGACGGAAAGCCTGCCGAAAATACTCAGGAAATCGTCACGACGCTAGAATCAGTTCTGAAACGCGACCCAGATCATCTCGGCGCAAATCATTATTACATTCACGCGGTGGAAGGATCACCGCATCCCGAGTGGGCATTGGCTAGCGCCGCGCGTTTGGAAAAATTAGCACCAGCTGAAGGTCATATTATGCATATGCCATCGCACATTTACGCGCGCGTCGGCGATCATTTGGCATCAGCCCGCTGCAACGAGGCGGCGGTAAAGGCTGACGAGAAATTCCTCAAAGAAACGAACGAACGAGGAGTCTATCGCCTGATGTATTACAGCCACAACATGCATTTCCTCGCATTTGCTTCGTGTATGGACGGAGATTTTCCCAAAGCCAAAGAGGCCGCCGCAAAATTGATCGTCAATGTCGGACCTGTCGTGAAAGAGATTCCGATGCTCGAAAACTTCTTGCTCACTCCAATCATGGTCTTGCTCGCATTTGAGCGCTGGCCGGACATTTTAAAATTGCCACGACCAGACAGTTCGTTGGTGCTGGCCAACGCGGTCTGGCACTCGGCGCGTGGAATTGCTTTTGCGAATCTTGGTCGGACTTCCGAAGCGGAGAGCGAACAGAAAGAATTTCGTAATTTGGTCGTAACGATTCCGTCGGACGAGGTTTATGACATGTTAAATACCAAAGCCGCGGTTTTAAAAATTCACCAAAATGTTTTGGCGAGCGCAATCGCACAAGGCTATCGTGACGACAGCGCTGCGATCGCTTTACTCAAACAAGCGATCGCCGCAGAAGACGCGCTCAATTATAGCGAGCCGCCGCCCGCGTGGTATCCTCCGCTGCGACCAGCTCTCGGGAAACTATTGCTAGCCGTAAGCCAGCCAGCTGAAGCCGAGAAGATTTTCCGTGCTGATATCGAGCGAAATCCTCGGGACGCGCGCGGACTTGCCGGTTTGCGCGATTGCTTGAAAACGCTGGGACGTAATTATGAGGCGGAGCAGATTGATCAGCAATTTCACGCCGCTTGGAAAGCCGCAGACTCGACCTGCGCTCGTCCCCGCTGATTTTCCAAATCGCTTCAGTGGGATTCTTGCTCGATCGAGTCCCCGGTGCGGGAGACGCATGTAATTAATGCTAATCAGGGAGCACCAGGCGTGACTGTGATTCGAGTGCGCCAACCTCTACTGGTTGCCGAAAGGAATATCGCTAACTTTGTTCTATCGAGCCGTCTGGATTCACGACGGTCATCGAGCCATCCGCGCCGTACGTAAATACTGTGATTTCCCGTCGCGATCCGTGTACCTCCTTATTTGGAGAGAAAAATCAGGAAGCACGGAAGACAGCTCGGAGGCGAGTGGACATTGAATTAAAACGTTTGACCCGGATCTGAAATCGCCCCGGCACTCTTTGTCCACCGATTTTATACACTGGTGACAATTTTGGAGAAAAGATGCTCCGCCATTGTTGCGAATGAGACAACTGTCCGGTGGACCAAGGCGGTGGACAAGAGTTCTCGTTCAGTACTTTGGTACGACGTGGAGCGAGGGTTGAGCATCTCATACGTTCTGAGGGATTACGGACCTTCATTTGATACCCTTTTTGTCGCCGCATGCTTCCGCTGACGAAGGCCGGGTAATGGGCCAGCTGAAAAACACCCGCTAACGCTGTTCTATCGAGCCGTCCGGCTTCACGACGGTCATTGAGCCATCTGCACTGTACTTGAACGTCGTTATCCGGCCTTCACGATCAATGTACCTACACATTCGCCATGACGAATCGTATGCGTAATGGTCAGTCTTGCCGTCTGGGTATACATATCCGACTAAGTGCCCAACGGCGTCATACTTGGGAACAGGCGCCGCCTGGATTAGAGCCTTGACCATAAACGACCCCAGCGAGCGTTAGTAGTGCGACGAAGGCTATTCTCATAGAGCGAGCTTAACAATTCGGAGCAGACAAAACAACTGCTTGTGTGCCTATCGAAAAATTTTGGCTGACGCGATCATTCGCTTCGCGGCAATGTGCGTAGGACCAAATCTCACACACTGAAGAAAATATCACTGCGCCATGTTGACATCAAAAAAGTTTTTTGATGTAAATGGCGAACTACAACGCTCCTTCCTCCCAGGCACCGCCCACTGAGAGCTGTCGGATTCAGCTCGACGACGCTTGAGCAGCAAGCGCGTTCGAAAATCAACGAAAGGTGCCTATGAAATTACTATCGATCTCCGCCGGAATTGCTATCTGCATTTGCGGAAGCAGCCAGCGGCTATGCGGCCAAACAACAACAGGTCCAACCGCGATCGTTCAATTTAGTAACGGTCAAAGCGTCACCGTGACGGACTTTTCGGAGCCAGTTGGCGTCGCGCCAAACGCTGTTGTGCAAGTGACTGTTGGCTTATCTGGAACCGCAGCCGGTGAGTATGTAAGCGTCTGGTCGCTTGACGGCGGCCGAGTAATTAGCCACAGCAGCGCCTTCACTGACCAAGGGAATGTCTCATTCGTGTTCCGGGCGACTCCCAATGTCGGTCAGAATCGAGTCGAGCTTCGCTACGGACTGCGAAAGCTTCGCCTCCAGTTCTGGGTGCTCGACACCGCGAGTCCGCAGAACAACCCGCCGGTAATCACTCCGAGCCACCCACAAGGCTAATCGCATGAACGCAATACACAAAAAACTAGCAGCTGTATTTGTTCCATACGTTGTCGCCACGTCTCAACTCTTCGCTCAAGCTGGGAACGACAATCCGACAGGTAATGCCGGTGACTTCAACGGAGATGTAACCACAGGCTGCCACTATGACCCTTATACAGGCAACGCGAAGCGATCAATAACTGATATCGTCATCGGTGGAACAGTTGGCGCGTACCCGCTTGAATTTACTAGAATATCGAATAGTCGCTATAGTGTTGGCCAAGATGATTTCGGAAATGGGCTCACAGCGGATTTCGGCTCGTCCGGCAATTGGATACACTCATATCAATGGGCAATCGATAGTCAGACGGGTGGAGCCGGAAGGCCGACAAACTTTACCGTCCGGTATCCCGACGGCAACATTGTAACTTTCAGAAGCTCTACAAACGGCGACCCATACTTTCGTGGTGGTCAAGGCGTTAGCGACCGAGTTCAAGTATTTTGGGACAGTTTAACCGCTGGACGTGCTTATTTGATTATGTCGGATGGCGGCAAAGTATGGTTCAGTATAGCGATCACTAAGCCTCGTGGGTGCAACGGCTGCACTTTCTATACCTACACGGTCCAAGGTATCATCGATCCATACGGTCAAACTACAACAATCAGCGGTTCTCCGCAGAGCGGGCTGGTAACAATCACTGAGCCGGCTGGCCGCTGGATCAAGTTGTACCGATACAACCCCTCCCAACGGTCCAAATACTTACTTCATCTACCAACTAACCGCCAGTGACGGGCGAAGTATTCAGTACAACTACACTTATGATCAGTATTTAGCTATTGCGACGCTTACGGGTGTCTCATACTTCAACGACCCAAGTCTCGTCGCGACGTACACGTATGTGAACGATAATACCGGCAACAACGGGAACCTTCGGACCTGTGTCGACCCAATGTACAGTGGTCCAATGTGGAAGATCGCCTACAACTACGCCACTGGTACCAATCCTGATGGAACTGCGGTCGTTGTTGGACAGATTCTCAGCGAGAATTACTTCGATGGAACAAACATTGGCGCGGCTGTTTCTACCCTGACAATCAACACCAAGACTACTCGCACTGAGACGAGAGCCGACGGCAAAACCCGGACCTTCACCTACAACACCACGCCACTCTTGACTAACTGGACAGATTTCAAGGGAAATGGCGCTTCGCAAGCGTCACGACAGTAACGGATATGTCAATGCTCGTACAAACTTCAACAATCATACCACGAACTTCACGAAGAACGCTTTCACGGGCAGCCTGTTGACTGCAACGTTCCCGTCAACGCCCGGAGATACTCCTCCGAACACGCCGCGCGGAGTTGTCACTTATACCTATGGGTCCGCTAGCTGCTCCGATCCTAACAACAGGGATTCCAATAATCCATACTACGTTTGCACAGCAACCGATGAAGGCGGCCACACGACGACTTACACACGGGACACGGCTAAGCGGATCACGCAGATCGCCTTTCCAGACGGGGGTAGCGAATCATTTCAATGCAATTCTTTTGGTCAGGTCACGAGTCACACGATGCGAACGGGCGGCGTCGAAACGGTTACGTACGATGGACGGGGCTTGCCGCAAAACTATCGCGATCCCTACCACGCCACTGGAAATCCGACCGCCTGGTATCAATACGACTCCATCGATCGAATATCCGGAATAACGGATACTCTTGGCTCCGGACCTGGGGACGTCAATCATACAACCAACTTTGCCTATAACTCGCGTGGTGACATCAATGTCACGACACTCCCAGTCGACCCAAACGACGGACAGCGTCACACTGTTACGAAGGGCTACAATCTGGCAAACGGCACTGTCGCAAGTGTGACAGATCCATTGAATCATACGACGAGTGTCGTCTATGACGATTATAAGCGACCGTTGACAACCACCACTCCTCCGAGATTTAGCGGCGACACGATGAATCATACAGCATCTGTGTATTACGACGCCAATGGCACTGGGAACGATTACACCCATACGGACTCGAATCCGACCTGGCTTGTTTCGCCGAGCGGAAAGATAGTGACGAACGTCTACGACGGAAATCGTCGTAAGATATCCATGACTGTAGGAGCGTGTGCATATAGTGGAGGTGGTGGCGGAGGGCTTGGCTCGCCAACGCCGACGCCGCCACCGTCCTGTCCAGATGCTGCGACTACCACTTTCGGCTATGATCTGAATGGTAACCTGACCTCTGTTGTTGCGCCAAAGGAGCAACCGGGTCAGGCCTTTGCCGGCCAAAGCGTTGTTACTGTCTACGATGAGCGGAACAGACCGTATTCGGTGACTGATCCATTGGGGAACGTTACCTCCTGCAAGTACGACGCCGCCGGCCGCAAGGCAAGTGTTACTCGGGCGAATGGTCAGGTCGTCACATTCGACAGCTTCGATGCGATGAACCGATTGCTTCAATCAACGGTGAAGCAAACGCCTGACCCGGATGCCGTAACCAAATACACTTATTACACGTCGGGCCTACTCGCGACGATGAAGGATCCGCGGCTCGTGGCGATCAACAGTTCCGAAACGTATACCTATCAATATGATTCAATGGGACGGAAGTTGAGTCTGACGTATCCACGACCCACGCCAAGCGCGACGCCCACCAGCGAATCCTGGCACTACGATACGGCTGGGCGGATCGACACTTGCACGAATCGCAACGGCAATACTCAGCGAATACTTTACGATAATTTAAACCGAGCGTACAACATCGCTTGGGACGATAGCGGACTAACTCCAACCGTAACTCTAAACTACGATGCCGCATCTCGCGTGACGGCGATCAACGACGCCAACGCAAATATTTCTCATGCATTTTTTGACGATAACCTGTTGAGCAGTGAAACAGACACGTATGCTGACGGTGTTGCACGCAGCATTAACTACACGTATGACGCGGATGCGAACCGCGCGAGCATTCAATATCCCGCTAACGCTTATTCTTTCACTTATGATTATACCGGGCGTAATCAGCCGTGGCATATATTGAACAACAACACACCGATTGTAACGAATGTTTACGATCCGGATGGGAAGCTGACTTCAAGTGCTCCAGACAACTCCACGACCAGCAGTTTCATTTACGATGGCCTTGATCGCCTAATCCACATCAGCCACGCGTTGAATGGCACGACTCGCACATTTGATTACGGTTATGACTCGGTAAGTAATCGTAAATGGACCAAGCGCGATGGTGCGAATGGTGACGTCTTTGGATATGATCTCGCTGATCAATCGACCTCGATCTTGCTCAACGTCGCGAATCCGGACACTACCTCTCCAGGCGCTCAGACAATCAATTACGATGCCAACGGAAATCGAAACACGTTTTCCGCCTATGGTCCGACTGACGCCTACACGACAAATAACCTGAATCAATACACGCAACGTGATTCATCGACCGCGACTTACGACACGAAGGGCAATATGACGATCGGATTTGACGGATCGTTATATACATATGACGCGCGAAGTCGCATTCTAACCGCGTCGAAAGGCGGTACAACGGACACGTTTAAGTATGACGGGCTCAATCGGCAGGTCAGCCGACAGATTGGCGCAGCGCAGCCGGTTTACAATGTTTACGATGGCTGGAACCTCATCGGCGAGTACGCGCCGGGCGCGACGTCACCGACAGTCGCATACCTCGGTGGGCTTAAAAACCTCAGTGCAAACCTCTATTTCTATCACGATGGAAGCGAATCGACCTCACACCTAGCAGACAACACCGGCACGTTGCTGGAATCGTATCGTTACGACCTGCAGGGCACGCCGACCTTTTATGACGGGTCCGGAATGCAAATCTCGGCCACCCAGCACAACGTGCGCAATCTGTTCACCGGCCAGCAATGGTACAGCGAAATCGGACTTTACGATTTAAGAAATCGATTCTACTCCCCCGATATAGGACGCTTCTTACAAGCAGATCCGCTCGGGTTCGGAGGAGGCGACAATAATCTTTACCGGTACTGCTCGAATAACCCCGTGGTGTACGAGGATCCGGCCGGATTGTGGCAGATCTCGATTTTCGCCGGAGACGGCTTAGCAGTCAACGTAACTTTTGGGTACAATTCAGGTCAGTGGAATTTCGGCGCTCTGGGCGGAATCGGCGTCGGCTACAGCGCTAGCATCGACCTCGCCGACAGCGGACTCCACCAAGAAGGCATGTTTGGAACGGCAGCCGCAACTGGTGGATTGAGCAATGGTGTTAGTGGGGCAGATCTCGATCTGCGCGTCGATTCATCCGGAGAAAAATCGTTCACAGTCATGGGCAACGTCGCAGGCGTGAACGGTGGTGTCACCTTTCATAACAATGGTGGCCCGACCCTCGCTTGGGGGGGATCTCTCGGTGGAGGTGGCTTTCTAGGAGGTGGATACCAGGACTATGGGCCGGCACCTACTAATCCTGATAATTCGGACCCTAATTGGCGAGTTTGGGTAACAGCTACTTTTCCACTGAACAGCTATGGCGATCCGCAGTGGGGCGGTGGTACTATGGCCGAGGTCGGACCGGCGATGTCGACGCCCGGAATTTCCGCTGGGGAGGGATGGGTTGATCTGGGGGGCGGTGAAGGGGTGACACAAGGCACATCAATGGACCCATTTAGTCAGATGGGTTCAGCCGTTGGCGGCATTTGGTCGCTCGGCGGCGGCCCTTTGGATCATGGTGACCCAGCCTTTATCGGGGTTCCAGTCTCCGCCAACACGCTACCGCAATACGCGACCGGCTGGACGTGGGTGCATGATCCTATGTCGTCATACGGTAGAGGAGGCCCAGGCCAGCACGGTGGCTGGTGGGCTCCTACGGGTTGGACTACCGACCCTGCCCTCGCAGTGCCAATGCCGTTCCGCAGAGGGCACATTGGAAAGAAATGAAACGTTGATACAACAAGCACCTTCTAGGACTTTACCCCGCGCACGTCGAAAGAATGACTGTTAGAAAGGCAACACCGCGAACTTGAAACGCAGTCGTTTGCCAACGGGACGCACAATCCAGCGCTTGCAGTTCCACAGCCGATTGGCGGAAAACATGGTCGGAGAAACGGAATCGGACCTGGATGACAACCTAAGGAACCAATCCTACGTTACTCGAGATCAATTGATAAGATGAACGGCGAAACAGACAAACAACTGCAGAGGAAGGACAGGCAAAAGCGCGCCCTGACACTCATTATCATGGCAATCGCGTTCGCCGGTGGCACGCCCATTATCTACAATACCCCGGAGGTAGTGTTCCGGATTAACGAGCACGTCGTGGTCTACAAGCACGCGGATAGCCCTGCGATATTCGACATAGCGGCTGGCATTGCAGCTATTACCGCCATCTCGCTTCTTGCGGTTGGCACTCGTGTACTGTTTGGCACATCGGAAAGGCATCCCGTTACAACGACACCAATGCCACGCAGCGCTTGGCGTTTGGTGTGGGGCATGGTTAACACTGGACTTCTTCTTCTCTCGGTTTGGTCAGGGTACGCTGCCCTAAGTTCAGGTAGGCTTAAGGGGACTAACCCTGACCCCGTGCTTTGCATCGCTGCCTTTATTGTAGTTATGCTGGTTGCAATAGCAGCACCACATTTCGCAACAGTCGCCACTTTTCAGAGACCACAATGGGGAAGGTTTCCTTTGAGTTGGTGGCATGATCCTATGCAAACTCTTTTCGTGGCGACGTGTTGGTGGGCAGGATTCCTGGTTGGGAACCTTACGCGTCTTATCAGCTCCAACCTGAGCGCGGACAAGACGGTGGTTTGGACTGTGCTAACTTACGTGGCGATTCTTGCTGGGTTGCTCGTCGGGCAAGGGGTGGATTACGTAGTGTATAGGGATCGCATTGAAAGCTGAACTTGCGCCAGATGCCCCGTTAAATAGCTTGAGCTTGTTTGTCACAACATCGAGTCTGTGAGTAGTTCGACTTCCCCTTGTTGGAACGACTTACCAAGAACTTGACCCACGACAGGCTATGACGTTACTTGCCCTTAATTTCTTTGGCTGGGCATCGATTGGCTTGATGGTGGGAACAATTATTCGGAGGCGGCCTCCCAGTTCCGAGCCATTCATCTAACCAGACGATGAAGCGAATCACTGCCGACGTGAGAACCGGTTTTTGCTCGACTCATGAGGTCAGCCTCGCTCTTCGCAGCGATTCCCTAGCTCTTTCTCGTTAGGCCTTTATACCGTATGAAAAAGTTCTTCATCGTTCTCGGCGTACTTTTCCTCATCATCATTGTGCTTGGTGCCATCGGATTCGGTTACATTGCGTATCGCGGCAACGCGCTCGACAAAGAGAGTAAAGCGTACGTGGACGCTGCCATTCCCGCGATCTTTACAAACTGGAACAAGAACGAGTTGGCAAGTCGTACCAGTCCGGAATTTCGAAAAGTTGTTACGGACGACCAACTTGACCATATGTTCCGCTCGGAGACGGCTCTTGGGCGGATGATGACGTTCGACTCAGCGGAAGGACATGCGGACATATCAGTCAGCCCTCAGGCTGGAAAAATGATAACCGCTCGGTACAACGCGAAAGCGTATTTCGAAAAAGGAAATGCGTTCATTACGCTCGACATAATTAAACACGATAATCACTGGCAGATTATGGCGTTTTACGTCGGTGCGCCGAAGCTCGCCCCGAAATAGCATCGCTCAAGAAGGCAAAGAAGCTGGGGTCGTATCTAAAGATTCAAGATTTGAAGAGAAAAATCGGGAAGCATCGCAGACAGCTCGGAGGCGGTCGGACATTGAATTAAAAACGTTTGCCCCGGACCTGAAACCTTCTCCGGCACTCTTTATCCACCAATTTTGTCCACCGACGGCCATTTTTAAGCACATTTGGGAACGCGTGAGATCGTGGCGATTCGTTGATTTTCCCTCGTATGAGCACGTCAGAGCAAATCAAACGATGTGAGAATAATTGGCGGTTTATCATTGCGAACGAGACGCTCTACCAACTGAATTGGGGTCGTGGGGTCGCGTCTAAGATTCAAGATTTGACCTGCTCGGTTCCTCGCTCATGGCTCGTGCACTATCATCTGTGTCCGGCGGGTTCTAACCTAGTCGCTCGCACACTGCCGATAGCGGTTCTTCGAAAACTTCATTCCAAAAACGCCGTAGCTCTTATTGAGGTGGCGTTTGATATTACGGCCGTATAGCGAATCCCCAGAAAATCGATATTCACGCCTGTTCCCTTCCGCAGTGCTTGCAATCGATTCTGACGTTTACTGCGAGGCGCTGACCGAACTCGGTAGTGCCATGGTGGATGACGATTCCCGGGTGTGCGATGACCGCCCTGAAATCTTGCTGGATACCGGGTACACTTATTTTGGGCAGTTTGTCGCACATGATTTGACGAAAGACGTCAGCTCGATTGAGGAAGCGTCGATAAGACCACCTGAAGAACTCGAGAACTTGCAGACGCCGCGGCTCGATCTCGATGTATTATACGGAGGTGGACCGTCCCGCTCCCCGGAATTGTACGAATCCGACGGGATGCGACTAAAGGTTGGTGCATCGAGCACCGGTTTAAAAGCCTTTGATATTTGTGTCGGTGAACGAGGAGAAAGAGTCCTCGCTGACGATCGAGGTGCCGAGAACCTAATCTTGCGACAGATGACAACTGTCTTCGCGCGCTTTCATAATTTCGCGGTAAAGCAATTTGAGCAAGAGTGCGCCAACGAAGCTATCGTATTCGAGCGAGCGCGGCAGCAAATGCGCTGGCAGTTTCAGTATCTCGTTGTCCACGATTATTTGCGCAGCGTATTGGAACCAAGCATTTACAGAAAAGTCTTCGCGGTTAAGAAGCCAAGAACCAGATGGAACTCATTTTCAATTCCTATTGAGTTTTCTGCCGCGGCGATGCGCTTCGGTCATGCCATGGTGCGTCCAAATTATCTCTTCTCCTTTGGTCAGGAAATGTTGTTGCGGAATATATTTGGGCGAAACGGAGATCTGGGTTGTCTAAAGGACGAGCTGAAGATTGAGTGGGGCTTTTTCTTCCAAGGCGCCGGCCCGGTAAGCGCGCTCACAAGTCGCCCAATCGACACTCGACTTGCCCCGGGGTTTCACCAGCTGCCGCAGGATCTGATCGGCGCTGCGGTTGCCGTTTGCCCACACTTTAGAGAACGGGGCAATTTCTGCCAGCTACCAGTTCGGACATTGCTGCGCGGTGCTGGGCTGCGATTGGCTTTCGGACAAACTGTCGCAGCTGCATTCGGCGAACCAGTCTTAACTGAAGAGGAGACAATTAAGAATGCTTACGGTGAAGTGACTAACCAAGGGAATATTCTTCGCCAAGCTAACCTTAGCTTCGAAACGCCGCTTTGGTACTATATCTTGAAGGAGTCCGAGGTATTTCAAAATGGAAATACACTCGGTCCGACGGGAAGCCATATCATCGCCGAAACGATCTACGCCGCCCTTCTGTCGGACGTGACGTCATACCTCCACAAGCGCGACAGATCGCCCCCAGTCTGGAAAGCGCTCGACGAAGGTCAACGAATCTATTCCCTTGGCGAGTTATTTCGACTAGCGACGTTCCTTTAAGGGAATCTCTGGAACTTTAGCCTTGTCGGGCAATAAAGGGCCTGGGCCATACGGCAGCCAAGCTCCAATCCAGTACTTAAAGACATCGAGATGCTCTGTCTCAGTTCCTTCGGGAGGGAGAATAAAAACTACGAGCCTGTCGCGTTCTTGAGTGCTAGGCCCAATACAAATAACTTCGACGTCATCAGGGACATCGATTTCCCCTACCTTTGTCAGGAGCCTACGCGCTGCTCGGCGATCTTTTAGGACGGAAGAGCGCACATCTGGATCAATGACTACTTGCTTTAGGAACTCCGTTGCCGCGTCTTTTCTATCTTTCTTTGATTTCCAATTTCTAGTTGTTGTCTCTGTTTGCATATTACTTAATGTTATTGCACCGCTGCAGGTTCGGCCGGTGGTCGCCGTCCGAGAGTAGCTACATGTGCAGCTAACTCGGAAATAATGTCGCGAAACTCGTGTGTTCCAGCAATAGCATCGAAACGTGGATCCAAACGCGCAGAACGATAATCGATCCATCCCGCAGCGATGCTTGCTTTCAGATAAGTCAGGGCGGAAGCTGTGTTTCCTCGAATCGATTCGTCGGCAGCTAGGCGATAAAGTACCTCAGGATTGTTTGGCGAACGATCTAGTTCACTCTGGTCCCTCGTGATGCACTCCGTTACGAACTGATTCCCGGATTTAAGATCCCTGCCTACGCCCTTTATTCTTGCTAAGGCGGACCCGCTGCTAATTGCCCCGTACCGTTCGGAGCCGACACCATTTGGGTCGCTTTGCTTAAGCTCGGTGTATAAGCGCGCGGCTGTATGGAAATCACGAGCGAAGAATTCAAGCTCGGCTCGGAAAGGTTTTGTGGTATGAAATGGCTCATATTCCTTCGCATGTTTTTCGAATAGGAGACGGCACTCTTGAAAATTTCCTCGCAATAGCGAAAGATGGCAAAGCCCTAGCCAACCATCTGGAAGATCGGGCCTCAGTCGTGTAGAAAGTTCATAGGCTTTGGTCGCTTCATCATCTCTGCCCAAGAGTGCCCATGCATCGCCTAAAGGAGCATCATAATCCGCAGGCTGCATCTCGCTCACCTTCGCTTTATTAAACCAATCGATTGCCTTGTCGGGACGACCGAGCTCCATCCACGCAAAAGCAATTTGCCCGAGAGCTCGCTCACTAGGATCGCCAGCTTCTAGAGCAGCCAAGCCGTGTTCTATCGCTGTGGAAAAATGGCCGGTCGAAATGTCAAGCGCGCACAATGCATGATGCGCAGTGGAATCATTGGGTGAAATGCTGAGTGCCTCATTTGCTACTTGGTATGCGCGGTCCGTATAAACCCGGTCGGCTTCGACAAAGTTACGACCCATGTAGGCTAGCGCTAAATATGACCGAGCCAATGCGGATCTCGGTGCGAGTTCAAGAGCGCTCTTGAAACAACTGATGGCACGATCCATATCGGGAACGGTTCGACGCTCGAGAAGTGCTACGCCCGCGTTGATGTAATCATGCGCACGTCGATCTGCAATCGCTGGGTCTGTCTGCCTATTAGTATTCTTCGCCGGCCTATCGAGGAGTTCGTAAATAGCAGCGCCGAGGTTTTTCTCAGTTACTACCTGTCTAGTCAAATCAACGTTAGGTATCTCGAAAATCCAATGTTGCAGAATGTCGACACCGTTCTCCCTAACGACACGCAGCGAGAGTCGAGTGGTAGCTCCAACTTTGCGAAACATGCCGGTCAGGACGGCACGCGAGTTGGTCTGCTCAGCGGCGGATGTTATTTCCGCCAGATTTCCGGTTCCGGTCCACTTTTCGTTGGGAATCGTGACCGTCGTAACTTTATTAGGTCCGTAGGAAGCCATACCATCTGTGACGGCAGTTGCCACGGCATGAGCTAGGTTAGAGTCTGGTTTAGCGCTCTCGAGATCAAGGAAGGGCAAGATCGCGAGTGAGTGATTACCAATCGCTTCTCGACGTAATATTCTACTTAGTCGCGAATTATCTATCTGCCAGATAGCGGCGCCAAATCCCAGCAATACCGATCCAACAATGGTAGCGGTTAGGAGCCGATTCCGCGTCGACCACCGCCAAATACGCATTGGTGGCGAAACCTGTCGCGCAATTATCGGTCGATTCTGCAGCCAGCGCTCGATATCGGCGGCTAGATCACCCGCAGATCGATATCTGGCTTCAGGTGCTTGCTCTAAGCACTTCGCGCAGATTGTTTCGAGATCGCGATCAAGCCTTGGTGAGATTAGTCGCAGCCTCGGCGCGGGCCTTTCGGCGGCCTGCTGGATCACACTAATCGCGTGTTCGCCCAAAAAGGGAGGTCGCCCGGCGAGCAATTCAAATAAAATGGCTCCAAGGCTGTAAATGTCCGCAGCAGCCGTCAAAGGCACCGTCCGGGCTTGCGCTTGTTCCGGTGCGATATAACCCGGGGTTCCGAAAATCGTCAAAGTGCGAGTCAAATCGCTGCTCCGATCAAGCCATTTTGCGAGACCAAAATCGCTGACCATTGGCTCTGCTTGGCCGTCTAAAAGAATATTGCCGGGTTTCAAATCGCGATGGAGTAAGCCTCGGCTGTGAGCATAGTCGATCGCACGTGCGACCTTGGCTATTAAGTTCGCCGAATTGCGCGGAGTCTTTCGTAGTTCGGCCCTGGCGGTTAACAGACTGCCACCGGCAGAAAACTTCATGCTGAAATATGGCAACCCATCATCGGTCAAGCCGACATCATAGACCGGCAAAATATTGGGATGATCAAGACTTGCTGCTGCCTCGGCTTCGCGTTGGAATCGACCGAGCGTTTCAATCGAATCACAGTGATAACTTAGAACGCGCTTGAGAGCTACAATCCGTCGGGAGGGGCGATGTCGAGCTCGGTAGATGACGCCCATTCCGCCTCGTCCGATTTCTTCCAGGATTTGATAATTGCCTAACCGCCAATCCCGGTCCGGTATCTGAACATCGCTAAGTAATGCTTGGAACTCCTTTTCATTAATCCCGTCGTCTTCCAAGCCATAATTTAATAGACAGCGTATGCAGAGGCCTGGTCGAACCCGAGCCACTGAGCCGCATCGGCATTGCCCATTCGAGTCAATAGGATTTCCCGAGAAATCGCTGAGACCGTCAAGATGCATAACCGGTCAGCTCGCGCCAGCGGCCAGTGTTGCGCAGAGGTAGCGAATTTCGTCTGCAATGCTCGCCTCTGCATCAACCGTTTCAGAGACTTCTTCGCGAAGTATCGCCCGAAATCGGCTTCGCATTTTGTGCAACAAGTTTTTAATGGAAGAGTCAGACACGCCGAGCGCTGTAGCGAGAACTGGATAGGAGATATCCTCTCGCTCAGAGGTGAGGCATTTACTGAGTACGGTAAAGGCTCGCAGCCGTCCATGTTGTGCGCATTCTTCTGAGAGTCGGCGCAATGCCTGCTCTACCACTGTGGCCGCCCATCTAAGATCGAAGATTTGTTCGGGAGACCAAGCACTAATGTTTTCGGAGCACACCGATATTTGAGAAGGCGCTTCCGCCATCCATTCGTCCCACACAATGAAGTGGATTCTTCCTCCTCGTTTCTCACGACCAATTTGATCTTGTTTATCGGCTAAAAAGTTTCTTAACGCCGTACATAAAAGGGATCGGAACCGCCCTCGGTTTGGATCGGCTAATTTAAGGAGGTTGCCGTCAAGCAATTTCATAAAGAAATCCTGAGTTAGATCCTGACATCCGGAACCAAGTACCCGCGATGGGAGACATAAATGAACACCGGGCGCCAGTATGTTTGACACAGTTCGCTCAATGCCCGATCGGCGTCGGCTTTGCGCTCTTCCCGATGGCTGCAAGCGAGGACAATGCTCCATCGGGTGGTCGCAAACTTGTTGGGACCGGCGTTGCCCTCGTTTACGGGATCTGTCTCCACGGGGTGCGATAATCTTTTGTTCGCCGGGGGACGACAAGCCTAAACCCGTAAAGGACGTCTTTAGCTGAGGAGTCATGGGGAAAGAAAGGTTTCTTCCAAAGAGTGTTACGGCGTTTCGCGAAGAAAGTTTCCCTTAGGGTTCGAATGTAGGTCTTGGCATTACAATTGGCTCCGAGGAATTAGGCTTTCTCCTGCCTTGCACGACAAACCTGCGGACTTGATCGGCGCCGCGCAGATTCCAACCCGCTCGCCTTTTCGCACCGGTGCAAATATCAATGATGATGCAGGTCTAATTGCGACTTGGACTTTCGGAATCCGGAGCCGCCAACAGAGTCGAAGCGAGCCATAATGTGCAATTGGTGCGCGTTTTAGCAATTTCTCGCAGCCAAGTCAGATTTCTCAAAACTTCGGCTCACAAATTCCGTAGTTGATTTGTAGATGAAAGCGCTTCCTTCCGGCCGAACAGATGCCGCCCAGCGGGCGGGCGCCGTGCTGTCGTTGAAAGGCCTTCCTTCGTTGGACTCCGCTTTTACGCGGCGTGATCGGGGGGACACAGCAAGTATACTGTGTTTATTGCGAAAAATAGCCCGTGGGGTCCGTCAAAAGCAACCGCGTCCGTTTTACTCCATTCGTACTGTCGCTCGCCGGTTCGATGTGCCCCTTACAACGGTGGCTCGTATCTACGCCCAGCTTAAAAAGGAGGGAATCCTGGCCAGTGTTTGGGGCTCAAACACGGTCGTGGAACCATATGAACTAGACAGGGAGCTGAGAATGAGAGGCACTGTTGCTTTGCCTGTTTGCCTGAAAACCTTTTGTGCGCTTCGCAACTATCGCAGTCTATTTGAGAATATGCAGGCCGCGTTATGGAAGGCTGGATTTGCCACCCGACAGCTCTTTTACGAAAACGGGAATGCCGCCAAGCCTGCGTTCAACGAGACTTTGCTTAATCAAAACGTCGATGTCGTGTTATGGCTCTTGCCTGATCCTGTGGTCTTGACCGGTAGAAAGCGACTCTTGGATAGGGGCGTTCGAGTTCTCAGCGCGATTGAGTCGCGTATCGCGGACGGTCGAGCCGATTACGTGTTAAGCCGACTACACGCGCTTAAGGAGGTTGTTAGTCTGTGGAAGCTAAAGGGGGTTCGGCTAGTAACTGTAGTTCATGAATCAGACTCTGGACGACCCACCGCTTTGGACACCATCGAGGCGTGCCTCCACGGACTTGGAATGGCTCATTCATCTGCAACCGCTCCGTCCAAGTCGACGGGTCTCCCAAATTTATTGTGTCGACAGAATGACACAGCCTTTATTTTTCCCCAATTCGAGTCCGCCCGTCGACTCGCAAGCGAATATCCCAGAGACTTTGCCCTCCTTCTCAAGCAACATCCCGTGCTCCTAATGGAAGGAATGCTTGACCTACCCATCGATATCTCATCGTGCGCCGACCTTGAGGTTATTGAGTTTGATTGGCGGCCGGTAGTAAATCGGCTTGTCGGTGATCTTTCCAAGTGGAAGCGGCTATCGGAAGGGAAGCCGATAATCTTTCACGGCAAACGGGTGCAGCAGTGTGCAAAAGGTTACGCGGTCGCAGCGTGATTTGATTTTCGGCCGAAGGGAGGAATTTCCTGCAAAAGGACTGAGTCGGCACCAGAACGAGGCGCTTTCTTAGTTGGCCTCCACGACTGAAAACACTCTTGGTGGGCTCTCGATCACCTGACCGTAAGTGTTCGCAGACTGTTTCACTGGAATTGGCAGGTCGAAAAGTAAAAGCTGGCTTTAGCCCTGCCTTGAAACGACGACAGCACGTCTGATCGAAACTTGTCTATGGTGCGATGGTTCTCGTACTCTTATCTCTTCGTCTTGCTGCACTTCGTGATATCCGATGCAGCAGCGCACCCGGTAGCACAAGGGGCGATGCAGGTCGACGTTGATCAAGACGCGATCAAAGTTAAGGCTCGGGTGTCTACTGAGCAGGTGTTTGTCGCGGAAGCGTTGGGAGGCAGCCACAGTCATCGTCGGAGTGATGTAATCGAAAATGTTTGGCGGGCGCACGGCGATTACATGGCAAAGCATTTCTGTCTGGTCGCCGACGGCGTGCCACTCTCTGCTCAAATCACGGGTATTACGCCTCCGGCAACGAATGCGGCAACTAGCTCTGTCACCTACGATTTGAAATTCGATCTGTCCGCAAAACCAGGAGGCGTTCGCCAAATCGTTATGCGACAAGATGTGCTCAACGAATTCTTTTTTGCCCCCCGGCAATCGCTGGGAGGCCACCTATATCGTCACGATTGTAGAGCAAGAGCAGGTCGTGTGAAGCATTACTTTTGACGTCACGAACCCCACTAACAATCAACTGCGAATCAAACGGTAAGCAAATGACCCGTCTCGATAGATTGGCAATGATCCGTTCATTCACGAGTCATGGCATTGCTCATATTCTCGGGGGATATGATCACCTGCTCTTTGTTGCCGGTCTCGTCATAGCAGTGCCTAGTCTGTGGGATCTCTTGAAAGTGGTAACGGCCTTTACTATGGCGCACACGATTACCCTGACTTTGGCCGTCTTACATATCGTGCGCCTTTCAAGCGGCATTGTCGAACCAATGATAGCCGCCAGCATAGTTTTTGTATCATTACAGAACCTGGTTGCTCCTGAGAGAAGCCGCGGCCAGATGAGACTAATGGTTGCTTTTGGCTTCGGCCTTTTTCATGGCCTTGGCTTCGCCGGCGGCTTGCTCTCGGCAATGGAAGGCATGGCTGGAGTAACGATAGCTACTGCGATTGCCGCGTTCAGTGTCGGCGTTGAAATGGGGCACCAGCTTATTGCATTGCCGCTCTTTACAGCGATGAGGCTAATCCGTTTAAATGCCTCTGGCCAGCGTGATCCGGAACTAATTCCACGCTGGACCCTCCGTGCCGGGTCAACTGTGATTTGTACCGCTGGAATCGTATATCTGATTGCGGCATTGCGGTAAGCATGGCGTTCAAATTGTCCCTAGGCTAAATAGCATTTCGCAAGGCTTTAGCGTTCCCTGGCACATCTCTCTGTCCACACTAAACTGTTCCGTAACTGTTTCTATCGACTTGCCGTGCGCCTCGATCGCTAATGTTAGCGTGATTAAGCGGCTAATCCTAGCTTGCCTAAGCAATTCGATCACTCTTTGCCTGCTGCTTTCCTTGATCCTATTAGCCGGGTGCCGGCGCGCTACGGGTAAAAACGGGGTCACAGTTCCGGATGACGAGGCGAAAACAAATCATCTTACTGCGCGATCATTCCGTTACGAAGTTACAGATCGGCAGAACTTCTTTAGAGGGATGGACTCAATCGCAGCTCCAGCCGAAATTCCTGACCAACTTTTAGAATCGAGTCCCGCTTCGCGCGAATTGTTCGACCCGGTACAGACTTCCAATGAAATCCTGGGTCGCAACACTTGGATGTTGTGGTGCGCCGGCAATGAGGGCTTTTGGGACTGGCTCGCGGGACACGGTTATGGGTTTACCGATCTGCTTAAATTGATCGACAGCCGTAAGCGACCCACTCGGTTCGTCAGTGCTGGTCTTATCAACGAACCAGGAATGAAACAGGCGGCGCAGGCTGATGAGCACGGATTGTGGCTGGACGTGCCATCCGAGGATCAAAGACACGTTCCCGCAGCGCCTGAACCGATTTATGGCAAGTCTAGCGGCGTTATTGGATTCCGATTATTCCCCAATCCGAACTTCGATGAGAAGGCAAAGGCAAAGTGGGACGGCAAGCGTTACTACGACGATCCAGGTTATTACAACAACCCTCTACTCGTGCGCCCTTACCGGGTTGGTATGAGTTGTGCCTTTTGTCATGCCTCTTTCCATCCACTAAACCCCCCGGCTAGCGTCGCCGAGCCGAGATGGGAAAATATTCGGGAAATATTGGAGCCCAGTATCTGCGGATTCGGGCCGTTTTTGGCAATCTGCTAAATAAGGAAAATTTCGCATATCAACTCCTCGATAGCCAGCCGCCGGGCAACCAATACGTCCTTAATTCCTTCGGATAATCTCAATAATCCGAATGCGATGAACGCCATCTTTAACTTACCTCAGCGCGTTGTGCGATCGTTCGTCAATCCGAGTGAGACGCTTCGGGGCGCGAGTTTAACGCAACCCGCGGTCTGGGGACATCCAACAGAAGTGTCTTCAGACGCGGTCAATGATACCTTTGTTTGGCAACGCGACGCTGCTAGCGGCGCATTTCAATATCGGGGACGTGAGGCAGATAAGGTGCCGAAAGCGTTGTGGGAAGTGTTTGAGAAGAATGGCCTTCTCGATCGCGTCAAAGGTTCCAATGATGTCGATAAGCCCCGCTACGTACCGCGCGTTCTTTTCGACGGGGCCGATTCGATTGGCGCCTGGGGGGCGTTGGCACGTGTTTTTTTAAACATAGGCTGCTTCTGGGAGCAATGGAATCATCTACACAATCCACTGGTAGGCTTCCAACAGCAGAGCCCATTCAGGATCCAGGATTTGACCGATCATTCGGTTTACTGGGAGGCGACACAGGAGCGGATCGCGCCGTTACGGGATTATTTCTTGAAGATCACTCCGCCAATGCCGTTGCTTGCGGCAAAGGGCGCGGAGGCAAAGGCGGATCCGATTGATATTACCAAACTTAAGGACATCTTCGACATTCAAAACGTTGATTCCTTACCAGGTGCAACGGCAGCGAATACGGGCAAGCGCGATTTCGCCAAATATGTTTCGATCGAACGCGCAAAAAGAATCGATCTGTCTCAGCTTAAAAGGGGTCGAAAGGTGCTTGCCAACAACTGTATTGTCTGCCATTCCAGTGTGCAGCCGGAGAACGATCCTTCGCTGCCTTCGGGCGATGAGTTGACAGCCGGCGCAAGGCCCTTTTCAACAAATGGGCTGAGGCAGGAGGATATTGGGATCACGATCCTGGCCGCTGGCTAGAAGACGATGCCTACAAGAAGTGGGCGGAGAGTGTGGTTGCGAGCCCGGCTTTCTGGACAAGTAATTTTCTTTCTACCGATTACCGTTTCCCAGTCACGCTTGTCGGGACGAATTCCGCCCGCTCATTAGGTACAAACGGATTACAGGGGCACATGTGGTCGGATTTTACATCGCAGAGTTTCAAGAACTTACCTTCTGTTGGTTCGATCAAATATTTTAATCCATACTTAGGGGATCACGGTGAAGAGACGACGTTTACGCCCCGCCATAAAGCGCCAGAAGGCTCACCGGAAGGGGGAGGCGGAGTCGATTTACCGTCCGGCGTCACTTATTTCGGTGTGGGCGACAGCGCCACTGTTACACAACAATAGCGTTGGACTCTTCAATAACGACCCTTCAGTAGACGGTCGGCTGACAGTATTTGACGACGCAATACGAAAGCTACTATGGCCTGCGAAGAGGGCAGAAAGCTCTGGCTATAATGAAGCCACGCCTGAGCGACTAAAGCAAGATCACGGATTAATCTGGCGAACGACTCAGGTTACCTATCTCACCCTGCCGGCGAAATATGCGCCTACAATTTTTCTAAAGCTTCCGTTCCTCAAAGATTGGCAAAGTGCCTATTCGGTTGGGAGAAGCAGCATTCGATCGCTCAATGGATCGAGCGTGCCTTCGTTCCGAGCGCAGCTCTGTTTGGAGGGGCGTATCTTTCATTTCTGTTCCTGGGGCGCAAGAAAACACCTGGACAATCGGCCCTGGAGTTGCGACGAAAACGGTTAGCGCGGCTTATAGGTTACGTCGCAATCGTATTGGCGTTACTGGTCGGTGCGTTGCTTTATGTAATAGACAGCAATTGGAGCTATTAAATGACCGCAAACACCGGAACTGCAGTAGGTGCTGGTAGCCTTCGTTAAACAAACCACCTGGCTGGAGGGCAATGGTGGCTGAGGTGGGAGCGTGTCCGATAAAACTTCAGCACTTATCCGACCAAGACG
>CAWFFA010000021.1:0-81789 GCA_963814965.1 uncultured Verrucomicrobiae bacterium
TTCGGATCACGGATGTCGATCGCGGCACCGTTGTCTACGAATTCGATATGGCTGGAGGCAGCCGCTTCCAAGGCCGACATGGAACGGTCCGGGCCAGCGGACTCGGTCGTGCGACTCACTTCGATATGGTGAACGCGGCTGAGCGGATCTACATCACGTTGAGCGCGAATCCGTATCGTTACGGCGAGCGGGCCAATATCAGTCTGCCCGATGAGTGGAGGCCCGCGGGCCGGTGGCCCGTCCTCGTCAAACGGCGCGCAGCGCCGTGGCTACAACATTCCGCAGTTGCGAATTCAACCGCTACGACTAAGAGTGCGCGCGTGATTTGTCTTCGTCGTCTAATATTCGTCTGCGTCGTCGTCGTTTTCGGAACGACTGCACTTCGTAATGCTTCTGCCGCTCAAGCCTTCATCATTGCCGACGCCCAGACGGGTTACTCTCCAGGAATCAAAATCGAAAGACAAACGGCAGATCGGGAGCCTGACCAAGATCGCCACGGCCATGGTCGTCCTCGATTGGGCCGAACACAAAGGCGGCGATCTCAACCAATTCGTAACAATTCCGCAGGCGGCGTTCGTCGGCACGCTCGAAAACAATATTGGTTTTCAACCCGGCGATGACATCGCGCTCCGCGATTTGCTTTACGCTGCGCTGGTCCAATCCGACAATATCGCTGCTTATACGCTGGGCAGTTATATCGGTCCAAGATTCAGACACCAACCGCGAAGCTCTCGGCGATCGACATCTTCGTCACCCAAATGAACGCGTTGGCCAAGCAATTGAAAATGGAGACGACTCGTTTTGTAATCCTCACGGATCGATAAAAACGTCAAGCCATTGCCTTATTTGACTGCCGAAGACGTTGCGCGGCTCACCCGTTACGCGATGAACAAGGCGAGCTTTCGTTTTTATGTTTCGCAAAAGGAGCGCCAGATCTCGTGGCGGCGCGGCGGCAAGGAGCAGCGTTATCTGTTGCGCAACACAAACGAACTGCTAGGGACCAATGGGATCGACGGCGTGAAAACCGGTCAAACCGCGCGCGCCGGCCAATGTCTCGTCCTGAGTTCGGCCCGTGAATCTGAAGTCGTTCAGGAAGCGCAGGCACCAGATCTTTCCGCGCCGAATCGTGGTGGTCCTGCTTGGTAGCACCAGTCGTTTTGGCGAGGGCGCTCAACTCGTCGCCCAGGGCTGGCAACTCTACGACCAATGGGCCGGCGCCGGACAACTTGTCGATCCGAAGAAAATGCTTTGATTGGTCTTCGGATGAAGACGCGAATCGGCATTCTCACCAGCGGCGGTGATTGCCCGGGACTTAATGCCGTCCTCCGCGGCGTCGTGCTGGCCGCCGAAAAACTTGGCTGGGAAGTGATCGGCTTTCGCGACGGCTTCGAAGGCCTGCTGCCGCCCGGCGATTACCTCATCCTCGATCGCAAGAGCACCGAAGGAATCATGGCGCTCGGCGGAACGATCCTCGGCACGACCAATCGCGGGCATTTCATTGCCAAAGTTGGCGCGGGCGACCGCGCCGTCGTCGCGGGTGAAGTCATCGCGCGCGCCAAGAAAGTTTTGGACGATCTCAACGTCAAATCGCTGATCATCGTCGGGGGCGACGGCTCGATGACGACCGCCATGCAATGCAGGAGGCGGGCATCGATTGCATCGGCGTTCCGAAAACGATCGACAACGACATTGAAGCGACAGCGATGACGTTCGGTTTCGATTCGGCCGTGGCCGAAGTGATGGACGCGCTCGATCGATTGCACACCACGGCACCAGCCACAAACGCGTGATGGTCGTCGAAGTCATGGGTCGTCACGCCGGCTGGATCGCCCTCCACGGCGGCATCGCCGGCGGCGCGAATTATTTTGATTCCGGAGATCCCGTTTGATTACGAAAAAATCGCGGAGCGATCAAAAAACGCGACGCTGCGGCCGTCTTGGATTCGCTGGTGGTTGTGGCCGAAGGCGCCCGCCCGAGAGACGGACAGCAGATCAAGCGCGATATCGAAGGCGGCGAATTCCGGCTCGGCGGCATTGGCGACGTGGTCGCGCGCGAGATCACCGAGCGCACCGGAAAGGAAACACGCACTTGCGTGCTTGGGCATTTGCAGCGCGGCGGCGCGCCGACCCCGCTCGACCGGACCCTCGGCACGCGCTTCGGCGTGAAGGCCGTCCAATTAGCAAACGAAGGACATTTCGGCTCGATGGTCAGCTACCAGAATTATCAGGTGCGCCACGTTCCGATCGCCGACGCCGTCAATCGGCTGCGTTTGGTTCCGCCGCACGGCGAAATGGTCCAGACCGCGCGCGATGTCGATATTTCCTTCGGCGATTAAATTCCAAATCCCAATTCCCAAATCCCAGGGAAACGTTTAAAGAAGAAAATCGAAAATGCGAGTGTTCCGATCTTTTTTGAATCTTGGAGGTTGGAATTTCCTTGGGTTTTGGAGTTTTGGAACTTGCGATTTGCGAGGATGATTTTTGATGAAAATCGTCCTCGCATATTCCGGCGGCCTCGACACCTCCGTCATCCTGCGGTGGCTCAAGGAAAATTATCGGGCAAACATTGTCGCGTTCTGTGCCGACATCGGTCAGGAGGAAGAGCTCGCCGGTTTGGAAGAGAAAGCGCTCAAAACCGGCGCGTCGAAATGCGTCATTGAAGATCTGCGTGAAGAATTCGCCCGCGATTTCATTTTTCCGATGTTCCAGGCCGGAGCGATTTACGAGAACCAGTATTTTCTGGGAACGAGCATCGCTCGTCCATTGATCGCGAAACGAATGGTCGAGATCGCCCGCGCCGAGAAGGCGCAAGCCATCTCTCACGGCGCGACGGGAAAGGGGAACGATCAGGTGCGCTTTGAATTAACGGCTGCTGCACTCGCCCCGGAATTGAAAGTAATTGCGCCATGGCGAGAGGAACGTTTTCGAAAGCAGTTTCCTGGGCGCAAGGAGATGATCGCGTTCGCAAAGAAAAACAAGATTCCCGTCGAAGCGAGCGCTCAGAAGCCTTACTCAACGGACCGCAATCTTCTTCACATCAGTTTCGAGAGCGGCGTGTTGGAAGATCCGTGGTTCGACGCGAGCTCAAAGAAAATGCGCGGCATGTACAAGCTCAGTGTCGCGCCAGAAGACGCGCCGGACGAATCCGACCAGGTCGATCTCGGATTCGAAAGCGGTAATTGCGTCTACGTTGGAGGGACCGGCTCCGTCCGGTCCACAAAGACTGGACGACACGGAGGTCGTCCCTCCATGAGTCCGTTGGAAGTGATGCAAATGCTCAACAAACTCGGCGGCAAACACGGCATCGGTCGTGTCGATATTGTCGAGAACCGTTTCGTTGGAATGAAAGGGCGCGGTGTTTACGAAACTCCGGGCGGCGCAATTCTGCATTTCGCTCATCGCCAAATGGAAACGCTGACCATGGACCGCGAAGTGATGCATCTGCGCGACAGCCTGATTCCGAAATACAGCGAGCTGGTCTACAACGGCTTTTGGTTTTCGCCTGAACGCGAAGCTCTGCAGGCTCTCGTCACCGAAACGCAGCGCGACGTGACGGGTGTGGTTAGGCTTAAGCTTTACAAGGGCAACATCATTGTTGCCGGCCGCAAGAGTCCGAAGAGCCTGTATGATCCCAAGATCGCCACCATGGAAGGCGAAAAGTCCGGATACGATCAGGGCGACGCGACCGGCTTCATTCGACTCAACGCGCTGCGACTGAAGGTTCGCTCCGCGCTGAAAAGGTAGGGGCGATTGACCCAATCGCCCGGGGCGTGGTCGCGCCTTTCGCCTCGACCTGCGCGAGCGGAAGGCAAATAATCGGCCCGATCAAATCGGGGGCTCAGCCCGCCCATGTCCACTGAAGTTAAGAAGGAGATCCAGCTTGAGATCGCCCATGTCTTGTTCGTCGACATTGTTGGCTATTCGAAGCTTTCGATTAACGATCAACGCGCGGCTATTGATGAACTAAATCAAATTGTCCGTAGCTCGGAACAATTCCAGAACGCCGAAAACGCAAATCGGCTGATCAAGATCCCCACAGGTGACGGGATGGCGCTGGTTTTTTACAAGAGCCCGGAAGAGCCAGTGGAATGCGCGCTCGAAATTAGTCGCGCTCTCAAAGAACACCGACAGCTTCGAATGGGAGTGAACAGCGGCCCAGTCAGCGGCGTAATCGATGTGAACGGTCAGGCCAACCTTGCCGGCGCCGGTCTTAATATGGCGCAACGGGTGATGGACTGCGGTGACGCCGGACACATTCTTCTCTCCAAACGCGTGGCCGACGATTTAGGAGAATACGAACATTGGCGGCCCCTCCTGCATAATCTCGGCGAATGCGAAGTGAAGCATGGGATGCGCGTGTCCATCGTGAATCTTTACGCGGATGACGCGGGCAATCCGCAACTGCCAACAAAGTTCCAGGCCCTGAAGAAGCACAGCGCACGAATGCGTTGGGCGACGGCGGCGGCAGCGTTGCTCGCGCTTCTGGCGATCGTCGCCGGTATCACAATGTTTTCCCGTAATCGCATGGGATCGACGCTTGCGCCGGAAAAAAGCATCGCGGTGCTGCCTTTTGAAAATCTCAGTCGTGATCCTGACAACGCCTACTTTGCCGACGGCATCCAGGATGAGATTCTAACCCGCTTATCCAAGATCGCCGATCTGAAAGTCATTTCGCGGACTTCGACGCAGCATTACAAAAGCGCGCCGGAAAACCTGCCCGAGATCGCTAGACAACTTGGCGTCGCCCACGTCGTGGAAGGGAGCGTCCAGAAGAGCGGCGACGCCGTCCGCGTAAACGTGCAGCTGATCAAAGCAGCCAATGATTCCCATCTTTGGGCCGATACCTTTGATCGCAAACTGACCGACGTTTTTTCGGTCGAAAGTGAGGTGGCCAAAGCCATCGCCGATCAGTTGCGAGCGCACCTTAGCAGCCAGGAAGAGCAAGTCATCGCTGCCAAACCGACAGACAATCCGCAAGCTTACGATGCCTACCTGCGTGGTCTGGCTTATACACTGAAAACGTTAAACACACCCGCCAACGCACTTGGCGCGCAGAAATATCTCAGGGAAGCGGTGCGGTTGGACCCGAAGTTCGCGCTTAGTTGGGCACTGCTCTCATACGTGGAAGCGCGCAGCTACATCACACGGGCTCTTCAACCAACGGTGGCCCTGCGTGAAGAGGCGCGTCAGGCAGCCGAAACCGCACTCACTCTTCAACCCAATCTCGGCGAGGCCGTATTGGCTAAGGGCTATTACCACTACGCGTGCCTAAAGGATTACGACACCGCGGTGCGTTACTTTGAGCAAGCACGTCAGCTTCTGCCGAATAGCAGCCGGATTCCTGAATCGCTGGCCTATGTCGAGCGGAGGCGAGGTCAGTGGGACCGGAGCGCGTCATATTTCAACGAAGCCGAGCGGCTGGATCCGCGCAACGTTTACCTGCTCACCCAGTACGCGCTTTCCTACATTTCTCTTCGTCGTTTCCCCGAAGCGCTGCGCAAGCTTGATCAGGTTCTCGATATTACGCCGGACGACCTGGATACCCTCGCGTTCAAGGGCGGTATCGCGCAGGCCGAAGGCGACCTGCCGCGTGCCTCGGCGCTACTCGCTCCGCTCCGCCCGGCGGCGGACGACACGCCGGCCATGGAAACACAAGTTTACCAAGCCATCCTGGAGCACCACCCTGCACCAATCATTCCTCGGCTAAAGGAAATACTCGCCAAGCCTGATCCGGCATTGGGTTATATCAATGGTGAACTGCGCTTTTGGTTAGGCTGGGCGCAACAAGCCGCGGGCGACCGTGCCGCCGCCCAGGAAAGTTGGCGACAGGCGCGCAGCGAACTGGAACCTCTCCTCAAAGAACAGCCGGAAAATTTTAGCCTTATCGGAGATCTCGCCCTTGCCAATATGGGCCTCGGTGACAAGGCCGCTGCATTGGCTCTGGCCGAGCGAGCCATGGCCGTGATCCCTGTCGAGAAGGATGCCTTGGCGGGTCCCTTTCCGATCGAGATCCTCGCCCGGGTAGCGGCGCAGACGGGAGAGCCCGACCGCGCCGTCGCCGCTTTACAGAAACTACTCTCAATACCGTATGAAAGCTCCCGGGCTTCAAGGGCGCCGCTGACTTCTGCGCTGCTCCGGCTCGATCCTACGTTCGATCCGCTCCGGAATGATACGCGCTTCCAAGAACTGGCGCATTCGGACGGCAAATAGGTGGAACGCGCAGTCGCTTGCGCGTTGTTAAGTAATCGCGGCGTAGCCGCCAAATTCTAACATCGCCCGGCGGAGCGGCCGATGCACCTTCGCATCCTTGCGAGGGGGGATTGTCGATCTTATATTTAGAGCACGCATGTAGAGCGCTGAATTGCGGAGGTAATTTATGGCAACAACTATTGCTGCTCCTAAAAAGAAAGCTGCCCCGAAAGTGGCGGAAGATTTTTTGCCACTCGAGGGCACGGACCACATTGAATTCTACGTCGGCAACGCCAAACAGGCCGCGCATTATTACAAGTGCGTGTTCGGTTTCCAAAGTCTGGCCTACGCCGGACCGGAGACAGGGATCAAAGACCGCGCAAGCTACGCGATTCGACAGAATAAACTGACTTTTGTCCTGACCACGCCGATTCGTGGCAGCAAGCAAATCGCTGATCACATTTATAAACACGGCGACGGCGTAAAAGTGATCGCGCTCAAGGTCAAGGACGCGACTTCAGCCTGGAAAGAAACGACTAAGCGCGGCGGCAAAAGTTATTTGGAACCGAAGACCTTGAAGGATAAACACGGCAAGGTCGTCATGAGTGGGATCCATACTTACGGCGAAGTCGTGCACGTATTTGTCGAACGCGATGATTATACCGGGCCGTTCATGCCGGGATTTGAAAAATGGGACCCGGGCTTCGAAACGAAAGAGACCGGCCTGCTCTATTGCGATCATTGCGTCGGCAACGTCGGTTGGAACCAGATGAATCCGTGGGTGAAATTTTACGAGGACGTGATGGGGTTTCGGAACATCCTCACTTTCGACGACAAGGATATTTCGACGGAATACTCCGCCCTCATGAGCAAAGTTATGAGCAATGGCAACGGTTTCGTGAAGTTTCCAATCAACGAGCCGGCCGAGGGAAAAAAGAAATCGCAGGTGGAAGAGTATCTCGATTTCTACAACGGCGAAGGAGTCCAGCACATCGCGATCGCGACCGGCGACATTGTGAAAACCGTGACCGAGCTCCAAAAGCGCGGTCTCGCGTTTCTTAACATCCCGTCAACGTATTACGATACGTTGCCCGAGCGGGTCGGCCACATCGACGAAGATCTCGGACCGTTGAAGCGGCTCGGGATTCTGGTCGATCGCGACGACGAAGGTTATCTGCTCCAGATCTTTTCGAAGCCGGTCGAGGACCGGCCGACTTTGTTCTTCGAAATCATTCAACGCAAAGGCGCGAAGAGTTTCGGCAAAGGAAACTTCAAGGCGCTGTTTGAGGCGCTCGAGAAGGAACAGGAGCGACGGGGCAATTTGTAAGAGGAGACGATCGACATGCCGTATTACCAAAAACTTGGCGAGATGCCGCGAAAGCATCACATCTGGTTCCATCGCAACGGCGCGAGACCGGGTTACAAAAACGAAGGCATCTATTACGAACACGTGGTCACGACCGAGGGCTTCAATGAAGCTTTCTCAATCATGTATCACCTGCGCCCGCCGACCCGCGTTCGCAGTGTGAAGCTGTTGAAATGCGAAGAGTTGAAAAAGGCGGCGGAGAGTCCGTTGCGACATCACCATTTGAAAACGGCAAACTTGCCGCGTCGCGGCGATATCTACAGCGGTCGCGTTCCAATTCTGTTCAACCAGGACATGACCGCGTGGCGTTGTCGCCCGGAAAAAGATTACGGGCAGTTTCAATATTATAAGAACGGCGGCGCCGATGAGATTATCTTCGTATTCAAAGGCGGTGGCACGATTGAATCCGTTTTTGGAAATCAACGGTATCGCGCCGAAGATTACATCGTGATTCCGCGCGGAATTACTTACCGCCTGGTTCCGGACAAGGTTCAGGAGGAAGATTATTTGATTCTCGAATCGACCGGACCGGTGCGCATTCCGAAGCGTTACTTGAACAGCGAAGGCCAGATCAAAATGGGCTCGCCCTACTCGGAACGCGATTTTCATGGACCGAGCGAACTGAACCCGGTCGACAAAGAAGAGGACACGGAGATTTTGGTGAAAGATGGTCCGCGCTGGACGCGGGTGACAATGGCGCATCATCCGTTCGATGTCGTCGGCTGGGACGGCTACATCTATCCGTTCACGTTCAACGCGCAGGATTTCGAGCCGATTACCGGCACAGTCCATCAACCGCCGCCGATCCATCAAACCTTCGAGATCCGCGGATACGTCGTTTGTACCTTTGCGCCGCGATTACTCGATTATCATCCGGAAGCGGTGAAAATTCCGTGGGTCCACGACAACGTTGAAGCCGACGAGGTTCTGTTTTACGTCCGCGGCAATTTCGGTTCCCGGAAAGGAATTGAACCGGCGTCGATCACGTTGCATCCGCGCGGAATTCCCCACGGCCCGCATCCGGGAACGATCATGGCGAGCAAGGACGCGACGCGCACCGAGGAACTCGCAGTCATGTTCGACACCCAACACACTCTCGAGCTGACTGAAGCTGCCGTCGCGCTCGACGATGAGAAATATCCGCTGAGCTGGCTCGACTAGGATGAGTTCGTCAGGCAACGGCGAGACCGAATTGCAGGCGGCCGAGCGGCGCATGCGAAGTCTTCCGAAATGCGGCGCGGCAAAAATCGCCCGCATGGAAGAATCATTTCGCAACTTGCTCGAGGCGATCGGCGAAGATCCGCAGCGCGAAGGATTGGTGCGGACCCCGACCCGGGCGGCAAAGGCATTCGAGTTTATTACCAACGGTTACCGGCAAGACCTGGATGAGATCGTCAATGGCGCAATCTTCAGCTCGGACGCGAGCGAGATCATTTTGGTCAAGGACATCGAACTCTATTCAATGTGCGAGCATCATCTGATTCCGTTCATCGGCCGGGCCCACGTTGCCTACATCCCAAACGGGAAGGTGATCGGTCTGTCGAAAGTTGCCCGGATTGTGGATGTTTTTGCCCGTCGTCTTCAAATCCAGGAGCAACTGACCGTTCAGATCGCAGACGCGCTCATGAAAACACTTCACCCGTCCGGGGTCGGCGTGGTCGTCGAAGCAAAACATCTTTGCATGATGATGCGCGGAGTAGAGAAGCAGAATTCGGTGATGAAAACGTCGTGCCTGCTCGGCTCGTTTAAGGAAGATGCACGGACACGTTCCGAATTTCTGTCACTCCTAAGAGAATAGTTTTTGTAGCGGCGACCTCTGATCGTCGACTCGAGCCAAAGATCGACAGTCAGAGACTGCCGCTACAGCCGCCGTCGCCGGAGAGCTCGATCCACCTTGCGCGATGACTGCGGCGCTGTTTGCTATGTCATGCTCCTGACGGTCAGCAAACGGCTTGAATTTTCGGCCTCGCGACGGTTGTTTATTCCCCGCTGGAGCGAGAGTGAAAATCTCGCCGCATTTGGCGAGGAAAGTCGGGCCGAACACGGCACTGGTCGCAACTACGTCGCCTATTTCATTTTCAGCGGCCGGGTCGACCCGGTCACCGGCATGCTCATTAACATTAGCGAAATCAAACATCGCGCAGGCCAGGTCGTGGACGATCGCTTCGATCACAAGTTCTTGAACGAGGACAATCCGGCTTTTCGTCCGGCAGCCGCCGGACCGCCGACCGCGGAGAACATTGCGGCCCAACTCTTCACCGACGTCGCTCCACTATTTTCAGATGTCGATGCCAAGCTCGTCGCAGTCCATTTGATCGAAACGCCGGACCGAAGCGCGACGTTTTACGCAGATGGTTTGTGCGAAGCGAACTACTGGTTCGGATTTTCAGCCGCACGGCAAACGATGTCGCCCCGGCTAACAGCAGCTGAGAATGCGCGACTGTTTGGCGAAGCTTCGGCGATCCATGGGCATAATTACCGGGCGCGCCTCACGTTTCGAAAGCGAAAGGCCGACGGCCCGATTGTTCTGCAGCACGATGTTGATCGTTGCCTGGAATCGCTGCACGATGAGTTCGACCACCGTTTTCTCAACGAATTACCAACGCTGAAGGATCGCCCCATCACGACGGAGAGCCTTGGCCTGTACATTCGCGAACGAGTCGCCGATTCGCTACCGATTCATCGAGTGCGCCTGCACGAACGCGATGACTTCTTTTCGGAAGCGTGGCCGGAGCAAAACATTTTTCTGGGAATGCAGACCCGGTTCAGCGCAGCGCATCGCTTACACGTCCAATCGTTTTCTGATCAGAAAAACACCGAGTTGTTTGGTAAATGCGACAATCCGCGTGGCCACGGTCACCTTTATCTCGCGGAAGCAACGATTGGAGGAAATTACGAGGAGCGCAGCGGGACGCTCTACGACTTCGTCGCTTTTCAAAAGGCGCTGCAGGAATCGGTCGAACCCTGGCGCGACCGACATCTGGATTTGGAAACGGAAGATTTCAAAGAGATTTCATCCACGGGAGAAAACATCGTGCGCGCGCTTTGGTCGAAAGTTGACACTCGACTAAACCAGCAACTGGTCCGGCTGCGTTTGTGGGAAACGAAGAACAATCGGTTTACGCTTCGGCGAACATAGTGGAATGGTAGGGACGCCGCGCTGCGGCGTCCGCGGACATCGCAGCGCGATGTCTCTACCGCATGAAGAGGATTCTTATTACCGGTGCGAGTCGCGGAATCGGTCGCGCGATCGCGGAAAAACTTGCGGCTTCCGACGCGACTTTACTCTTGCATGGACGCGACACCGTAGCGCTTGCCCAGACATGCAAGGCGGTTCAGTCGCGTTGCGCCGGCGTCGTGAAATTGATTCACGATCTTGCGACAGAAAAAGGCGTCGCGAACTTGATTTCCCAAGTCGGCGATGAACCGCTCAATGTTCTGGTTAACAACGCGGGCATCGCAGTGGTAAAGCCGTTTCGGGAAATCACGTTGGAGGAATGGAAGCAAACAGTTGGCGTGAACGTGACTGCGCCGTTCCTTCTGATGCAAGCATTCGCCGGCCAAATGCCGCCAGGCTCGAGCATCGTCAATATTCTATCCGTTGCGGCCAAGACCGCGTTTCCGAACTGGAGCGCGTATTGCATGAGCAAGTTTGCGTTAGAGGGATTTTCGCAATCGGTCCGCGCCGAACTGCGCGAACACTGCATTCGAGTGATTAACATTTATCCGGCCGCCACCAACACGGAAATCTGGGATGACGTCGTCGGTGATTGGCCTCGCGACAAAATGATCTCCACCGAACAGATCGCCGACGCTGTTGCCTATGCTTTGTCGCGACCTGCGGACGTCGCCGTCGAAAACATCACACTTTCAAATGCGGCCGGAAATCTGTGATGATATCTAGCGGTTAAACCCGGCTGAACATGCTTACGGCCCTGCAGAGCGAGATCGGAATCAACGTCATCGCATCGATCATTGCGTCGGCCTTCTTTCTCGCCGCCGGTTTCATTTGGGGAAAATACAAGGAGCGCCGGCGAAAATTTGGTCGCAATCTCGATGACTACGATTTCTATCCGTTCACCGTCACACGCGAAAACTTCGGCGAATTCAATCTGAACAACTTTCGTCTCGGGATGCATTACTTCCTCAAGAACGATGATCATACCGCAGCCCGGCAGCTGATCTTCATTGGCGAGCAAAACAACGTCCGCAACCTGCTCGAACCTGCGGAACAAAAAGTTTACTCGCAGTTGTTCGACAAATACGACGGCAAAAAGATCGCCGATGACACTCACGAGTTTTTGGAAAACTACGAGCGGATCGTTCGATTAATCGGAAAATCGTTTCCCAATACCGGTATCGAAATTCTTTTGCACAACCTCGCCAACCCGGCGCACTCGCTGATTACGCTCGAGAACAATGTCACGGGCCGGCATTTGCGCGATGGAGCAACCAACCTGCTGATCGACTTCAAACGCCGGCAGCTTCAGAACGAGGACAAACTGAATTACGAGCTCAATATCGGCTCCCGGAAATTCAAATGCACCTCGATTCCAATCAAACGCAAGGATTTCGGGATCGTCGGCGGGATCTGTATCAACATCGACGCGAACTACATCACCGAAGAGGTCTTGAAGGATAAGCAACGAATCGAAACCTGGTTTCAGAATTTTCTCCGGACCGACATGCAGCTCGATGAAAATATTCTGAGCAAGGACGAATACGCCAAAGCCCAGAAGGGCAAACGGCATTTCAAAGACGAAACACTGTAGCCGCCTCGTTCTATCGAGGCGCAATCAAATCACGGCGACAGAGCAGCCGGGGCTACAACCGCGAAAGGGTGTAACGCCCGTTATCGCTGGCCGAACGAGTAGACGATCGAAGTCGACGCTCTGAAATCACTTTGCCAATGACTGCTAAGATCGGTTCCGAGATAGTCAGCCTGCGCAACTCGCCACGATAAATGTGGTGTCAGACGCCAATCGACGCCAGCCCCTAAGGCGGCCGCGAAGCCATCCGCGGAGGCAGTTCGGCTGAAGGATGGAAATTGCCCAATAGTGAATTTGGCCTCAGCGTGGACACCGCCGGCGAGACCTTCGACGAAAACCCTGCATCGAGGATTGTGCCAAACCGTAACGCGCGGGCCAAAAACATAAACGAAACGCTCGCTGTCGACATCAATCGTGCGGCGGAAGAACACAGGAACTGAGTGGCTGCCGAAATCACCCATGAACTCGCCGCCGGCCGCCAGCCAGGGCGTCGCATTGATGAACGCGGAGCCCTCGAATCCGTACAAATTCTTTGTCTCGGGAGACTGGTCATTCAGATAGATGTAGTTGAAACCGAGCGAAACTTCGAAGAGGTCCGGCTGCGGCGGAGGAGCGTTCAATCCTTCAGGCTGATATCTTTGCGGTGGCTGCGATTGACCGGACTGAGCGCCTGCTTCGGCAAGGCTAAGAAATAAAACGAGAACAATAAGTATTCGAGGGAACATAAATGAATTTTGCTCCGCAGCTTTTAGCGGGCCGGGTGAAACCTGTCAAATTCTCTAACTGTACGGTCGCGCCTTATTTCCGCGATGCGGCGAGTGCGGCCTGGTACTCCGGCTTTTTGTGATACTCGACTAAGCGGAAGCCCCAACTGATCAAGGTCGAAAGATCTTTCGTCTTCGATTTCTTTTCATTGAGGAATTTCTCGATTTTGCCTTTGAGCTGCTGCTGCTGCTCGGTCATGTCGAGAATTTCGAAAATCTCCATCGACAATAGCCAATCTTCCGAATGTTCGGCCTGTTGGGTCTCCCAAATTTCCCCGAGACGCTCGTAACCTTTCCTGGTTTCGCGAATCTTGCGGACCTGCGCGTAAAGATTTTCCAGCTTCTTGCGCTTCGCGTCCGACGGTACCTTGATCGTTCGCTCTTTCGGCGCCAGCGCGACCTGATTGTAGGCGTCCTTGTCCGCCGCGCCGTTAAACACTGACGTGATCCGATCACCAACGGCCATGTCATAATTGCCCCAGCTCGGATCGAACAGAACGCGATCGCCATGTTTGGCCGTGCAATCGGAAAACGTAATCACCAGCAGTTTGCCGTCACGCTCGAGTACTTTGTCGATTTTACCCTCAATAGTGATACCGCTCTCGAATTCGAGTTGCGTCTTTTTGCCTTCTTTGATCTCAGTCGGCTTCCAATTGCCGATCGGCGAGCCGAATCCCTCTTTGTGATAATCGCGTCCGTGGCCCGGCAGTTCTTTGTCTTTGTAGGCAAGCGCGCACGGACCCTTGGCATGGAGATAAATCGGCGTTTGCTTTTGATCGAGGATTACCTGGTCGAAAGTGCCGGTCACCTGAAGTCCTGATGAGTACTGGCAAGTCGCGACGTTCGTGCACTCGATTGCTTTGTTGATTCCTTCGAGTCCAGCGACCGAATAGGCCATCTTGCTCGCGAATTCTTCGAGCACGTCCTTGAGATGTTCGAAATCGCGGGAGACAAACAGTTGCGGTTGCTTGGTCGTGATGTCGAACGCCTGATTCATGGCGTCGATGGAGTAGGGGATCTTCTTCACGTGCGGTTCCAAACACGAAACCGATTCGCCAATCGATGAAAGCAAACCCGCGCCGTAAATCTTCGGATTCTCCAGCGAACCGATGAGGCCGTACTCGACCGTCCACCAGTGTAGTCGCGACAACAGCGCCATCTCGGACGGTTCGCCCAGATTGGCGAAACCGCGTTCCACTTCACGCGTCGCCTTGGCGACTTCACTTGCGTCACTGTTCGGTTGTTCCTTCAAAATCGATAAGTGCCGGATCGCTTGATAGAGCTCGAAATCTTTTTTCGATGACATCGCTCTGGCGCCGACCTCGCCGAAACGCTGCAAGTAATTCGAGTATTCGCGATCGACGATGATCGGCGCGTGACCAGCCGCCTCGTGCACGATGTCCGGTGCCGGTGTGTATTCGATGTGATTGATCTGGCGCATGTCGCACGCGATCACGAGGACCTTGTAAGCCTGAAATTCCATGAACGCGGCCGGCGGAATAAATCCATCTACCGCGACAGCGCCCCAGCCAATCTTGCCCAGGATTTCGTTCATTTCCTCGATGCGCGGAATGCGTTCGAACGAAATGCCGGTATCGAGAAGCCCCTGGAAATAAACTTTGTGCGCGTATTCCCGGAGGAAGAAAACGTTTTGCCGCATGATGAATCGCCACACCGCGTGATCGACCGGCGTGTAATCGTCATAGCGCTGATCGACTGCGAACTGCAAAAGATGCTTCGGGGTCGCGGCCACCGCTTTGTTATCCAAGCTGATCCCGTTCTGAGATTTCATCGACATCCTCCTGAACGGTAAAATACGATTCGTTTCTGAAGCGGGCAAGAGGGATTAGGTAGCGGCGATTGACCTCAATCGCCATGGCGGTTCGGTGAACCGCCGCTACCTATCGCCGTCTGCGAATTCGTCGCGCGATCTAAATTATTGCCGCGAAGCGCGCAGGGTGGATCCGCGTCTCCGAAGACGATTATCGCGCTCGGAGAGCGCGATCCACCTAGCGTTTCCTGCGAATTCGTCGCACGATCCAAACGGCCGCCACGATCGCGGCGATCCACGGAGCGAGAAATGCGATTGCTACGCCGATCATCCGCAAGCTCCACATGATAGCAACCGCGCTTTGGCCAATTGTGCGGCGCAACGTTGCGATGAGGCCAGTGTCCGATGACACGATGTTGCCCTGGCTGTAAACCTGGATCGTCAAATCAGCGGGGGCATTCGCTTCGTCGACCTGCCCGCCACGGTCCTGCCGCGACACGCTGACATCCTCGACTTTGCCCAGTGAATCGAGCGACTGCATCAGCGCGTTGTAGTTCTTCATCGGCACCCGCAAGGTGACGTTTGCATACTCCCGGCCATCCGGGTCGCGGCTGAACGAGGAATTACGCACGCGCCCATTTTGTTTCTCCGCCAATTCGCGAAGCTTTTTCGCCTTTTCATCCACGGCTGATGTGCGAACGCGAAGACTGGTTTGCTGAAACGCTTGCTCTTGCTCGTCGCGCGAAATGGTGAGGTTCAATTCGACCTTGTCGCGCTTGGTGTTCGCGTTCTCCGACATTTCTTCGCCGCCTTGCGCGACGCGTTCGGTTTGGACCTGGAAATTTTCAACGCGCCCCATCGCCTTTGCCTTCGCGATCACGCCATCGCTCTCTTCCGGGGCGATCAACATGCTCACGCGCGCGGAGACGCGGCCGGTGTTGTCGCGATCAAGCTGCGCGTTGGTGATTTGGACTTTCGGGGACGCGAGCGCTTTGAGATCGTTGTAAATCTTTTCGACCTCCGGTGTGTAGAGCGCGAGTTGGGCGCGTTCCTTCAACAGATATTTCGCCGCTGCTTCCAGATCTTTTTCCGCCAGCGAAATCGTCACGGTCGCGAATTGGACCTGCGAATCCCAGAACTTGAGATCACCCTGCATCTTCTCGATCTCTTCCCGCACCCGACCGAGTTCTTTCTCGACCTGGAGTAGATCGCTGATGTCGTCGCTCTTCTTCTTCAACATGTCGATCAAGCGCTGCTCCATCACTCGCGCGTTTTTCAGGCGCGCTTCGGTATCGAAATAATTCTTGGTGATGTCTTCCGTGCCGAGTGTTTGATTCTTCAATTCGCCGAGCCCACGGATCTTTTGCAGAAACCGATCGAGATTTTCGGGAAGAACTTTGACCACGATCTGCCCCTTGAGTTTCCCATTCTCCTGTTTTTCCGAGCTCGTCGTCGCGACGTAGCCTTTTTCTTCAGCCGCAAACGCGGTGATCTTCTGAAGTGCTTGATCGAAACTGACGATCTCGAGATCAACCGTCGCGTAGCGGGTCAATTTTCGGTTGGCGAGTGCTGGACTTGTTGCGGTAGTCGATGCCGTGTCGTCGCGGCGATAGGCATCCACCGGATTTTGCGCGACCTCTTCGGGGGTGGGGGTATCCGATCCCGTGACGACAACTCGTTCCTTAGTCGACGCAAGAGCCTTCTCTTCGTAAAGATGTGCAACTTCTGGTCGGGCCAACCCGCCGGTTGCGGTTGCGGGAGGCGGTGGTGCCGCAACAGTTGCATCTCTGCTGTCACTCAGTGCACGAAACCCGTTCGCTTTTGCTCGGCCGCCATCAGATTTCGCGAGATCAGCCTCTCTGTCTTGTGCCTCCATGGGAGCAACAGACTGCTCGAGTGCAAAAGACTCGCCTCTGCCACCGAACAAGTGCTCACCGGTCATGATCCTGCCGACTTGAACAAGGGCCAGGAGTAACGCCGCCACGCCTGCCAGCTGAGTTGCGCGCGAATGCAGGAGGTTGAACAGAGGTCCTCCGAAACTTCCTGCACGGTCGGGAATACGATTGCGAAAGGCAGCCAGCATTCGATTCTCGAACGCGATGTCCGGTTTTTCGTTTTCGCATTTTTCTTCCAGAACTTTGTTCATGACTTTGGTTTCCTGATGAGCCTGGCGACAGTCAGCGCACTCGACGAGGTGGATGTGCAACGCGTTGCGTTCCTGTTCGGAAAGCTCGTTGTGCAGATCCGCCGCCAGAAATTCGTCGATGTTGTCGTGAATGGTCATGGTTGTTCGGAGGCGAGAGCGGGTTTGAGTTGTTTGCGCAACGTGGCGAGCGCGCGCCCGAGAATTCCGCGAAGAGAGCCGTTGGTCAGGCCGAGCCGATTTTCGATGGTCGTGTAATCGAGTTCCTCAAAATAACGCAGAGCGAGAGCGCTTCGGTGAAGCTCGGGCAACGCCGCAAGCGCGGAGTGAAGCTGTCGATCTAATTCAGTCGTATCGGTCGTCCCGAATTCGGTTGATTCGTGGGTTTCGTGGGCAAAGGAAGTCGTTCGCCGTTTGCGAAAAACATCGCGAGCCCGATGGCGCGCGATCATGCAAAGCCACGCCGGAAACTTTTCCGGATCGCGGACCCGCCAACGCGATTTCCAGGCCTTAACCAGCGCGTCCTGGACGGCGTCCTCGGCTTCCTCGCGATTTTGGAGAATGCCGTAGGCGATGGCAAAAAGCGGGCGGCTATGGGTCCGGATGATCATTTCAAATGCCTCGCGATCGCCGTGAATGGCTGCCCGGTAAGTTTCGCGCTCATTGGCGTCCATCATGTTGATCTAAAGCCTAGACGCCGCAGTTGCCGATTCCGCGCGAAAAAACTCTAGATTTTTTAGCTAGGGGCGGTTGATTCGCTCGCTTCCCACTCGCTCACCCTCTCGGGCTTTCCCGTCCATGTCGCTCGGCTCCCGCCGGCTCCATTCACCGAACCGCCATGGCGATTGAGGTCAATCGCCGCTACCTGGCACGGAAGAGATCAAAAAATAATCACGGTATTGCCAACGCTGATGACGTCCTTAACCCGAATGGCATCCCAGTTGGCCAGTCGAATGCAGCCGTGACTGGAAGCCCGACCAATCGTCTCCGGATTGTTTGTGCCATGAATGCCGATTCCCGGCTTGTCCAAGCCCATCCAAACCACGCCGACCAGGTTATTCGGACCGGGCGGGAGATTGTAATATTCTTCGCTGCGAACGCCGTAGTTGAGCATCGCTTCGTCGTATCGGAACCACGGCCAGGTTGCTGCGCCAACGATTTTCCAGGTCCCAACCGGCGCGGGCAAGGTGGTCGAACCGGGCGTGATCGGGAAAACGCAGACCAGTTTATCGTTCTCGAAGACTTCGAGCAGGCGTTCAGTGGTGTCGACGTAGATTTTCCGGGCCGCGAACGCCTTGACTGGCTTTAACTGGGATTCCTTCACCTTTTCGATTTCAAACGGCAACACGTTCGGAACTTTCAATTCGTCTCCGACCTCGAGATGGTCGCAATCAAGGTCGCGGTCGCGATTGATCTTCCGAATATAATCTTCCGCGGAATGAAATCGCTCCGCGACGAACTCGAGCATTGTCGTGTATGGCAAAAACTTCAGCTTCGCCTGGCTCGGATGGTCCAACGGCAGTTCGCCGACGTAGGCGAGATCATCGCCTTTGATCGTGTAGGTCGTGAACGTCTGCGGCACTTGATCGAGCATCTGTTGATCGATTACGCCGGTCTCGCGTTGGGCGTGCGCGTGCTTGAATGAGATGAGCGCTTTCCGGAAAAACTCGCCCATCTTGCCGTCAATCTTTCCCGGACCGAACTCGTTGTTATCGAGAAAAATCTGGAGCCGAGTGGCCGTTTCCTCGTCGTAATTGGGAAGCGCGACGAAAACCTTGGGAGTCGGTTTGGGGGTTGGGGCCACCGGAGCCGGCGCGGGCTGCCGATAAGGCACGGCACGTACGGGCTGCTGCTTTGGCGGTGGCGCGCCAACCGCGCACAGGATCGCGCCCGAACAAATTGCGAAAGCCAACAGACGTCTCATCGGCAAAAGTTATGCGCTGGAGAACCGCGTTGTGCAACTTAGTAGATGCGATAATCGATCACCCGCCAACCGTCCGCTTGATCAATTAATATAACCCGCTCAGCGGTTGGGTTCTTGTGTTCGAAGTTCGTCTTGAAGAGCACAGTCTCGTAAATGCCGTCCGGCGCGCCCACGAATTTTTGAATGTGCGCGGCGCCGATGAATTTTCGGCCGATCGCTTTGCCAAACGGCGCGCGGCGTGCCTGCATTAAACGCACAAACTGACTTTGGGTTCGATTCATTCGGAAATCCTGCGCTTCGAATTCGAAGGCTTCTTCATAATCGCCTTGGTCAAGAAGCTCCAACCAGTGGATCGCCGCGGCGCGTGCTTCGATTTTGTATGTGCGTTCTTCCGAAGGCGGCACCAAATTCGATGCGCAACCGGGCAATAAGATCGACATCGCGCAGAAGGCGGCGAGAATTCCAGGTCGCATCCCGGGATTTCACCAAGAAATGTTGACTCGCGCAACCCCGCTGGAGTTTCTATTTCCATGCCGAACTTCATTTTCGTAACCGGCGGCACTGGCTACATCGGCTCGCGGCTGATTCCGCTTTTGCGGAAGCGCGGTTCTGAAATCAAAGCGCTTGTCCGAAGCGGTTCGGAGAGAGAATTACCGGCCGGTGTCACCGGCTTGGTCGGCGATGCCTTGAAGATCGATTCCTACACTGAGCATGTTCGCGGCGCTGACACGTTTGTTCACCTCATCGGTGTTCCGCATCCCAGCCCGGCGAAGGCAAAACAATTTCACGACATCGATCTCGTTTCAATCCAGGTGGCGATCAAAGCCGCCCGGGAAGCCGGCATTCGGCATTTTGTTTATCTAAGCGTGGCCCACCCGGCGCCGATGATGCAGGAATTCATCGCTGTCCGAAGCGCGGGCGAACAAATGATTCGCGAAAGCGGTATCCCGGCGACATTTGTCAGGCCGTGGTACGTGCTCGGCCCGGAACATCGCTGGCCCTACGCGATTCTTCCCGTCTATTGGGTTCTGGAAAAACTGCCCAAGACCAGGCAATCAGCCGAACGACTCGGCTTGGTCACGATCGACCAGATGTTGAGCGCGCTCGTTTGGTCCGTCGAAAACCCGCCGAGTGGAGTCCAAATTGTCGATGTTCCGAAAATTCGCGAGCTCAGCCGGACTTTGCCATTGCGCCGATGAGAATGAGAACGCCGGCCGCCAATCCAATCAGATAAAGCAAAAAGATAAACGGACCGAGGTTCAGTCCAAAGCCGAGCAGGCTGTCCACGATCAAGTAAAGCGCGAGCAGGATCATTCCGAGTTTCTTCATGACTTAAACTGGTTTAGTAGCCGCTGTCCTCAGCGGCAATCCAAAACGACTTGTCTGGGGAGCGCACGCGCCCTCGCGTGCTGGCGATTACGCCCTCGCAATCGCGAACTTCTTCTTCGATCTCTGAAAATCTGACTTTTCCCCAGCTATCACGTCAAAATGATTTCGGCGGGGCGCCGCAATCGGCACGCGAGGGCGCATGCGCTCCCCAGAGCTACAATGTCTTTAAGTACTCGATCAGATCGTGTTTGTCGTTGTCGGACAATTTCGTCCCGTAGTCGTGACCGGAATTTGAATTGCCGCTGCCGGCGGTATCGAGAACGTAGGAACCTTCGTCGGTGTAACCCATTTCGTTTTCATCGAAGACCCGAGAGCCGCGATGAAACGTTTTCGCGCGTTGCCCGGGGGAGGTGAGGAGCTCGTGCATCGTCCTCACCGATCCGTTGTGGAGATACGGGGATCGCGCCCAAACACCACTCAGCGTCGCGGCCCAATATTTTCCAGTGCTGCGAACGCCGGCTTCCTTGGGCGGCTGATAACCTTCGCTTTCAAGGTCGGCCAGGAATTTATTGAAACCGTCGGCGAGCTTTTGAGTGAACATTTCTGCGCGGTGTGGATCGGTCCCGACATCCGCGACCGCGAACAATCGTTTGTCACTCTCAGGACCGCCGTGGCAGGCGTTGCAATTCTGCGCGAACAGCGGCGCGCCGCGCTTTGCTGATTCGTCGTCGAGCTTGAATGGATATTTTGGCGGCGCAATTTTCTCCGAGAGATCGGTCTGGCGCTTCACGTCCGCGAAAATCAAGTCGCCGTGTTTCCCGTGCATCGGCGCGCCGAGACCAAATTACGCGCGATCGGCGATTTCGTATTCCCGTCCCAATGGACCCAGGTCCGCTTTTCGATGTTCCAAACCAAACCGAATTTGATTGGTGAATACGGTTGCGGCGAATTCAATAGGCTCGCAGCCAGCAAACCGAACGCGTCGTTGCGTCCGGGACCGGATTGCGGCGGGACTTTATCGGGCGGTTGATCTGGAACGTGCAACGCCGCACGCATATTGTGAAACAGCCTGAGCATCGCGTGTGCGCGTGCAGCAAGATGAAGATCCAATATCACATCATCCGGTTCGATTTTATGCAGTTCGCCGGCGGGAATACCTTTGGCGCCAAACGGATCATCGTTCATCGTCGCGACGATCTCTTGTTCCTGCTCCTGCCAGGACTTGTTGAAGACGTCTGGGATAGCGACGTCGAGATAAGCAGCGAGAAACTTCTTCATGTTCGCAGGGTCGGAGGTCTTAAACGTCGCAACGAGGACCGATCCGTAAAACCCTTCGACGTTGAAATGACTGGTCACGCCGAGGATCCGGATGGGTTGCTCTTGGAGGGACGGGCTCCGTCCCGTCCCGGACGACACGGAGGTCGTCCCTCCATTGGTACGGGTAATTTCTGCTACGTGACATGACGCGCAATTGATTCCGACGGCGGACAGGTTGCCGAGGTGCTGAACATTTTTGCGTGAGAATCCGATCGGCCAGCCGAACGCCTTATCCGGAATCAATCCGAGATGAGTAAGGTCCGAGCTGGGAAATAAATCGGGATAAGTCTTGATGAATGCCCGGAGCACGGATTCCGGCACGACCTCGGTGCTCATCGAGCCGTGAAGAAAGAAGTTCAAATCATCCTTGGACCAACTTGGAGCCTGTTGGTGCGCCACCGCAACATTCGGCGCGTTCTCCGCGACGGACCTTTGAAAACTGCCGCCAGAGACAACGGCAGCTACCACGCACGCGGCGCAAACTCGCCCCAATTGCATGGGCTAGGATTTAGCGAGAGCCGTTTGAAATTTCAACGCGAATTAAACCGGTTGTTTCAGGGCGCACCATGAATGCTTCGACCCAACCATCGTTGCGGTAGAAAAACTGTTCGTATCGCCAAAGCATTTCCAGTTTCGAGCCATTTGGTTTCTTCCAGGTAAGCCTCCGATAAATGTAGCGTTTCCATTTTGGTGAATTGCCTGTCATGAAGTTCACCTCGAAAAAGTTCGGCCAAGCCAGCGCGCTATGTTCGATCAAAATCGTAGCCGTGTCGTCACCCGGCACTTTCGCTGCAAGCTTGTCGTCTTGCGGCAGCGTCGGTCCAAACGGGAAAACGTTTCCACCAAACGACAATGCAAGCTGTCCATCTTTGGTCGTGCCCATATTCGGTTTTGGACCGCCAAAAACCCTTTCGTCGAGCGTTAGATCAACGTCTGCAACGTGTAAAACTCCGCCACTTCCAGTGCCTTCGTAACTTATCGCGGCAATTGGTCGCGAGCTTGTTTCGATTGTCTTAAACCGATCGACGACTCCAGTTAAGTCGCGTCCCCGCCACAGCCACGCCACCGACAGGGCGATGATGATCAACAGCGCGACTAAAATCTTACGCATCTGATTGGTGTAGCCACGGCGCTGTGCGCCGTCTGCATTGGGTATTGCGAGTTTCCGAAGTTCCGACTTACCCTGCGCTTGTGCCCCCCAAAAAGTTTGGCCGGCGTCCGCCGCGTCTCGACGAGATCTTTCAACGTTATGATTCGCCGGTTTATTTCGTCACCTTTTGCACGCATCGCCGTAAACCGATTCTTGTCTCAAAGAGAATCCATTCTGCCTTCGTTGAGTTTGCCCGCCGCGCAGTCGAATTCAATGTCGCAGTTGGCCGCTATGTCATCATGCCAGATCACGTGCATCTGTTTGTATGTGGAGATGACGAATTTGTCCTCAGCCGCTGGATTACCGGTCTGAAACAAGCGCTCGCGCGAGCGAACGCTTGGTCGAGGAACAACGGCCAGATCTGGCAGGAAGGATTCTTCGATCATATTCTGCGTAACGACGAAAGCATGAATCAAAAGTGGGAATACGTTGTTCAGAATCCAGTGCGCGCCGGATTAGTCAAAAACGCTGAAGATTGGCCTTACCAGGGAGAAGTCGTCATCATTGACCGCGTATGATCTGTGGAAAGAACGGCCCACAGGGCCGTGGCTACACCGCGGTCACGCCTTTTTCTTCGCGACGTAATCGTTGACCTGTTCTTCGAGAATTTCGAGCGGCAACGATCCGTTTTTGAGCATCGTGTCGTGGAATTCGCGCTGATCGAACTTGTCCCCAAGCTCCTGCTGCGCGCGGGTGCGCAATTCCTGGATCTTCAACATTCCAACTTTATACGCACAGGCCTGACCTGGATTCACGATGTAGCGTTCGATCTCCGCCTTCACTTCTTTTTCGCCGATGCCAGTCTTGTCGCGCATATAAGCGATCGCCTGTTCCCGGGTCCAATGTTTGGCGTGAATTCCCGTATCGACGACCAATCGCACGGCGCGCAACATTTCGTCACGCAAACGGCCGAGATCGCCGAACTGATCGTTGTCGTACCAACCGGCCTGCTTGGCCAGCCATTCGCAATAGAGCGCCCAGCCCTCGGCATAGGCTGTGAACGGAAGGACTTTGCGAAATTGCGGAACGCCTTTGAGTTCCTGTGCGATCGAAATTTGCCAGTGATGTCCCGGGACGCCTTCATGATAGGCGAGCGTCGGCATGCTCCATTTCGGGACTTCATTCATGTCGCGCAGGTTCGCGTAAAAAATTCCGGGTCGCGATCCGTCCATCGAACCGCCTTGATAATATGCGCCCGGGGCAGTCGCCTCCTTGAATGGTTCCACTCGGCGGATGTCGAGCTGAGCTTTTGGCGCGATGTAAAACAGATGCGCTTTCGATTCCGCAACCGCGTGATCGATTAAGCGTTTGTATTCCGCCAGCGCTTCGGCGCGGCCTTTGTCGTCGTTGGAGTAAAGAAAACGCGGATCCTTGCCGAGCTTGTCGATCGTCGGGCCAATCGGCTGACCAGCGAAACCGTTTGCATCCAGAATGGTCCGTATCTCAGCCTCAATCCGAGTTACTTCGCGCAACCCGAGGTCGTGAACTTCGTTCGGCGGCATGTTCGTCGTCGTGTTGGAGCGCAGTACGTAGGCATAAAACGCATCGCCGTCCGGCAATTTCCAAACGCCATCGTCGGTGGTCGTTTTGGGAAGTAGTTCCTGGAAATACGCGATCAACTTTTGGTAGGCGGGATAAACGTGGCTTGCGATGGATGCTTCGACGCGCTTCTGAAAATCAGCGCGCTGCTGGTCGTTTAGCTTGTTAATTTTGGTCGCGCGTTCCTTGAACGAGGTGGCGAGAATGTTTTCACCCGGCGGCTTGGCGACGAATTCGCTCATTTCCTTGAGCACTTCCTCAACCACGAACCGCGGCGGTGTGATCTGCTTCTGCTCGCGCAATCTCAGGCCTTCGAGCGTTTGATCGAACTTCGTTGGCAATGCGTCGAGCCGCATGATGTAATACTCGCAGTCCTTCGCATCGAAGAGCCGATGAGTGTTCGCCATGAACGAGGGGTATTGGTTTTGCACGCCGAAGAGCTGGTTGACCGGATAGTCGTGGAACTGCCACTTCTCGCCATCGGCCTGGTCTTGGAGAAACCATTCGAGCACGTGAGTGGAGAGTTTTTGCGACGGCGTTTGCTTCTCCAGGGGATACTCGTGCAATTGCTGGAGATCCTTTTTCCAACGGTCGATCTGCTTCTGCTGGTGCGCGGGCGACTCATCGCTCAGCTTTCCGTTGTGGCTGGTGAACCCAAATTGCTCGACCAGTCCAAGCTGTGAGAGCAATTCCGGTTCGCTGAAGATCGTTTCCGCAAAAACCTTTTCGTAAAAGAGATTGAGGCTCCACGGCCGGAACCAGATCAGGTTGATGAGGAAAACCGCGAGGACAACGATCAGGATCAGGATGATTCCTCCCAGCCACTTCAGGATGCGTTTAAACATGGGACTCCTTAGGATTGAGATGCAGCAGCAAGCCTCTTGGATTCAAGATGTTTGCTCAATGACAATAGCCCAGCGTTTTAACGCTGGGTTCGCAAATGCGCAACCAATCAGTCCCGCCCAGGGACGAAAGAGACTTTCTGTCGTCCCGCTGGGACTCGGGCGTGTTCCTTGTGGAAACCCAGCACTGACGTGCTGGGCTACTTTCGGGTTGTTTGCTCCAACACAATCTCTAATAGACATTCTGTAAATGAAAAGGCGGTCGCGACATCACGTTGCCATCCGGTCCGGCCAGGTCGAGTTCGTGAAGGTCAATACGGACGCCGGGAAATGGCGCGACGTTTATCGTTGGTTGCTCGGCCTGAGCTGGCCGGAGTTCGCCGCTTTCGTTTCGATTATTTACGTCGCTCTCAATCTGGTTTTTGCGGTTTTCTACAGCCTGGATCGCAACAGCATCGCCGGGACGACGATGTCGGAATGGTTTCTAGATTGTTTTTTCTTCAGCGTCCAAACCCTGGCTACGGTGGGTTACGGGCACATCTATCCCCAAAACATTTACGGCCACGTCGTGAGTACCGTCGAAATCATGACCGGTGTTTTCCTGCTCGCAGTAATGACCGGCCTCATCTTCGTGCGTTTCTCGCGGCCGGTTGCCCGGGTTGTGTTTAGCCGATCAATCGTGATCGGTCCCTTGAACGGCAAACCCACGTTAATGGTTCGGGTTGGAAACGAAAACCACCACAGCATGGTCGAAGCAAAGTTTCGGATCATGTACACCCGCGACCAGCAACTGGTCGAGGGCGGCGATTTCAGATACTTTCACGATCTCAAACTCCATTTCGCCCAGCTCACCGTCTTTCCCGCCGCGTTAACCCTTCGTCACGAGATCGACGAGAACAGTCCGCTTTTCGGCGCGACACCCGAATCGCTCGAGACGGAGCGCGCGCTTTTCTTCGTCTCGGTGGTGGGAATCGATCCGGTGATCGCCGCCGAAGTGCAAACTCAAAAGGATTACACCTTTCGCGACGTGAAATTCGGCCACCGATTCGTCGAGATTTACACTGCACACGGCGGCGGCAGGCTAACCGTGGATTACGGTCGCCTGCACGACACTGAGCCGGTCGGGTAGGGACGCCTATTTACCGATCAGGATGAAAACACCGGCGAGAACTGCCAGGATACCCATGAGCACACTGGGAATCACGAGCGCAAACAATAGCCCCACGCCCGCCAGTATTAGATAAACGGCCAGCAACAGCATTCCGATATTTTTGGTGAAGTTCATGAATCAGCCTTTCGTTAGGTGAGGTTGTCGATCTTTCACGGGGCGAAGGATTTGTCACGATGATTTTCAGCATCTATTCTCGCCACGACCGTGACCGAGCAGCACCACGTCGACAAACCCGAACCGCGCTGGCAGGCGTTGCTCGCTTTTCTTGCCATCGGCGGGATCTACCTCGCGCTCCCGCGGAATCTGGTTTTCGGCCCGATTTGGTTGTTGCCGACGATCATTGTGGTGTTGCTCGTTCCGACCGTGGTGAGCCATCGCACCGGTAAGGCTTCGCTCAATCGCGCTCTCGGCAATCTGATCAACGGAATCACTACGCTCGCATTGATCGGCTCGGTCGCGTTGCTGGTGCGCGCGTTGCCCTCGCACCAGGAATCGCCGCTTCGGCTGTTATTCTCCGGCGGATTGCTCTGGTTGACCAACGTCATCGTCTTCGCACTCTGGTATTGGCGACTCGATGGCGGCGGAGCGACCAGGCGCCACGAAGAAAACAAATTCGGGAGCACCAGCTTTCTTTTTCCTCAAATGCAAATCCCCCACGACGAGCGCGCTCAATTTGCCTGCACCGGCTGGCGTCCGCGATTTGTCGATTACCTCTTCGTCGCCTTCACTCAAAGCTCAACCTTTGGCCCGACCGACGCGCCATTGCTCGCGCGCTGGACCAAAATATTCGCGATGATCCAGATTTTTATCTCGCTCAGCATCGTGATCCTTCTCATCTCGCGCGCCGTCGGCGTCCTCTGATTAGGAAAACCCAGAAGACTCGAATTAGGAAAGCAGGAACTCAGGAATGCCAAGAAAGTTTGAAAAGCGGAATTCTTATTCCTGTTTTATTTTTCCTGCTTTCCTGCGTTCCTGATTAAATTTACCTGATGAACATCTGGGTTGGCACTTCCGGCTTCCAATACACCGAATGGAAGGGAAACTTTTATCCGGAGGGTTTGTCGACTGCAAAGATGCTGCCCTATTACGCCGAACGATTTTCGACCACGGAGATCAATTACACATTTCACCGGATTCCGGCGCCGAAGACGATCGACAATTGGAAAGCGCAAACGCCGGCAAAATTTCGATTCGCGCTCAAAGCGCCGCAAAAGATCACGCACTGGTCGAAGCTGAAAGATTGCGCCGATACGCTGGAATATTTTTGCAAAGTTGTGAGCGGGTTGGGGGACCGATTGGGGCCGGTGCTGTTTCAACTGCCGCCGACTTTTAAAAAAGACGCCGACGTCCTGAGTTTTTTTCTTCGCGAGTTTCCTGATATGCGGGCAGCGTTCGAGTTTCGACACGACTCCTGGTTCGACGACGAAATCTTCGAGCTCCTGAAGTCGCGAAACATTTCTCTGTGCATCGCCGATACCGACGATCTCGCGACGCCGAAGAAACTCACTGCGGACTACGGTTATCTGCGTTTGCGCCGCGAAGATTATCAGAAAAAGGATGTTGTAAGCTGGTCAAAGTTCGTCACCGAGCAAAAAGCGAATTGGAAAGACGCCTTCGTCTATTTCAAACACGAAGAAAGCGGCATCGGCCCGAAGCTCGCCAAACAAATGATGGATTTGGTAGCGTAAGCCGAACCGATCAACCCATGCCGCCACGTGCAAATTTCCTCTGTCGCTTCATCCTCGGACTGAGCGGACTCGTGTTGTTCGTCGGAAACATTTCCGCGCAAAAAGTCGGTGATCCAGTGGGTCACTTGCCCATGAAGAAGTATGACGATATGACCGGTGCGTTAGTGACATCCGGAACTATCGTGGCACTCGATCGGCCAGGTTTGCGCTTGTTTATGAAATGTGACAAACCATTTTGGGGACCTCTCCGCACCGGAAGCGATTCCGTCTGTACTCTGGCCCACTGTCGTGCAACTTGCAGTTTGGGTGAAAGCAGCCCCGATGACGATGGATGGAAAAAAAGCGCATTTTGACGACCTCGCCGTCGGCCAAAGGGTTGGTGTCCAGTATATCATGCACTGGGTCAGTTATGGGTGGGTTGACGGTCTTCACTGCTTTGCCCGCCGCGTCGATATCGTTAGTGCCCCAACCAAGATCGGAAAGTAAGGATTCCGGAAATTCGTTCCGATTTTTCCCAAAGCTGGCGAAACAAATAATAGATTTTATTCTGTCATGTTGAGCGAAGCGAAACCTCTCTGATTGTTTCCGAGTCAAAAAGTTCAGAGATTCTTCGCTTCACTCAGAATGACAGGACTGACCGATTACGAACCCTCTTCACGCCGGCCGATTATGGGAGTGTTTCGCCAGACGGCAAACGCGGCGACGCGGTTCTGCGTGCGGAATAGAATTGGTCCGGACACGATTTCATATTCGTCGATTGTCGCGGCGCTGATTGCGGCGGTTTGTTTTTGGAAGTCGGGCGAAACGCGCTGGCTGCTAATTATCGCCCCGCTGTTGTGCTACTTGCGGCTCTGGTTCAACATGCTTGACGGTATGGTCGCAGTCGCCGCGAACAAGGCGAGCCGGCGTGGCGAAATTTTCAACGACCTGCCTGACCGCGTTTCCGACATTGTTATTTTCGTCGGGATCGCACACAGCGGCCTAATGAATCTCGTTTTTGGTTATTGGGCGGCGGTTTTATCCATCCTCACAGCCTATGTTGGGCTTTTCGGGCAAGCGCTCGGTGTTCAACGCGAGTTTGGCGGAATGATGTCGAAACCGTGGCGTATGGTTGCGCTCGGCATTGGCGCGTGGCTCACTTATTTTGCCGGCCAGCGATCAATCACGCATTTCACAATCCTGGACTGGACCTGTCTTGTTGTCATCATCGGCTGCGTACAAACAATCGTTGTGCGCTTGAAACGAATCACTGCTGCGCTGCAAGATAAACGGTGATGTCGCCGCAGAATGCACTGCACGATCCAGTCTTCCGCGCCTATTTCGTAATCGTCCTTATCTCACTCGTAGCCGGCGGCGGGGTCCTAGCGTTCGTGCGGTTCATTTTGAAACGCGAAACCACGGCGATGTTCAAGACGTATTGGTCCTGGATCCTCATGGCCGGGATCGGTCTGCTCGTCGTTTTTCTCGGACGCATTCCAACGATCGTTGGCGTCACGTTGCTTGCGATTTTTGCATTCAAGGAATTCGCGCGCGCGTCGGGTTTGTATCGGGATTGGTGGATGACCGGCGCGGGTTACGCCGGCATTGTCGCGGTTGGAGTTGCCTCCCTGATTTCGCATCCGCGCGGCGAAGAACCGGGCACCGGATGGTACGGATTGTTTGTCGCGGTGCCCGTATTTGCGATCGCTCTCATCCTGTTAATTCCAATTCTGCGCAATCGGGCCCGCGGAGAATTGCAACGAATGTCGCTGGCGATTGTCGGATTCATCTACATGGGCTGGATGTTCGGGCACCTAGGGTTTCTGGCGAACGCGCGCAATGCCTACGGCTTTGTCTGCTTCATCATTTTCGCGACCGGCCTGTGCGACGTTGCGGCCTTCACGTTCGGCAAAATTTTCGGGCGCCATCCATTGCGAAGCGAAATCAGCCCGAACAAAACCTGGGAAGGTGCAATCGGTGCATTTTGTGTAGCGATGGTTCTCCCATGGTTGCTGCGATTCTCGTTTCCATTCTTCGGCGTGCGCGATCTCATCCTTACCGGCTTGATCGTTGGAATCGGCGGACAACTGGGCGATCTTTCCATCAGCGTGATCAAGCGCGACATCGGCACCAAAGACATGGCCGCGACGATTCCAGGTCACGGCGGTATTCTCGATCGGATCGACAGTTTGATTTACGCCGCGCCGCTGTTCATGCACATGGCCGGCTATTATCATCCGCTGCGATGAAACGGTGGCGCTACGACTCCGCACGCGACCTGGATCAGGCGCCAATCGATCGGTTGCGGCAGTTTCCGCGCCAACCGGACATGCTCGTTTACGGATTGCGTTCGATCTGTGCCTTGATCATTCGCGGATTGCTACGCATTTACAATCGTTTCGAAATCATCGGTCACGAAAATCTGCGCACCAATCGTTCGCTTGTTGTGGTGGCGAATCACTGCAGTCATCTCGACACTCTTTGCCTTTTGGCGGCTCTACCGTTGCGGAAATTGCATCGCGCGTTTCCGGTGGCCGCATCGGACTATTTTTTTCAACGTGTTCCGCGACTCTGGGCCGCCGCAGTGCTGGTGAATGCGCTACCGTTCGGGCGGCATAGCCGGACTCGAAAGAGTCTGACCATTTGCAGCGAACTTCTGGCCAACCCGGGAACGATTCTCATCATTTTTCCCGAAGGAACGCGTTCCACCACCGGCGAGATCAATGAATTCAAATCTGGCATTGGCGCACTCGTCGCTGGCACGGACGTCGCGGTCGTGCCTTGTTTCATCGACGGTTCGTTTCGAGCCTGGCCGAAAGGCAACCGCCTGCCGCGACCGCGAAAACTTCGATTAATCGTGGGCCAGCCACGGAATTATCACTCTCGTAGCACAGACAAAGTGGAACTCACGACGATCGCTAACGAACTGCGCGATGCTGTGATCGCGTTGGGCGAAGGTGGAACGCGAATCTCCGAGCGCGTTGCTAAAAAGAATGCGGCTGCGCCGCCTGACTTAACATCGTCTTCCGATCCACCATGACAGAAAACACTTTCCGAACTTGGGACGGCGCAGATTTATTTTATCGCGGCTGGATCCCAACCCAGGCGACTAACAAAGCGTTGCTCCTGTTTCATCGCGGCCACGAACACTCCGGTCGCTGGCATGAGACGGTCGATTCGCTAGGCCTCGATGACGTCGCAATTTTCGCGTGGGATGCGCGCGGTCACGGCCGATCGCCTGGGGAACGCGGCGCGGCAAACAGTCTCCACGATGTGATCAAAGATCTGGACGCGTTCGTTCGACACATTTCCGAAGCGCACAGGGTTCCGATCGAAAACATGATCGTACTCGCGCACAGCCTCGCCGCTGTGACGGTGACTGCGTGGGTCCACGATTACGCGCCGCCGATTCGCGCGATGATTCTCGCGACCGCTGCATTTAAGGTGAAGCTGTACATTCCGTTTGCGATTCGGTTCCTTCGGATTCTTCGGCCGCCGTTTGTGAAGAGTTACGTGAAATCGAAAATGCTCACGCACGATCCCGAGCAGGCCGAGCGTTACGATTCCGATCCACTCATCTTTCGGCAAATCGCCGTCAATGTGCTCCTGGATCTTCACGACACTGCGAAACGGCTGGTGGCCGACGCCGGTACAATCGATGCCCCGACCTTGATGATCGGCGCCGGTAAGGATTGGGTTGTTAGTCTCAAAACGCAGAAAGTGTTTTTCGACCGGCTTTCTTCACCCGAAAAACGCTTCAAGATTTTTCCGGACGCCTATCACGCGATTTTTCACGAAACCAATCGTCGCGAAGTTGTCGATCTTGTCCGCGAATACATTTTGGAATGCTTTGCGAAACCACCAGAGCCCATGTCGCACCTGAACTCCGACAAGACAGGTTACACTGCGGACGAATACGAACGGCTAAAAAGAAATGGCAGCCCGGCGTTCGCGATTGTGCGCGGAAGTTTGGCGATCGCCGGACGACTGAGTCGCGGCATCGAGATCGGTTCCTATTACGGTTTCGATTCCGGCCTTTCGCTCGATTATGTTTATGAGAACCAACCCCACGGATCGTTAGGCGTGGGCCGCCTGATCGATCAAGCATATCTTAACAACATCGGCTGGCGCGGGATTCGCCGTCGCAAAGCGAATCTTGAGAAAAGCCTTCGCGATTTAGTTTTCAAAGTGCACGACGAAGGACGGCCGGTAAGAATTCTTGACGTGGCCGCGGGTGCGGGACGTTATGTCATCGAGACGATTCGTGCAGTGACGGAAATTCCGATTGCTGCCTTACTTTGCGATTACAAACAGGAGAACGTCGAAGCCGCGCGTGCTTTGGCCGACCAATTGAATCTCAACGGCGCCGTTGTCACGCAGCATCGCGATGCGTTCAACCGGAAGTCTCTTGGTGATATTCATCCGCGGGCGACTATCGGAATCGTGTCCGGTCTTTATGAATTGTTTCCGTCAAACGAAGCGGTGTTGAATTCGTTACGCGGTCTCGTCGACGCGATCGAGCCCGGCGGATATTTGATTTACACCAACCAACCGTGGCATCCGCAGTTAAAGTTCATCGCCCACGTGCTGCGCAATCGCGAAGGAGAACGCTGGGTCATGCGACGACGTACAACCGCCGAAATGGATGAGTTGGTGCGGGTTGCGGGATTCGAAAAACTCGACATGAAGATCGACGAGTGGGGGATGTTTACGGTTTCAATCGCGCGCCGTGGAGATTAAACGCAGCAGAGCGCTCGCAGTCTCAATCGGGCTGTCGATCTTGTTCCTAATCGTTTACGGCGGGTGCAACTGGATCACCGCGCGGCGCGCGAACGTCGGCACGTTCTTCTTTTGGTGGGAGATCGCGATTCCGTTCGTGCCGTTTTTTATTCTTCCCTACATGTCGATCGATCTGTTCTTTGTTGCCGCGCCGTTTCTCTGCCGAACGGAGCGCGAGTTGTCGATCTTCACGAAGCGAATTGCGACCGCGATCCTTGTCGCCGGAGTTTGTTTCCTCATTTTTCCGCTACGGTTCGCGTTTCCGCGGCCGCACGCGGACGGCTCGCTCGGCGCGATCTTCGATTGGTTTCGCGGAATGGATGCGCCGTTCAACTTGCTCCCGTCACTCCATGCGGCGCTGATGTTGATTCTTGCCGACCTATACGTTCGGCATACGCGAGGAATGGTCCGGGCTTCGATCATCGTCTGGTTCACTCTGATCGCGCTTTCGCCGGTGCTCACGTACCAACACCACCTGGTCGACATCGCCGGCGGATTTGTGCTCGCGGCGTTCTGTTTTTGGATCTTTCGTGACCGCGATTTGTCCTCGCCTCAGTTAAACCGCGTCCCTCATAATCCTCAACCGCCCTTATGAACTACAACGAACTGATTCAACTTTATTTCGAGCGCTCGAACGCGTTGCAAGGATATTGGAACCTTTATGTCGTGGTCGTTGGCGGACTCCTAGCGTTTTCATCTCTTCGCAAACAGCCCGCCGTAATCACGACCCTGATCGTGTCTCTGCTTTTCGGCTTGTTTGCTTATGAGAATCACGACGCGATCCAGGTTGCGACAGCTCAACGCCTGGCAACGCATGAGGCTATTACGAAATTCGACGCTGGGGCCGCCGAGCCAACTGCGAAGCAAGTGCGCGATGTCTTGGAACCTACGTTAACGCCGGCCAGTCACGGGAGTGTGCGAATGACTCATGTTACCAGTGACATCCTTGTCCTTGCCGGGCTCTGGGCGATGGAATTGCGGCGAAGGAAATTGAAAGAAGGAATCGCCAAGCCGTAAGGACGCGATTCAGGGGACAAAAAGATGAACCGCACTCACATCAAGTGGCTTCCGATTCTCGCCGCGCTTGGGTTTATCGCCTATCAATATCTTACCTCGGAAAAATTTGTGAATCCGGAGACAGGGCGTGCGAGCCACGTCGGCCTGTCGACCCAGCAGGAAGCAGCGCTCGGTTTGCAAACCTACCAGCAAGTCCTGTCGCAATCACAAACAATTAAATCGGGGCCGGAGTTAGACATGGTCCAACGGGTTGTCCGGCGGCTGGCCGCGGCGACCGGTGATGATGGGAAAGACTTTACCTGGAACGTATCGTTGGTTCAAAGCGACCAGGTGAACGCGTTCTGTCTGCCCGGCGGAAAAATTGTCGTTTACACGGGGATTCTTCCGGTCGCGAATAGCGAAGCTGCGCTGGCCACCGTCCTTGGCCATGAAATGGCGCATGCCACGTCCCGCCACGGCGCACAACGTGTCTTCGAGCAGAACCTCACCCAGACCGCGATGATCGGCATCGCCGGCTCACTTTCGGATATGGATTACGAGAAACAACGAAGCGTAATGGCTGCGCTGGGCGCCGGCGCGCAGTATGGCGTGTTGATGCCGTTCAGCCGCAAGCACGAATCCGAGGCGGACCATATCGGCCTGCTTTACATGGCGCGCGCCGGTTACGATCCGCGCGAAAGTATTGCGTTCTGGCAGCGAATGGAAAAAATGTCGAGCGCGCAACCGCCACAATTCCTTTCAGACCATCCCTCGCACGGAACGCGTATCCAACAACTGGAAGGCTGGATGGCGCAAGCGACGGCGGAATACAACAAATCCCAGTCGCATTGAATCGATTGGCGGAATACGAATAGCCCAGCGTTTCAACGGTGGGTCACTAAAGCATTCAATAGCCAAGTCCGGTAGGACGACAGAAGAATTTCTTTCGTCCTCTTGGGACTTAGTTTGCTAGGAAACAATTTTCCCAGGCTTAAAAGCCTGGGCTATGCTCGCCTTGTATTCCCTTATGGGTTTAATCGCTGAAAATCTTGAGCGGGTGCGCGAGCAAATCGCGGAGGCGGCGCGCAAATCGAATCGAAGCGTTGAAGACATCGAGCTGGTGGCAATTTCGAAGACCCATGAGGCCGAGAAAGTCCGCGAAGCGGTCGAAGCCGGTCAGACTTTGTTTGGTGAAAGCAAGATTCAGGAAGCGCGGATAAAAATTCTAGAACTGCCCTCGAATTTGCGGTGGCACTTTGCCGGCCACCTGCAAAAGAACAAAATTCGGCACGCGCTTCCGCTGTTTGAACTAATCCACAGTGTCGATTCGCTGGCGCTCGCTCAGGACATAAATCGAGTCGCAGAAGAAGAGGGCTTGCATCCGCGGGTGTTGATCGAGGTCAACGTGGCCGGAGAGGGGAGCAAGTTTGGTTTCGCGCCTGAGAAATTGCGCACAGACATGGAATCGCTGCTCGCTTTGCCGCGATTGTCGATTCTGGGTCTGATGTGCATTCCGCCGATCGCTGACGAAGCAGAAGGCTCACGAAAATATTTCGTTGAGTTGCGGGAGGTGCGCGATCGCATTCAAGCGGAGTTTCATGTTGATCTTGCGCAACTCTCGATGGGGATGACGCAAGACTACGCGGTCGCGGTCGAAGAAGGCGCGACGCTGGTTCGGGTGGGCACGGCGATTTTCGGTGAACGCTCTAAACGGCAGAAAGATTAAGCCACAGATGGACACAGATCTTCACAGATTCTGAAATCCAGAACTCTGATCGTTCTTATCTGTGTAAATCTGTGGCTAAGAATCGTAGATCGGTTCGGTAATTGCTATCAAGATCGGCGTTGTGGTAGAATTGGAATTCCAATGCGCCTGGAACCGACGAACGTCCAGCAGATCGGCACTGAATTGGCGATCCGGTGGAACGACGGGACGGAATCGTATCTCGATCTGCAGTTCCTTCGCCGCGCCTGTCCGTGCGCGGCCTGCGGCGGCGAGCCCGACGTGCTCGGAAACGTTATGCGACCGAACGTGAGTTATTCCGACAACAGCTTCGAGCTCGCCGGATTTCAGGTTGTGGGCGGTTATGCCTTGCAGCCAACATGGCGCGACGGGCACGGCACCGGCATTTACAGCTTCCAATATCTCCGGCGAATTTCGCAGCCGGTGAGTTCGAAATGAAAGTTCGAACCCGGTTCACAATCGTTGCGGCAAGCGCACTACTTTGCGCCGCAGGAATTTTTATTGTCAACGCCAGTCGCGATGAAATTGCCGAGGGCGATTTCGAATTCAAATCGACAAGTTCGACCTGGATGGATGACGGCTATCAACTCGCTTCAAGTCGAACGCCGCGACTGACGTTCCAACAACTTGAAACCATCATTCGCAAAGATCCAACTGCAAAGCAACAACGCGGGAAGATTGAATTCGGCTCTGTGCGAATGGAGCAGGGGACGGCCCTGGCGGAAGTGATGTTCGTTAGCGACGACGGACACGTTCTGCCGATGCTTTACAAGCTTCTTGCCCAGCAAAATTCTTGGAAGATCGTGAACGTGCAGCGGATCTGGTACGTGCCGCGTTCGCACCTGCTGCGCGGAGTTAGGGCGTGAGATGTAGAGGCGGCCGTGACGGCCGCAATTTAGTTCCCCCAAATGATCAAAAATCGTCCGCCCCGACTCGACGCGATCTTTCAGAGCTACGATAGGCCTTTATTTTTCGTAACGATCTGCACAATTCATCGCCGAAAAATTGGCGATCTGGACGCCGCACACCATGCGTTTCAAAAATATATTGCCCTTGGAATGCATGAGTTCGGCGTCGCTGTCGGGCGATACGTGATCATGCCAGACCACATGCATCTTTTTGTCTGTGGTGGAGATGATTTTAGGCTCGAGCAATGGGTCAGCGGGCTGAAACGATGTATTTCCGTCAGGCTTGGAGCAACAAAGAACCGCCCGCTTTGGCAACCCGGATTTTTTGATCATCTTTTGCGAAACAACGAATCGTAGGATCAAAAATGGGAGTACGTACGCCAAAATCCGGTTCGAGCACGACTTGTCAACCGGGCAGAGGAATGGCCCCACCAGGGTGAACATGTCTTGATTGATCGGGTTTGAATACGCGCGGCCGACACGGCCGCCACTACACCAACGGGGCCTTCCTACACGGGGATGGTGATTCGTAACAACGTCGTGCCACCTTCGCGCGGCTGAACTTTCCGCTCCTTTAGCGCTGCTGGGACGAGTGCGAATTCGCCGGGACGAAGATCGACATCGACACAGCGAACCGAGCCGGTCAAACAACAGATGATCGAGAACTCACCGGGCGGAACGATTTCACGCGCCGCTTCAAGGTTCCATTTCTGGATTTCGAAAAGCTCATTGCGGACGAGCAACTCGCCCTCGGGCTGAGTTAACGCCGGAGCGACATCGTTGAAGTCGATCGACTCGAGAGCCTGGTCGACATGAAGTTCTCGCGGCTTTCCGTTATCGTCGAACCGGTTCCAATCGTAGACGCGATAAGTGGTGTCGCTGTTTTGCTGAACTTCCACCAGCACGTTGCCGGCGCCGACAGCGTGAAATCGACCGGCCGGCAAAAACATTGAGTCGCCAGGCTTGACTTCAATACTGTGGACCACATCGGCCACCGTTCCCCCGCGCACGGCATCCGCGAATTGGTCCGGCGTGACGGCTTTCCGGAGTCCGACGTGCAACCTGGCGCCAGGAATCGCTGAGGCGACGTACCAAAATTCCGTCTTTGGTTCGCCCTTCAGTTTCGTGGCGATCGCTTCCGGTGGATGGACCTGCAACGAAAGTTGGTCGTGAGCATCGAGCAGCTTGATCAGCAGCGGGAAGCGCAGAGCATCGGGCACGTCACCAAAAATCGTTTTCCGGTCGCGTGTCCAAAGCTCATGCAGCGTCCGATCCCGAAACGGCCCGTTCCGAACAACGCTTTGGGCTTCCGGTCGATCGACAATTTCCCATGATTCACCGATTGTCGCCGTCGGCGGTGTTCGTTTTCCGAACAAGGAAGCGAGACGGTGGCCGCCCCAGATTCGTTCCATAAAAATGGGCTCAAAAGTCAGAGGGCAGAGTTCAGAGGTCACAAGTCAGAGGCTGAAGGATGCCAGATTGTAGATTGCGGATTTCCGATTGCAAAACAGAGTAGGACTCGTCTTGAACATTAAGCTGTTCCATTTCGTCAAATACTGGATGCCGGCGATTGTCTGGATGGCGCTAATTTTTATCGGATCTACCGACATGCTTTCGGCCGAGCATACGTCGCGGTTTCTGGCGCCATTTTTACGCTGGCTTGATCCCCAGATTACCTGGGCAACGCTGAACGCGGTCCAAACGATTATTCGCAAACTCGGACATGTCACCGAATACGCCATTCTAGCGGCGTTGCTGTGGCGCGGGGTGCGCGGCGGCGCTGTTTGGAAATCGAAGATGTCGATCCTGTTTGCAATTGTTTGGATCGCCTGCGCCATTTTCGCGGCAAGCGATGAATTTCATCAGTCATTTGTGCCGTCTCGCACGTCATCTTTCCACGACGTGATGATCGACGTTTGCGGTGCACTGGTTGGCCTGACAATTTGTGTTGCACTGGCCTCCCGAAAGATTGTTAAACAGAAGAGTGCTTAATCGAACTGCGCAGACGCTCATTATAACGCTGCTGCTGTTAAGTTTGGGTCGCGCAAGCGCAGAGGACTACGCGGCGCGCTTCAAACAATTGCGGGAACAAAAAGCGGATGGGGGACAAATCGATTCGCTGCTCGATGAGTGGCGCGCCAAAAGCTCGAACGACCCGGACGCCTGGATCACCAGCGCGAATTATTACTTCAACGAATCTGTCGGTATATACTTCTCAACCGACCCACATGATAAAGGGAAATACGCTCTAACTGACCAGAAGACTGGGAAGAAAGCAGGAACTATCTTGTCCAAGCCGGGCGTGGCCCAGACATCGCGGGACCCGGCAGCGATCCTGACTGAAGCGACCACGAAATTTCCGGACCGTCTCGATATTTGGTGCGGGTTGAGCTGGATGTATCAGGAGCGTGGTGATTTCGATACCGAATTTGCGACTTTGCAAAAGATGGTTGGCTATGTCCGCGAGCACCCAGCCGGTTTGAAATGGTTGAAAGGCGAGCCGATCAACGAACCAGCTGACAAGTTCGTTCCGGAAAAATTGCACAGCTACGCGACCTACTACGGGAAGAAGGAGAACTCCGAGGATGATCAACGAATGCTAAAGATCGCGACTTATTCGGCCGATCAATTTCCGAATCATCCCTACGCGCTTAACGATGTCGCCGTTTATTACTCCATTAGCAAAGATTATCCCAAGACGCGCGAATGGTTGGAAAAAGCGCACCGGGCGGATCCCAAGGACGGATTGGTTATATACAACCTGGGATACGTCTCGGAGAAAATGGGCGATAAAAGCGCCGCGAAAAAGTGGTACGAGGAAAGCCTCAAAATCGAGCCCGACGGCGAGCACGCGCAGAAGGCGAAACAGGCCCTGGCGAAACTGAAGAAGAAGTAACGAAGAGTGGGCCTGACTGGGCTCGAACCAGTGACCCTGCGCTTATCAAGCGCATGCTCTAACCAACTGAGCTACAGGCCCTCGAGAAATTTCGCGACTTAGTGATTTAGCGATTTAGCGATTGGCCGCAAATTAAATCGTTCAATCTCTGACTCGTTAAATCGTTAAATTAATTGGAGGCAAGGGGATTCGAACCCCTGACTTCCAGCTTGCAAAGCTGGCGCTCTACCAACTGAGCTATGCCCCCACAAGAAAGTTGATAGTTGATGGTTGAGAGTTGATGGAAAATCAAATTCTCTTTTCCTGCGTTCCTGGCTTCCTGATTCGCTTTCTACCAAATCCGCACCCGTTGCGTTTAGTGGCACTGATTCAGGCCGGCGTAAACGCGCGACCTCAGCTTCAGAATTTGTTCAAAAGCGAACCAAGCGGGATCGAGCTCTCGCAACTCTGCTTCTGCCTCTTCGAACATTCCGAGATCGACGTAGCCCTCAATCGCCTGAACATGGCGAAAGGCGTGATATTCCTCCAGGCTGATAGATCGCATGATAATCCCGCGCATAATTGTCTCTGAAGCTTTGACGAAATCCGCGAGCAAGTTCTTCAACGGCGAGAAGGAAGTGTAGTGCTGCCCCTATCGGGCGCGATGACTGAAACTGCAGCCGGCGCGGCCGCCTCTACAGTTTCCTGGGTTCCTGCTTTTCCGATTGAATCTTTCGCGGAAAAGGAAAATGCCGTCCGGCGTTGGCAGGACGGCATTTAAGTCGATGGGCAGCAAATACTGAATTGTGCGTTATCCGCGTCATTTCCTTGGGCTCTGGTTTCTTTCGATTCCAAAGTCTTCACGGCATATCGCCTCAGATGATCAATTGATTCACCCGAGGGACTTAGCCGTCGACCTATTCAACCGCGCTTCGAAAAATAAATTTCTCGAGTGCGATGAATCTCTCCTTAGAAAGGAGGTGATCCAGCCGCAGGTTCCCCTACGGCTACCTTGTTACGACTTCATCCCAATCACCATCCATACCTTCGGCGCCTTTTAAGGGGCGACTTCGGGTACAAACGGCTTTCATGATGTGACGGGCGGTGTGTACAAGGCCCGGGAACGTATTCACGGCGCCGTAGCTGATGCGCCATTACTAGCGATTCCGGCTTCATGGAGGCGAATTGCAGCCTCCAATCCGAACTGGGCCCAGTTTTCAATAGATTTCCTCCACCTCGCGGTCTCGGATCGTTCTGTACTGGGCATTGTAGTACGTGTGCAGCCCAGGCCGTAAGGGCCATACTGACTTGACGTCGTCCCCACCTTCCTCCTCGTTTAAGCGAGGCAGTCTGAACAGAGTGCTCGGAGCTCTCGCTCCGGTGGCAACAGTTCACAGGGGTTGCGCTCGTTGCGGGACTTAACCCAACATCTCACGACACGAGCTGACGACAGCCATGCAGCACCTGTGCAAATTGTGTCTTTCGACACTCGCTGGCTTTCACCAACTTAGAGATGCATGTCAAGGCCTGGTAAGGTTCTTCGCGTTGCATCGAATTGAGCCACATACTCCACCGCTTGTGCGGGCCCCCGTCAATTTCTTTGAGTTTTAATCTTGCGACCGTACTCCCCAGGCGGCACGTTTAACGCGTTAGCTCCGGCGCAGAAGGGGTCGAATCCTCCCACACCAAACGTGCACCGTTTACTGCCAGGACTACCGGGGTATCTAATCCCGTTTGCTCCCCTGGCCTTCGTGTCTCAGTGTCAGGAACTGTCCAGAGACCCGCCTTCGCCACTGGTCTTCCTTACGATATCTACGCATTTCACTGCTACACCGTAAATTCCAGTCTCCTCTCCAGTCCTCAAGCACGCCAGTATCGAATGCAGTTTCGGAGTTAAGCTCCGAAATTTCACACCCGACTTAGCGCGCCACCTACACACCCTTTACGCCCAATGAATCCGAACAACGCTTGAGACCTCTGTATTACCGCGGCTGCTGGCACAGAGTTAGCCGTCCCTTCCTCTTCTGGTACTATCAACGCATGTACAGTTAATACACGCGACTTGTTCCCAAATGACAGGAGTTTACAACCCGAAGACCTTCATCCTCCACGCGGCGTCGCTCGATCAGGGTTTCCCCCATTGTCAAAAATTCTCGACTGCTGCCACCCGTAGGTGTCTGGGCCGTGTCTCAGTCCCAGTGTGACTGGTCGTCCTCTCAGACCAGCTACCCGTCAACGCCTTGGTGAGCCGTTACCTCACCAACAAGCTGATAGGCCGCGGGCTTCTCAAAAAGCGGTAGCTTGCGCCACCTTTAGCGTCCCGAAGATGTCTCCAGTAGCCACATGCGGTATTAATCCGGCTTTCGCCGAGCTATCCCACACTTTAAGGCAAATTGCCCACGTGTTACGCACCCGTTCGCCACTAGACTTTCCACTGTATTGCTACAACGAAAAGTCCCGTTCGACTTGCATGTCTTATCCACGCCGCCAGCGTTCGTTCTGAGCCAGAATCAAACTCTCCGTTAAAAACGGTGAGACTCTTTCAAGCCTCAAAGTTTGCGTCGAACCCCGCTACGGGGCCGACAAAATCTGACCATTCGATAATCTGTTTCCCGCCGTAGCGGGCCACAGGTTCGTCCGATCTGTAATCTTTTTTTCCAAAGAAAATCAACAGATAACGCACAATTCAATTTTCGCTGACTTCATATCATTTCAGATCCGCTTGTGTTCCGGCATGCGCCAAAACAACTGTGACTGCGAATCCAAAACCAAACTGTCAAAGATCGATATCTTCCTCCCGGTACAAAGCAAAACACGACCCTCGTCATTTACTTGACCAGCGTCGGCTCGCTTCGAGCCAGAGGAGAACAACCCCGCTAATGCGGGCCCGCTTATCTGCGGGTCACTAAACTAATCAGGTTGGGCCAATCTGCAAGTGGCAAATCGCAGCGTTACCCAAAATATAGAGGGCGGCCACATGGCCGCCCCCAAATCTGCCCATATTTCCTGCTTTCGGCTAGGCTTTGTCGTAAACCGCTGTGGTGTGAACCTTTTTGCCTTTCGGTCCCATTCCCGTGGTCGTAACCGCGCGGCTCTTGCCGTCCGGCGCCACCATAATCTTGCCGCTCGACGTGACCTTCCCGCCTTTCTTCACCCAAAACTCCATCGTGCGATCGTCGACTTTTCGATAACCGCGGGCGTCGGACTCAGGGTCTCCGGTTACCGGGTAATCCTTCCCATCAAACATGCCGACCCATTCATCGTGACTCGGTTTCCCTTTGGCGTCCATGCCGTCGATCGTGACCTTCGTTCTAAATGGAAATGACATTTCGTATTTAACGGTGTCGTTTCGGCCCATCCCCCGGCCGAGATGCGATTTCTTCGCATTCAATTTCCAAGTCCCATCGAATGCGCTCCCAAAACAAAGCGTCCCAGCAGCAAGCCAAACTGCGAGAGCTATTAAAGTAGTTTTTGATTTCATGGCGCAGATGAAGACGGGATTTGCCTGTCGCGTCAATGATTTTTTCAGTCCGAGCGCCGTTAGCCGAGGTTACTGCTAAACATAATCGCGAATCCGACTATCAGTACCAGATAACAAACGGCCGCCGCCCACTGAACCACCCGGTTGCGTGATAGCAATCCGAATGCGGCCGGAATCAACAGCGCGATGGTTCCCAGATTTTCTTTTACCAACAGTGCCGTGTTCGGTGTCTTCAAAAAATCAAGATTGGCGAGCAACGCCAGAAGGAGACAAACGATAATGGCGCCGTAGAAATAAGTGCGTTGGCGCCAGAAAAAATCCTCCAGATCGATCGTGCCGTCATCCGGGGCCTTGGGTCCCACCAGCGCGCAGACCACGTAGACAGAAACGGCAAACAGGAACTGAATGGCCACGGACGCAATATCCCAATTCGTGACTGAACGAAGGTCCCAAAGCGCTAGCCAGTTTACGAACACCAGGAGAACGGCGTTGACCATTCCTAGTGCCAGCAATCCGGAAAAGCGCACCCGCTCGCGTGCCACGATGAGTTCGGCGATGCGCGCTAGCAGATGGGTCAGCGCCAAGGCGTAGACGAATGACAACAGCGCGGTGACGTGTTCGAAGGCGGACATTAGCAGAAGTGACCAGTGACATGTGACCAGTGACGAGCAAGAACATCAATATCGAACATCAGGTAACGCGGCGCTAACCGCGTATCTGACGTTCGTAATCAGCGGCGTCGAAGTGGCCTAACGATTCCGCGATCAGACCGTCATTGTCGATCTTCCACAATTCGTAGCCGCTGATCCGGACCTTATTTCCGTTGCCGCCTGGTCCGCTGTTCGTTCCGGTTAACGTCCAATGAAACACGGACGCATCTCCGCGCGGTTCCAATTTGTCGAACGTGACGATCATGTCGGGAAATGTGATCATGAAGGCGTGCGCTTCCTTCGCGATCGCCGCGCGTCCAACCGCGGGCGGCCCGTTGTTGATACTGATCGAGCCACGCTCGGCGAAAAATGCGGCGACCTTCTGTGGATCCTGACTGCACCAAGCCTTCGCATAATGCGTCGCGAATTTTTGAAGCTCGGCGAAATCGTTCATGCACTTTCTTTCGGTAATCGAACCTCGCTCAGATTGTAAGCTGAGAATGCCGTCGGCTTGTTCTGTCTCGCAATGATCGCGCGAACGAGACGGTCAAATTCTTCGGTATGCCAGTGTTTCCGAAATTCCCACCACTGTTGTACCCCAGGGTAAGCGATCAGATCGCTCATCGTCCTTTCAACGGCTTTCCATGATGAGCCAGTCAGGATTCCCTGCGCATGCGAGAAGTACATTCCTTCGAAGATGTTCAAAAGACGATTGAAGAACGCGCTAAAGCGGAGTTTCGATACCGAATCCAGATCGTTAAAGGAATGTGCGCCGCGGAGAAAAATCGCAGCCATTTCCGGATTATTGTGCAGCGATTCAGTGAGCGCTCCCCATTGCTCGGTGAGCGCGTGGACGGCAGCCTGCCTCCGTTCTTTCGTCTGTTCGCGAATTTGAACGGCGAGGTAAATCAAAGAGGGAATTCCGACAAGCACGGCCGCCAATTGCCCGATCGCTGCCAGCATTTCCCAATTCATTGAAGAAGTGATTAGTGACCAGTGTTCAGTGATCAGCTGCAGAGCTTCACCATTTATGTTTGGTCACTTGTCACTGATCACTGGTCACTCTTATAACGCTCCGGACGTGATCAATGGAATCCTTAAGTTCGTCGAGAGACGCGTTGATTCGCCTCGCATCAAGGTCGACACCGCGCAGGGTCTCAGATGGAAAACGTAGTTTCCCGCTGCGCGCAAATTCAATCAGAACCGGAAGTTCGCTCGCCAAATGATCTGACACGCCGATGATCTCCGCTTCTTTATTGATCAATTCCGAATACGGAAAGATCGACATCGCTTCTGCGGTCAATCCGACGAGCGCGGCGCGGCCGAGGACGCCCAAACATTCAACCGCTTGCCGCATTGTTTTTGCAGAGCCGATCAACTCGAGTGAAACGTCAACACCTTTGCTATCAGTTGCGTCTTTAATCTGCTCGACCGGATTGCTCGCCTTTGCATCGATCGCGATAGCTCCGAGCTTCGCGGCTAACTGAAGCTTCGCCTGGTTAACCTCAACTACATAGATCTGGCCGCACTCGAGAGTTTGCGCCAACTGCAAAGCCGAAAATCCCAACCCACCGAACCCGAAGATTGCGATCGACTCTCCGGACTTGAAGCGCGCTTTGTTCAACGCATGGAGCGCAGTAGCCGAAGAGCACATCATGATCGCGCCCACTTCGAATGAAATTTCATCAGGCAGCGCGAACGCGTTCTTGCCGGGAACTCTAATAAACTCCGCGTATCCGCCGTCGTGATGTTTGCCGATCATTTGCACTTCGGGGCAAAACTGCTCCAAACCGGCTGTGCAGAAGTGGCAGTGTCCGCAGTGTACTAGATAATGCACGCAAACGCGGTCGCCCGGCGCGAGATTCGCGACCTCCGCGCCAACTTTTTCCACGGTGCCCGCGACTTCATGGCCGAGCGTTACCGGTAAATTGTCGATCTTGGAGATGCCGGCGCGATAATGCGCATCCGAATGACAAATTCCCGCCGCAGCAACGCGAATCAAAACGTCGCTCGGTTCAACCTCCGGAATCGGAATATCCGTGTCCTGCAGCGGTTTTCCTGTCCCAACCAGTCGGACAGCTCTCATTTTCGGAGCTGGTCACCGGTCACGTGCGTCAAGATTTTTCTAACCACTAATGGACACCAATAAACACCAATTGGTTCGTGGAACAAAACCTTCGTGTCTATTCGTGTCCATTCGTGGTTAATTCCGTCATGAAGTCGATCGACGAAAAGCGCTCTGAATTTCGAAAACTCCACGAGAGCGGATGCTTTGCGATTCCGAATCCTTGGGACATAGGGAGCGCGAAATATCTGCAACATCTCGGCTTCAAAGCGATCGCAACGACGTCGGCCGGTTTCGCGTTCTCCCGCGGTTTGTCTGACGGCTCCGTCAAACGTGATGACATGATCGCGCACATTCGTGAGCTGGTGGAAGCGACTGACATTCCGGTGAACGCCGATTTCGAAAACGGTTACGCGGACGATCCAAACTGGTGCGCTGAGAATGCGCGGCTGTGCGCCGAGACAGGCGTCGCCGGCCTGTCGATTGAAGACGCAGCGGATCGGAAAGAAAGCCCGCTCTACGACGTGCACCTCGCAGTCGAACGAATTCACGCCGTTCGCGAAGCGCTTCATGGAACCGGAGTTCTCCTGGTTGGACGCGCGGAAGGATTTCTCGTCGGTCGTGAACAGCTCGACCAGGTGATCAAACGCCTTGTGAAATATTCCGAAGCCGGCGCTGATTGTTTGTACGCACCGGGTTTCAAGGATCGCGATTCCAACAAGGCGATCGTCGAAGCGGTCGCGCCGAAACCGGTCAACGTTCTGATCGGTGGACCCGGCAGCTTAAGCAGCTTAGCAATGCGCGACGCAGCTGAGCTCGGCGCGCGTCGCGTGAGTGTTGGTGGCGCGTTCGCCCGCGCGGCCTGGGGCGGATTCATTCGCTCAGCGAAGGAACTCATGGAGAAGGGGACGTTCGACGAATTGACTCACGCGGCGTCTTACGCAGACCTGCAGAAGTTATTTAGACAAACGTAACCGCGGATTACGCGGATCGAACTGATTGCTGTGGCGGCAGGCGTCTCGCCTGCGATCTCGTCACTCGTCACATCTCACTGGTCACTTCTGTTACGCGCGACGACGCATCGCTGAAGCGAGAGTGATTCGCGAAATGCCGCTGAAGATCAGACTGATGCCGATGATCGTTCCAATGAACCAGAGCGAGCTGCTTGGCCATTGCGACCAGATCAAAATCGCCAGGATCAACGTGACGATTGCGTCGAACAATATCCAGCCCGCGTTAATCTTGCCGCGAACCTGGAAATAGAGCGCCGTCTCCAGCGCGGCTTCGATGAGGAGAAAAGCCGCGAGCACGAGCGTCAGCGTCACCAAGCCGGCGAGCGGATGCATGAGCATGAACACGCCGGCCGCACCATAAATCAGCGTGAGCAGAATTTGCCACAAAACGCCGCCGACGTTGTGAGTGTGAAACGCGAGGAACAAGTGCGATACCCCCGCAACCAAAAGCACCCAAGCGACGACAATCACCACACCAATTCCCGATACCAACGGCAGCGCGATTGCGGCGATGCCGCAAATCAACATCACGATTCCCCAAAACATCATGTTCATAATAAATGCCAGTCCGGCTCGAACCTTATGCGCCGTTATTTAGTCGGCGTCGAGTATCGAATTGAACGCCGCATGGTCTCGACCGCTGCTTGTGACGCGCTTACCAAGCCGTAGCCTTGGCGAAGGCTGGTCGAGCCTAGAAACGTAGAGACCAGAAATCAGCGATTAAATTATTGGCCATCGCTCTTCTATTCTGGATGAACTCCGGGAGACTTGTCACCACGCTCGTGCTCGCTGCCGGGCGTGGGCTCGACGTCGGACGATTTTCGGCGTGCCGGATGCGGACGTTCATCGTCGACGTTTATGTTGCGGTTGCGCGGGAGGCTTTCTGGATAGTTGCGGACAAGAAATTGGATCAACCCTTCACGGACGTCGCAACGGAGGTCGCCGAGTTTGCCGGGATCGGTTCCGCTCATCAGCGCGCGCACTTCGATCACGTGTTCTTTAGTGTCGGTGACTTGAAGGCCACAGACTTTCCTGTCCCACTTCGGATGATTTTCGACGAGGCGTTTCAATTCTTTGCGCAGCTCGGCCATTGGCACCTGATAATCGAGATAGAGAATCACCGTCCCGAGCAGGTCGGTCGAAACCCGGCTCCAATTCTGGAACGGTTTCTCGACAAAATAAGTGATCGGCAAAATCAACCGTCGCAGGTCCCACGTCCGCACCGTGACGTAGGTCAGCGTGATCTCTTCGATCTGGCCGAACTCGCCTTCCACCATCACGATGTCGTCGATCAACAGCGGTTGGGTGAGGGCGATCTGAATTCCAGCGAGCACATTGCCGAGCGTCTTTTGCGCAGCGAAACCAATCACGACCCCCGCGATTCCCGCTGAAGCCAGAATGCTGGTGCCGAATTGCCGCACTGGATCGAACAGCATCAGGATCGATCCCGTCGCGATGATCACGATCGCGGTCACGATGATTTTGCGGATCACCGACACCTGTGTGTAAATCCGGCGCGCGGAGACATTGTCCGGCACATCCATTCGATGCCGGCTCATCAATGCCGACTGGATCGCGTTGACACCGCGGACAATCAGAAACGAGAACGCAAGGATCAGTAAAATGCCGAAGCCTTTTTCGGTTACCCACGTCCAGTCCTCAGGAAGTTTCAGCAGCGGCAACAAGAGAATGATTCCGAGCAGCGGCACCGACAGTCGCAAGCTATGGCCGATGATCGGGATCGTAACTTTGCCTAACAAACTGTCCGTGCGCTCGGCCCACATCCGCATCCGTTTCTCGACCGCCAGGGTCGCGCGAAACAACAGCCACAAGAGCGCGATGATCCATCCCGCGTAAAAGATCGCCGTCAGCACGCCGACCCAGAAGATGCGCGTCGGCCGGCCGATGATTCCGGTCGTAATCGGCATGAGCGCAAACGCGCCGCCGCACATTCCAAGAAAAAATGCGAACGGTTTTCGAAGAGCCGACGCGGCAAGCGCCAACGCAGATTGATAGCTAGTCGATTGGATTTCCCCCGCGCGGCGGTGCACGATCCAAACGAACCAGCCGGCGACGATCGCCAGCAGTGCGAGTCCGGCGACGGAACCGAGCAATCGCATCCAGCTCACGCGCTCGAATACCGGCCGTTGCAAAAACGCACTGCCTGAATCGACGGCCAGCTGATCCAGCCAGCGACTGTAAGCAGCTCCACCGCGGTAGATCTTCGATCGTTCGGCGGCAGCTCGTTGCGCGGACAGTTCCGTCACCGATTGCGTGATCGTCGGAGCAGGGGACTCACCCGGCGAAACGGTCGGGGTCGCGCTCGGTTCAGCGGCGAAGATGCTTACACTCGCGCCAGCGAGGGCAACAAGCGCGCAACACGTAATCCGTTTCATCCATCACCATCGCATCGACTTTCGGGGAGCGCACGCGCCTCGCGTGTCAACTTTGGCGCCTCGCCGAAGTTTTTTGAAGGGCTGGCGCGAGATAAGCAAAGCCGCATCTGCTGATTTCCTACAGCAAGTTCGCGATCGCGAGGGCGCGATCGCCAGCACGCGAGGCGCGTGCGCTCCCCGAGTTACGTTCTGCGCTTCGTTGTCTGCGAAGTCGCGATCCGCTTGCTCGAGCGTTTTGCACGCGAACGCGCTCCCGATTCGGAGCCGTAAGAAAAATACCGATACACGATCGCGGCTTCTGTCGTCGCTTCGCGATCATTGAGTTTCTTGAGCGCGATTGCGTCCGCTTCGCTCTGGGTTTTGCCGCGTCCCACTGCGGTCACGTCTTTGTTCCGCTCGATTGCTTTGCCTTGCGCCACCGCGACGTACCCGGTGCGATCGGATTGGCCGATGATTTCAGCTCGGACCAAATATTCGCTGGCGCGAGCCCATAGATCGCGCACCGCAAACTGACAAGCTTTCGCCGAGTCGTGATAACTGGCGCCGCCTTTGGGTGTTGAGGACCGATTGTAGGTCACGGCCGTCCAGATGCCGTCGTAATTATATCCAATCGCCACCGCGTCACCGGCGAATGTCGGATATGCGATGACACAAGATATTGCTGTCAACACGGCCGCCCTGATCGACATGAGACGCGCAGCGTAGGCAGATGTTTACGCGAAAGACAAGCCGGCAGATTTAATCACCGCCAGTCCGGCTCGGACCTGAATATTCTCAACTTCTAAACGTCTCAACTGTCTCAAGGATATGGTCCGAGGCAACCAAGACCGGCCTCGGCAACGTATTAATCTACAACGGAGGTACAGGGTTATGATGGAACCAACAGTTACGCAAAACAACGCGCTTTATTTCGTTCAACACAAGATTCCAAAACAACGAAGCGGGGTGCTCCGAAAATTTAGTCTGGCCGCTTGGAAGCAACGCCGGCTCACTACGGAGCCCGAAATTCGCGGCAACGTTTTTCGCTGGCCGCGCATTCAGTGGCAGGCGTAAAGATCGTTGAGATGTTGAGTCGCGCCAGACGGCGCTGTTGAGGCGTTGAGGGGTTCGCCTTTTTTATCTGTAACTTCTCAACAACTCAACTGCCTGTCACGCCGTAGCCTCGCGCGAAGGCGGATCAACCGCTCAACTTCGGCTACCGATCGCTGATCGTGTAGCCGAAGATTTCCCAGCAGCAACCGATCTTTGCGATCGTGATATTTTCAATGGCCACCGGCTTGCGTTCGAACGCGGTCCTACATCGGACCACATAATAACGCCGAACCTCCGGCACGCCGGAAATAATCGCAGTGCGTTTTATCTCAACGAGCTGCCGTTTATTCACGCGACCCAACGGCGCGCGCTGAGTCTTGAACTGATTTACCCACTGTTCAAAAGCGCGAACTTCCTGCGATCCCTGCGACGCGGCTTCATCATAACGGCCGGCATCGACCAGCTGCAACCATTGAACCGCTGCGTCCCGCGCAGCTTCATCATCTGGTCGCGCGGCTTCAGAGATCGCACACACTCCGGCGGTCAGGGATATAAGTAACCATTTGGTCACGGTCCCGTTTTACAGTAATAGGGCCGTCGCGACACGTTGAAACGGTGAGAAGTTGAGAGGTTGAGTGGAATTGCCTTCAACGCCTCAACTGCTAAACATCTCAACTCCTCAACCCGACATTGTGGTGGCAGGCGTCCCGCCTGCAAATCTTCTCAACTTCTCAACGCCTCAACCTCTCAACTTGTCACTTGTCACTGGTCACTTCCGATGTTTTCCCACTCCGCCGTCAGGCGCGCAAGGTCGTGCGCGACAACGGAGAGATCGCGATTGATCGCGGTGGCCCGGCCACCCGATTCGTAAACGGCCGGATCCTCCAGCGCCGCAGCCAATTCCTTTTGTTGTCCTTCCAAGGCTGCGATTTTCGTCTCGAGCTCGTGGATACGCGTTTCCTTTTCACGCTTCGCCTTAGAGATCGCGTTGCGGGCCTCGGCTTCGGCGCGCCTTTGCCCCTTTTGTTCGCGCAACCCCGCGCGAGGCATAGCCGCGGCGCGAGAAGATCGAAGATTGGAGTTGGAAGATTGAGCCGAACCCGCCGTCAATGCTGTTCGCGCGGACGTAGCCTTCGATTTATCTAAATAGTAATCGTAGTCACCGGGATAAAAAGTGAGGCGACCTGCATTGATGTGTAAAACACTCGTCGCGATGGCTCGGATGAAATGAACGTCGTGACTAATAAAGATGAGCGTCCCGTGATATTGCCTGAGCGCGCCGATGAGGGCGTCGATCGAGCCGACGTCGAGATGGGTCGTCGGTTCGTCCATCAGCAGAAGGTTGGGGGGATCGAGCAGTAATCTGACCAGGGCCAGTCGTGATTTTTCGCCACCGCTCAAAACCGCCACCGTCTTGAAGACATCGTCACCGCGAAACAAAAACGAACCGAGAACAGTGCGCGCGGTTTGTTCGGACACGGGATTCGGCATGTCGCGCGCGCTTTCGAGAACCGTGTGGCTCGCGTTGAGCACGTCGATTCGATTCTGCGAGAAATAACCTGAGCGCACATTATGTCCGAGCTCGCGCACGCCTTGTTGCACCGGCAGCACGCCGGCGAGCAATTTGAGCAGCGTTGATTTGCCCGCGCCGTTCGGACCGACCAGTACCGTGCGTTGACCGCGTTCAGCCTGAAATTGCAGTTCGCGGTAAACAACCAGATCGCCGTAGGCATGATCGACATCTTTCAACGCGATCACGCGCAGACCGCTCCGCACCGGTTGCGGGAAATGGAACTTGATCGTCTTTCCGCGCGCGACCGGGGCCGCGATTTTTTTCATGCGATCGATCTGCTTCAGCTTGCTCTGCGCTTGCGACGCTTTGCTCGCCTTGGCCCGAAATCGATCGGCAAACAATTGGAGCGACGCGATTTCTTTCTGCTGGTTCTTGTAAGCGGCCAATTGTTGTTCTTCGCGCGCGGCCTTCTGCTCGACGTAGTTGTCCCAGTTGCCGCGGTAACGGACGAGTTTCGCATGCGCGATCTCGACGATGCTCCCGACCAGCTGATTCAAAAATTCGCGGTCGTGCGAGATCATGACAATCGCGCCGGGATAACTTCGCAAATATTCCTGGAACCATTGGAGTGATTCGAGATCGAGATGGTTCGTCGGCTCGTCGAGTAGAAGGAGGTCGGGCTGCATCACGAGCAACCGGGCGAGATGCGCGCGCATGACCCAGCCACCACTTAAAGCGCGCGCCGGGCGATCGAAATCAGTTTCGCGAAAGGCGAGTCCGGCCAGAACCCGTTTCGCTTTCGGTTCAAGCTCCCAGCCGCCGTGCTCATCAAAAATATGGAGCGCACTGTGATAAGTCGCATCGTCCGATGGGTCAGCGCTCCGGGCGGCAGCTGATTCGTGCTGCTTGATCACTTTCTGCGCGTGCACAAGCTCTGGCGAAACGGCGAGAGCAAGTTCGAGCACGGTCTCGTCTCCGGCGGCCGCTGTTTCCTGCGGAAGAAATCCGATGGTGGCGTTCTTCTCGATCGCGATGCTTCCGTTATCCGGCGATGTCTCGCCGAGGATCAACGAGAACAATGTCGATTTGCCAGCGCCATTGGGACCGACCAATCCAATCCGATCGCCGCGATTGACCTGCAGCGAGACATCGTCAAAGAGCGCCCGGCCCGCGAAAGATTTTGAAAGTTGGGAAACGGTCAGCATAACGGAAAGCGCGCAGTGTTCCCTCGTTCGACGCCTTGCGCAACTCCGCGTCGCGCGGGAAGCTAACGGAAGCAAGGACAGAAAATGTCGCCGCGTCCGACAATTTTTATTTCCGCCGTAACTGAAGAACTGAACAGCGCGCGACAACTGGTCGCGAACACGCTCACCTTTCTCGGCTACGAGCCGGTCTGGCAAGATGTCTTCGGCACCGGGACGGGCGATCTCTGCGCGTTGCTGCGGGAGAAGATCGATCACTGCAAAGGCGTTGTGCAATTGATCGGCCAATCTTACGGGGCTGAGCCGGCTTCCAAACAAACCGAGTTTGGCCGGGTTAGTTTTACCCAATACGAAGCCCTCCATGCGCGTCAGTGTGGGACAAAGGTTTGGTACCTTTTCATCGACGAACATTTCCCAATTGATCCGCACGAGCCTGAATCGGAAGAGCTGCAGCAATTGCAACAGCAGTATCGGGAGCGTGTGAAGTCCGACACCCACTTGTTCCATCCTCTGCAAAGCCCGGAAGCGTTGGAAGCAGGCGTGCTCAAGCTTCGCGATGATCTCACCCGGTTGCGTCGCGGCGCCAAACAATGGGCGATTGGCGTCGGAGCCGCCCTGATATTGATCGCAATGCTGGTGCTCTGGCTGGTCCGCGGACAACGCGGGCTCACCGAAAACATTGCCGAGGAAAAGCGGTCGATGGAAATGATCGCCAAGCACTTCGACTCGTTAGGCGTAACGGGCGCGGTAATTTCCTCACCGAAAACTCCGGAAGAACATTATCATAATGCACGTCTGCAGGAGCTGAACGGGAACTTCGCCGCCGCGCGCAAAGAATATTCGGATTATCTCTCGGCAAATCTCGAAGCTCTCGATCCATGGCTGAGTTACGAGACGATGCTCAAGTCGGCGGAAGGGTACTTTGGCGCCGTCGAGAGCATGCGGCACTTCGAAAGACTTTTGCCGGAGACGATTTCCTACCGGACGGCGACGGCAATGCTCGACGGCGGCGATTTACGTCGGGCAAAACTTGAACAACTGGCCGCCAAATATCCGGAGTTCGGACCGCTGCCGTGGCTGATCAGTCAGGAATATTCTGAAACGCGGCGAGGGGGACAGACTGTGGCCGACCAACGGGCGGAGAAGCAGTGGCTCGAAAAATTCCGCGAAGCGCAGGCGAGTGGACGATTCGAGAAATATTTTATCGACAAGAACGAAGCGCAGAAATGGATCAACCAGGCCGATGCGCGTTGGGCGAAGCTTTCGAGCATGCCGGAACAGGTGATGGAAAATCCGGTGACGGTGACTTTGATGGAGAGCAACGGCGGCTGGGGCGTGAACTTCGGCCTGCACGATTTTAGAGCGCAGGAATTGTTCTATCGGCTTGACGGCCAGGGCGATTTCAAATCAACCGGTCACATTCCAACTCGGAATCTCCAAACCGGCCAGCAGATGGTGAATCCGTATGTCCAGTTACCGGGTCTCACGTCGGGCGAGCACACCATTGATGTGAAATATATCGACAAGAACGGCCAGACCAACGGTCCGTACTCACTGAACTTTTCCACCGCCGGCGAACGTCTCGCCCAGACGAAAATGACGCTCAACTCCATCTCCAACACCTGGCTTCAGTTCCGCGACTTCAACGGAAAAACGCTGCTCTATTTTACCGCTCTAATGTCATATCGGCCGGTGATTAAAGAAGTGCGCTATTCCCTCAACAGCGATGCGCTCGACAAAACGTTCAGGTTCAAACCAACCGATAAGATGTTCGACGTTGGTCCGGACGTGATGATCATCGTGCCGAAGAATACCGAATATGCCGTTGCCCAGGTCACTTACGTTGACGGGACAAAATCAGATGTGCAAAAATTCGCGCGACTGAAATAGGTCGGGGTCGTATCTAAACATTATGAGGAAGTGGCGAGTGACCAGAAAAGTTGATAGTTGATCAGCCTTGGATCTCGGCAGCTCCCGCTGCGCTCGATCAATAAAGAAGTGACAAGTGACCTGTGGCGAGCATCCAGAGGTCAGCGATCGTCGCGCTGATCAAACTGCTGTTCTTCCTTCTCCGACATCCGATGCCGGTCGATGATTTTCCAGTTGCCGGCGCCGTCGAATTTCAACGTGTAACGGATGAAGAAAATGGGGTCGTATCTAAACATTGAACATTCAGCGCGGAGCTAGGAGCAAGGAGCGGGGAGCGGGGAGTTGATAGGCTAAGAAACTTCTCGCATCTCCCATCCGACGTGGTTCACTCTCGAAGCGAGCGTTATGGAAAGTAAAAAGCAGAAAACCTAGGCGCGGGCGAATTGGCCGCCCGGGCTCCAACCATTATGAAGAAATTTTCATTCCGATGCATTAGTTGTGGCTGTATCGCAACTGTCGCGCTTTCGCTCCCGCTCATCGCAGCTGCCGGCACGAACAAGACGCGCGCCGCCGGGAGTAACACCAAGACGGTGCAACCGGCCCATTCCGGAAGCGGCGGCCAGGCTGGCGGCAGCAAGAAGGTCAGGAGAACTTCGCAAGGCACCAATCTCGCGGGCACGCAAAGTGGTAGAAGCGGTGGCAAGAAAGGCAAGCAAGATTTGCCAGACCCCAACCGGGCGGGCACCCAAGTCGGTGGTAGCGGATCAGGACAACCTGTCCGATTTCCCGCGGCGGCGGCGAGTGACCTGCGAGTAAAGAACAATATCTCCTTTGTTGGCTGGTCGCCGATGGGAATCCCGATTTATCGATTTTCCTACATCACCGAGCCTAACAAACGCTACCAGGGAACCATCGCGCAAGCCATCATTCCGATCCGACCGGACGCAGTGATTTTGCAGAACGGACTCATGTTCGTCGATTACAGCCGGCTTGACGTTGCGATGGAGGAATTGCCACCACAAAGCGGAAGTGACCAGTGACCCGCCGGCGCGCGAGGCTATGGCGTGGGGTGAGAAATGGGGTCGTATCTAAACATTCAACATTGCGGCGCTCTCTGAGCGCCGTTGAGTTGTTGAGAAGTTGAAGCCGCGGGGAGCCGGGAGGTCGGAGCGGGGAATTTACCAGGGCAGAGGACGAACCCGGACAGAAAACTACGGTTGAAACGCACGCGCCATACGATATCCAGTAGAGATGAACTGGGTTTTGCTGCTGGTCGCGATTGCATTGTTCGTCACGTGGATCATTCTGCGCGTCATGTTGGGAGTTCCGTTGGGCGTGCTGAATCTGCTTTGGATGTACGCGATCATGCTGTTCATACTTTGGAACGCGCAGCGGATGGCCTGACAATAGCGTGGAGCTTGGAGCGAGGAGCCACAAGCTATCAGAGATCAGAAGTCGGAAGCGCTGGCCGAAGCATCGGAATGGATTAGACGGCCGCTGTGGCCTAAGATCCAAGGATGAGGTCAAATTTCGTCAGCCTGCATCAAGAGGCAGTGACAAGTGACCTGTGACCAGCGACGAGCAAAGCCAAGTCAGAAGGAAGAATTAAGATTTAAGAAAAGTCGCGGAAAGAATATTCTTCCAGGCATGAGTGCTCTCGCAAAATTCGTTAGTCTTCACCCTTACTTTAAGATCCACGCAGGAAAACAGGAGGCGATCAAGGCGTTGTTGCCACGGTTGGTCGAGCAAACGGCGACTGAGAACGCGATGCTGTTCTACGAGTTCACGATGAATGGGGACGAGCTTTTTTGCCGGGAAGCGTACAAAAACGCTGAAGGACTCCTTACGCATCTCGACAATGTCGGCGCGCTCCTGGAGGAAGCTCTGAAAATCGCCGATGTCACTCGGATTGAAGTGCACGGCCCGGCAACCGAGTTGGAAAAATTAAAGAAGCCGATGGCGCACCTGAATCCAGAGTTCTTCGCAATTCAAAAGTGAAAAACGATGGACGATTACACGTATTGGAATGCGTTGATCGGAGGAATGTTGATTGGATTGGCCAGTCTGATCGCGACAGTTCTCAGCGGAAAAATTCCCGGGATATCCGGAGTGTTCGGTCGTCTTCTCCTGCCGGCGACAGCGGACAAGACGTGGCGCGTAGTATTTTTGATCGGTTTGATTGCCGGCGCGGCTTTGAGTTTTTCGCTTTGGGATAGCGCGGCGTTGTTTCGACCGACGCGTCCGCTTACCGTAATGGCGGTTGCGGGTTTGCTCGTCGGATTCGGGACGCGTGTTGGCGGAGGTTGCACCAGCGGTCACGGCGTGTGCGGCGTGGGGACCGGCGCGAAAGATTCGATCGCGGCGACGTTCGTCTTTGTGGCGGTCGCAATGGCTACAGTGTTCATTTACAACCGAATCGGTTTATGAAGCCGGTGAAATTAATTCTAGTTCTCATCGCCGGCGCCCTTTTCGGCATCGGGCTCGCAATTTCCGGGATGACTGATCCGGCGCGGGTAATCGGATTTCTTGATGTATTCGGCAATTGGGACCCGGCCTTACTTTTCGTGATGGGAGGAGCAGTCGCCATCTACGGAATTGGAATGTTTCTGCTTCGCTGCAGCGGCAGCGCGACATTTCGACTGCCCTCGACTAAGTCGTCGCCGATCGAGGGGCAGTTGATTGTCGGCGCCGCGATTTTCGGTGTGGGCTGGGGGCTCGGTGGTTTTTGTCCCGGCCCAGCGCTTGCGAATCTCGGCGCGCTTCGAGTGCAAGCACTCGTCTTCGTGCCGATGATGGCGTGCGGGATGTTGCTATCTCAGCGATTTTGTAACGTCGATCGTTAAGGAAAAGCCAGCGATTGCAAACGCGCGAAAAACGTTTTGCCTTGGTAGTTTTGCGGAAACATAGGATGTTAGCGGCGGATGAATCGCGACCAGCAAATCGACAAAACCCAGGCAGCGATTGAAGCGGCGGATCATATTCCCGGCGATAAGAAAGCTGAGCTGCTCGGATTGTTATCACGTTTGAAACCGGCGATCGCGAAAGCTTCGAAAACGCATCAGGACCATGCCGAGAAAATCGTCCGTTTGGTTGAAGCTTCGGCGCATCACGCGATCCATGGCGATAAAGAGCCTGGTGCGATCAGGAAACTCGTGCGCGAGCTCGAACAATCGGTGGAAAAATTTGAAGCGTCGCATCCGGATCTGGTCGCGGCCGTGACTGAATATTCCACGTTACTCTCCGCTTTGGGTATTTAAGAAGAAGTGACGAGTGACATGTGACCCTCCTTCGCCAAGGCTACGGCGCGGCAGGCCAGTGACGAGTGGGGACGCCAGGGGAAGAATTGAGATTTGAGGAGAGAAAGGGAAGGGATACGTTCCGGAAATGAACGCTCGCGCACCTGAAGCCGGCGTGGTTCGCACTCGGAAAAAGTTAGACAAAATTTACAGAATTCACCGAATTGCCGTTTTGAGATCGCGATAATTTTGTTCATTCTGTCCAAGAATTGTCATGGATTCGGAAACGCTTCTTAACGTCGCTGATTATGCGCGAGCTGCGCGCGGCAAGTTGCCAAAGGATGTCTGCGATTATTACGAAGGCGGCGCACTGGATGAGATCACTTTGCGGGAGAACGTCGCCGGTTGGGAAAGGCTAAAACTTCATTATCGAGTCTTGGCCGGAGTCGGTCCGCGCGAACTGGGCGCGACAGTTCTCGATCAATCGATATCGATGCCGATCGCCATCGCGCCGACGGCTTTTCACAAACTCGCCTGCGCCGAAGGCGAGATCGCTGCAGCAAAGGCGGCAAAGGCGGCGGGCACGTTGTTCATCCTCAGCTCGCTGTCGAATACGGCGATGGAAGCCGTTTTCGCGGAGGCGGCGAGCCCCCGCTGGTTCCAGCTCTATATATATAAGGACAAAGAGGTCACCCGGGCGCTGGTGCAACGGGCCGAGGCGGCCGGAGCGGAGGCGATCATGCTGACAGTCGACGCGCCGGGCCTGGGAACCCGGGAACGGGACGCAAGGAACAGGTTCACTTTGCCGGCGGGTTTGGCCGTGGAAAATCTCGCGCCGTTGGGGAAGGGGAATCTTCCTGAAGTCAGTGGATCAGGGTTGGCCGCATATGTTCGCGACAACTTTAAATCGGACCTGAGCTTCGATGATCTCGACTGGTTGTGCGGCTGCACCCAATTGCCGGTGATTGTGAAAGGCGTATGCCGCGGCGACGATGCACACCGCATCGCCGAGCACGGCGTGAAGGCTATCGTCGTTTCGAATCACGGTGGCCGGCAATTGGATACGGCGCCTCCGCCTTGCGAAGTCCTGGCGCATGTTGTTGACGCGGTAAGCGATCGTTGTGAAATCTACGTCGACGGTGGAATTCGACGCGGAAGCGATGTGCTGAAAGCGATCGCACTTGGCGCGCGCGCGGTGCTAATCGGCCGGCCAATCCTCTACGGTTTATGCGTTGGCGGCGAACAAGGCGCCGTGCACATCCTAAACATTTTACGCCGCGAATTGGATGAGGCTATGCTTCTTTGCGGTTGCACCAAACTCAGCGACATCGGCCGCTGGCTGCTTGAGCCAGAGCGGACGAAAGCTGCAAACTGAAAAGCTGATTTCGGAATTGCTTTTGTTGCCGACCGTGCAAATCAGTGAGTAACAGAAACCGGTGGCGTCGGAGGACCGACGCGGCCGTCGATTTTTAAGAGACAATGAAAACGGTCACGCTCCTGATTCTTATCTCCGGCTTGCTCCTTTGCGCGAACTCGACGCACGCTCGAGTCGGCGAAACCGAAGCGCAGATTGACCATCGTTACGGGAAGCCGGCTGGCAAATGGGACGATTATATCGGCTACAAGAAGCTTTACCATTGGCATGGCTTCGACGTGATGGTCACTTTCCTCGACGGGACGAGCCAGCGCGAAATGTTCAATAAAACCCAAGGCCCGATGGAAGCTCAGGATCAAAAGTATCTCACCAAAATTTCCGGCGTGGACCACAATGGAATTATTTTCGATAATGACGCGTTCACGACTAAAGAGTTCGCAGAAAAATACGCCGCCGCGCGAACAGCGGCCTGGGCGAAGTCGGATCAGAAGCAATAATTGAGCTGGTCGAGTCGCGCAATCGAACGCGCATTGACTACCAAAGCGGCGAGTTCCGCCAGCGCTGGGCGAGATAACTGTCGATTCCCCAAAGGCCGCCGGCGCGACCGAGAAAAACAACCAGCGCGATGAAAAAGACAGCGGCGTCTTCGCTATCCGGCGACCAGAACATCCGGCCCTTGGCCAGCATGTAGTTGAGGAACAAAAACATTGCGATGGCAGCACCCAGCCTCGTCATCGTGCCGGTAAGCAGTGAAATTGAGGCAACAGCTTCGCCGGTCATGATCAGGTAACTGAACAATTTTGCGTTCGGAATGACCACTTGCTGAATAAGATGGAGATACGGCGCAGATGCGCGACGCGTGGTTACGCCGTTAAGAAAACCGAGCATCTCGTCAGTGAACGGTTCGTCCCGAAATAGTTTTCCGAAATTGGTAATAAACAGGATCACACCGAGGTAGACGCGCAGGACCACTAGCAGGGGCATGATGTTGCGTCCAGTTGCAGGGGTAGATGGCGGCGATGTTGCTTCGATTGGCGTATTCACATGCTTCAGTCCTTTAGCGTTTCGATTTACCAGCATTTTTCCTTTGATGTTTTACGTGCCGGAAGTGACAACGATATTGACCCGGCGGGATCCTTATCGTGCGCTGAAACACGTTGCGCATTGAATTGACGTTTCCGAAGCCGCACTCGGTGGCGATCGTTTCCATGCTGTTTTGACTTTCTTCCAGTCGACGGCGCGCAGCCTCGACGCGCAGGCGTTCAACAAATTTCGCGGGCGTCGTCTTCATTTCCATCGTGAAAACCCGAGCGAAATTGCGCGGACTCATCGCCACGCGTTGCGCGAGCACCGGGATCGTGAGCGGTTTATTCAGATTATCGAGCACCCATGTTTCCAAATCGCGCAACGGTTTTCGATCGGTCAGTTGCAGCGAAAGCGCGGCGCTGAACTGGGATTGGCCGCCCGGACGTCTCAGGTAGAGCACCAAATTGCGCGCCACCTGCAATGCGAGTTTGGAGCCGTGATCTTCCTCGACCAGCGCCAGCGCCAGATCCATGCCCGCAGTAACCCCGGCCGAGGTGTAAACATTTTCGTCCCGGACAAAAATCGGATCGGGATCGACATCGGCCCGCGGCGCGCGTTTGATTAGCGTCTGGCACCAATTCCAATGCGTCGTCGCGCGTCGGCCATCAAGCAATCCCGCACGGGCAAGAAGCATTGCACCGGTGCAAACCGAACCGACTCGCCGTGCGCGTCTCGCAATTGTTCGTAACCAGCGCACTGCGTCGGCGTCGACCGTGTTCTGTTCAATCGCCTCGCCACCGGCCACGAGCAGGGTATCGATTTTTCCACGCACCTGGCGAAATGTTTTGTGCGCGGCGAAACGTAATCCGCAGTTCGCCATCAGGGATCGATTGGAAGAAATGCTGACGACTTCGGTCGAATACACCGGTTTCGCTCCCGGATGCTCTCGGCAATACATGTCCGATGCGCGCGCAAAGACCTGCAGCGGTCCGACGAGGTCGAGGATTTCCGTCCCGGGTCCCGCGACGAACACGATGCGCCGAGTTGCCCGATTTGCGCTGCCGTTGTTTTGAAGCACGCGCCTCATTCGGACAATTCCCGTGACTGCGCAAAGGAATGGCGATTGAGGTCAATCGCCGCTACCTGGAACTTGTCACTCGTCACATGTCACCCGTCACTTAGTTGCAAACTTCTCCGGAGCCGTATCGAACGTTTTCTTGTCGTCGCCGGAGCAGAAATAATAGGTCGTACCTTTGTAGACAGACTTGGGCGAGATTTTTGGATCGACATCCATTCCGCAAACCGGACAGAGCGGATGTTCGACCGTAGAAACCGGCGTCACGGCGTACGTTTGATTGGAATTCGCGTCCATCCAACCTTGGCCCTGATATTCCATGTCGTAGGCAGTCTTCGCCGCGACTTCGCGGCCGTAGTAACGTTCGACCACGCGTAGCGCGAGATCGATCCCAGACGAAAGTCCCCCGGCGGTCGCGAGATTTCCGTTCTCAACGAAACGCGCACCGCGTTTGAGCTCGATTTTCGGGAACTCCGTCGCGAACGTTTTGAACGCCGCATGGAACGTAGTGGCGCTTTTGCCGTCAAGCAGTCCGGTCTTCGCAAGCACAAACGCGCCGGTGCAAACTGACATCGTGACGTCGGTTGTCTTTGACGACTTGCGGATCCAATCCAACACCGCTTCAGTCGGTTCGCTTTGCGCCGGAATCACGATGACTTTGGGGGCGGGGGCATCTGCAATTGTGTAATCCGGAACAATCTGCATCCCGCCACTGGTGCGGATCGGTTTTTTGTTCTCAGCAACCGTGTAAAGGCGGAACGGCATGTCCTGTCGGCTCGGAATCATGACATCCTGGAAAACTTCCCACGGTCCGCAGAAATCAATAACGACCGCGCCGTCGGAAATTAAGAACGCAACTGGAATTGGATCTTTGTCCGGTGGTTTCAATGAATTGTTGTTGGTTGGCGCCGCGGCAATGAAGATTGCAACCGGAACCAGTAACGCCATGACAGTGAGGATTGCCTGCTTTAAGTTTGATCGTGGATTCATGAGTGGACTCTGGAATTACAGGTGACTGGCAGCAATGACAACAATCATCCTATTTCTGCCATTAACTCTGCACAACTCTTAAGCGCCGAAACTGCCACTCCAGTGTTGATCGGCAGTTAATTAAACGCAGATCGCTGCGCCGTTTCAGCTCGGCGAAGAAATTCCGTTCACTTCTTGTTCAACTCTTTCAGCTCGCGCAAAGGGAGAATTTTCTCGGCCAATCCCTCGAAACGGGGATCGCCGTGCAATGGCTTTAACAGCGGATCGAAACGAATGGTGTTTAGATCGGGCTGACGTTTGGCAAACGACTTATCGAACCAATCCATCGCCTGGCTCTTGTCGCCGAGCCCGAGATGAATTAGGCCCACGGAATAATCCGGAACGTATCGCGGAGCGGCTGCCACTTGCTGCAGAATCTGGAGCGCGCCTGCACGATTTCCATTCACGCCTTGGGCATGAGCGAGCAACGCCAACGGATAAGGATCTGTATCCAACGCAGTCGATTTTTCATATTCGGAAATCGCACCGGGCAAGTCGCCACTCACCTCTAAGGCTTCGCCGAGATTGTAATGAACATAGTAGGAATTGGGGTCGAGCTCGAGTGCCCTTCGAAACTGGGCGATGGCTTCAGGATAGCGACCCGCAAAATAATAAGCGACGCCAAGATCGCAATTGATGGCGATCGAGAGAGGATCGAGCTCCACTGCACGTTTCATTTCGGCGATCGAACGGTCGAAATCTCCGATCGCTTCCAGCAAGCCGTTGCCAAACCAATGATGCGCGGTGGCATAATTCGGATTGAGCGCAATCGCTTCTTCGAATTCGCGCATCGAAAGACTGGCGTTGAAATCGAATATGTCGGCCAGAGTGGCAAGATTGGCGTGCGGTTCGGCCAGATTAGGATCCAGAGCGGCGGCTTTGTTGGCAGCTTCTTTAGCTTTCGGATAAACGTCGGCGGGATCGGCGCCGCCAAAAAGCGGCAACAAGACATACACGTCTGCGATTCCGGCCCAAGCGAGCGCGTAATTCGGGTCCGCGTCGGCAGCTTGTTTAAAATAACCGAGCGCTTTTTCCAGATCATTTCTGTCGCGCTTGTTCCAAAAAAATCGCCCCTTCAAATAGAGCTCGTGCGCGACGCTGTTTTCCGTCGGACGGGCGTTGAGCGTCGCGAGTTCGTGGCCGGTAAGTTTGGCGCGTAAGTTATCGGCTACCGTTTTCGCGATCTCGCTTTCAACAGCGAAAACATCGGTTACCTTGCGATCGAAACTATCCGCCCAGAGATGGCTGTCGGTCAGCGCGTTGAGAAGTTGGACGTTTACGCGCACTTCGTTGTTAGCTTTTTGGACGCTGCCCTCGAGAATGTTGGTCACGCCAAGTTCGCTTGCTACTTGCCGCAGATTTTGCGCTTCGCCTTTGTAACGTTGGGTCGAGCTACACGAAATCACCTTCAGGTCTGCAATCTGCGCCAGCCGGGTGATAATTTCGTCCTGAATGCCGGCTGCAAAATATTCGTTGCCCGGATCGCTGCTCAAATTGGCGAGGGGTAACACGGCGATCGATTTCGTCGAAACCGGTTGAGCGTTCGAATGCGCGGCGCGAAGGCCATATTCGCCGAGAGCAAACAACCCGATCAGTAACAAGGCGCCGGCAACGACCACGTAAATCCACGCGCTGCCGGCGGAATGCGGTCTCGTCGGATCGATATCTTGGGTTCGTTTAATTCCTTTCGGCGTTATCTCGAACCCCCATGAGAGAATCAGCGCTATCGGAAACCCGATAATAAGGAGTAGAACAATCAGACGGATGATCCAGTTCGGAACGTCAAACACCGGAAAAACCTGGGCGATTCCCTGCGACAGCGCCCAGCCACCGACGATGTACGCCACCGCAACCTTGTAAACATTGCGCCGTTTCAGCTCGGCAAAGAAACGGCTGAGATTCATTGCAGCTTGGCGTACTCCGCTTTCGCTTGTTTCAGAATCGGAACGTCGGTGTCGGCATTTTTCCAGACAGCGAAGAAATCCTGATAGGCAGTCTTAGTTTTGGGGATGTCTCCAGACTGAGAATAAGCGCGCGCGAGACCTAAATGGGCCAGCGCCCCGATTGGCTCATTTCCCACAATGCCAGCGTGATCGATAATCTTTTGAAATTCGCCCGCGGCAGCTGTGCCGTTTTTCGCCGCCAAATAAGCCTGACCCCGGAAATAGATCGGATAGAGCGCGAAGGTGAAGTCCTCGTTTGTGTGTCCCAGTTCATAGGGCGTCGCCGCGGTCAGCGCATCCAGTGCGGCCTGCGCATTTCCGCTATTGAGCGCGAGTGCTGACCGCGCCATCGGCAGATATCGTGTTTGAACAGCAGTGTTTTGCGGGAATCGCTTTGTTAGGTCCTCAATCGCCCGATTAGCGTCCGCGATGTCGCCTGCGAGCGCGAACGCAATTGCGGAAAATCCTTCGCCGTGTTTTCCCTTTATCGATGAGAGAGCGGACTGAGCGTCTTTGCTGGCGACGTCGGCCAGTCCAACCAGCGCTTCGCGGACGGAATTGTGCCCCTGGTACTCAGCCGCGGTTTCATTTTCCTGCGCCCGTCGCGCTGAGTCGGCCGCGCGGCGCGTGAGTTCGCGAGCCTGGCCAAACTGGCCGTGATCCGCGGCGGTTTCAGATTCGACGAAGAACATTTGATCCTCCACACCGGGGATTCCCTGAGTAGCGGCCGCTTGTTCCGCCATCCCGACAGGATTGTTCTGGAGAAAATCGACGACGTAAAGAATGAGCGGATACCAGGGAGAATTGAGCTTCTTTGCCCGCGATTGCTCTGCCGCGGCTTTCGCCTGGTCGAGCCGCCCCAAGTACTGGTCGCAATACATCAAACTGACATAATTGTTTGAACTGTCGGGATTGATCTCAAATGCTCGCTTCGCCGCCGCGTCGGCCCTGGCGTAATCTCCGCATATGAGATGGATGTACCAAAGCATGATTTGCACAGCCTCGTCGCGCGGATAGGTCTGCGCGGTTAACTCGTAGGCGCGACGGGCAGCCTCAAGGTTTCCGGTAACGACGATTTCGTAGAATGCTGCGATGTTGAGTTTTTCGTGGTCGCTTGTGCGTTCGCGGAGGTCGTAAGCCTTGCGCGTATACTGGGCCGCGAGGGTCAATTCGCCTTGAGGTTGATAGGAGCCGCCTAAATTTAGGTACGCCATCGCGAAATTCGGATCGAGCGCGACAGCGCGCTGAAAAAACGTAATCGCAGCCAGATAATCATTGTCGATATCGGTTGCCTTGTTCCCGAGGGCATAAGCTTGCAGCGCTTCCAGTGAGGATGTCGTGATATCTTCCGGCAAGGCGTCGTACTTCTGAACCGACGCCAGCGATTCACCTAATCTCTTCCGCAGTTTAGTTGCCGCTTGGCCGAGCGCATTCAGCACGTGCTCCTTTCCGGTCGCGGTCTCCTGTTCTTGCGCGAGCAAACTTCCATCTCGGCAATTCACTGCCTTAAGCGAAACGACATACTCCGTTCCAAGAGCCGCAATGGATCCTTCGATTGTGGCAGCCGCGCCAACTCGTTGACCAACTTCGCGCGCCACGTCCGGAGAAAGCCGCGCATCTCTCGGCTTCGACATTCGCGTCAGGGTCTGGGCGATCATCGAATCCGAGATCAGGCTGATAAATGGCGTCTGCTCGAGCTGCGAAGCGAGCCCTTGTCGAAGAGTGCCGTCAAAAACGGGATCGCCAGTCGTGTTTACGAAATCCGCTAGAACGATGCGGTCTTTGTCTGTCAGCGTTTTGCTTCGATGTGATCGATAATAAAAACCCCCGACCGCCAACAAAACCAGAACCGTGGCAGTAACCGCGATCCCTGCAAATTTTCTTGCGCGAGTCGCTTTCGCGCGTCGAAGTTTATGGGGTGTATCGCGATTCCCGATCTCGCCGTCATAAAAGTTAACCAGAGAAACTCTGTGCCCGTGTTTTACTTCACAATCCCCGAGGTCGTGAAGATAAGTTTTCCACCGCGGATAGTGTTCCAGATCCTCTGCGACTCGGCGCGAGACCAGAATGTGTCCGGCGTCGCCGCAATCCATCACGCGTTGGGCGATGTTGATTCCAGCTCCGGCGATGTTCGCTTGTGCGCCTAAATCAGTGATTTCGTTGACCGGACCGGAATGAATTCCCATTCGCACGTTTAGTTCCGGATGATTCTTAAGCGCTTTGCTAATTTCCAAAGCACACAAGGCCGGCGCTTCGGGAGTTGTTCGAAAAACAAGCGCGCCGCCATCGCCTGTGGGCAGTCGTAGTAGCTTACCTTCCTCTTCAGCGATTCGGACTTGTTCAGTCCCGCGCACAATCTCTTTTAATTTTTGAATCTGCTCACTCTGCTCGGTGATGAGCAGTTTCGAGTAACCGACGATGTCGATGAACAAAACGTGACCGATTTCAAACTTCACGTCGGACGTGGAACTCATTTAACCAGGACGACGAATTTCACCATAAGCGACCGCCACTTTGTAAACGTGCGCTGTTTCAGCTCCGAAAGAAAGAATGATGCTTTCCGCTCATGGCTCGGTGACGGCAGACGGGGCGTAGGGCAAGTTCAGTTTGGCAAGAGCCGCCTTGAAACGTGGTTCGTCACGCAACGTATCGAAACCTCGATTCCACAGCCATGCTGCGAAAGCGCTGTTGTGCTTTTCCGCATAGATTTCCAGCTCATCCAGAGCACGGCCACGTTCTCCTAAAGAGATCAGGTAAAATGCGTACCAAATCGTGTCCTTTCGGATATCGGCATTGTCCGGCGAAGTCTCTAGGCTATTTACGGCCGCGGCGCGTTGGGCCGGGTCGGCCATGCCGCGGACGAGCAACGCTTTGGCGTCTCCACTCTGGCCGTTAAGTTTGCCTGCCGAACGCAACTCCGCTTCCCCCTCCGAATACATTTTGCGGTCGATATACTGAGAGGCGGCCCAATTATGCGCGGCCGCGAACTCGGGGTGGGCAGCCAGAATCTTTTTGATCTGTGCTTCCGCCGCGTTGTCACGTCTTAGGGCAGCAAGGGCACCGGCTCGAATGACGCCGATAATAGGCGATAACGGATCGAGCTGCTGCGCCCGCTCGATCTCGCGCAAGCTCGGCTCGAGCTCTCCAACGGCTGAGAGGAATTGGGCATATTGATTGACCGCTTCAGCGTCACCGGGGGCAAGCACAAGGGCGCGGCGGAATGCCTGGTCGGCTTCACGCCAGCGGCAGCGAAAAGTGTTTGCGAGCCCGACGGCGACGTGGGCCGAGGCTGTATTCGGATCGAGCGAAAGGGCGCGTTGCGCCGCCGACTCGCCTCGCTGAAGCGCAGCGTCGAACGTTTCGAGTCCATAAGAAGGGAGGATGAGCTCGGTAATGGCCAATGCGCCCCAAGCCTGCGCGTAATTCGGATCGAGCTTCACTGCCTCTTCGAACGCATTGACCGCATCCCGCAATCCGGGGCCGCGCGCAGCCAGCAAAGTCAGTCCGCGCAGATAAAGTTCGTGCGCTTGCGGATTGTTCGTGCTGTCAACGACGAGCGGTTGCCCGGCACCGCCGGTAAGCTGTACGCGCAACTTGGTCGCGATCGCCTTGGCAATTTCATCCTCAACTGCGAAGACGTTGTCTAGTTTGCGATCGTACTTTTCGGACCACGACTGCAATCCGTTTTGCACATCGACTAACTGCACGTTGATGCGCACCTGATCGCCGGCCTTCTGCAAACTTCCCTCGAGAATATGTGCCACTCCCAGCACCTGGCCAATCTTATGCAGATCGAGATCGTTGCCCTTGAACTGGAAAGCCGATCGCCGCGCCGCCACTTTCAAGTTCGGAATTTGCGCGAGCGCGTTGAGTATTTCCTCGGTAATGCCATCACTGAAGTAGGCGGTGTTCTTGTCGTCGCTCAGATTTTCGAACGGCAAAACCGCGATCGATTTCGCCGGCAATTCGGTGCGAGCCGCACTGCTTCCATTAACGGCGGTGTAACGCCCGAGAAAGAATAAGCCGACCGACACAAGCGCGCCGATGATTACGACATAGATCCAAACGCGTTTTTTCGGAACTTGCTGGCCCGACAGATCAACATCTTCGGTGCGTTTAATCCCTTCCGGCGTTATCTCAAACATCCAGGCGAGAACGAGCGCCACCGGCAAGCCGAGAATGATCAGAAGGACGATCAAACGAATCATTCCGTTCGGAACATCGAAGACCGGAAATACTTGCGCTATTCCTTGAGAAAGCGCCCAGCCGCCGACCATGTAAGCGACCGCAACTTTGTAAACGTTGCGCCGCTTCAGCTCGGAAAAGAAATTGGCGACCCTCATTTCTTGCCACGAGCAATTTTTTGAACCAATGCGTCGAATCGCGGATCGCCGCGAAGATCGTCGAAGAGAGGATCCACAGTGACGAGAGCAATGTAGAATCCGCCCTCGTTGTAGCCACGCTCCAATTCGTCGATGGCGTGCGTCTTCTCGCCTAACGCCGTAAGAACAACCGCCAAAGCATAGGGCGCGATGTAACGCGATTGTGCTTTTTCTTTCAGACCGGCAAGAATCTTTTGCGCCTCGTCCATTTGTCCGTTGCGGGCATACGCCTGACCCAGCATGGCAAGCGAGTATTGATCATTGTTGTTTAGCTCGGTTGATGTTTGGAATTCGGCGATCGCCTCAACGAGCTTTCCCTTAAATTGCAGGACTTCCCCGAGATAGTAATGCGCGATATAAAAACGGGGATCCATTTCCAAAGTCTTGCGAGCCTGCGCTTCCGCTTCGTCGAAGCGGCGCGCATTAAAATACATCCAGCAGAGATCGGCATTGTTGATCAACGAGAGCGGATCGAGCTCGATGGCGCGTTTTCCTTCTGCAATCCCGCGATCAAACTGGCCGACAAACATCAACGGAAGTGCGATCCAGTGGTGCGCGGTCGCATAATTCGGATTTAACTGAATCGCGCGCTCCAATTCGCTAATCGCGCGGTTGAGGTCGAGCTCGAGGGTGGCAAGCAACCCCGATGATGCGTGGGCCTGGGCCAGCGAATCATCCAGATCAAGCGCTCTCTTTAAAGCGATCCTGGCGGGAGTAATTGACTGCTCCGGGGAAGTATCGCCGTAGGCAGTAAGAAGCAGATGAGAATCAGCCAGGCTTACATAAGCGAGCGGGTAGTTGGGATCCTTCGCGATCGATTGATCGTAATACTCGATCGATTTGCGCAAGTCGGCGCCGGTCCGTTTCTCGGCGAAGAATTTTCCTCTGAGGTAAAGCTCGTAGGCTTCCGGATTCACTGTCGGTGTTTTTGCAATCGCGCTTTTCTCCAAGCCGGTGAGTCGGGCTTGCAACGTTTCCGCGATTGTCTTCGCGATCTCGCTCTCGACCGCGAAGATGTCGGTCAGTTTTCGATCGTAGGTGTCGGCCCAGAGATGCGCATCGGTCAGGGCATTGATGAGCTGGACGTTTACCCGGACCTGATCGCCAGCTTTCTGGACGCTGCCCTCGAGAATGTTCATTACGCCAAGCTGCTTGGCGATTTGTGGAAGATTTTCCGGCGAACTCTTGAAGTGCTGAGTCGAGGTGCGCGAGATTACTTTTAGGTCCGCCACCTTTGCCAGACGAGTGAGAATTTCATCCTGCACGCCTTCGGTGAAATAAACATTGTCCGGATCGCGGCTGAGATTATCGAAGGGCAGAACTGCGATCGACTTTTCAGGTAGGGACGGACCGCCGGGCCGTCCGGTCTCTTTGTTTCCCGCGCTGTAGCGCCCGAGCAAAAATAATCCGATCGAGAGAAGCGCGCCGACGACCACAACATAAATCCAGACGTGCTTCTTTCGTTGCGCGGTCCCCTGCATCGCGTCGGCCGTCGCGGTGCGCTTAATTCCCTGCGGCGTCAGTTCGAACATCCAGCTAAGCACAAGCGCGATCGGTAGACCGAGAATAATCAGCAGAACGATCAGCCGAATCGTCCAGTTCGGAACATCGAAGACTGGGAACACCTGCGCGATTCCCTGAGAGAGCGCCCAGCCGCCCACGACGTAAGCAATCGCCACTTTGTAAACGTTGCGTCGCTTCAGTTCGGAGAAGAAGTTCATTGGCATGTGAAAGCGTCCGGACCACGTTCCGGCACCGGCTGACAAATATCCGGCCAGCGGTTCTGCTTCCAGTAATCAACCAGGCCGATCCGTTTTGCGAAAACTTGGAAGGCCGGGTGCTGCCGAGCCTTGCGTGACCATGCGTCCGGTTGCCAGAGGAAAGTGTAATATGCATCCGACAGTCCGATGCCATCGCGTTCGAAGGAGGCGAAGGACTGTTCGGGTTCGCCCAAAAGGAGCAACAGCGTGCCCGCAAACTGGTCATGCGGATGTGCAGCGATGACAGCAAGCCCTGCTGTTCGTTTCGCCTCGTCGCCGTAGCTGCCACGAAAAATCGCGGCTAACTCCTCCTTGCTGAACCCACTTTTGAACGCACCGAAACCCTGCGAGAATGATTCTGCCCCTGAATCGAGATCGCCCTCAGCGGCGGCCGAGAATCCAAGCACTGATTCGCCTAGACGACCACCGAGCGCCTGCGCTTGTTTTCCGAGTTTGACTGCCGTGGCCTTGTCGCCCTTGTCCCACCGCGCCATCGATTTGTAGAAAATAACGAGAGCATTGCCAGGATCCGCGCCGAGCGCACGATCGTTCACTTTTTCGGCTTCCGCGATGCGCCCCATTGCGGCGAGTTGGTTTGCCAACCAGAAATTTGCGGTCACGTTATTCGGATCGATCGCGATTGCGCGTTGCGCAGGCTCGACCATCTCGCGATAGCGGCGTCGGGAAAAATCAATGTAGCCGAGCGCCGCATAGGCTTCGGCACTTTTCGCATCGATGTCGATCGCTCGATGCGCGGCTTTCTCCGCCGCGGCCCAGTTCGTCTGCCAATCTGCGCCGGAATATTGCGGCTCGACCGCGAGCGCGACTGCCAGTTTGCCCCAGGCGCGCGCGAAGTTAGGATCGAGCCGCGTCGCCTCCTTAAGCAAGGCAATCGCACGAGGCAGACTGTCGCCGACGCGTTGGCTAACAAGAGTCTGCGCTTCGATGAATAATGCGTAAGCCTGCGCATCGTCGGTCGGCTTATCTACGAGACGACCTTCGGAAGGATCGGCCAGCACGACATTGAGTTCGCCGGCGATGTCGCGCGCGAACGATTCCTGAAGATCAAAGATGTTGGCGAGTGTTCCGTTGTAAGTCTTCGACCAGACCTGCAAACCATCGGCGGCGCGAGTCAGTGCCGAGATGATGCGCACTTGCTCGCCCTGTTTGCGAACCGAGCCCTCGAGAACGTTAGCGACGCCGAGCTCGGAACCGATCTGTTTCAAACTGACGTTCTTCCCTTTGTAGAAAAAAGAGGACGACCGACCCACGACTTTCAGGCCTTTGATGTGCGCAAGCGCGTTGAGAATTTCCTCCGCCATTCCGACGGAAAACGACTCTTGATCATGGTTCGGCGATAAGTCGCTAAACGGCAGCACCGCAATCGATTTATTCGAAGTCCGAGCCGGACTGGCGGTATCCAGAGCAGTGTAGCGACCAAGGAAGAAGAGACCGATCGAGAGAATCGCGCCGATAACAACGACGTAAATCCAGACGTATTTCTTTCTTCGCGTCGACTGAGGCATCGCGTCGGCAGTTTCGGTGCGTTTCAGTCCTTCCGGTGTCAGCTCGAACATCCAGGCCAGAACAAGCGCGATCGGCAGACCGAGAATGATGAGCAGCACAATCAAACGAATTATCCAATTCGGAATGTCGAACACCGGAAAGACCTGCGCGATTCCCTGAGAAAGCGCCCAGCCGCCGACGACGTAGGCAATCGCAATCTTGTAAACGTTGCGCCGCTTCAGCTCGGCGAAGAAATTACCGAAGTTCACTTCGTTTCCGCTTTCGGCGCTATTACCTTTTGAACCAGTGCCTCAAATCTTGGATCGCCGTGAAGTGAATCGAGCAGGGGATCGACATTGATCCAGCAGATGTTGGAGCCGTCGCGTTCCTCGTAACCCTGTTTGAGCCAGCGCAGCGCTTCATCTTTTTTGTTCAGGCTCAGATAAAGCAGAGCGCGCAAGTAGCCAACTACCTCGCGGTGCTGACTTATTTCATCGAGTTCGGTCAGCATTCGCCGGGCGGCATCCTTGTCACCAGCCTGCGACTTGGCCGCGGCATAAAACGTCGACACAGTCGTGTTATCGCCTAATTGCTTAGCTTTCTCGTATTCGGCAATTGCACCAGGCAGGTCGCCCTTCGCCTGAAGAGCAATGCCGAGATTGTAGTGCGTGTAGAAAGATGTGGGATCGATCTCGAGCGTCTTTCGCAATTGCGTAACCGACTCGTCGTATCGCTTGGCGTAGTAGAAGGTCTCGCCCAGGTCCGCGTTTATGACTACCGACAACGGATCTAATTCAACCGAGCGCTTGCCCTCGGCAATCGCCTCCTCGAATTGACCGAGGGCTGCCAGGCTGTCGTTGCTGAACCAATGATGTGCGTCTGCGTCATTCGGCTTGAGCTCGATCGCTCGTTTGTATTCGCGCATCGCTCCAGCCAGATCGATTTCGCCAAAGAAGAGCACTTTGCCGAGTGCCGCGTGCGCTTCGGCCAAATTGGGATCAAGGCGGAGAGCTTTGAGGGCCGCCTCTTTCGCCTTCGCAGCCATCTCGAGTCGGTTCGCGCCGGTGTAAAAAGGGGACAGAATATATGCGCTCGAAAGACCGGCGTAAGCCAGCGCGTAATTTGGATCGCGAGCGATCGCCTGTTCGTAAAACGCAATCGCTTTGGGAATGTTGTCGCCCGTCCGTTTTCCCCAAAGCGATCGGCCTTTGTGGTAAAGCTCGTAAGCAGTTGTGTCGGTCGTCGGTTGCGCCGCCATCATCTGCTTTTCAGAGCCTGTGAGCTTCGCCTGCAACTGGTCGGCGATCGTCTTCGCGATGTCGCTCTCGACTGCGAAAATGTCAGTTAGCTTCCGATCGTAGATCTCGGCCCAAAGGTGAGCGTTCGTTACGCCGTTGATGAGCTGCACATTGACCCGCACTTGATCGTTCGCTTTCTGCACGCTGCCTTCGAGAATGTTCATCACTCCCAGTTGGTTCGCGACGTTGCGCAAATCATCCGGCGCGCTCTTGAATTTTTGGGTCGAGGTGCGCGCGATGACTTTCAGGTCCGCGACCTTCGCGAGTCGCGTCAGAATTTCATCCTGCACGCCTTCCGCGAAAAACGCATTGTCCGGATCGCGGCTCAGATTATCGAACGGCAGAACGGCGATTGATTTCTCTGGTAGGGACGGACCGCTGGGCCGTCCGCTTTCGGCTGATGTTCGTTGCGCCGAGTACCGACCAACGAAGAACAATCCGACCGAGATCGCTGCGCCGATGATAACGACATAGATCCACGTCTTCCCACGTGAGTGCTCATGCGTGGCATCGGCCACTTCGGTCCTTTTGATTCCCTCCGGAGTTGCCTCAAATGCCCACGCGATTATAAGTGCGATTGGAAATCCAATCGCGATCAACACGATCACGAGGCGCACAACCCAGTTCGGGATTTCGAGGAACGGGAATATCTGCGTCGCAATTTGAGCGATTAACCAGCCGACGACCGCGTACGCGACCGCCACTTTGTAAACATTACGCCGCTTCAGTTCAGAAAAGAAAGAAGGCTTGTCGTTCATCACGGACCGACGTGTTCCTTTACCGTGAGAAGTTGTTGGAAGCCGGGATCGTTGCGGATCGGGTCCCAAACCGGATCGATTTTTAGACGCGCAATGGAAATGGTCTCGCCCGCGGGGATGGTAAGTAGCCGGCGAAGAATTGCGATGGCGTCGGACGCGGCTCCGGTGCGAGCTTCGACTTCGGCAACGCCGGCCAGATTGGAATTACCAAGGAGCGCATCTCTCTCCGGCGGGAGTAAGTCCACAGCCTGTCGCGCGAGTTTGAGAGCGTCGGCGTCACGTTTGAGCGCGAGATAGTCCCAGATCAATTCTCTCGTTGAAACGCGCTCGTTCGGCCGCTCACGTAATCTTTGCTCGAGCAGTTGTCTCGCTTTTTCTGCGTCGGCTTGTGCGCCGGGGAAATCGCCGGCCAGAGCGTGAATAGCCGCCTTCGCGGAGAGCCGCCTGCGTTGATCGGCGGCGATATAGGCACCGCTATCCCAAACCTTCAGGGCTGCTTCGAAATCGCGCTCGATAACGGAGGCATAAGCGCGGTCCCCAGTCACGGTCGGAACAGTGCCGGAAGCGGAGGACGAGATAAGATCGTTCGTGTGCGAGAAGGTGGTCAGCACGCCCTGCGCTCTTTTGATGTCGCCGCTCCCGTTCACAATCGCGAGGAGCCACGCGCGCATCCCGATCACTTCGGACGGATCGATGCTCAGTGCGTATCCGCCGCCGCGTTCGGCGTCTTGCCACATGCGCAAGATACAATAAGTCTGAGCAAGGTTTCCGGCTACAGAGGCATTGCGCGGATCCTGTTCGAGAGACTTTTTGAGCGTATCCAAACCGCGTTGCCATTGCCCCTCCCGGCGATAGACATAACCAGAATATTCGAGCGCCTGCGCGTTGTTAGGCTGTAACTGGAGCGCGCGCCCAAACTCGGCCAATGCCTGTTCGTACTGCCGATAGCCGTAGTAATAAAAAAGGCCGTGCGCGACGTGGGCTTGCGCCAGGTCTGGCGCCAGAGCTAGCGCATGCTCGACCGTTTTTCTAACTTCCGTGAGCTCCGATTCGTTGAACGTTTCCACGAACCAGTGTTGATTCAAACGACACTCGGCCAGGCGAGCCATGGCCAGCGCAAAATCTGGATCGCGCGCAATGGCTTGCTGATACCACGCGATAGCTTGGTCGAATGACTCCGGCCTCAAGGAAACATTAGCCGCACGCAGCTGGAACTCGCCTTTCAGAAAGAGATCATAGGCTGCGGTGTCCTTGGTCGGTGCGGTGGCGAGCGTGCTGGCTTCGGCCGGGGAGAGTTTCGCCTGAAGGGAATCGGCGATTTCCTGCGCCACTTCGCTCTCAACGGCAAAGACATCTTTGATATCGCGATCGTATGTCTTCGCCCATAAGTGTGAGTCAACCCTGGCATCAATCAGCTGCACGTTGACGCGAACCTTGTCGGCGGCCTTCTGCACGCTGCCCTCGAGAACATTGGCGACACCGAGCTGCTGCGAAACTGTTTTCAGATCTTCCGGCTTGCTCTTGTACTTCGCGGTGGAAGTGCGCGAAATCACTTTCAGATCTGCGATGCTCGCGAGCTTGGTCAGGATTTCATCCTGAATGCCGTCGGCGAAATAAGCCGCTCCCTTGTCATCGCTCAGATTTTCAAATGGCAGCACTGCGATCGATTTCGCTGACAGTTCAGTGCGAGTCGCATTGGCATTATTCCCGGCCGTGTAACGACCCAGAAAGAATAAGGCGACAGAGATTCCCGCGCCGATGATAACGACATAGATCCATGTCTTCCCACGTGAGTGCTCATGTTTGGCGTCGGCGACCTCAGTGCGTTTGATTCCTTCCGGAGTCGCTTCAAACGCCCACGCGATTACAAGCGCGATTGGAAATCCGATTGCGACCAAGGCAATGACTAATCGGATGGCCCAATTCGGAATTTCGAGGAATGGAAAAACTTGGGTCGCGACTTGAACCAGCAACCAGCCGACAACCGCGTACGCGACCGCCACTTTGTAAACGTTGCGCCGCTTCAGCTCGGAAAAGAAATTGTCGATCTTCACGGTTCGTTAAAACCGATCTTTCGCATCAACGCGGCAAAGCGCGGATCGCTTTGAAGATTTTTTGATTCCGGATCGAAACGGAACCAGGCCAGCGAATCGGAGCGTTCCTGGTAGGCCTTCTCCAGCCACTCGAACGTTTTGTCTTTGTCGCCAAGCCCGGCGTAAATATAGACGTGCGCGAAGCGCGAAACATATCGATGCTTTTCCATCTCATCCAGACGTCGCAGAATTTTCAACGCGTCGGCACGCCGCCCAGTCACCGCGTAGCCATAACCGAGATAACCCAGCGCGTACGAATCGTCGGGATTGAGGCGCTCAGCAGTTTCCATCTCTTCGATGGCGCGCTGGGGCATTCCATTGAACAAATAAGCGCGCCCTAAAAACATGCGCACCCAGTCATTGCTCGGATCGAGTTCGACCGCTTTGGACAACTTGGCGATGGCATCGCCGTTGCGACCAGCGAAGAGCGCCGACCAACCGAGAAAGAAGTGCGTGGAAACCGAGAGCGGATCGAGTTCAAGGGCGCGCGCTCCGAACTTGTTTGCTTCGTCGAAGCGACCGATCCCGGCGAGATAATGCATGTAGATGGTGTAACTCTGCGCAGATTGAGGATTTAGTTCGATCGCACGCCTACATTCTTTGTCCGCCGCCGCCCAGTCCCAATCATAATGGAAGTGGACGAAACCCAGGGAAGCATGCGCTTCGGCCAGGCTGTCATCGAGTTCGATTGCTTTGAGCGCAGCCTGTTTGGCCTTTGAAAACGCTTCTCGTGGGGAGATGTATGTATCCGCGGCCAGCACGTAGTTATCGGCGATTGCGGCGTAAGCCAGCGCGAAGCGAGGATCTTTCTCGACGGCTTGCTCAAAGAATGGGACCGCCTTTTTCATATCTTCTTCGGAAAGCTTGTCGGAGTAGTAGCGTCCCTGACGGTAAAGATTATAGGCCTCGAGATTCTCCGTCGGCTTTTTCTCGATCTGTTTCTTCTCCTCACCGAGCAAACGGATTTTCAACGTCGCGGCCACTTGCTGCGCCACTTCGCTCCGCACGGCAAAGATGTCCTGCATGTCGCGATCGTAGGTGTCCGACCATTCGTGATTGCCATCCGACGCTTGAATCAGCTGCGCCGTAATTCGCAATTTGTTCCCGGACTTTGCCACGCTGCCTTCGAGCAGATGACTAGCGTGCAGTAGCTCGCCGATCTTCTGAATGTCTTCATTCTTGCCCTTGAACGCGAATGAGGAGGTGCGGGCCTTGACCTGCAACCCGTTGATCTTTGAGAGCGCCGTAATCAATTCTTCGCTGACGCCGTCACTGAGATACTCGTCGTTCTTGTCCGCGCTCATGTTCACGAACGGAAGAACAGCGATCGATTTGTTGCCAACGTTCGCGGCCGACGTCGATCTTGTCCCACGCGATAATTGGAAGACGAAAAGAGCAGCCGCAATGACGGCCAAACCGATGATAAGCGCCGCGAACTTGCGTTTGCTCCATTGGGGAATGACTTCGTCCGGAGGGACGTTCTCGGTCCGCTTCATGCCTTCCGGCGTCATCTCGAAGGCCCACGAGATGAAGACGGCGAAGACAAATCCAAGTGCCAGCAACACGACCAACGCCTTCATCACCCACGGGGGCGCTTCGAAAGTCGGTAACAGAATTGACGCCGCCTGAATCAACAGCCACGAAATGACGACATAGGCGACTGCAACTTTGTAAACGTTGCGCCGCTTCAGTTCGGCGAAAAAGTTGTTCATTCAGGCTCCAGGACCACCGTCGCCGATTTTCCCATAAACTGGCCAGATGTCGATCTTTGCGAAGGGATCCGGTGCAAATCCTGCTATCAAAACGGGAGCTTCTCCGAGCCACAGGTCAGCGATCAGCGGTCACAAATCAGGATGAAAACAGGAGAAGTACGCCCCAGTTGAAAAACTCGAAGCGGTCGATCGTGGTCGAAAGATCAGCAATCTGACAGTTTCGCTGATCCTTAGCTGCGTAGTCACTGCAGCTGCGCAATCGGAGCGGATCAACCAGGAAGGGCGAATCCTGGGGCCGGCGCCAGTAGTGACCACACCGATATTATTCAACACGGCGCAGGCCGACGCGATTATTTCCGCGATGCAGATCTTTCCCGTGACGAATCCGTGGAACGAAGACATCTCGAGGCGACCACTTCTGGCGAACTCGGCGGCGATGATCACACAGTTGAAATCCGACCTGTCATCGAGCCGGCAAACCCTGCGGCCCTTCTACGAGATGAACTACGTGCTCGTTCCCGACAACCAGACGCGCGTCACGATTCAGTTTGTTGACTATCCGGATGAATCGGATCTGGACGGCGGAACATTTCCAAACGGCAGTTACCCGATTCCTTCCAACATGCCAATTGAAACCTGGCCTCGCGAAACTGGAACACTCACGTTGCAACAATGGCAAATGGACGTGACGAACATCGGCGGCGATCGCCATGGAATCATGGTCGCGCCTGGAGTCGGCGCGATCTGGGAAACGTGGCAGATGAAATTGACCACCAGTGGTTGGCAGGCATCCAACGGCGCGAAGTTCGACCTCAATTCAAATGCGTTGCGTCCAGCCGGATGGACTTCGGGCGATGCCGCCGGATTGCCGACGTTTCCGGCGCTGGTGCGTTACGATGAATGCGAACGCGGCGCCGTAGAACACGCAGTCCGATTGTGTGTTCCGAAAACAAGAAAGGAATACATCTATCCGGCGAACCACTCCGCGTCATCGATCCCGGCCACATCGACCCAATATCCGGCGATGGGGCAACGCTTCCGCCTGAAGGCAAACTTCGTTGTCCCGGGCACATGGACGGTTGAAGAGAAGGCCGTTTGTTACGCGCTCAAGAAATACGGCGCGATCGTCGCCGACAACAGCGGCGGATTCTTTTCGATTTCGGTTTGCCCGGACGATCGATTCTCTTCCAATGCGTTCGATAATCTCTCGACGATCGATGTCAGCAATTTCGAAGTGATTCAGACGACTGGACTGACGGAAGGGCCGCGATCACCCGGCGCACCGACTGTTAATGCGGGAGCCGATCAGAACATCGACGGTCTCAGTGCGACTTTGAACGGCACGGTTGTCGATCCAGGTGGGACCGCGACGATTCTCTGGAAACTCTATTCGGGACCGGCGTCAGTGAACATTGCCAGTGCGAATGCCGCGGTGACAAATGTCGGTTTTACCCAACCCGGCTCGTACACTTTTGAATTGAGCGCCGACGACGGCATTCATGCTGTGGCGTACGACGCGACGATTGTGAATGTGCAGAGTGGATCTCCAAGCCCGACTCCCACTCCGACACCATCGCCAACATCAACTCCGTCACCCACTCCAACGCCAACGCCAACGCCAACATCCACTCCCACGGCCACACCAACACCTTCTCCAACTTCAACGCCGACACCTACGCCAACTGTCTCGCCCACCGCAACCGCAACGCCGACGCCGACCAGTACGCCATCGTCGACGCCAACAATTAACGTTTCGGTTTCGCCGGGCAGCGTCGTGGAGGGAGATGACGCGACGTTTACCTTCTCTAGTTCCGCGGCCGTTTCGCAATCGACAACCGTGAACTACTCGATGCGCGGAACCGCGATCAACGGAACAGATTACACATTAAGCGGCACACCGGGGCAGGTGACAATTACTTCGGGTCAAAACTCAGCGACGGTCACGCTCCACTCCATCGCCGATCACGTAAAAGAACGAAACGAAACCGCGATCATGGCCGTATCCGCCGGCAGCGGCTATAAACTTCCGAAACGCGGCGCCAAAGCCACGGTCACGATCATTAACGGGCTGTAGGACAAGATCACTCTCGTCGTCGTCGAAGCAGCGATAACGCTGTTCAGTAAACGCTCGGCGAGTGGACGTGCTCCGGACGCGGACCCATCCCTATCATTCGCGCCGGAAATTGGCGAAGAAAAGGAAACCAGATAAATAAGCGGTTGAAGAAAGGCAACTTGTCATCGCTTCCTGACGAGCGTCCCGTGACAACGTTGCGATGAATGAAGACCTGCATCGTTTGAATGACGCGCGTCGGCCATTCCCGTCGCTTTTGCACTTCCTCCAGCTCGGCGACGGAAACCGGTCCGGTCCGTAATTTCGCCGCCAGCAAGTTCGCAGTCGCAACCGCGTCCTGAAGCGCGAGATTAATTCCAACTCCACCCGCGGGCGACATCGCATGCGCGTTATCGCCAATGCACAGCAATCCTTCGCGGCACCATTTCTTGAGTCGATTGATCTGCACCGTCAGCAATCTAATCTTCGACCAATCGTCGAGTTCAGAGATTCGATCGTTCAAAAACCCGGCTATCCCGACAATTTCGCCGTGCAGGGCCGGCAGGCCGCGCGGCTTGATTTCATCGAAGCTTCCCTTGGGAATTACAAACCCGACTTGGAAATAATCGCCTCGATCCAGCAACACGAGCAGTTTGCCGTGCTGAAAGAAACCAAGGGTTTGCGGCGGATCGCCCGCGCGCTTGGAAAGCCGCATCCAAAGCACGTCGATGGGCGCGCCGAATTCCTGTAGCTCTAACTTTGCTCGCTCATGCGTGATCGCATGCCGGCCATCGCAGCCGATCACCAGATCGCTGCGAAAATCGCTTTCGCCATCCGGCGTTTTTGCCCGCACCCCGACGACGCGATCGCTATCGAACAAAAGGTCGATCACTTCGTGCTGCATGCGAAGCGTAAACGTCGGGAAACGTTTCGCGTGGTCGGCAAGAAAATTTAAGAAATCCCACTGCGGCATGAACGCGATGAATTTGCAATGCGTTGGCAGGTGCGAAAAATCGGCCATTGGAACTGGATGACCGTTGAAAATCCCGCGAGCTTCCCGCAGCTCCTGATGCGGCAGCTTCAGGAATTCGTCCAGCAATCCAAGCTCGTACATCACTTCGAGCGTCGACGGATGGATGGTATCCCCGCGAAAATCTCGAAAGAAATCAGGGTGTTTTTCCAGCACGGTAACGTTCACGCCGGCCCGCGCCAGCAAATAGCCAACCATCATTCCCGCCGGGCCACCGCCAACAACCACGCAGCGAGCTCCTGCATCAGACACTGCGCTCATAGGATTGATTTATGAGGTTTGCTGTTTCATTTGAAGGCAAATCCTGTGGCACGTAGTCGACGAACACCCAGCGAGATTGAGCCGAAACCGAGCGGGAAAACGTTTCCAGTGTGGGCTCGGGTGCGCTCCACAGTTTGAGGACGCTTCAGCCGCCGATCTGCCAGGAGTACACTGCCTTGTTCTTGTACTTTCTGCCCTTTGAATCGGTACCGCTGGTGACGACGGTGCGGCTCTGGCCATCGGCTGAGACGACAATTCGACCGGTTGCGACGACTTTGCCGGCTTTTTTCACCGTCAGGTCCAGCGTGCGACCATCAATTTTTTTGTACGACCGCATGTCCGAATCCGCGTCGCCGGTCACGGGATAGTCTTTCCCATCGAACCTACCCTTCCACTCACTGTGCATCGGCCTGCCCTTGGCGTCGATGCCATCCACGGTTACTTTCACTTTGAAGAAAACAGATCGATACACAACCGTCGTGTTGTCTCCCGTCCCCGGGGTAAGCCTCGATTTCGCGTTGTCCAACTTCCAGGTGCCGATCAGCGGGTTGCCGGCGAAGCAGAGTGCCCCTGTGGCAAGGAACAGTGCGAGAGTCAGCCGAAGTGTTTTCATTTTCATCGATCGATGAAAGATCGAATTTTGCTATCCCGTCAATACTTCTTTCCGACGACGTCATAACTCTCGGCGCAGCCCATCCGCCTCCGGCAAATGCCTGCGCCGGCTCGGACCTTCGGCGTGACAAGTAACGCCTTCACAGGCGATAATTCTTTCGACCCGATGAAATCGAATTA
>CAWFFA010000022.1:0-172828 GCA_963814965.1 uncultured Verrucomicrobiae bacterium
GAGTGAATGCTTTTTCGTTTCCGGGTAAACCGGCAAGGGTGCGTAATGCGTTATTAGATAGCCCTTGATAGGCTGCGCGAGTCGCCTCATCGAACGAACCAGAGGTAGTCAGTGAACTTAGAGTGTTGAGCTCGGCAGCTACGCTATCCCGCGTCGATTGATCCCAGGTTGGAATTGGAAAGCTAGCGGTATCGTTCGGATCGCTCGGCGTCGAATCAGATGCGCGGCGTTCCCAATCAGTCTTAAAGAGCCTGTCATCGAGCGCGCGAAAAATATGTGCTCGAAGCGTTCCGCGTTTAGGCCAGCGAATAGTAACATAGGAGTCGCCGTGATAATTCGCTCGGGTCGCCAAGAGCTTCTCCGAGCTATCAACCGCAGCCGGCGCAGGTGGTTTGGATCGCAGCACGCGATAAATTTTCGCTGGCGCCCCAATTCGACTTTCGTTGCCCGGGTGCTCCCCCCAAGGCGTATCGTCCCTGGCAGGATCATCGTTCGTATGTTGCTTGTCGTCCGCAGCGGTAACACCAATGTGTGCGTAAACGATTGGATCGGTTTCCGATGGCGCCAACGGGACACCGGGAAACGACGTCCTATCACCAGGAACTGGTAATAGGACTTGGTAAAGCCTCAGTGGCTGCCCGTCCCCGTCAATTGTTACAGTGACGTGATCGTTGTAGTCAACGACATAGATCCGGTCCCGCCAGTTAGTCGGAATAGTAAAGTCTAGAGCCGATGGATTCGTTCCTGGATGAAAGTAGACGCGAAATTCTTTCGTATCCGGCGCCTGAAGCATCTGTTGGGATCCCCATTTCCAACTGACGCGTAACGGCAATACTTGGTCGCGGTTAGTCGTGGGTTGGTTCCACCACGACGTGGAAATGTTGGTCCACCAGGTGTTGTAAGCCGCATTGCGTAGAAGTAGCGGGTCATCCGGATCGAGCGCATCGGCTTCGACACCCGGCACGGCAGGGGGAGGCGCTTTGTCTAGCAAGCGAATAGCAAATGGATGGATCTGCGCGTCGCCGGCTCCATTTATATAGTACCATGGCTGCGGCGTAGGCGCCGGTGAGCCCCATTGTACCCACGGTCCAGGTACACTGAGCGCACTGTACTGTCCCCAAATATTTACGGCACTTAGACAGTAGCTATACCATCCATCGGCGAGACCGGAATCAAATCCCATCAAAGGAAATGGCGGCCAATCATTGCTTAGGGGCGTGGTGCCGGTATCAGGAGGTTCCGTGAGAACGATCAATCGATTAGCAGTGAGTAAATTGAACGCATCCTCCGGCACCGGAACGGATGGTTGGTTAGGGCCGAGATCGGCTCGCCAGAGATGATAACCGATAGCTCCACCGGCCGGGACGGTACCATTCGGAGCTGCACCAATCTCCCAACGCAATCCAGCCATGTTGGGACCGGCGACGTTTGCGGTAGTTCCAGTGATTGCGCCCGGGAGCGCGTATAAGCTTGGCGCCGCTGGCGGCGCGAGCGGCCGCGCTGATTCTAGTGTCTTTCCAAAGGTTATCCAGACATCGACGTCATCCGGCAACGAAGTTGAGCTGGCCAGCGCAGATAGCAACGCTGAAGAACTACCAAAATGTCCGCCGTAGTCTGCCACGACCATGTAGTCATAAGCGACCCCTGGTTGCGCAGTCGTGTCGATCCAATAGAGACCTACCATCATCGCGATCGCCGGGTGGAGCGATGCGATAAGCACCAGGTCGAGTGGCGACACGTTGGGCATGTGCGGCGCGTTTGGGTCCGGTGGGTCCGGATTGTAAGAGTTTGTTCGATCTGCCATCGCGGCACCAGCGGGTCCGTTTACGACGAGATCTTTGAGAAGATTATTTAGATCGACAAAACTTTGTGCGGTCCAATTCGGAGGCGGAGGATATAAAACGCGGCTCTGCGCGAGACTTTGAGCTTGTGCGAAAGTGGCCGGCTTGCCGACACAAGGATAATCTGGATGTTCAACCGGCAGACAAATCGGAGTGGAAACGAGCGGGTCCCAACCGACGGCAAGATTTTGTTCAACTGGTACGGTGCAGATGTCGATTAGTGCGGCTAGCCCTCCTTCAATCTCTACTGCGGTCATGAGATCACTGACTAGAAGCGCCGTCGTAACGCTGTCAGCCGCTGCTGAGACGGTTGTTACAGTGACAGGAACGTCTCCATCGAAAGCTGTCAGTTTAATCGGACCGACCAACGACGTGTTGGCAGCTTTCTCAGTGTAACAAAACCGAAGAATGAAGCTCCGAATTCCGTTGGCTACGATTTTCGCGCTGACGATCGTATTGTCGGTACTGGACAACTGAATGGTTTGTTTAACAGGCGCCGCGCCGACGTTTTTTTGGTCGACGGTATTTCCAGCGGCGTCCAACGCGATAAACTGTGTCGATGCGACAGCCTGCACCAAGTCGATTTCGACCGACGAAGCAGCAACCGGAATCTTTACATCGATCTCTCCCGGATTTCGCAACCCGGTGGCGGCGTTCTGGTACAGCTCCACTGTGCAGTTTGCGACGGGCTTTTTCGTCTGGTCGAGCGAAGTAAACTCGATGGCATTCACGGCGTAAGGGTTTGCGTAAAGACGGGCCGCGATCCCGGTGAATTCCGCACACGTCTTTACGGACGGCGTCGGCGTTGTTCCCGAATCTCCGAGCATTCGCAAGTGCACTTGAAACTCGCGCGCGTTTCGGCCGTCCGGCAAAGCGAAGCGCAGAAATCCGCGACCTCGCAGATCAAACTGAGGAGAAGTACTTACGGAGGTGTCATTGAGAAAGACGAGCGGCGTGTTGCTGCTGAAGACGCCGTCGCTAAACGCTACCTGCGGGTCGGGCCATGCTCCCTTCCATTCGACTGGGAAGTTGGACGCGAGACATTGCATTCTGCTCGTTGGATGTTCTCGCCTGAAGAAACGATATCCAAACCACGGAAAGCCGCGGGCACGATCGAAGGCGATGCGTAGGTGAGTTCCGTCCTTTAGGGGCTGCGGCTGAGCGGAATTTACGGGATGATCATGGACCACACCTAGCGCGGCCATGACGAGATTGTTAGTCTGAATTGGCATTGGGGGTTAGGGAAGAAACTAGCGAGCGGAAGCGCACGCGGCGCCGTCTCTTCAGTTACGCGACTCCGTCGACAACCAGTCGACTAAATCCCGATTTCGTTGGTTGTGAGCCGAAGACGAATGAACCCAGCTTAGACGCTTAGGTTGATTCGCTAGCCCACTCATTCGGCGCTGTTATAGACTTTTGGATGCTAGTAAAGCTAGCACAAAAATTTATTAAGCGATTTAGTAGCGATTAAGATAGCGAGTCTTGGCTTCACCCATCGCCTTAGCTATTGATTTCGTGTCACTTGCCTCGAGCAAATTAAGAAATATCCGCGTCTATCTTGAGCCGATTTCAGATGCGAATCGATTTTTTGCGAAGCCAGTCCATTCGGATTTAGGGTCAAGCTCACTAAGTCGTCGCTGGATTTCTTTGGTTGTCACAATCGGTCGCGATTCGGAGGCACCCTCCACGTGATAAACTCCACGCTCGTCTATGTAAGCGCCAACGATTCCTTCCGCGAGGTCCGCGAATCCGTCCGGCATCGGACCGCCGGCCAAACGCAACCGGAGAATTTTGCCGTTTTGCAGCACGACGGACTTTCCGTCCGGAAGTTCGGCTTCAACCGCACCGAAACCATCTTGCCCTCGTTGTGGCCCAAGTTGTTGATAGATTAAGCGACCGGAAAACGGATCATATATTTCAGTGTCCGTACCGTAGTTATCACTGCCTCCCCACACGAAGAGCCATCGGGAATCCGAGCTGAACTTCGCATCTTGCACAGATCTGCCAGACGCATCAACACCTTCGAAGGTTCGACTTTCAAAACTCGCAACAGTGGTTCCGGAATTCACGTCGACTATGGCAAAGTGCCCTCCTGCGTCAGCAACGGCCTTCAATTTTCCGTCTTTACTTAACGTTTGGATCATCCCGTCTTCGTTTATGCCGTTGTGAAAATCTAATGTCTTCGCAATGGAGCTGTCCTCGAGCGTTGGGTGTTTGCTCAATTTGTAGGCAACGAGATCGGCATGAAGAAGAGCCACGAAAGAATTTCCGTCAGCCGCGATCGCCCCAAGTGCTCCAGGTAGTCGCAAGTCGGTCCCAATAGGCCTCAAAAAAAACCTACTGCGATCAGACCCGTCGGAAAACATGTTAACTATCTCGCGCTCGACAGAAAAAACGTTAATTACTTCTCCTGGCCGATTGTTTATTTTGTATCGCACGACCAGCGAATTGCCATTCGGCGCGAGTCGAGGCCGCAATCCTCGCAATCCCTGTAATGGATCTAGGGATTCGCTGAAAGCGCTACTGCCGGTCTTTAAATCGATTGCTTCGATCTCCGGCCCACGCTCTCCTGCCCCGCGAAACACCCATACTAACAACCGCTTGGTATCGAATGCAGGTAAGCCGCTCAGTTCGTGTTCGACACTCTTTTCACCGATGGTCAGATTCGTACTAACGAGTTCTTGTCGCGTAACCCTAACTTTTTTGCCATTCGACCAGTCGAGAAGACGCATTGGAGAAGTGTCATCAGGGTAAGCGTCCGAGTTGTAATCGATCAATGCCGCCCATTTTCGATCATTTGAAAAACACAATGATGGGGGCCAGTCATTGAACTCGCTCTTCAAGATTCCTTTAAGCTTTTCAAGATCCGGATTGGGTGGTCGAAGCCGTACTTCGTAATCCTCGCATTGCGAAGCCATGAAATACTTGCGTGCGTCGCTTAATGGTTTCCTGTGATCAGCCACTAGTTTCCAGTTGCCGTCTTCAAGATTTACTTTGAACGTTCGAGAAGGTTCGCCGTCGAAATCGAGCGTCATTGCTTCAAGGTCTGAATCTTTCAGGATGCGCACCTTGAGCACCGGTGTCTCTTCAAAGCGTTTGCTAAACTCCCGCAATTCTTGGGGTATCGACACGGCCGCTGTGGCGAGAAGCCAGTCGCCATAGTTAAGCTCGAACAGAAGTCGATCTGCCGCGAAAGCGTTTGCGGGATCGGCACGAAGTGCCGCGATAAGATTCGCCGCGCCCTGCGTGCGATCGCCGGACTTAAACAACGCAAGACCTCGGTCGAGGTAGTTATTTGATAATCTAGCGCGGGCTTCATCTCGAGAGCGCGCTGCGTCGTCCCGAGCGCGCGCGGCTTCACGTTCTTTTAAAAAAAGTGCTGCAGACAGAACCGCAAATACACCGATTAGTGCAATTGCAGCTGCAACAACGATGCGCGCGCGTTTTAGCCGGCGTTCTTGTTCGCGTTGTTTGAGATCGTCGTAGTTTATGTTCAGCAAACCCGCGAGCAGTTTTAGTTTCGCGTTTGCTTTGCCGTCTCCGACTTCACGTGCATCCGCGGCGATTGGCTCGCTACGGATCCCTGTTGGTTCGCCGTCAACGAATCGATAGCGCATTGCCTCGTGAAAACACTCGTCTTCAATTTTAAATCCTGGTTTGGCATCGCTCGCATTCGGCTCTCCATCGATAATTAACGCGAGGATGCGATCTTCGCGCCCAAGCTTCTTGAATGCTTTGATCTCTTCGCCCACCCAGCGTGATTGGGCCGAGCGGGGCGAACAGATCACAATTAGATATCGCGATTCTTTGAGTGCTTCGGTGATGTTGGCACCGAGATCCGCCGACACAGGAAGTTCCTCGCGATCACGAAAGATCGGAAACAATCGCTCTGGAACTTTACCGTCGCGCGATTCTTTACCGACGAAGCGCCGTGGAATGCGATAAGTCTCCAGCGCCTTGTGCAGCCAGTCGCCCCAGCTTTTATCAGTGTGGCTATAACTGAGAAACGCCCAGTATTTCAACGGAACGCAGATTTTATTCTTCGATCCGTCTAATCGTCAATGCCATCATTCCAATGGACGCCCTCCACGTCGACAAGCGGCGGCGCAGTTTCTACGTGCGCACTAACAAGGAATAACCAACTGGCTTTACACCGCAACGGTGATTTCGCTATTAAGCCGTCACCCCTAAATGATCGCTATTTCCTACCGTCGCGAGGATTCGCTACCTATCACGGGACCCCCTCCACAGGCGCCGCTTTACCCAAATGCGGCGAAAAATTTGACCCTGTCGCTGGCGAATCAGTGTGCCCGGAAAAACGGTAGCGAATTTGGTTGCGACGCGCTTTCGCACATAGAAGAGGACGCGTTAAGAGTCAGTTGTTCTACGAGGGAGTCGTCGGGAAAGAAAGCAGCCCGAACGAAAAGTCCATCGAAAAAGCCCAAATTCGATTGGTAGCTTATTTGGTAGCGCCTTCAGTGCTGCAACCGTGCTGCAGGCCATTGCAGCGGCATTTTTGGACATTGGACATACGAAAACGCCTCAGATATTCAGCGAATGTACAGTTTTGTACGTTCGCAGAATATTTGAGTCGTTTTAAAGAATGACTGAAATGAGCTGAAAAAACGGAGGGCGACGATCGCCAGACAGTCACCTCGTTGCACGTTCGACACAGTTCCGTTACATAAAATTTACAATCAGAATCTCGCGCTGGCCGCCGAGCTGGCGTTTAACTTCGAGAAGTCAACGGCGCTCATGGATCATCAAAAGTAGTTTTCTTTGCACTGGGATCCGCCGATGACCCACAAACAAAACTCTAAACAATGCACATTTACAATATCACATCCCATTTGCGCAGCTGCGTGGCGGCGACATTCCTGGCACTGATCGGTGCGTCCACGGTTGTCGCTCAAAACAATCAGATTTTCTTTCCTGGCGATCTCGTGGTCAGCCGCAGCACTTATACGGGCGTCGCCGGCACTGTCCCATTTCCCGGTCTTTTGCCTAACAACGCAGCCAGCGTGGCCAACGGCACGTTCCCGAACGTTTTCAATAATGAAACGCCCGATGCGTCGTTTGGTGTGACGTCGCCGATCTTGGTGGACACGTTCACCACCACCGGCAGCTCAATCAGTCTGCTGAGCACAACCAATGTGACTAACTCGGTCTCGACCCAGCTCGGTCAGAATGTTTCGACCAGTTTTCCTTCCAAGTCGGAACTCGGTCTGAGCCTTACGGCTGATGATTCCGGGGTCACGTTTATGTGTTATGGCGCGGCCGCCAACCAACTCGACGTTTCCAACGCAAACACGCCCGGCCATGTCGACATTACGGATCCCGTTAACGGACGGAGCATCTTGATCAACCAGCGGGACATTATCGAGCTGAGTTACAACGGCGCAGTGCAGGTCACGACAACGAATGCTTACTCCGGCAACAACGGACGCAATGTCGTGCTTGGTTCTAACGGGAACTACTACATAGTCGGCAACGCCGGCAACAACGGCAAGAGCGTAACCTTTGCCTCCGGAACTGTGACGCTCACGAACGGGAGTGCCAATGTCACGCTTTCGGGCGCCTCGACCACGGCCAACATGTACGTTGGGACGCCATTCAGCGGTTCGAAAATTCCGACGGGCAGCTACGTGACCGCCATCAGCGACTCGACCCACTTCACGATCAGTGCAGCCGCGACGGGAACGGCTTCGGGCAGTTACGTTGCCAACGAAGGTGCGTATCAGCTCACCGGGGTCAGCTTCAGCAGTGGTAACAATGTCATTACCGTGGCGGATACTTCAAAGCTTGTTCCGGGCATGCCTCTTAGTGGCACCGGTTTCGCCGCCAGCTCATACATCCAGTCGGTCACGAACGCGACGCAGTTTGTCGCCAGCGCGGCGCCGACCGCCAACTCCTCCAGTAGCGTCAGCTACACCGCTTCAGTATCGAACTCGATGTTGAGCGACGACACCGGTGTGCAGATGATCCAGAAAGGTCAAAACGACACAACGGGCACAGGCACCGGCATCCTCGATGCAATCAACAGGAGCATGGTGGTCGGCAAGGTCAACGGCACCTTCGGCACCACTCCCGGTTACCAGCGAGGTTTCTCGGTGGCGCAGACCAACCCGCTGACCGGTTTGCCGTACGCCGCGGCCGATAAGACCGGAAAGGACGACAATTTTCGCGGCCTAACCAATTATGATAACGCCATCTACGTCAGCAAAGGCAGTGGCGGCAACGGACTGGACGGCGTTTATCAGGTGAACCCGAATGGCGGCGCCTATGTCCCGCCGGGCAGTAGCGCCGGTTTGGCGACGAGCTTAAACGCAGGGACCGCCAGCATTAACCTTCTACCCGGTTGGCCAGCGAACAGCCTCGGCGCCAGCGAAGGCGGCTCCGGTACCGTTTATCATCCTTTCGGAATGTGGTTTGCCAACGACACGACGCTTTATGTTGCTGATGAAGGCCTAACAGGATCTAGCGGTTCCAACGCCGCGCCCGGTGGATTGGAAAAGTGGACCTGGAATTCCTCAACGAATCAGTGGGAATTGAAGTACACACTCGCTGCGAGCACGATTTCGGGTTACTCAGTGAACGGCCTTAACCTTCAAGCCGAAGGTCTTCGCAACATTGCCGGCGTGAACAATGGCGATGGCACGGTGACAATTTACGCGATCACCTCCACCACTGGTCAAACGTTGAATGACGAAGGCGCGGACCCCAATCAACTGGTTTCCATCACGGACAATCTCGCGGCGACGACGTTGCCCGCTGAATCGTTCAAGGCTCTCGAAACCGCGGCCTACGGCGACGTTCTACGCGGCGTCGCTATTGTCCCGGGTCCAATTCTTCAATCGGTCGTTTCGCGACTAACTCATGGGAGTGCGGGAACATTCGATCTGCCTCTTTCTCCGAGCAGTCGAGTCGTCGAACCGCGCAGCGACGGCTCCGGCAACTACAAGATTGTGTTTAACTTCAACGAACCGGTCAGCAGCGGAAATGCGAGCGTGACGTCAGGGACCGGCAACGTGAGCAGTGTGACGTTTAATGGCAACAGCATGACCGTGGGCTTGAGCGGCGTGACCGATCAGCAGACGGTTACGGTTTCGGCAAACAATGTTTTCGGGACGGCAGGCCAAACGCCGGCGTCGGTGAGTGTCCAGATTGGCCTCCTTTACGGTGACGTAAACGGCGATGGAGTCGTTAACGTGGGGGACACGGTTCTGGTGCGCAATAATTCCGGCGTCACACTTAATAACACAAACTTTCAGTACGACGTGAATATCGACGGCTTGGTCAACGTTGGGGATACAATTGCGGTCCGGGCTCACTCCGGTGATTTTCTTCCGGCAGCCACTGGATCTGCCCCAACACACAGAGTTCCCTTTCGAGGGGTGGAAACAGAGTGAACGCGCTGCCTACCTCGAAGGCTAATTTACCAGTCGGCGTTTTGGACATTGGACACGCGAAAACGACTCAAATATTCCGTGAACGTACAGTTTAGCGATTTAACAAATTAACGATTATCTTCGGCGCGTGACTCGCCGTTCGTCTCAACTTTTCGGCCGCGCCCAAACGCACACTCCCGGCGGCGTTAATTCGCCGGTCCGTGCGCTCCGCAATGTCGGCGGCGAACCCTTTTTTGTGGAACGCGCTGCCGGCGCGAGGATCTGGGATGTCGATGGAAAAGAATACACCGACTACGTCGGCAGCTGGGGTCCGGCGATTCTTGGTCACGCGCCAAGGTGCATCGTCGATGCCGTCCGCGACGCCGCGACACGCGGGCTGAGCTTTGGAATTCCAAATCCACTCGAAGTGGAATTGGCGGAACTGATCTGCCAATGGATGCCGTCGATCGAAAAGGTTCGGATGGTCAACAGCGGGACCGAAGCGGCAATGTCGTCTCTTCGGTTGGCGCGCGGATTCACCGGGCGCGATAAAATCATCAAGTTTGACGGGTGCTATCACGGACATGCCGATTCGCTTTTAGTGCAGGCAGGAAGCGGTGCGCTTACGCATGGTCGTCCCGACAGCGCAGGCGTTCCGAAATCGTTCGCCGACCTGACCATTTCCCTGCCATTCAGCGATATCGATCTTGTCCGAAAAACATTTACTGAAAACAAAAACGAGATCGCGGCCGTGATTCTCGAGCCGGTTCCCGCCAATGCCGGGCTTTATTTCCCCAAAGATAATTTTCTCGCGAGCCTGCGTGAAGAATGCACAAAGCACGGATCGCTTTTGATTTTCGACGAAGTGATGACCGGATTTCGAGTCGCGCGTGGCGGCGCTCAGGAAATTTTCGGAATTCAACCGGACCTGACTGTGCTAGGAAAAGTAATCGGCGGTGGTTTGCCGGTCGGCGCGTTCGGAGGTCGAGCCGAAATCATGAATCGGCTCTCACCGGACGGTCCGGTTTATCAGGCCGGAACCCTGTCAGGAAATCCGCTCGCAATGGCCGCCGGCCTCGCGCAATTGCATGAGCTCGATCGGATCGAGGGCTGGAAACTCCTCGAGAAGCTTGGCGCGCAACTGGAACAATTCGTACGCGACGCAATCTCAAAGGCAAAGCTCGACCTCACCTTTCATCGAATCGGTTCAATGTTTTGTTTGTTTTTTGCGTCGGGGCCAATCCTCGATCTTGCGGATGCGAAACGTAGCGATTTGAAAATGTTCGCGAAGTTTTTCCACGCTTGTCTCGATCGAGGTATTTATTTCGCGCCGTCGCAATTTGAAACCGGGTTCATTTCGACGGCGCATACCGCGGATGACATTGAACGCAGCGCCAAGACTGTCGGCGAGGTGCTTGGCGCGCTATGACCAGTCCGATTCAAACGCGCGTTCGTACAGCTTCGAAATTTTTCTTCGAAGGTGATCGCAAGTTTTTTATCAAGGGCGCGACTTACGGCCCCTTCAAACCCGACGCGAATGGCGATCAATTTGGCAGGCCGGAGCAGGTGGATGTCGATCTCCGGTTGATGCGTGAGATCGGGTTGAACGTCCTGCGGGTTTACCACGCGCCGCCGAACTGGTTGCTCGAGAAGTGTGCCGCTGCCGGAATGCGGGTTTTAATCACCCTTCCCTGGGAAAAGCACATTGAGTTTCTGCGCGCAAAGAAAGTGCGCAATCAGATTGCGCGAATGGTTCGCACAACGGTGAAGCGTTACCTCGGCAACCCCGCAGTGCTGGGTTACCTCGTCGGGAACGAAATCTCCAGCACGATGGCGCGCTGGCTCGGCGTTCGGCAAGTGATTGAGTTTGTCGAACATCTCATCCGCATCGGACGCGCGATCGATCCGGAGGTTTTGTTTTCCTACGCGACGTTTCCGCCGACGGAATATCTGTTGCCGCAAAACGTCGATTTTTTTTGCTTCAACGTTTATCTCCATAATCAGCGCGACTTCGAGCGTTACCTTTTGCGGTTGCAAAATCTCACCGAGGAACGTCCGCTGATCCTCGGGGAGTTCGGCATGGACACGATCCGCCATTCGCAGGACGAGCAGGCGGAAATGCTTGGCTGGCACATCGAGAGCGTCGCGAAATGCGGCCTGGCCGGAACGATTTTGTTTTCCTGGACGGACGAGTGGTTCACCGGCGGGCAGGAAGTGCCCGATTGGGCATTTGGCATCGTCACCCGTGATCGTCAGCCGAAGAAATCGTTTTCCACTCTGAAAGAGAAATTCGGCCAGGACAACTCCACCCTCCCGCATCGCGCACTCCCCGAAGCGCCGATGGTTTCGGTAATTGTTTGTTCCTATAACGGCGGACGCACGCTGGCCCGTTGTCTCGAGTCGTTAGGCAAAATTAATTATCCAAACTACGAAGTGATTCTGGTCGACGACGGCTCGACTGACGATACAGCCGAAATCGCCGCCCAATTTCCAAATGTCCGTTACATTCATCAAACCAATCACGGTTTGAGTCACGCCCGCAACACCGGCGGGGCTGCGGCCACGGGCGACGTTTTCGCCTACACCGATTCCGACTGCATGGCTGATCCTGACTGGCTTTATTATTTGATAGGGACGCTCACCAGCGGCGATTACGCCGGCGTCGGCGGACCGAACGTAAGTCCGCCGGCAAGAAATGCGATCCAGGCGGTCGTCGCTGGCGCGCCCGGAGGACCAAGTCACGTTCTGCTGACCGATACCGTGGCCGAACACATCCCCGGCTGTAACATGGCATTTTACCGTTGGGCGTTCGAAAATGTCGGCGGTTTCGATCCTGAATACCGAAAGGCCGGCGACGATGTCGATTTCTGCTGGCGACTTCAACAAGCGGGTTTCGTCATCGCGTTTAGTCCGACGGCGATCGTTTGGCATCATCGCCGTTTCACTTTGCGCGAATTTTTGAAACAACAGGAAGGCTATGGCGAGGCTGAATCACTCCTGCGTTTCAAACATTTGATTTTCTTCGGGCCGACCGGAACGGCGAAATGGCGCGGCCAAATCTACGGCGCGCCGCGCTTCAGCTGGTTCATCAATCGGCCGGTCATTTATCACGGGATTTTCGGCGAAGGATTTTTCCAATCGATGTATGCCACTCCGCAATCGGATGTCGCGGCCTACTTAAGCTGCATCGAATGGTTCGCGTTGACGCTGTTTCTTTTTGGGCTGGGAATTTTTCTGCCGGCGTTGCGGATCGTTCCCTATCTAATGCTCGGCGGAACTTTGACCGTAGCCCTTTCCTACATGGTACGTGCGCGAATTGAGCCGAAGTTCGACACCGTGCCGGCGCGTCTGCTGGTGATGTGTCTCGCATTCGTCCAACCGCTCGTCCGCGGATTTTCGCGTTACTTCACCTGGCTTCATTTCAAACGAACGCCGCGAAGCGTCATTCGGGCGCACGAACAATTGCCTCCCGAGGCAATGGGCCGGGGCTTGCGCCGTCGTGTATTTTGGAGCGAAGAAGATCGCGACCGGCATCATTTGCTCGGCGCGATCTTCCAGCTACTCGAGGAAGAGGGCTGGCGCTACTCGATCGATACTGGTTGGAAAGAATGGGACATCCAGATCTACGGAAACTTTTGGTGGAGCACTGTGCTTCAAACCGTCACTGAAGATCACGGAGGCGGCAAAAAGCTAACCCGGGTCCGACTTCGAAGTCGATTCGTCACCAGCACAATAATTTTCAGCCTGGTGGCTCTGAGCATCGTGATCTATCGGCAACTGCACACTTCACATCTCGACCTTTGGTCGGTCGTTCCGTTCTCGCTCTTTTTGGTGTTTCTTGCTTCGCGCGCTCGCGCATTGAAATCGCGGGTTGCCGAGCTAGTGGATCTTGCCGCGCACCGTGCCGGCCTTCAGCGCATGACCCGCAAGGGCGCGGTGATTCCGCCATCGATGCCGGTTCAAGCGCTCGAGGCGATGCAGGCCGATCCGGCAGCGCGAACATGAACCTCGGGCTTCTTGTTCGGTTCGCTGTTCTGCTCGTCGCCGAGATTTTCTTTTTCGCGACCCTGAATTTTTTTGATGACTGGACGCTTCAACAGATGCCGGTCCGTTTTGTGGGAGCGGCGTTTGCCAGCGGAATTGCCTTCCTCGCTGCGGTTTCGCATTTTCCGCCGAACATCGGCATCCGTCGTCAGGCGATGATTTTCTGGGGCGTCGCGATAATTTTGCGATTGATCGCGATGCCACTTGCCCCATCTGACGATCTGGTTTGCCATCAATGGGAAGGCAAAGTTCAGTTGGCTGGATTCAATCCCTACCTGATCGCGCCGTCCGACGCGCAATTGGATGATTTGCGTCGCGACTTTCCGGCATCTGCGAAGATCAATCATCCCGAATTACACGCTTTCGACGCGCCTGGCGCGGAGTTGTTTCTCAAGCTTCTCAGCCGCTTCACTGACCGATCTATTTTCTACAAGATCGTGTTTGCAATCGCAGATCTTGGTGTCGCAGCTGTTCTTTTGCGATTGATTGGTGGAGAGGATCGCTACCGCGGCGCTGCCTGGTACGCCTGGAATCCGCTGGTGGTTTACAGTTTCGCGGGCGCTGCGCACTTCGACAGTGTGATGATTGTTGGGTTGGTAGCGGCAATTTACGCCCTGATGAGAACGACCACCGAGACCGATTCTATTCGTCAATGGCTTTGGGCGATTTTTGCCGCGTCTCTTTTTGGAATCGCAATCTCGCTCAATGTCGTAGCCGCATCGCTATTTTTGCTTTTTGCATTTGCCCTGCGTTGGCGCGCGATCGTTTTGTCGCTCAGCGTAATCATCCCAACACTGCTCAGTCTTCCGTTCGGGTTTCCACAAGTGCAGGTTTGGCATCCGTTAGGCCGAATTTTCCACCTTTCGCGGCTCAACGACCTGTTTTGGTGGTTAATCGAGGACACCGTTCTGCCAAATCCTCACCAGCGAAGCCTTCATTATTTGCCAATCATTATTGTGGGCGTCGTTGCAGTTTCGCTGTTTTTCATTCGCAACTGGAAACGCGGCATGCTCTGGGTGCTCGGCAGCGTATTGGTGCTCAGTCCCATTCTCCATCCGTGGTACTGCACCTGGATTTTGCCGATCGCCACGTGGCGTTGCGCCCTGGCCTGGCATGTCTTGTCCATCACACTTTTCGCCTACTATTTGTTTTGGGACGAACGACTGTTTGCGTTGCCCTGGCACGCTGAGCCCTGGATGCGGGCCTTGATTATGGCGCCGGTCCTCGCCTCGTTGATTATGCTTGCCGCTCGAAACCGAACGGCCGCTCAAGCAAGTTAGTTGCGTCTTGAAAATCATCCGGCGGCGGCGCTTCAAACTTCTTCCATTCTCCGGTTCGCGGATGCTCGAACGCCAATCTCCAGGCGTGCAGCATTTGTCTCGGAAAGGGTCTTGCGAATTTGCCGCCATAGATTTTATCGCCCAGCACTGGATGCCCTAGGTGATGAAGATGGACCCGAATCTGGTGGGTTCTGCCGCTGTGCAATTTGCATTCAACCAAACTCATCTCGGCCGATGAGCTGAGAACGCGATACTCCGTTTTCGCAGCCCGACCTCGTTGGGACGCGACTGACATTCTCTGTCGATGAACCCGATGGCGGCCTATTTTCTCCTCGATCGTTCCCGCGTTCCGACGCAGCTTGCCTGCAACCAGGGCCAGATAGACTTTTTCAACCCTTCGGTCGGCAAATTGCGCCGATAAATGCCGATGCGCTTCATCGGTCTTGGCGACGACCAGGCAACCGCTCGTCTCTTTGTCGAGTCGATGGACGATGCCGGGCCGCTCCTTGCCGCCGATCCCGGAAAGTTTCGGAAAATGATGCAGCAGCGCATTTACTAGGGTGTGCTCCCGTTGACCGGCACCCGGATGAACAACCAGTCCAGCCGGTTTGTTGATCACGATCAGTTCGTCATCTTCGTAGAGAACGTCGAGCGGGATGGCTTCTGGAAGATTATCGAGTTTTTCCGGCGGCGGCTCGTTAACTTGAATACGATCTCCGGCCCGGACGAGATCCCGCGGTCGGGCAGGGGATCCATTCAAAGTCACATTTTGATTTCGAATGAGCGTTTGAATGCGCGACCGCGAGAATTTTGTGAGCTCACGCGCGAGAAATTGATCGAGACGCAAGCGGCTGCTTTCTTGCGGCACAATCAACTCAATGGGTTCTGCCATGTCGAGACCAGACGGAGCTGTCGCAGTCTGCACTATTTCGTAGTCTATGTAGACTTAATCGAAATCCCAAGGCCCAAAACCCAAGCTCCAAACAAATCCAAAGCTTCCAACCTTCAATTTTCGCCCAGTCGCGCGCCAGGCCTATTTGGAGCTTAATAATTGGAGTTTCCTTGGGATCTGGGTTTTGGAATTTGGGGTTCTGCTTGAGTCCTGGCTATGGGGTTTGGGATTTGGTCCTTCCGCTTGGCTTGCCTTCTGCTCGTAAAACACCGATGAAGCGCTTTCTGCTTTCGTTCGGCCTGCTAGCAATTATGGTCGGCCAAGCGGTCCAAGCCGGACAACTGCCACTCACCGTCAGCGAGATCAGTCTGATGCTGCGCGCCGGCTATTCTAGCAACACCCTGATCAAAGAGTTATCAGTGCGGCATTTCGTCGACGTCATCGATGAATCTAAAGAGAAAGCGCTGATGAATGCCGGCGCTTCCTCGGAATTGATTGCAGCTTTGAAAAGCGGGACTTATTCGCTTTCGGCGGAAAAAACCGCCGCGATATTGCAGCAAATGGCTGCACTGGATGAGCGTCGCGCAGTTCAAACTGAGATAACGCGGAAATCGGATGCACGTTACCAGGCGCAGATTGCTCGAGAACGGACCGCAAAGTCCGGGACGCCCGATGCGACCGTCGGTGCGGTGCCGGAGCTGTTGAAAGACGCTCTCGTTCAATATCGCAACGGCGGCGTTGTGCACCTCGACGATTCAGCGCTCGCGGGCAAGAAACTGATAGCGGTCTATTTTTCGGCCCATTGGTGCGGCCCGTGTCGTAAATTCACGCCCCAATTGGTCGAATACTACAATCGCGTTGCGCCGCAGCATCCCGAGTTCGAGATCGTTTTTTACAGTAACGATCGGTCGCCAGCAGACTTTGAAACCTACATGCGGGAGACAAACATGCCGTGGCCAGCCATCGATTTCGCGAAGTTAAAAGGCAAGCAGGCCCTGACGAAAAACGCCGGTCCGGGAATTCCATCGCTGGTCTTGTTCGATTCGAGTGGGAATCTTATCTCGAGCAGCTATGCCGGCTCGCAGTATCGGGGACCGAAGCAAGTCCTTGCTGACATCGATGCGATATTTGCCGGCAAGATGCCGGAGCGTTTTGCGGCCGCGCAATAGCGCAACCTTCCGAGCTCGGTTATTCTGGCGACCAGATGAAAGATTCTGTCGCACAGCGCATGACCAGGCTCGGCATTAGAGATGCCGATCTCGAGGAGACGTTCGCGCGCTCCGGCGGTCCGGGCGGTCAGAATGTAAACAAGGTCGCGACCGCCGTGACGCTGCGACATCGACCGACCGGAATTAGCGTCACCGCACAGGATTCCCGTTCGCAGGCGATGAATCGCAAGCTTGCCCGGGAACGGTTGTTCCGCGCGATTGAAGATCGGCAACGCGCGGCCCGGCAGGCGCAAATCGCGGAGCGTGAGAAAAATCGTCGTCGGAAATCGCCGCGACCTGCGGCGCTTAAAAGAAAAATTCTGGAATCGAAACGCAAACGGAGCCAATTGAAAAAACAACGCGCGCGAATCGCCGATTAGTCTTTAGCACAGCAAATCCTGGAGCGCTTTAATTCTGTCTTCGGTCAACTTTGCTGAGTCTCGGGTTTTGAGCCATGCGACCTGCTCTTGTTTAGCCTCCGCGAATTTGTTTGGAGATATGGTAGATCGCGCAATTTCGTCACATCTACCGAAGCTGCTAGGCGCGAACTGATTATGTAAGAGCAATTACACTATGAAAAAACCTCTAGTTCCGCTGTTTTCACTGCTGGTAGCAGTTTTTATCAGCTCGTGTGCGAGCGAGCCAACGTCCACGACAACGTCGACCACAACCCGGGAGACGACGGTCACGCAGCCGACAACGACGCAACAAACGACGACAACGCGTTACTAATTCCCCCTCCAGCGAGGAGAGAGGGCACGCTCAAAGCGTGCCCTTTTCTTACGCTTTCTCGGGTTTCTCGTCGGCTGTCTCAGCGCTGGCCTCTTCCTCGGCCTGGCTGACTACGGGCGCGATCGCCTGAAGTTTCTCGCCGCTGCGCAGATCCATTAATTTCACGCCCATCGTGTTGCGGCCGGTCTCGCGGATTTCTTTCACGCGAGTTCGGACCATCTGGCCTTTGGTCGTGATCAACATCAGCTCGTCAGAGTCTCGGACCGTGAGTGCCCCAACCACGTCACCGGTCTTGGTGCCGGTCTTCATGGTGATGATCCCTTTGCCGCCGCGCTTTTGTTTGCGGTAATCGTCGAACGTCGTCCGTTTGCCAATTCCATTTTCTCCGGCGACAAGGAGCATCGCGTTTGAATCGACAATCGCGATTGCGATAACGCGATCTTTCTTGTCCGGCCGAATTCCCCAGACGCCAACCGTGTTGCGGCCTTGATCGCGCAACTGCTCTTCGTGAAAGCGCAGGCTCATTCCTTCTTTCGTGATCAGAACAAGCTCGTTGTTTCCGTTCGTTAACTTGGCATCGATCAAGCGATCGCCTTTTTCGATCTGGATCGCGATGATGCCGCCTTTACGGACATTGCGGTAATCGGAAAGGTTTGATTTTTTAACGATGCCGGACTGGGTCACAAACACGATGTGAAGGTTTTCATCCCAGGTTTGATCGACTGCGTTCGGGCCGGTGCCCGATTTCTTTGATTGAATTCGAATGGTGGCTGCGATTTTTTCGTCTGGTCGCAGCTCGAGAATGTTCGCGATGGAGCGTCCCTTCGCGGCGCGGCCCATCTCTGGAATTTCGTAAACCTTTTCGACGTAGGAGCGGCCCGACTCCGTAAAGAACATCAAGTAGTCGTGGGTGGTCGCAGTGAAGAGATGCTCGATGAAATCGCCTTCCTCTTCGTCGGTCGCGCCTTCACGCGTGGTCATTCCGATCACGCCCTTGCCGCCGCGCCGTTGCGCGCGAAAGGCGCTTACTGCGGTGCGTTTGATGAATCCGCCGTGAGTAATGCTGATGATGCACCCCTCGTTGGCTATCAGATCCTCCATGTTGATGTCGCCCTCATCGACCGCGAACTGAGTCAGACGCGGCGAGCCATGTTTATCGCGCAACTCACGCAGCTCTTTTTTGATGATGGTGAAAACGCGTTGCTCCTTGGCCAGAATGTCGCGCAAATCCTGGATCGTTTTGATCAACTCCTTGTATTCATTGTCGATCTTGTCCCTCTCAAGACCGGTCAATTGATACAAGCGCAGATCGAGAATCTGATTGGCCTGGTGCTCGCTGAAAGCGTAACGGCCTTCGGTCAGGCGCGCCGGATTACGAATGAGGATGCCGATTTGCTCGACCTGTTTCTTGGTGAACTCGAACGCGAGCAGCTTGATTCGCGCCTCTTCGCGATTGGCTGATCCGCGAATGATGCGGATGAACTCATCCAGATTGGCGAGCGCGATGAGATAACCTTCGAGCGTTTCGGCGCGTTCTTCGGCCTTGCGCAATTCAAACCGCGTCCGCCGCAGAACCACTTCGCGGCGATGCTCGATGTAAGCCGCGTTCGCATCCTTAAGTGAGAGCAGTTTCGGACGACCGTGATCGATCGCGAGCATGATCACCGCGAACGAGCTCTCCATCGCGGTGTGCTTGTAAAGATTGTTGATGACGATCTTCGGATTCGCATCGCGCTTAAGCTCAATTACCACGCGCGTGTTCTCATCCGACTCGTCGCGGACCGCTGTGATCTCGCTCAGAACTTTCTCGTTCACGAGATCGGCGATACGCTCGACGAGGGTAGCGCGATTCACATTGTAAGGAATCTCTGTGATGACGATCTGCTCCTTGCCGCCCTTGATTTCTTCGACGCCGGCCTTGCCGCGCACTTTCATGCTGCCGCGGCCGGTCTCGAGGTATTGGCGAACCCCGGTCGTTCCCAAAATCGCGCAGCCAGTCGGGAAATCAGGCCCTTTCACATACTTCATCAAGCCGTCGAGCGTGATGTCGGGATCGTCAATCTGTGCGCAAATGCCGTCGATCACTTCGACCAAATTGTGCGGGGGAATATTCGTCGCCATTCCGACCGCGATGCCGGTGCCGCCGTTGACGAGAAGATTCGGGAACGCTGCCGGGAAAACGGTCGGCTCGGTCCGCGTTTCGTCGTAGTTCGGGACGAAGTCGACCGTGTCTTTGTCCATGTCGACCATCAGCGCCGCGCCGAGATGTGTCATGCGCGCTTCGGTGTAACGCATCGCCGCGGGCGGATCGCCTTCGACCGATCCGAAATTTCCCTGGCCGTCGATCAGCCGCTCTCGCATCGCCCACGCCTGCGCCATGTGGACGAGAGTGGGGTAGATCACCGCTTCGCCGTGCGGGTGATAGTTACCGCTGGTGTCACCGCAAATCTTTGCGCACTTACGATGTTGCCGGCCCGGAAAGAGCGACAAATCGTGCATCGCGTAGAGAATCCTGCGTTGCGATGGCTTCAGTCCGTCACGCGCATCGGGCAATGCGCGCGAAATGATGACCGACATCGAGTAATCGAGGAACGACCTCGACACCTCTTCGGCAACGTTGATCGGTTCTACTTTTTCGTTCGCCGAGTACATCGCTTCGCTGCGTTATTCGCTAAATCGTTAAATCCTTAATTCACTGAATGATTAAACGTCCAGATTCCGGACGTTTAATGCGTTGTCTTCGATGAATTGCCGGCGCGGTTCGACCACGTCGCCCATCAGGATGGTAAACATTTTGTCGGCGTCGACCGCGTTGTCGTCGTTCAAATCGACTTTGAGTAGTTTGCGTTTCTCAGGATTCATCGTGGTCTCGAACAATTCTTTGGCGTTCATTTCGCCGAGACCTTTGAATCGTTTGATCTGCACCCCGCGCCGTCCGATCTCGAGAATCTTTTGCAGGATCTCCGGGATGGAGAACAAGGGATGGGTCGTTGCTTTTTCTCCCTCGCCTTCGATCAACTCGAAGATCGGTTTATCGCTCGCGGCGTAGTGATCAACTTTGAGACCCTTACGCGCGAGCTCGGCCATGATTTTCTGGATGACGGCGGACTCATGCAGCTCGACCAGTTTGGCGCGGCGCCGCACGCCATTTGTTTTCGCAGCAGGCGCTTGTGCGTCACCCAGCGGCAATAGTTCCTGCTCTATCTGGGTGTCGAACAAATTAAGGTCGGGGTTGGATTCGTGGAATTTTCGGACTGCCTTTTCCTCGTGGAAATAATGGACTGTCTCGTCGTTGCCTTCGCGGACCTTAACGAGATAGCTCGGTAGCTTACCGGTCTTCGCGTTCCGAGCTTCCAGATAGGATTCAAAATCGCCACCGTGGCGTCGCACTGCCTCACTGAGCTTCGCCAGTTTCTCCAGCGACTCGAGAATATCCTTTAATTGCGCAGCGCTTATCTCTTTTTTGTCGGCGAGGTTCCTCAGTTTTACGTCCTCGGCGCCCAGCGAAATTAGAATCTTGTTTAATTGCACGTCGTCATCGACGTACTCTTCGCGCTTTTTCCGTTTGATTTGGTAGAGCGGCGGCTGCGCGATGTAGATTTTCCCGGCGCGGACAAGATCGGTCATTTGCCGGAAGAAAAACGTAAGCAGTAAAGTGCGAATGTGCGAACCGTCGACGTCGGCATCCGTCATGATGATGATCCGGCCGTAACGCAACTTCGATATATCGAAGCGGCCTTCTTCCTGTTTGCCGTTGCCGTCGGCGGCATCTTCACGCGCTTTACCGATCCCGGTGCCGATTGCCGTGATCATCGATTGGATCTCGGTGTTCTTGAGAAACTGGTCTTCGCGGGCTTTCTCGACGTTGATCAGTTTTCCGCGAATCGGCAGGATCGCTTGATAACGACGATCCCGTCCTTGTTTCGCCGAGCCGCCGGCCGAATCGCCCTCGACGATGTAAAGCTCAGTCAATTCCGGATCGCGCTCCGAGCAGTCGGCTAGTTTTCCAGGCAAACCGCCGCCAGTGAGCGCACCTTTGCGAATCGTCTCCCGCGCTTTGCGGGCAGCTTCACGCGCGCGCGCTGCGGTCAGGATTTTTTCGAAAATGCGACGCGCGGTCGGCGGATTCTGGTCGAAAAACGTCATCAAACCTTCGTAAACCGCCGAGTTGACGATGCCGTCGATCTCGGTGTTCACGAGTTTGACCTTCGTCTGCGATTCGAAACGCGGGTTCGGCAGTTTAATGCTCAGCACACAAATCAAACCTTCGCGGACGTCATCGCCCGAAATGGCGGGATCCTTTTCTTTCAGCAGACTGTTTTGCTTCGCGTATTGATTGACCGCTTTCGTCAGCGCCGTGCGAAATCCGGTGAGATGGGTGCCGCCGTCCGGATTCGGGATCGAATTAGCGAACGGCAAAATCTGGTCGTTGTAGCTGTCATTGTATTGAAGGACAACATCGACAAATACTTCATCGCGTTGCCGCTCGATCACGATCGGCTTCGGATGCAGCACCTGTTTGTTCTCGCCGAGTTGCTTTACGAATTCTTCGATGCCGTATTTGTAGAGAAACGTTTCTTTCTTTGGCGACTCGGTGCGTTCATCGGTGAGATTGATCTCGAGCCCGGGATTCAAGAAGGCCAGCTCTCGGAGGCGAGTAGCGAGCCGCTCAAACTTAAATTCGGTCGTAATCGTGAAGATCGTCGGATCGGGCAGGAACGTGACCAGAGTACCGGTCGTCTTCTTGCCTTTTACCTCGCCAATGACCTCCAGTTTTTCCGTGGTTTTTCCCTGGGCAAAGGCCATGTGATAGACCTTGCCGTCCCGCGAGACTTCTACTTTGAACCACTCCGAAAGCGCATTCGTGCACTTGGCGCCGACACCGTGCAAACCGCCGGAATATTTGTAAGCACCCTGCCCAAATTTTCCGCCCGCGTGAAGGTTCGTCAGGACCAGCTCGACCGCCGGCATTTTCCATTTCGGGTGAACGTCGACCGGAATACCGCGGCCATTGTCGCGAACCGAAACGCTGCCATCGACGTGAACGTCTACGTCGATCTTGTCGCAATATCCGGCGAGATGTTCGTCGATCGAATTGTCGAGGACCTCGAAGACCAGGTGATGCAACCCGCGCTCGTCCGGGTCGCCGATGTACATGCCTGGGCGTTTCCGGACCGCTTCCAGCCCCTCCAACTTGTCGATCTGGGCAGCGTCGTATTTCTGAGACTTGTTAACCCCTGAGGAAAGGCGTTGACGACTTTTCTCGTCGGAATTTTCGTCGTCTTGAACGCGGACGACGGCGGCTCGGGCTGGCATCAAAAGAACGTAGCCAGAAGCCATCGGAAAACAACAAATAATCTCGTGGTTTTCAGGGGCTTATTTCCGCTACCGGTTGGATGCCTGGACCAGCCAAAGCCCACAATATTGTGGTTGGCTCACTCGAGTTATTCACATCTTTTTTTGTGACCTTGACCAGCCCCTTTTGTGCTTCGAAAATTGCCCCTTTCCATGCGCCTCCAAACCCTCATCGAAGCCCGCTGGATCCTCGCGATTTTGGCCGTTCTCGCGCTCGGTAGTTTGCTTTTTAGCGTTTGGTTGCTCCTGCTGTTCGTCGTCCTGATTGCTTACACGTTTTATTTTTTCAGGGATCCCGAACGCAGCGTTCCAACGGATCCAAACGCGGTCGTCGCCGCCGCGGACGGGACGATCACCGACATCATCGAAGTCGAAGAAGGCGAAGTTTTGAAAACGAGAACTCGTCGCGTCGGCATCTTCTTGTCGATCTTCGACGTGCACACCAATCGCGCTCCGATTGATGGCCGCATCATTTTCCGCCAACATCGCGAAGGTTTGTGCCTTGATGCGCGCCGTCCCGAATGCTCGGAAAAAAACGAAGCGATGATCTGGGCGTTTGAAAATCCTCGGGCGACTCTGGTGGTTCGTCAGCTCACCGGCGCAATCGCGCGTCGGATCGTTGCCTGGGCGGACGTGGGCGACGAAGTCAAAAAAGGCGAGCGTTTTGGAATGATTCGCTTCGGATCGCGAACGGAAGTATACTTGCCTCTCACGGCCACCGTGCTGGTGAAAGTGGGCCAGCACGTTGCCGGTGGATCGACCATAATCGCGCGTCTCCCTGAGTCATGAACGAACAGCCGTCGAAGATTTATCTGCTGCCGAACCTGATGACGGCGGGAAATTTGTTCTGTGGGTTCACCGCGACGCTCAAGATTTTGGAAGGCGCGCTTTTGCAAAGTACGAACGCGGACGCCGCTAATGATCTTTTCCATGCCGCGATCTGGTTGATTCTGGGCGCGTTTGTTTTTGATTTTCTCGATGGCAGGCTTGCCCGACTCGGCGGTCACGAGAGCTCGTTCGGGCGCGAGTTTGATTCGCTTGCCGATATTGTTTCGTTCGGATTGGCGCCTGCGTTAATGGTTTACCGCGTTGTGTTGAAGGATTTTCCTCGAGCCTGCTGGATCATCGCTTTTGTCTATCTGGCGTGTGGTGCGTTGCGCCTCGCCCGTTTCAACATTGCCGCCGCAAATCACGAAAAGAGCGGGTCGGCTGGCGTTGCGAAAAATTTCACCGGTTTTCCGATTCCCGCTGCCGCCGGCCTGATTGCTTCGATCACCTTGTTTTTGCTTTGGCTGGCCGAAGGGGAACACCGTCTTGGAAACTGGCGTTTTGTGTTGCCCCCATTGCTCCTTTTTCTTTCGTTTATGATGTTCAGCCGGTTCCAGTATCCGAGCTTCAAAGCGATCAATTGGAAGACCAAAAAGTCCATCCCGCGTTTTCTTGTCATCACCGTCATCCTCACAGTCACAGTGATGAATTACGAATGGATGCCGGCCGTTCTCTTCCTCGCGTATTTGGTTTACGGGTTTCTGCGCCCGTGGCTCTCGCGCGAATGGCAGCGCGAGATCGAGGAAGAGATAGGTGAAGAAGGCGGAGACGAACCGACCGAGCAAGTTTCCTGAGCTGGCCGACGATTGTAGGGCAACCGCTCCGGTTGCCAAATTCGGGGAAGGCAGGCGATGCGCCCGCCCTACAGTTGATTCAATTTCGCCAACACTTCCGGATCACGCACATCGGCCCAATTGCCGGTAAGTTCGAGCGCCTGAACTTTCTTTCCGGATTGAGCGAGCTCACGAATCGCGTCGGTTAGTTCGTATTCGCCACGGGACGACGGTTTCAATTTGGCGGTAAAATCAAAAATATTCGGTCGAAACGCGTAAAGGCCGGCATTGTACCACTGACTCGTTGGTTCGCCGGGTTTCGGCTTTTCCCGAAGATCGAACATCTCCATTCGTTCGTTTACGAAGACGGCGCCGCCTTTACTCACGTCTTCTCCATGTGTCACGCTGATCAGCGCGTCAACGTCGTTCGGAAGATCGACCACACGTTTGTAATTATCTGAAGCGACGAGAATGTCGCCGTAACCGAGAATGAACGGTGCATTCGCGACAAAGTTTTTAGCGAGTTCAACCACGCGCCCGGTTCCATCCTGGACCGTTTGGGTTGCGTATTGGATATCGATCTTGTAACGCGACCCGTCGCCAAAGAAATTCTGCACCGCGTCGGCCCGGTAACCGACGATGATCAGGAAGTCGGTGATGCCGGCATCGCGAAGGCCTTCGACAATGTGTTGGAGCACAGGTTTGCCGCGCACTTCGAGCATCGGTTTGGGAAGATCAGCGGTCATTTCGCGCATGCGCGTCCCGCGCCCGGCGGCCAGCAATACTGCTTTCTGGATTTTCGGCATAAGGAATCCGCAGGCCTCCTCTCCCTCAGGGAGAGGACTGAGGTGAGGGCTTTGGGACGGATGGTTCAGCCCAGAGTGATTTCTCGGGGTCGATCGCGTAGATGATCAAATTCAAAACACAATCCAGGTTCTCGAAGACTTCGTCATTACTAAATCGGAGAATGCGAACGCCCTTCTCATAGAGCTCGATTTCGCGATCCAGGTCGTCCTCGCGTTTCAAAGTATAAAAGTGACCCGACCCGTCCAGTTCAATAGCGAGCTTTGCCTCTTCGCAGTAGAAGTCTACTATCCGGTTTCCAAACGGATGTTGTCGGCGAAACTTGAAGCCGACAAGCTCGCGGTTGCGCAATTCGGACCAGAGTCGCCTTTCTGCATCTGTCGGTGTCTTTCGGAAGCTGCGCGCGCGGGGAACACTCATCTTCGTGCCCTCACCTTAATCCTCTCCCAATGGGAGAGGAAAGGAAAACGCGAGCGCTAGCATTGCCCGAGCATGGATGAAAAGGCTGCGCGACGTCGAGGCACTTTGTACCAGAAATTCGGAGTTCGAATATCGAATTCCGAAACCAGCACGAATTATCAAAATAGCGATCGAATCGAATTCGCGCTCGTTTTCAAGATGCCGGGTTGCGAATTTGTTTCGGTTTTCGGATTTCGAGATTCGAATTTGACCGCAGGTTAGGACGACTTTCCTTCCTTTGTCACCGCCGTTTTGTCCGGCGGAACCATTAACGCCGGCAGATCGAGTTGTTTAATGATGCCGCTGAATTTCGGCAAATCGTCAGACTTGATCTGCGTCCACTTTTTCAACTGCTCGTCGAGTTGGCCGCTCAGTTTTTGGAAAACCTCGAGCTGCGACTTCGTTGGCGGATTGCTGTCCCCGGAATCGATGAAATGACTGAAAGTGTCAAAGCCTTCATTCAGCATGCTTGGGAAAGCGAGATTCGCTTCTGAGCCTTTCATATTTACCTGAATCAACTCCTTCTCGACCTCGGACATTTTCTTGTCGAGATCATCCGCCGCAGTGAGTGCGGCTTTTAGTTTTTGATCGTCATCAAATCGATAATGGAGCGTTTTGATCTGGCCTTTGATGTCACGGATTTCGTTGACAGCCTGGTGCAGCTGTGAAATCCGATCGTTTACCTGCATTGATAACGCGAACTGCTTCTGCAAGGCCGGCTCCGAGCCTTTGGTTCGCGGATCGATCATGACTTTCAACGGCACCGTCTGCGATTTTCCGGAGACAGTCACTTTGACCTTATAGTCGCCCGGCAACGCCAGCGGACCCTTGGGACCGGTCCCGGAATAAAACGCGCCGGGAATTTGGACGGGATCATCGTAACGAAGGTCCCACGCAAACCGGTTCATTCCTTCCTTGGCTGGAATTGTCTTCACGCGCTCCACCCGATCCGGCCATTCCGGCGGCTGCTCGCCTTCCTTTTTCTCCTTATTCGAAAGGTGACGAATAACTTTTCCCTGCGCGTCGAGAACGTCCATCGTCACTTCGTCTTTCGGCGCAGTCTTGAGATAATAATCGATCATCGCGCCCGCGGGCGGGTTGTCGCCGACCGGCTGGCGTTTGTCGAACTCTTCCGGATAATGCAGGCGCAGCGCGGCCTCGGGTTGATACAAAACGAAATCGGCACTCGCGGATTGGGCGCTCACTTGTCGCAATGGCGTGATATTATCGAGCACCCAAAACGAGCGGCCATGCGTCGCAGCGACAAGATCGTCATCTTTCACGACCAAATCGTGAATGGGAGATTGCGGCAGGTTGAGCTGCAACGGTTGCCAATGTGCGCCGCTGTCGAACGAAAGGTAAACCCCAAGCTCGGTCCCGGCGTAAAGAAGTTCCTTCTTCTTTGGATCTTCGCGTAATGCGTGAACGTACGCGCCGTCCGGAATTCCGTTGGTAATCGCGGTCCACGTTTTGCCGAGATCGGTTGTTTTGAAAATGTACGGCTTGAAATCGTCGAGTTTATGTCGATCGACCGCCGCGTATGCCGTCTTCCCATCGCTCGGTGAGGCTTCAATTAAATCGACCGTGCTCCATTCCGGCATTTTCGGACTGACGTTGCTCCAATGCGCTCCATCATCCGTACTGACATGAATCAAGCCGTCGTCGGAACCGGCCCAAAGCGTGCCTTTATCGATCGGCGATTCGGCCAGCGCGAAAATCGTATCGTAATATTCAACCGAGGTGATGTCGTTTGTCAGTGGGCCGCCGCTCGGCTGCTGTTTCGTTCTGTCATTACGCGTCAGATCTTCGCTGATCTTCGTCCAGCTTTGGCCGTGATCGGACGATTTAAAAACGCACTCCGCCGCGGTGTAGATCACGTCAGGATTGTGCGGCGAAAGCATCAGCGGCGAGACCCATTGAAAGCGGTGTTGAAGATCGACCGCGCCGTGTCCGGAATTATCGAGTGGCACGGGACTGATGTCCTGCACTTCTTCTTTGGTTTTGTCGTAGCGAACGGCGTAGCCCTCGCTGTTTGAATAAATGATGTGCCAGTCGCGCGGATCGGGCACAACGAAGCCGCATTCACCATCGCCGGCCGGATACCAATCCTGCGGACCGATCACGCCCGAATCGGTCCGGCTTGCGATGCAAACGTTCGAGTTGTCCTGTTGCGCGCCGTAAATGTGATATGGAAACGCGTTGTCGACTGCGACGTGGTAGAACTGCGCGGTGGGCTGATTGTTTTGCGTCGTCCAGGTCTTGCCGCCGTCGATGGAGATGGCAACGCCGCCGTCGTTGGCATTGCCGATACGCTCAGGATTTTTCGGATCGATCCATAAACCGTGATGATCGCCGTGACGCGCCGGAAGAAGATTGAATGTTTTGCCGCCGTCGACTGATTTAAATGCGCCGGTGTTTAGAATATAAACTGTGTCCGGTGATTTCGGGTCCGCGTAGATTTTGCTGAAATACCACGCCCGTTGACGAAAACGTCCGTCTTCGTTGATCCGCGTCCATTTTTGGCCGGCATCATCCGAGCGATAAATGCCGCCTTCTTTCGCCTCGATGATTGCGTAAATGCGATTCGAGTCCGCGCCGGAAACGGAAACGCCGATCCGCCCGAGAATTCCTTCAGGTAATCCATTTCCTTCCAGACGTTTCCAAGTCAGGCCGTTGTCTTCCGATCGATAAAGTCCGCTCCCCGCGCCGCCGCTCGAGAAAAACCAGGGCTGACGTCGTGCTTGCCACAACGAGGCGAAGACAATGTTCGGATTGTGCGGGTCGAAAACGATGTCGATGCCGCCGGTATTTTCATCTTTGAACAAAACGTTCATCCACGTTTTGCCGCCGTCCGCCGTGCGAAAGATTCCGCGCTCTTTGTTCGGCCCGAACGCGTGTCCGAGCGCCGCCACCAGCGCCACGTTTTCGTTTCTCGGATCGACAATCACCGCGCCGATCTGGTGCGTATCTTTCAGCCCAATATTTTTCCAGCTCTTGCCCGCGTCGATCGATTTGTAAACGCCGGTGCCGTAGGTGGTGTTACCGCGAATCGCCGCTTCACCGGTGCCGACGTAAACGACGTTGTGGTCGATCGGCGCCACCGCGATCGCGCCGATCGACGAGATATCTTCCTTGTCGAAGAGCGGCGTCCAATTCTGTCCGGCGTCAGTTGTTTTCCAAACGCCGCCTGCCACGCCGCCGAAATACCACGTGTCTGGTTCGCCCGGCACACCTTCGATCGCTAGCGCGCGTCCGCCGCGAAACGGTCCGACCTGCCGCCATTGCATCCCGTTGAATAGCTTTTCATCGATCGCGCCCGGCGGCACCGGCTTGGGTGTAGCCGTTGGCGAGTGAGTGGCCGACGGTGTTGGACCGCCGTCCCGCGGGGTGGGGCTAATAGCGAAGCTATTGAAACAGACAAAAATGAGGGGAACGGAGAAGAGAAAACGCAGAGTGGACGTACGCATCCGCTAAAGGTGAAAAGCGCGAAGCTGCGTTCAACTAGAATCCTGTAGCCGCCTGGCTCCGTCGAGGCGTCCGCGGATAAACACGGCGACAGAGCGCCGTGGCTACATCGCGCGCACCGCCAGGATGTAAGCAATTACGGCGTCGCGATCTTCCGGCTTCAAGCTCGCGCGATGCGACATGTCGTTGACGATTTGCGGCCAATCCTCGCGGGAATATTTCCACATCGCCGGGAGGGTATGACACTCGATGCAACGATGAACAAAAAGGGTTCGGCCGCGTTCCAGTTTCGTAACGTCGACATTTTGTTTCTCGCGGGGCCGGGTACGTGTCATTGCCAGCGTGACCGGCGGTGCGTAATTGGCAGTTTCGCAGCCAACCGTCAGACAAAGAATAAGCCCTGAGATGACGAAAGACGTTTGCCACAGCGCCCTCACCTCAATCCTCTCCCTGAGGGAGAGGAAGACGCGAAGCGGCAGGTGAGGGTTCTTCATCTTCTTCATTCAGAATCCGATCCCGAAAATTGTTCGGAGCTGAAAATCCGGTTCGTCCGATGTGTCTGTCGCTTGGGCGAGCGCGGTTGCGGTCACGAACCATTGGTCTCGCCGATACGAAATATTGGGTCCGACGAAAACGTTTCTAATCTTTTCGTTGTCGCGCCAGTCCGGCAAAACGAATTCGTGGAGGAATTCGACGCCCACCGAGAGCCGCGGTGAAATTTCGTAACTGGCGCCGAGTGCTTGCTGGAATTCGCCTTGACTGTTCTTCCAGATGTCGATCTTCCCATTCCGCTTCCAGCGTAGCGTTGTAATCGAAAATCCAGCGCCCGAAATTTTTCTGCGCAATCAGTTTCGATTCCGATTCGAAATGCTGCCGCCCGGCGGCGATTTCCTCGTAAAGTGAAATACCGACCGGATCGATGACCGGATTGGACAAATTGTAAATCAGCTCGACTGCGCCGCCGTCATAATGAAAGCCGTCGTTCTCCTGATGTGACCAGTCGAGGGGATATAGTCCAACTTGAAATCGATCAGTGATTCCGATCTCCAGTTCTTCGCGAACGAAAACGTCATTCGAGTTCGCGCCATGCGCCCAAGTCGCCGTGTTTTCGAGCTCAATACTGCCCGGCGGTGAAGTCGGCGCTTCATACAAAAATGTGAAATGACGCACCCCGCCAAACGCGCTCGTCGCCGTCAGGATCGGCAATAGTGCCAGTCCGGCTCGGACTAAGATCGAGAACGCGTGTTTTTCATTCGTTGATTGGGTGGGTAGGGACAGCGCGCTGCGCTGTCCGCGGACGCCGCAGCGCGGCGTCCCTACCGAACACACGGCTGCAATTGTTGCCGGGGCACCGCGATGTCGGCTTCGGCTTTTGCTTCTCGAACCGGTTCTTCGCTGATGGGCGGCGTTGCTCCGCCAAATTTTCGCGCGGCATAATACGAGCCGACCACCAGGACCGCCGCGATGCCTTGCGCGATTAGCGTTTCGTAAGTTGGGAAAACGGAGAACCAAAGCCCCATCCATTTCGGAATGATCGACACCAGCGACGGAATCGGCGTGGTCGAGATCCAATGCGCGAGCTGCATCTCCTGCGCTTGCTCGCCCACCATCACCAGCAACACCACGCCGAGCAACACGCCGGTGGTGATCAGCATTTTGCGATACGGCAATTTTTGTTGAAGCACGAACGTCAGCACCGCGACGATTCCCGAGAGCGCGAGTCCGAGCAGCGTCGCCTTGCAAAACAACGCCGCCACCGAAGCGGAGATGGTAGCTTTGCAAAAACAGAACAACTTCGAAGCCTTCGCGATACAGCGAAGTGAATCCGAGCAGGATCAATCCCCACAGCAATGAGCGCTTCGCGAGATCGCTACCGTGCCCATTCTCCAGCAAATGTTTCCGGCGACGATTGTGAGCGCGGATCCAGCCGCCCCAATAAATTTTGTGGAAAAACCAATTCATGATGATCAGCAGCACGACCACCGCGAGCAGTCCGGTTGCGGCTTGCAAGTCGAGCGCGCGCATATTGTCGCTCAACGAATCGACAATGCGGATCGCGATGAACCACGTGATCAGTGTCGCAATGAACGCAACGCCTGCGCCGGCCGCGACGGGTTTGCGATGCGTGCGTTTCGGGCCGGTCATGCTGGCCGTGATTGCCGCCAACACCAGAATGCATTCGAGTCCTTCGCGAAAAACCAAAACGCCGATGTCGAGCGCCGCGACCGCCTTGCTCGTGTTTGGTTGCGTCGGATCAGGCGCGCCGTGCGCGAAGATTCCTTGCCAGACCAGAATCGCGATCACCGCGAGGGCGGCGATCGAAATGCCGATGCCAAAGAAAATCCGCCACGGCTTTTCCACCGGACGCAAAAGGGTCCCGTTCACGATTCAAAAATAACACAGCCGAAACCAGGCTGCTGCCGGTCAATTGCGATTTTTTAGCGGAAAATTGCGCCGGGTAGACCACTGTCATTCCGAGCGGAGCGAGGAATGGAGCGAGCGGGACGAGCGACATGGACGGTTAAGCAGCGAGGTAGCTGCGAGTGAGTCGGGAGACGAACGAGTTCAATCTCACAGTCGAAGCGAGCGTCTGGGCACTACACGTCGTAATACATCGAGAATTCGTAAGGATGTGGTCTCAGTCGCAAGGCGTCGTATTCTTTTTGTTTCATGTCGATCCAGTTGGCGATGAAGTCGGCGTTGAAGACGTCGCCGCGGAGCAGGAATTGGTGATCGGCCTGGAGCGCTTCGATCGCGCCGCGAAGTGAATCGGGCACGCTCGCGATCTGGGCCAGTTCTTCCGGCGGCAGATCGTAAAGGTTTTTGTCGAGCGGATCGCCGGGATCGATCCTGTTTTGAATTCCATCGAGTCCGGCGAGCAGCAGCGCACTGAACGCGAGATACGGATTCGCCGCTGGATCGGGCGTGCGGAACTCGATCCGTTTCGCTTTCGGACTTGGCGAGTAGGTCGGAATCCGGATCGCAGCGGAACGATTGCGCGCGGAGTAGGCGAGATTGACCGGCGCTTCGAATCCCGGCACGAGACGCTTGTAGCTGTTGGTGGTCGGATTGGTGATGCAGGTCAGCGCGGGCGCGTGTTTCAAAATGCCGCCGATGAAAAACAGCGCCATGTCGCTCAACCCGGCGTAGCCGTTGCCGGCGAAGAGCGGTTTGTCGCCGTTCCAAAGCGACATGTGCGTGTGCATCCCCGAGCCGTTGTCGGCGAAAAGCGGTTTCGGCATAAACGTCACGGTTTTGTTGTGCTTCTTGGCGACGTTGCGAATGATGTATTTGTAATATTGCATGCTATCGCCCATGCGTTTAAGAGGCGCGAAACGAACGTCGATCTCGGCCTGGCCGGCGGTGGCGACTTCGTGATGCTGGCGCTCGATCGCGATCCCGGCGCGCTCCATCTCGAGACACATTTCGTTACGAATGTCCTGCAACGAATCCATCGGCGAGACCGGGAAATAACCTTCCTTCGGTCGAATCTTGTAACCGAGGTTCGGAAATTCTTCCTTCGCGCTGTTCCAATGTCCTTCGACACTGTCGACAAAGTGCATCGACGCGTTGCCTTGATAACTGAATCGCACGTCGTCGAAGATGAAGAACTCCGCTTCCGGTCCGAAGAACGCGGTGTCGGCGATGCCCGTGCTCTTCAAATACGCTTCCGCTTTTTCGGCCACGCCACGCGGATCGCGATCGTAGGGCTCGCGCGTGATCGGATCGACGATCGTGCAAATGAGCGAGAGCGTCGGTTCGGCGTTGAAGATGTCGATCCAAGCCGTGGCCGGATCGGGAATGACGAGCATGTCCGAGGCGTTGATGACTCTCCAACCGCGGATGCTCGAGCCATCGAAGCCGAGGCCGTCCTTGAAGATTTCCTCGTCGTATTCGGTCAGGGTGGTGGTGAAGTGCTGCCACGTGCCGAGCAAGTCCGTGAACTTGAAGTCGATCAATTTCACGCCGTTGTCTTTGATCATTTTGCTGACGTCGGATGGAGTTTTGTCTTTTGAGGCCATTTTAAGAGGTTGAGGAGTTGAGGTGTTGAGAGGTTGAGTTGGTGAAAAGATGTGAACAACCGTGCCGGTTATTCACAAAACCTGCTGAAAATAAATGGAGCCGAGCCAACCCATCGATCGATGGGTTGAGCAAGGTCGTCATCAAACTGCTTTTTCGCCGATCTCTTCCGTGCGGATGCGGATGGCGTGTTCCACTGGAAGCACAAAAACTTTCCCATCGCCGATTTTTCCCGTCTTGGCCGCGCCGACGACTGCTGCGACTGCTTTGTCGACCATATCGTCGGCCATCACGACTTCGACTTTCACTTTCGGCAGGAAATCGACGGTGTATTCGCTGCCGCGGTAAATTTCGGTGTGGCCTTTCTGGCGACCGAAGCCTTTCACTTCGGTCACGGTCATGCCTTCAATTCCGAGCTCGGCCAGGGCTTCCTTGACCTCCTCGAGTTTGAACGGCTTGATGATCGCTTCCAGTTTTTTCATGTCGGCTTCGCCGCGCAGTTATTCACATCGTCAGACGCTGACGCGCGGCACGCGGTTCATTAACAACGCGTTGGCGCGATTGCAAACAAGAAATTTTTTACGTCTGCTTTTGTCATTCCGAGCGCACGCGAGGAACTGTTTGAGCGGAAGTGTCGGGCGCGTGCCGTAACGATAATGGACCGCATGGGCCGCTAAGGTAGTCGGCAGATGAAGAGTCGGGCAGGACGAACAGAAGTTCGACTCTACGCTTCATGTCGAATAGCGAGTCGTTCACACAAGCGATACAAGCGCTGGGCTATCAAGTCGGATCAATTCGTGGGAATGATCCCTCACATTTCGTTCGGCGATGCACCGATCGTCGCGAAAAATTTGCGAGCACGAATGCTTCGTAGATTTGACTGAATGCAATTGATGGCATCAATATCAACATGCCGTGTGATTCGCTGAAAATTTCAAAAGGAATCACGGCCGCGAAATCTCAGAAAGTGTTCTCTCCTCATGGCTGATTCGTTCGTTCACCTCCACCTCCATACTGAATATTCGCTGCTGGATGGTGCGGTGCGGATGCGCGAGCTGATGCGCAAAGCGGCCGAATTCGATATGCCGGCCGTGGCCATGACCGATCATGGAAACCTTTTCGGCGCGATCGAATTTTACCAGGAAGCGGAGCGCGCGGGCATCAAGCCGATCATTGGTTGCGAGGCTTACATTGCGCCGCGTTCGCACAAGGAGAAGGCGAGTTCAATACGCGAAGCGGCATATCATTTCACGCTGCTGGCCGAGAACGAGATCGGTTACCGCAATTTGGTAAAGTTGATCACGACCGCACATCTCGACGGGTTTCATTACCGGCCGCGGATCGACAAGGAACTTCTCGCCCAACACTCGGCTGGCTTGATCGGACTGAGCGGGTGTCTGGCCAGCGAAGTAAATTCAGCGCTGCAGGCGAATAATGTTCAAAAAGCCACCCAGGCGGCGTCGGAATATCGGGACATTCTTGGAAAGGAAAATTTCTTCATCGAGCTGCACGACCACGGTCTCGAGGAACAAAAATGGTGCAACGCGGTTTTGCCAAAAATCGCGAAAGATCTCGGCGTAGGCCTGGTCGCGGCGAATGACGTCCATTTTTTGCGCCGCGACGATCACGATGCGCACGACGTGATGCTTTGCATCGGCACCGGCAAGATGGTGCAGGACGAAGCCCGGATGCATTACGCGCCGGAATTGTATTTCAAATCGCCGGCGGAAATGCGCGCCCTGTTCAAAGATTATCCGGATTCCATCACCAACACGCTCGCAATCGGCGAACGCTGCGACCTTACGATTGAGTTTGGACGCTCAAAATATCCGGAATATCCGGTGCCAACCGGCCAAGCCCGCGAGGCTTATTTGCGCGAACTTTGCGACAAAGGGCTTCAAGAACGTTATGGCGAGCGGGCCAAGACCGATAGCCAACTTCGCGAACGCCTGTCCTACGAGCTGGGCGTGCTCGAGCGCACGGGATTCGTCAGCTACATCCTCATCGTCTGGGATTTTATTCACTTCGCAAAGGGCCGCGGAATTCCGGTGGGCCCGGGTCGCGGCTCCGCAGCCGGATCGCTGGTTGCTTACGTTTTGGGGATCACCGATATCGATCCGCTCCAATTCGGATTGATCTTCGAGCGCTTCTTGAATCCGGATCGCGTGTCGCCGCCGGACATCGATGTCGACTTTTGCGAAGCGCGTCGCAGCGAAGTTCTCGAATACGTCCGCCAAAAATATGGCGAGCGTCGAGTCGCGCAGATCATCACTTTTGGAAAACTGAAAGCAAAGAGCGTGGTGCGCGACGTCGGTCGCGTGATGGGATTGCCTTATCGCGACGCCGACCGCATCGCGCGAATGATTCCGAATGAGTTAGGCATCACTCTCGACTCGGCGGCGGAAAAAAACTCGGAATTGAAGCGGGCCATCGCCAGCGAACCACAAACCAAGCAGCTATTCGAATACGCCAAGATTCTCGAAGGACTTTCGCGCAACGCCGGCGTCCACGCGGCCGGCGTGGTTATCGGGGACCGCGACTTGTCCGATTACATCCCGCTGTGTCGCGACGTGAAAGGCAACGACGTGATCAGCCAGTATCCAATGGGACCGCTGAACGATCTTGGTTTGCTCAAGATGGATTTCCTCGGGCTGAAAACGCTGACCGTGATCGAGGACACGGTAAATCTGATTCGGAAACGAGAGCCGGAGTTTTCGCCGAAAAATATTCCACTCGATGACAAGGCTACGTTTGCTCTCTACAACCGCGGCGAAACGATCGGTCTGTTCCAAATGGAATCGGGCGGGATGACGAATTTGTCGAAGCAGTTCGACGTCAAGAAACTCGACGACATCATCGCGTTGATCGCGCTCTATCGGCCGGGACCGATGGAACTGATTCCTGATTACGTGAAAGCCAAAAAGGGAATCACGCCGATCAAATACCTGCATCCGCTCCTCGAGGAAATCTGTTCCGACACTTACGGCATCATGATTTATCAGGAACAGGTGATGGCCGCAGCCAGCAAACTCGGCGGCTACTCGCTTTCTCAAGCCGATTTGCTTCGACGCGCGATGGGTAAGAAAGATCGCGAGAAAATGGCGAAAGAACGCCAGAACTTTATCGAAGGTTGCGCGCGCACGAACAAAATCCCCGAAAAGAAAGCTAACGCCATTTTCGATTTGCTGGAAAAGTTCGCGGGGTACGGGTTCAACAAGAGCCACAGCGCGGCTTACGGCGTGATCAGTTATCAGACCGCGTATCTCAAGTCGCACTATCCGGTCGAATTCATGGCCGGATTGCTGAGCAACGAAATCAACAACACGGACAAGATTTCGATCTTCGTCGGCGAATGCAAGCGGATGGGCATCACGATTTTGCCGCCGGACATCAACAAGAGCGGCTTAAAATTCACGCCCGAAGCCCACGACGACAGAATGGCGATCCGTTACGGCCTGGCCGCGATCAAAAACGTGGGCGAGTCGGCGATGCAGATGTCGATCGAAGAGCGCGAGCGGGTAGGGGATTACAGCTCGCTCGAAGATTTCTGCGGGCGAATTGGAACACGTATCGCGAACCGCAAAATGCTGGAGAGCTTGATCAAGGCCGGGGCGTTTGATTTTCTGGGCCGCGATCGCGCGGAGCTCTTCGCTTGCATCGATGAATCGCTCGCTGGCGCGGCGGCGGCGCACCGGGATCGCACGGTTGGACAAGTTTCGCTGTTCGATGAAGAAACGCACGCGGCGACAACGCGAAAACGGGTGGTGGCGCCGTGGAGCGATCACGAAAAACTTTCCTATGAGAAAGAGTTGCTCGGATTCTACGTGAGCGGTCATCCGCTGGACGCTTATGCCGATCTCTTCGCGGGAAAGAATTATCAGCCAATCGCCTCGTTAGGCGATTTGGAGGATCGCTCGCAGTTCAAAATCGCAGGCGTAATTGTCCAAGCCGAGAAAAAGTTCACCCGCAAAGAAGGCAAACCGTTCGCGGTCATCTGGCTGGAAGATGCAACTGGCACACTCGAGATCGTGGTTTGGAATGACGTGTTTGTGACGGTCTCCGAGCTGCTCGAGCCCGGTCGGGTGGTGGAGATCCGCGGGACGATCGACACTCGCGGTGATTCGCTTCGCGCGACCGCGCAGAAACTGAGAATCCCGACAGCGAGCAAAACAAATGGAAGCTCGAACGGCAATGGCATTGGCAACGCGATAGACGAACCGGCTGTGCTTTTGCAATTTTCGCCCGCAACAACCAGCGAAGAACTGCGCGAAGTGCGGGAGTTGCTGACGAGCTCGCCCGGCCAACGCCGGGTGCAGCTTTTGTTTGATCGGCCGAATCGTGAACCGTTACGAGTTGATGCCGGCGCGGACCTTCGGGTCAATCTTACAAGCGAACTGGAGCAGAAACTGACGCGCTGGCTGGTAACGACAAAATCCGAACGGCGCGGTGAGGCTGCGCTGTAGCCGCCTCGCGCGGCCTGCCACGCCGTAGCGCTAGCGAAGGCGGGTCGAGGCGCTTTGTTCACGGCGACGGAGGCCGTGGCTACAATTAGCGACGCTTTGATTTCTTCCGCGGTCGCTCCGGCGTGGGCGACGGTTTCGGATGCAGACCGAATGTGAACGATTGTTGCGCTGGTTTTTCTCCGAAACAGAGCGGGATTTTGGTTGCTTCTGTCGGAATCGGTTGGCCCTGCGCCGAGATGACAGCTTGACGCGAGGTCATGGTCCACCCGCCTTCGAGCACATTGCCCCGCAATTCGATCTGGTTGATCATCGGCGCCAGCGTAATACCGATGGGCTGAAGATTAATGCGGTTAACGCATGAAGTTGGCGGCGTGGTTAGCTCGAAAACCGGCACGCTCGGAAAGATGTCGATCTTTGCGTCGGCCAGATCCCGAACATCGGCGTCGCCTCGAAGTGAGACCTCGACATCGGCGGTGGCAGCGTTGAGGAATTCAATCTTTCCGTGTTCGCCATCAAAGCTAATTCGCGCGCTTGCCTGAGCGAAATCGAGCGGCGCGTTTTGCAGTTTGGCATTTAACAACTGGAGGTCGCCGGTGATGCGCGGATGTTGAAGGGTCTGGCTCCAGGAAATTGCCCCGCTGACAATTCCTTCGTTGAAAACCGGCGGGTGAAAAAGTTGCGGCGCGCTCGCCAGCACAACCGTTGGGAAATTGATCTGCGCATCCAAAGGCGATGCGAGAAACGCTTTCCAGTCCTCGCCGATTTTGAATGGAAATTTCGCCGTCACTTCTACCGGACTCGATCCCGGCAAAGTGAAAACCGTGTGCGCGTTCCAAAGACCGGAGGAAATCTTCGCCTCGAGCTGGACAGGAATGGCGGCTCCGGCCGCGGTCCGCCCGAGAAGGAAATATTCGGCGGCGTCGCCAACTTTAGCGTCGATGTTGCCGGAATAATTTTGCTCGTGAGCGATGTCGATTTTGCCTTGGGCTCGAAAAAAATCCTTTTTCCGAAGGACCTCGAACGCCTCGAGCTCTAACGAATCAGCGTTGAGATTTATTTTCGCGGCGAAGCGGTCGACCTGGCGTTTGAAAAACGAGAGCGACGTCCCCGCGGCAGCCAAGTACCCGCCAACCTTGCGTTGGCCGGCGTTGAGAGTTCCCTCAATTGTGACCGTGCCGGCGAAGGCGTGCGGTTCGGCCCCGAAAAGTTCGGCAAACTGGCCGAGGTCGTTGATGTTTCCCAAAATTTGCCCTCGAAAATCGGGATTCAACCAGTCGGCGGATTTTGAAGGTAACGTGCCTTCGCCATTCATGGTCAACTGATTTTGACGCTGCTTAATGTAGAGTTGCTGGAGCTGGATCTGGCGATTGTAAAAAACGGCGCCGAGCATGATCAAATCAGCGGCGCGATTGTGCCAACTGAGGCCGTTGAGCTCAGTCCAGATCGAGGCCGTGCCGCTCATTGGATCGCGTGGATCGCCACGGAACGTAAAGTTGCAGGCCCGAAGCGACCCGCCGAGACGATCGGTAAACCCAAACGCCTCGGATGTCTGGGTGAGGGATATTCCAGTCGCAGTTCCTGCGAGGTTCCAGATCGAATGTTGTCCAGCCCATTCGTTGGAAATACTGGCGCGAATCTTTCCGCCAAGGACGTCGAGATCGAACTGAAGGTCTGCCCGTTCGTTATCCAGTCGCGACAGATCGATAAGAAGGGATTGAAGATCGAGTCCGGTAGCGAGATTCAGGCCGCCGATCGTGAGACGATTGTCCTGCCACTTGGTCGCGCCGCGTAATCGGGAAAAAGTTTGTCGGAACATCGGCGATGTAATGGCAACGTCGTCGGCAGAGAAGCGGCCGGATTCGATTTGATTCCCGGAAACAGCCGCATTGCGCATCAGGACGACGCTCGGCCCGTTTTCGACGCGCAGATCGAGTCGAGCGATTTCGAAGTTGGCTGGAAGTAACGCCTGCAATGCGCGCCAGTTAAAATCGAGTGGACGCTTGGCTCCGGAAAAATCGCGACGGACTTCGGCGCGCGCATTCTGGATCGACAACCCGTGAACGCCGTAGGTTTTGCCTGCGATAATTTTCGCGAGATTTAATCGAAACGTTGCGTGTTCGGCATTTAACTCAATCTGGGTGGCAACGGCGGCCTCGTTGGTAATGCGGATGCGATCGATCGAAACGGGACGCAGGAACGGTGCGTTAATTTTTCCGAGCTCGATTTTCAAATGCTGACGGCGGGCCTGCCAGTAAAGCCATCCGCGAACCGCACCGGCTGAGAGAGCGGGCGATAACGCGATGCCGGCAAGCGCAGCCAGGACGATGATGGCGATTAATAACAGACGTTTTCGTGGCATCGCGTGGTCATTGCTTTAATCGCAAACCTCCAACGCGGAAAGTCGCTTTATTTCAGCGCAGGCGATGGCGATTCGACCGGCGTCGTAGTCGTAAAGACCAGTCGAATAGGCTGCCTTGCCCGGATCCGTTTGTTGAGCTGACGCTGCAATTCTTGCTCGGCGTCGCCTGGGAGGCCAATCTCGATCGCCTGCTTCCGCGCCATTTCCGGTAGTTGAGCCAGCTCATTTTGCAAATCGGCACCCGAGATGCGGTTCCAGAGACCGTTTTCCAACGCGAGCACGTCGACGCGCTGTTCCTCCACGCCGACGATTTCGGCGTGCGGGAGCTGGATCACGATTTCGTCCGGCTGAACGTTGACCGTCACGTCCTGTCTCAAATCAAAACCCGCTTTGACGACAAACGTGCCGCTCAACTTGATCCTCTTCGAGCTGCCGGCCCAAGTGTGGGCGAATTCGCGTTTCACTTTTAATTCCTTGGTAAGCGTGGCGAGCTCGGCCACCGGCGAAGCGTTTTCGTTAACGACCGTTTGGTTGTTGATCGTGATCCGCGGCTGCAAATGAGCAACGTCGATGAAGGCGGAGCGCAAATCTCTGCCGAGGCGCTCAAGATCTTCCGTTCCCTGGCCGATCGTCCGGCCCGGCCACGTTTCGAGACGCAGGAAAACGAACACAGCCGCCGCGGTGAGAATCAACATCACCAGGGTGAGCGCGATCGGCCACGAAAATTTTCCCGACTCTGCTGAATTGGACATTGGTCCGAGCCGGGCTGGCATAGTTGGACGTTACGCCCTGGACGTTTTCTTCAACACCCCAAAAAAGGTACCGCCCCCCACGCCCGATGGGCGTGAAGGGCGGCTGTTCCCCCCAGAACAATTTTTAAAGCTGTCGTGCTAGTAACCGAGCTTGCTCAAGGCCGCAACAGAAATTTCCATAAATTATGAGCATGTCTGGCTTTGAACGCAAGTACCAGATTTTGTCGGAGTTAATATCGCAAACGGGGGTAGGCCGGGGAGCCCCACTGGCGAGCGTTGTCGGAAACTTGCGGAAGCTTGCGATGCGCGGTTTAGTTTTACATGCGCGACTTGGGTCCGAAAAAACCGCGGAGTCTCGTGGGATCGCTGCTGGTGGCGCATCCGAACATGCTCGACCCTAATTTTCGACGCGCGGTGTTGTTTATTTCCGCGCACGATCCGGACGATGGCGCGATCGGTATAATTATTAATCGACCGCTTGAGAAAAGCGTGTCGGACCTCGTGACCGAAACGCCCCCGCAAAATCTGGCCGATGTTCCGGTTTTCTTTGGCGGGCCGGTTGGCAACAATCAACTTATGCTCGCCGCTTTCGAATGGCACAAGGGCGAAGGTTTGAAGTTGAATCATCATGCGCTGACGGCCGTTCCGGAAACACCTGACGATCCTGCGGCGGTCCGGGCGTTTTTGGGTTATGCCGGCTGGAGCGCTGGGCAACTCGAGGCCGAGATGAAAGAAAAAGCCTGGATCGTCCAAAAACCGAGCCGCGCGACGTTGAAACTCGAGCGCCTCTCCCGCCTTTGGTTCGACATCATGAACAAGCTCGGCCCGTGGTATCGCATGCTTGCCGCCGCGCCCGATGATCCGTCACTCAACTGAAGTGACCAGTGATCAGTGATCAGTGATCAGTGACAGTGATCAGTTTGGAGGCGCTGCGTTTCTTGCTTGTCACTGGTCACTGCTCACTCTTCACTTCTTCAAATGATCATCGGCGTTCCCAGGGAAATTAAGGAGCAGGAACAACGCGTTGGCTTGCTGCCATCGGTTGCGGACCAGCTGAGACGGCGCGGTCATTCCGTCATCGTGCAAAAAAATGCCGGCGTTGGTTCCGGTTACTCGGATGACGAATACAAAAAAGCAGGCGCCGAGATCATCGAGACCGCGGAGGAAGTTTTTAAGCGCGCGGAGATGATCGTGAAAGTGAAAGAGCCGTTGCCGGCGGAGTTCCCGCTTTTGCGCAAAGGCCAGATTCTTTTCACGTATTTGCACCTGGCCGCGAGCAAGCCGTTGACGGAAGCGCTGCTGAAATCCGGCGTGATCGGAATTGCCTACGAAACGATCCAGGTGAACGGCCGGTTGCCCTTGCTCGAACCAATGAGCGAGGTCGCTGGAAGAATGTCGGTGGTGATGGGAGCGAATTTTTTGGCAAAGCACAATGGCGGAAGCGGCGTGTTACTTGGCGGCGTGCCGGGCGTATTGCCGGGGCGCGTCGTTGTCATCGGTGGAGGAACCTCGGGAGTGAACGCCTTGCGAATGGCGAAAGGTCTCGGTGCGGATGTAACGATCCTCGACGTCGATGTCGAACGACTGCGATTTCTCGACCTCGCGATGGAGGATTTGCACACCCTCTATTCCAGCGAAGCGAACCTGGAATATCTCATGCCGGATACCGACCTGCTGATCGGCGCGGTGTTGTTGCCGGGAGCAAAAGCGCCAAAGCTGATAACGCGGGCGATGTTGCGGAAAATGAAACGCGGTAGCGTGTTTGTGGATATTTCCATCGACCAGGGTGGCTGCGCGGAGACTTCGCGGCCAACCACCCATGTCGACCCAGTCTATATTGAAGAAGGCGTGACCCACTATTGCGTCGCCAACATGCCGGCGGCTTACGCGCGCACTTCGACTCAGGCGCTCACCAACGTGACGTATCGCTACGTGCAATTGTTAGCCGACTGCGGTTTAAAAGAGGCCTGTTTGAAACAACCTGCCTTGGCGGGCGGTATCAACACCCTCGATGGCAAGCTGACTTGTCAGGCCGTCGCTGACGCGCACGGTTTGAAATACGAACCACCCTTTTAAGTGGAATACCAATCCGCGGTGCGCTCTTGCTCCGAATCATTTAGTAACCGAACTTCTTATCTATGAAGAAATATCTTTGCGTTCTTGCCGGCGCCGCGCTTCTCGTGGCTTGCGAACAAAAAACAGAAACCGTTGCACCAACAACAAGTCCCACCAGTCCGTCGGAAGCGGCAGCGAACGCCGCTGAACCAATGAACACTCCACCCCCTGCTACCGAGTCGCCGAGCGTAGCCGGGCGGCACCAGTCTTACCGGTTCATCAGCTTCTCCAACACCTTAAATAATATATCGCTCGCGTCCGTCAAAGCCTTACATGAACAAATATCTCTGTCTCTTAATGGGGGCCGCGTTGCTCGCGGCTTGTGAGCAAAAGGAAACCACCGTTACAAATCCGCCGGCCGAGAAAAAGGAAACCAACACCACGATCATCAAAGAATCGCCGGCACCTTCGACGAAGACCGAAACCAAGACCGATATCAACGTAAACACGTCGCCTCGTCCTTAAACCGGAGGAGCCGAACGTTCGCGAAGTCTTTCGTTCGTTGAAAGCGAGCGAAAGGCTTTTGCTGTACTCGCTTCATTTTCACCGGCGAGTTGTCGCTGCCCATGTCCTCATCGGCAGTTTTCTTTTTATTTGGTCTGCCGCCAGAGACGGTGGCAGCTACAATTGATCGGATCGCATGCCCGCAAAACGTTTCGCATTTCCCAAAAATCGGCGATTGACGCGTCCCGCGGAATTCGAACAGGTGAAGAAAAAGGGACAAGCTCAACGCGGACGGCTTCTCGTCTTGAGCGTCCTCCGCGAGGACGGTATCGCCTTTCGCGCCGGCTTTGTTACATCGCGAACGATTGGGCGCGCCGTGGTGCGCAATCGCGTCCGCCGCAGGCTGCGAGAGATCGTTCGTAAACATCAACATGACATGATCGGCGGAGTTTGGATCGTGACTATCGCCCGTGCGCCTGCCGCGACCGCAACTTACCCCGAGCTGGAAGCTGAATGGTTGCGTCTGGCTGGGCGCGCTTCTATCCTAGCCGCCTGATGCGCACGTTGATTCGCATTTGTATTCGAGTTTACCAGGTTACCCTATCGCCGCTCCTGGCCGCGCTCGGTGGCCCGGGCTCAGGATGCCGGTTTCATCCAACTTGTTCGGAGTATTTTTTGCAGGCAATTGAATCGCGCGGAACTGTGCGTGGAATTTTTTTGGGACTAAAACGAATCGCCCGGTGTCATCCCTGGGGCGGCTCCGGTGAAGATCCGGTGCCGCGGACCACGGAAGATATCGATGTTTCCAGACGCTGCGCGTGATTCGAAGTCGCCAGGAATTTTATGGACCGAACCGCATGGATTGTTGTTACGCTTTGCGTGGTAGGCTTGATCGGCTGGTATGTTTATGTCGGCAAGCAGTCGCAGCAATTGCGGCAGCAGCACCTCGCGGTCACCGCTTCGCCGACACCGTCCGCCGCAGTTAGCGCAACCGCGGCTCCGCTTTCTTCGCCTGTCGCGACCGCCACCCCTTCGCCGCAGGCGACTCCGGAGTTTGCCGAGAAAACAGAAACGTTGCGCAACGGCGACGTTGAACTTCATCTAACGAATCGCGGCGGCGGAATCGCTGAAGCAGTGTTGCTAAATCACATCGCCAGCCAGGACGATCAGCAGCGCGTTGTGCTGAACTCAAAAGAACAAACTCCGATCGGCGCCATGGTCGATCAACCAAGCGCCCCGCGCCTTTACGAATTTAATTTGAGTCGCGAACCCGACGGCGGGATCAAGTTCGAGCGGACGTCGGAAAGTGTCACTGTTCGCAAGAAGTTTTTCATTCCGCCCGAAAAGGAGAAGAAAGACAATTTTCTTGCCGAGATGGATGTCGACGTTGTTAACGGTGGTCCACAGCCCTATGTGAACCCCGGTTATTTCGTGGCGTTGGGCTCGGCCTCGCCCATTCATCCCAAGGATTACTCTTATTATACTCGGCTGGTTTGGTGCGTGGATGGCAAAGCAAAAGGTGTCGATGTTAACTGGTTCGGTGGCGGAGGTGGTATGTTCGGAATCGGTTCGCGCACGCCGCAGCCGTTTTATCAGCAGGACCTGGCGAATGCCGACTGGGCTGCGGTTAGCGATCAGTTTTTTACAACCCTGATCGCGCCGCTGACTGCGAAAGGAAACGGAGTCTGGGGCCATCGTTCCGATATTTCGCCGGAACAAAAGATGTTTGGAATCGCCGGCGCGTTGCGCATGCCGGGTTTCCAATTACCGCCCGGTCAGACCTATACCGCTCGATTTGAGATCTGGGCGGGACCAAAAATTTACCATCGCCTCGCGCGTCTCGATCACAACGAAGGCGAGATCATGGACTTCGGAATCTTCAAGATCGTCAGCCAGTTTCTTCTCAACTTCCTCAACTGGCTGCACGGCTTTCTCGGTTCTTACGGCTGGTCGATTCTCGCCCTCACCGCCGTCGTCAAAATCGTGCTCTGGCCGCTCCAGGGCAAAGCGAACAAGTCGATGCGCCGCATGTCGCTGTTGAATCCGAAGGTCCAGGAGTTGCGCGACAAATACAAAGACGATCCGACGAAGATGAATCAGGAGGTGATGAAGCTTTACAAGGATTACGGAATCAATCCGGTGGGCGGTTGTTTGCCGATGATGATTCAAATCCCGATCTTCTTCGGCTTGTTCAAAATGCTCGGCCAGGCGGTTGAGTTGCGAAACTCTGCCTTCTTATGGGTGAAGGATTTATCGCAACCTGACACCGTGGCGCATTTGTTCACGATCCCGATCAATGTCATCCCGCTGTGCATGGCCGCGACCCAAATCTGGTTGATGGCCATGACGCCGAAGACCGGCGACCCGACCCAGCGCCGGGTGATGATGTTTACCCCGCTGATCTTTTTGTTTATCTGCTACAATTTTGCTGCGGCTCTGGCATTGTATTACACCACACAGAATCTTTTCAGTATCGTGCAATTCTATTACAACAAACGACAACCGATGCCGACTCTTGAGAGAGTTCAGCCGGCCGGGAAACGAAAATGATGACGCCGAAAGAATTACTCGACACCATTCTCGGTTTTCTCGGCTTCGTCGTTGAAATCGAAGAATCGCAAAACGAAGCCGGGAATTTGGTGCTGCAAATTTACAGCGAGGAAAGTCGCCGGTTGATCGGGCGCGACGGCGAGACGCTCGAAGCAATTCAGTTTTTGCTGAACCGGTTGCTTCAGTCCAGGGACAAGGACGCGCCCAAGGTGGTAGTGGACTGCGAAATGTACCGCTCCATGCGAGAAGACCGGATCGTGCAGCGCGTTCGCGGTTTGGCCGAGCGCGTTCGCGCGACTGGAAAGTCGCTTCAGCTCGAACCGATGAATTCCTACGAACGCCGCATCGTGCACAACGCGTTTAAAGATGACCCGGACATCGCGACCTGGAGTCCTTCCGATTCGGCGCGTATTAAACAGATCACCCTGTTGAAGCGGCAGGCGAAAAAAGAAACGGCCATACAGAGACCGGCGCAGAAAGAATAGCTGTCGTCCCGAACGAATGTGAGGCGATCCCTCACGACTTGATTGTCACGCGAATTACCCTGTGTGATCAGCGCTGCGACTGTGAGATGAACTCGTTCGTCTCCCATCTCTGCCACTACTTTCCGGCCCATCGGTCCTGTCGCTCGCCCCACTTGCTGCATGTCCAGCGCTAAAGCTCGGGATGATTCATGTCACTCCGGTTGATATCTAGCGGCTTCCTTCGTCACACCGGATTTCACTTCCGGACGCCACCGGAACTTTTTCAAAATCGGGTTCGGTTTCCCTTCAACGGCATCGGCAATGATCTCACCCAACATCGGTGCGAATTTAAATCCGTGTCCACAATCTCCGGTCGCGACAATCACATTCGGATGCTCAGGATCGGGCGCGATCCAGAAATCGCCGTCGTTAGTATCGCAGTACATGCACACCCGCGTGTAAACGATCGGGGCATCTGCCAACGACGGGATTGTCGATCTTAGAAACTCGCGCAAATCGGCTTTTTCATCCGCGGTGACAACACGGTCGCCAAAATCGGGCGACATTTCGCGACCCTCTCCGTGATTCGCGATTTTGACGATGCCTTGGTTGAACGGGAATCCGTAATAACCGGTTGTCGAAATGTCTGCGCCGAAAAACGGGAAGCGCTCGGACAGGAAAAGTTCCGGCGTTGGCGGTTTCAGATGAAAAACCGGATGTCCGGTCGCGTGGAAAAACTCCCTCGTGGATGGCAGCAGATATGGCGTCCATGCACCGGTCGCCATCACAATCGCGTCCGCGGTGATTCGACCGCCATTTTCGAGCACAACTCCGTTGACGAAACTTCCGCTTTCGTTGAGAGCGGTCACTTTTGCGTTCTCGCGCAATTCGACGCCCAACGATTTCGCGTATTCAACTAACGTCCCAACCACGCGTCCGCTTTCCGCGTAGCCTGCATCGGGATCAAAGAAACCGTCGTGAAATCGCTCCGGAGCGAACGCAGGAAAGCGTCGATGAAATTTTGCCGAATCAAACCGTTCCAATCGATGTCCATGCTTTTCGAGAACGCGCGCGCTCTCATATTCAAAATCGCCGGGACGCATCGGCTGCCGGCAGACGAAGAGCACGCCGGTCTCGTGATAGAGCTCGGTCCTAAATTTCCTGTTCCATTCCCGCCAGATCGGAATGCAACGATCGGCCAGTGCGGTGTAGTCTTCGTCCGGCCCGTAAGCCGCGCGGACCGCCTTGCTGATGTCGGTCGACGCGGCGAGGGGATGCGGCAGGGGGCCGGGATCGACAAGGACAACTTTGTGTCCGCGATTTGTTAACTCGATCGCGGAAGTAACACCGTTAATCCCCGCTCCAACAACGATTACGGTCACGTCTTAAACTCGAAAATGATTTTGCCGCTGCGTTTGCTTTGCATCGCGTGCGCCACCGCCGCTTTCGCGTCGTCGATCGCGTAGGACTTCTCAACTTTCGTCTTGAGCAGCCCCCGTTTGGACATATCGAACAGGGAATTGAAGGCCGCCATCCGCTCGGCCATTGTCGCATTGTCGTACCAATGATTGATCCAGATTCCGCGAAACCGCAGGTCTTTGAAAATCAGAAGTCCAGTCGGGATCTTCAGTGGTTGCAAACTCATCGCACCGAAACTCACCAGCGTTCCGCCGAACGCGAGACAGTTCGATAAGCGTAACGCGCTGTCGCCGCCGACGGAATTTAATCCCAGTCGAATCGCCGCGCCGCTGGTCGCGGTTTTCACTTCGTCGCGCAGCTTTTCGCCATCGACCAACACAATGTCGCCGCCTTCAGCTCGCAATTCGTCGATCAACTCCGGGCGTCGAACCACATTGATTGTCTTAAATCCGAGCTCGCGCCCAATCTGAATCACGGCGCGACCAGCGGCCGAGTTCGCGGCGTTTTGAATAACCCAGTCGCCGCGCGACAGATCGACATAGTCGTGCAACAGCCGCCATGCGGTCATCGGATTGATCTTCAACGTGGCGGCGTTGGCCGGCTCGATTTCCGGCGGAACTGCAACAAGGTCATCGGCTTTGACGGCGACTGCTTCGCGCCACGTGCCGATGTTATGCGGCAAAATCACGAGGGCGCCCTTCCTGATCGTCGAAACGTTCGAGCCAACTTCGACGACGACACCCGCACCTTCGAATCCCGGCACCGCAGGGACTTCGCGGCGCGCGGGATATTTTCCTTCGATCGCATTGATGTCGGCGGGATTGACCGGCGCCGCGCGCATCGCAACGACCGCTTCATCTGTGGCTGGCTTCGGCCAGGGCTCGGTCTTAATTTGGAGGACGTCCCCAGGATTTCCGTGCCTTTCGTAAACGACAACCTTTATAGTTTTACTCATTCAATGAATTCGGCGCCGCATCCTACGCCTCAGCCTGTCGCGCGCAATCTGCAAACCGGAGCGCGGGTCGCGCTTCTCGGGCTTGTCATCAATATCGCGCTGGCTGTGATTAAAATCGCTGTCGGTTTGTTAGGCAACGCTTATGTCCTGATCGCCGACGGCATCGAATCAGCGTTGGACGTCGGCGGTTCAGTCATCATTTGGGGAGCGTTGAAGTTTGCTTCACGACCGCCGGACGCCACGCATCCCTACGGTCACGGGAAAGCGGAACCATTCGCGGCCATTGTTGTTTCACTTGGTGTGCTTGCAGCGGCGCTCGGTCTGGCCATCTCAAGTGTGCGCGAACTCTTCCTTCCGCGACACGGGCCGGCGTCGTTTACGTTGATCGTTCTCGTCCTCGCGGTCGTCATCAAGGAAACTTTGTATCGCTACGTCATTCGCATCGGGCGAAACGCCGAAAGCACCGCGATTCAAACTGACGCGTGGCACCATCGCACCGACGCCATGACATCCGTCGCGGCCTTCATAGGCATTTCGCTCGCGCTGATAGGTGGTAAAGCCTGGCAAAGCGCGGACGACTGGGCGGCGCTGTTCGCGTGCGCGTTAATCGCCGCAAATGGATACCGGCTTCTTCGTCCCGCGCTTTACGAAATTCTCGATACCGCTCCGCGCGGTGAAATTGTCGATGTTGTGCGCGGCGCCGCCCGGTCCGTGCCCGGCGTAATCGAAGTCGAGAAGCTATTCATTCGCAAAATGGGTCTGAGCTTTTATGTCGATCTTCACGTGAAAGTGGATGGCGACATTTCCGTCCGCGAAGGTCATCACATCGCGCACGAAGTGAAACGCACGATTCAGGAAAGCGACCGCCGTATTGCTGACGTGCTGGTTCACATCGAGCCGGCGGAGGTGTAGCCGCGGCCCTGTGGGCCGCAGACGGCGCGCAGCGCCGTGGCTACAACGCTTCGACCAGCGCAACGAGTGCGCCAGTCAACTTCGCGCGGACCCGATTAATCTCGCGCCCAAATCTTAAGAGCCGGGAGATCGAAGAGGGATGTCTTAATAAATACCCGAACAAACGGGCATAGTTCGTTCGCTGACGCTCCATGTCGAACAAAACATCGGGTGGTGCGGGGAACGGCTGCCTGGGCGTATCGCTGATTGCGCGCACCGACAGCAAGGGAATGCCATGAGCGTTGCAAACGGCGAAGATCGACCCCGTCTCCATGTCGACCGCTGCCGCGCCGGACGCGCGGGCGATTTCATCTCGTTGTTCGACGGAATCAACGATCGATGCCGATGTAAACAGTTTTGCGTTGCGGGCTTTGCGCTGACTCAAAATGCGTTCGGCGCTGGCGAGCAGTTGTCGATCTGAAAAATTTTCCGCCAGCAACAGGTCTCCGACCTGCAAATCGTCGGTGACCGCGCCGGCGAAACCGGAGCTGATGACCAATCGCGGTCGCGTTTTGTGGAGCAACGCTTCAACATGCTCGCTGCAATTTTTAGCCCCGACTCCGGTGTGCAGAATTGTGACCGAGTGATCAGAGATCTTGCCGAAGACGAAATAGCCGTCTTCTCGGCTTTCGCGAAGTTGGCGGCGAAGATCAGAGCTCTCCGTTGGTAGCGCGAACGTGATCGCGATTGGGGAATCAGGCATTCGTGATTGCCCTCACCTGTCGCTTCGCGACTTCCTCTCCCCCAGGGAGAGGAGAAACGATCACGCCCTGTTCTGCCTCCTCTCCTATTGGGAGAGGATTGAGGTGAGGGCCTCCGATCATTGCTGCGAGCTACTACTGATTCTTACCTGGACAATCGTCTTCTCTCCGGGACCCGGCGCGGCCGGTGGAGACGGTACGGTTCCGCCGAGCTTCTTCATCAAATCGCGAAATTCGTTCAATCGTTCCGTTGGCAATTCCGCGAAAATCAAGATGCCGTGTTCGTCCGCTAAACCCTTGGTCCCAGACCCTCCGCACTGCCCGGCTCCTTCGATGATGTTGTCCGCCAACGGATCTTGTTCCGCGACCGATGCGGTGAACGTGATTTCTTCGATTTCGAGACTGGGTGTGGGCAGCGCCGCGGCCGCGGTGCGGGAAAGACTCTGCGTGAGCTCGGTTCTGTTTTGTTCCGTCCGTTCGCGTGCGCGCTCTCTGTTCTTCATGAAGAAAATCGCGTAAATGCCGAACCCAACGTTGACGGCAACCAGAACCGTGAAGGCGATCATGATTCTTCGTGCCAGGACCGGGCCGCGCTCAGATACGGCCGTCGGGTCGGCGATTCCAACGACTTCGCGCGAGTCGCCGATGCTGGCGTGAATCTGACGCGCGACCGCCAGCTCCCGCCGGGCTTCGGGATCCGACATGAATCGCTCCTCGAGCTCGGCCCTCTCGTTAGGCGACAATTTGCCGTCCAGGTAGTCGAAAAGCTTGTCCGGATTCATCTCTAACCGGACAAGCGTGGCGCGACACGCGCCGGCGCGCAATCGGGAACTCATATATATAAGGGAGCCAAGTGGCCCGATTTGCGCTTTCTCCTCGTGCGGTGGAGTAAATCCGTCGTGGGCGAATATGGTCAGGGCAATATCCACGCAGGGGATTGGCGTCGCCGCGCGTTAATCGCGCTCGGGATTTTTTGCGCCCTGCTCCTGATCTTTCACCGACCGCTCTTATTATATATAGGCCGCAAAATAGCCCTTCACTACGCGGCCAGGGAAAATCTCAAAGCCGAGTTTCGCCTCGAAGGGCAGCGTTTTTACCAATCTGACTGTCAGGAACCTGCACGCCGTCCCGACCGGACCGAGCGACGTGGAATCGATCGATGTCGATTTCGCCCGGGTTGATTACGGGCTCTTCACTCTTTTGCGGCATGGGATTTCGAGTGCGCTCCAAAACGTAGAGGTGCGCTCCGCGCGCATCGTATTGAATCCAAGCAAGGTGCCGTTGCGTCCGCGTCCGCCGAACCCAAAGAAGAAAATCGAACTGCCGGATATTTTCCCCGAGCGAGTTCACGTAACCGACGCAACGATCATTGTTCGCAATCGCCCGCAGGATTTTATCGCCGAACATATCGATGTTGATCTGGATCCGCGGCGGCCGGGTGAAGTCAGGACCGAGAAACTCCAATTGGTTGGCGGGCAGATCTGGCTGAAACTCGCGGCGCAAGCGACTTATTCCAATCGTAACCTGACGTTGCGCGACCTCGTCCTCGGTGACGACGAGCGATTTCGCTCGATCAATTTCGATGCGTCGCAAATCGCTGCGCGAAAACTGGGGATCAACTTTGATTACCGGATCGCGGATGGAAATATCCACGGTGACATCACACTGCGCGAATCGCAGGGTTCGCTTGATACCAACGTTCGCATCCGGTCTGAGAAAGTTCCCTTGTCCGCGATTAACAAGTTTGCCGCGTTGCCGCAGGATTGGCTGCGTGGCTCGCTCGAAAAGTTCGATGTCGACCTTGCCGGATTGGTGAGTTCACCCGCGACTTGGAATGGAAACCTGACGGCGATCGTAAAAGATTTTCGACAGGAAAAGACCGCTTTTGATCGCGGCGAATTTCAACTGATCGCGAAGAATGGCGTAGCCACTTTGCAATCAGCTGAGATCAAGCAGCAACAGAACGAGTTTCATGTTAAAGGCTCGGCCGAATTGCCGCGCGACATTCGAGATCTTGGTCGCGCGCCTGCGACGTTTGAGCTCGCGGCGACGCTGCCGGATTTGCAGCAGGTAACCGCTGCTATGCCGCAGAAGATCAGCGGCTCGGCGCAGACTGAGCGGCAAAATGAATATCAGCAATGCGAAACTCGATGGCGATTTCGCAGTTGCCGCGCCATCGATCCAATTTAGGGATGGCCATTGCGAGAACCTGAAAGCGGCGATCAAGATTGCGAAAAAACTTCCGTCGGCGGGTTCGAACGAGCCGTGGTTCGACGATCTCGTTTCGGACGCCACGCTGTCGGTTTCCAATGTTCGGTTTGGCGATTATGTCGCCGATTCGGTGGAAGGTTCACTTCACGGCAAGAACGATCTTGTCACGTTCGATCGTCTGCTCGTGAAACGAAAACAAAATGAATTCACGATCAGCGGGGATTATCGATTGCCGAAGGACTTCGCCCAGCTGCCGAACCAGCCGGCGAAGGTCGACATCTCACTGAATGCCCCCCAGCTGGCCGATTATTGGATTACCGATTCGCCCGGCAAAATTTCCGGACCACTGCAGACCCGCGGACAAATCGAATGGAAAGATGGAGCTGCCAGTGGCCAGTTCTCGATTTTCGGCGCGAATCTGCGGCTGCGCGATCTTGTTTTCACGCAAATCAGCACCCAATGCGAGATTTGGAACAATATCGTCTACCTCAATTACGTCAGCGCAAAGCTGAACGAGCAGGATTTTGTCAGTGGCAATGCGATCGTCGATCTTCGCCCGGCTCATCATTACATCGGAAAGTTACGGGCGAACATTTCGGATCTGTCCAAGCTGCGTCCGTTGCTGCGCACATTTGGAAATCAAAACGAACTGGCGGGTTCGCTGGTGGTGGAATGGGAAGGGAGGGGCGAGACGGTCGGGTTCAAGAGGTCCGGCGCATTTCGATTCGCGTTGGATAACGGCCGTTACGGCAACGCGCGCTCGCTGCAGGCACACGCGGACGCGACTTACTCGCCGGATGGCGTCGATGTTCCGACCATTTTTTTCCGTAGCGACCAAATGTATTTCCAGGCCATCGCCCAGGCCAATGGTGACGAGCTCGAGATCAGCAAGATCGAGCTGGACCAGGCGCAGGCGAAGTACGCCGGCGGTTACATGGCGGTTCCGTTCGTCTGGAAAAATCTTGGCACGCCTAAGCCGTTGTTTTCGTCCAACGGCAGAGTGACGGCGGCTTTTCAATCGGAAAACCTCGACATCAGAAAACTTTTTCAGGACGTCGGCCTCAAGCCGGCAGCGTCGGGCTCGCTGAATGTGAAATTCAACGCCAGTGGAACGCTCGCCGATTTGAACGCGCGGCTCGATGTCCAAATGCGCGATTTGCGGAGTTTGAATTTGGAAAAATTCGAGCCCGCCTCGGTGGATCTGACCGCGCAAGCCAAAGGCAATGAGCTTGCGATCACCGGAAAACTGCAGCAGGCCAAAATTCAGCCGCTGGAGTTGATTGCGAATCTTCCGTTCGACGCGCCAAAAATCGCGAACACGGGAAAGCTGCCGGACGAAACGCCAGTGAACGCCAAGCTGCGATTGCCGCGCACTTCAGTAAACTTTATGCGGCAATTCATTCCCGGCTTTGAAGAACTCGACGGCGATACCGCGCTAGATGTCAGTGTTCGCGGCACAATCGCCAAACCCGCCCTAACCGGGAGCGGCGATATGACGATTAACGTCGCGCGCATGACCGACCCGACCTTGCCGGCGGTCCAGAATTTCAAAGGCCGCCTGAATTTTGCGAACGACGCGCTGACCATCGAACAATGTCGCGGCGAACTTTCCGGTGGACATTTCACAGTGACGGGCGGCGTGACGTTTCCAACGTTGCGCAATGCCGACTTAAACTTGCAGTTGAAGGCGGACAGCGCGTTGGTCGCGCGCAACGATACCCTTACCGCGCGCGCGGACGCGGACATCAAAGTCGTTGGCCCGTTGACGAGCGCGACTGTCACCGGCACGATCGCGTTCACAAACAGCCAGTTTCTTAAGAACCTCGATCTCATGCCGATCGGTTTGCCGGGGCGGCCTGCGCCCCAGCCGCCGTCCTCGCGTCCGCAGTTTTCAATTCCTCAACCGCCGCTTCGCGATTGGAAATTCGACGTGGCGATCAAGACGAAAGACGCATTTCTGATCCGCGGGAATCTCGCGAACGGTCGCGCGCTCATCGATCTGCATCTGACTGGCACCGGTTTGCATCCTGGCCTGGATGGTTACGTGCGACTCGATAATGTGGACGCGACCTTACCGTTCAGCCGGCTCGAAATTTCTTCCGGGTTTCTTTATTTCGATCCCTCCGATCCGTTGAATCCAAAGATCGACATGCACGGAAGGTCGGTGATTCGCGATTACACCGTGAACGTTTACATCTATGGAACATCGCTCGCGCCGGAAGCGATCTTCACCAGCGAACCGCCCCTGGCACAGGAAGAAATCATTTCTCTGCTTGCAACTGGCACGACCCGGGAGGAATTAACCGGAAATAATAACGTGCTCGCGGGACGCGCCGCCATGTTGCTCGTCCAGCAGCTCTACCGAAAAGTTTTTAAGAAAGGGCAGGGGACACAAAGCAGTTCAGTTTTCGATCGTTTGGATCTGGATGTTGGCACGGTCGATCCGCGCACGGGTCAGCAACAGGCGACTGCGCGTTTCAAGATCAACGATCAATTCGTGCTGCTTGGGGATCTCGGTGTCGGCGGCGATTATCGTGGCATGGTAAAATATTTGATTCGTTTCCGGTGATGCGTCGCATTTGTTTTGTTTTTTTCTGTAGCTCGCTCGCGGCGTTTCACCTCGCGGCCCAAACCGCGGTCGACGTTCCGCGCGCGGAAGAGAAACAGAAACAGCAGAACGCGGTCGCCAAAGTCCAGGAAAAGAGCGCGCAGGCAACCACGACGGTTGAGTTTTCCGGCCAACAGGTGTTTAACGAAAAAGATTTGCGGTCGGCCGTCAAAGAACAACTGACTACCATCGGTCAGTACGGCCTGACTTCGGCGCGCGCGGACGATCTCGCGTTTTTCATCGAAGTATTTTACCGCAAGCACGGTTACACCAAAGCCACTGTTCGTTACAAAATCGAAGGCCGCGATCGTCTGCGGCTGGAAATCACTGAAGGCCCATTGATGGCGCTCGGCACGATCACATTTCAGGGAAACGAGCACGAACCGACCAAGAAATTGTTCGACTTTGTCGTTGGGCCGACCCGTGAGCGTTATTCAAAATTGCAACGCAAGCTTCCTTTCGTCGCATCGGACGTTCAAGAGGGCGCCGAGCTGATGCATCGTCTCTATATCGCGGAGGGGTTTCTCGATGCGGCCGTCGATCAACCTCGTTACACCTTTCACGACGACACTAATATCGTCGACGTCACAATCCCGATCCGGGAAGGCCGGCAATATTTCTTCGGCGATGTGACGTTTAGCGGCGAGACGATTTACGGCGCGGATGCCTTGCGCGGCCAAGTGGCGGATCTGTTGAAACAACCTTTCACCGACGCCCGTGTGGCCGACATTCCGCGGCGACTCCAGGCTTATTTCAAGTCGCGCGGTTATTATGAAGTGAAGGTCGAGGCAACTGCCGAGCCTGATCGCGCGCAGGCCGCCCATGTTCCCGTGCAGGTCGCGGTCTCACCGGGTCCGCTTTACCGCTTTGGCGGCGAAGTTTTCGTAAACGGTTTGACGCGGTTGCAACCGAGCTTTGTCCAAAAACGTTTTACCCGGTTGAAGGGCAAAATCTACAGCCCCGAGGCGCTCGATGACAGATTTCGCACCTTGATGAAGACCGGGTTGTTCAACGTGCTCAAAATCGAGCCGACCCCAATCGCCGATGAAGATGTGCTGTTGTTGAACGTTTCCGCCGAAGAGGCCAAGAGCAAGGAAGTCGGCTTTTCACTTGGTTACGGCACGTTTGAAGGCGGAATTGTTGGCGCCCAATTTCGGGAGCGCGATTTGTTCGGGTATGGGCGACCCATCACGATGTCGGCCGAAGTTTCGCAACGAAGCTACAAAGGGGAGTTTGTCTACGAGGATCCATTTCTCTTCGACACCGATTTCAGTTTCCGAAACCGCGCGGCCGCATTTACTTTCGATTACGACGGTTATTCCAAGTTTGAAATCGGGGACCGGGTTGAGATCAGCCGAAAGATCACCAAGCAATATGAAGCGGGTTTGGTTTTCGCCCTTCGTCACGTTGAAATCACCAACACTTCGATCGCGCGGAGATTTTTGGGTGACACTTCCTATTTCGCAAATTCGCTTGGCTTCACCCAAACGCTCGACTTGCGGGAGAGTCCGCTCGTCGCGCCGCGCGGTTTTCTGTTCAACAACACATTAGATGTCGCTTCAACCGCGTTTGGCAGCGAAGTCCAACTGATTCGCGGCACCGGCCGCGTCGCCTACTTTTTGCCGTTCGGGCCGAAGTCCTTGACGCCCGGTGTTGTCGAGGATCAAACCGGGCCGGCGTTGCAGCGCTGGTTTCAGCAATCGTCGCTCGCGTTCGGCGCTCGGGTTGGGTTTCTTCACTCACTCGATCACTCCGGTGCGGACGAACAAACCACGTTGCCCATCGACGAGCGGTTCTTCAACGGTGGCGCGACAAGTGTGCGTAGTTTCGGCGAACGCGATCTCGGTCCGCTCGATCCAAAAGGGAATCCGATTGGCGGGGAGTTTTATACGATCTTCAACGTCGAGTACACCTTTCCGATTTACGGTGAGCTCCAGGGTGCGACGTTTTTTGACGCCGGTAATCTGTTGCCGACTTCCGAGCACCCAGGCCTTGACGATATGCGGTATGCGCTCGGACTAGGGTTGCGCTACAGATTGCCGATCGGTCCAATTCGGCTCGATTACGGATGGAACCCGGACCGCCAGCCCGGCGAAGATTTCGGCGCGTTTCATTTTAGTTTCGGCTTCGCGTTTTAATGCAAGATCGACAACCACCCGGGGACACGCCGCCGGAAGTTTTCCGCCGGCAAGTGCGCGAGGTCGCAGACTGGATTGCCGATTTTCGCGAGAAAATTGGCGAGCGCCCCATTACGAAGGACGTCCAGCCAGGCGAAATTCTTTCCCAACTCGACCGCGACGCGCCCGAGAAAGGCGTCGATTTCGAGAAGATTTTCGCTGACATCGACCGAGTGATCGTGCCGGGCATCACGCACTGGGCTCATCCACAATTCATGAGCTATTTCGGATGCACGACCACCAATCCCGGCATCCTCGCAGAGGCGATCACTGGGGCGCTGAATGTCAACGCGATGACCTGGCGCACAGCTCCCGCCGCGACCGAATTAGAAACCCTCGTGCTCGACTGGTTGCGACAATGGTTACGGTTGCCTAACGAATTTGCCGGTGTGGTTTACGACACAGCTTCGACGTCGACCATGCACGCGTTAGCGGCGGCGCGCGAACGAATCGCCCCGGACACCCGAAGAATCGGACTGACCGGGCGCAATCTGCCGCATTTTCGAATTTATGCTTCCGATCAGGCGCACAGCTCGATCGAAAAGGGCGCAATCGCGCTCGGAATCGGTGAAGAGAATGTGAAACGCGTGCCGACGGATTCGGAATTTCGGATGGACATCTCCGTATTACGCGAAGCAATTGCAAAGGACCGGCAACAACATTTTCAGCCGATGGCGGTCGTCGCTACGGTCGGCACCACGTCCACGGCCAGCGTCGATCCTGTTCCAGAGATCGCGAAAATTTGTCGAGACGAAAAAATGTGGCTGCACATCGACGGAGCATACGGCGCTGGGCTGGCGCTCCTGCCGGAATGTAAGTGGGTGACGGCGGGATGGAGTGAAGCGGATTCGATCGTTGTAAATCCGCACAAGATGCTTTTTGTTCCGCTCGATTTCAGCGCGCTTTACCTGCGCGATATCGGAGAATTGCGCAGACTCTTTGCACTGGTGCCGGAGTATCTGCATTTGCGCGACCCGGTCGGCGCCGAAATTAATTATATGGATTACGGCGTCCAGCTCGGCCGCCGTTTCCGCGCGTTGAAGGCGTGGGTGGTCTGGCGTTCATTCGGTCGCGAAGGGATGGCGGCAACAATCAGAGAGCATCTTCGTCTGGCAAAACTTTTCGCCGAGTGGATCGAAAACGACAAACGATTCGAGCTTGCGGCGCCAGTCGTGATGCCGGTGGTTTGCTTTAGGTTTGTGGGTAGGGACGGACCGCCCGAACGCCAATCCGGCTCGGATCGTCCGCGGACATCGCAGCGCGATGTCCCTGCCATCGCTAAGGCGGACGTTAATTCGGAAATCGTCGCGAGGATCAATTCCTCGGGGCGCGTCTACATCACTCAAACAAAATTGCGCGGCCGCACGGTGATGCGGATCGGCCTCGGCAACGTGCTGACGACCGAGGAACACCTGCGGACGGCGTGGGAACTAATCCAATCTGAGGTGGATCGCGTTGTCCCTAACGCGATTGCAAAATAATGCGCCGCTTCGCGGCGGACCAATTGACATCGTCCTCGGAGAGGTCGATCCACCTTCCCCACAAATTCACTTGGCGCGCGCCCCGAGATTCGTAGATTGCCCGCTCACTCCCATGATCAAAATTCTTCGTAAACATCGCAACTGGCTCATGATCGTGATCGCGGTCCTGGCCCTGCCCTTCTGCATTTATTTCGTCAAAAGCGATCCTAGTCTGATCCGTTCCGATGAATTCGCCCAGGTATACGGGCGAAAAATTTCACTTATCGAAGCACGGCGCGACGCAGGGTTGTTTCAGTTGGCTGAGTTTCTTGGAATGTCCGATCTGATAAACGCGTTGGCGCCGGGTCAGGGAGCCGATAACCAGAAGATGGCGGGGTTCGTGGTGAATCTCACCGTGCTGCGACATGAAGCAGATCGACTTGGGATCGAACCGTCGGAGGCGGAGATCCTCGATACGGTGCGAAAATTTCCGGCGCTTCAGGGCGACTCCGGTTTCGACCCCGCCAAGTACGATCGAGTTGAACAAAATGTGCTCCCGTCGCTGGGGTTCACCAACGAACAACTGCGCGAGGTTGCCCGCGATGAGATTTCCCTGAAACGACTCAGAGAGCTCGTCAGCTCGTCGGTGTCGCTGCCGGAAAGCGAGGCCAAATCCAATTACGAGCAACTTTACAGCAAGAACTTTGTCACCGTAGTGCGACTGAAAGCGACCGACCTGCTCAAAGACATCAAGGTGAGTGACGACGACATCAAAAAATATTACGACACGCACAAATCCGAGCTGCAGACCGAACCGAAACGGAAAGTCGAATTTGTCCGGCTCGCGCTGACTGACGACCAGAAAAAACTGAAAGACAAGGAGCGGATCGATGCGCTTCAGAAGCTCTCGGATCGCGCAAACGATGTGTCGCAGGCGTTGCTCAACGAACGCGCCGATTTTCATCAGGTCGCAGCGAAATTTAATTTGCCGGTTGAGACGACCGGCGAGTTCACCGCATCGGCCCCGGATCCGAAATTGAAGACGGATCAGCAATTGAACCAGGCTGCGTTCAAACTCACACAACAGGAACCGATCGGCGATCCCGTCCAGGCGACCGATGGCTTTGCGATTTTGCACCTGGTCAGCCTTACCGAAGCGCGTCCACTAACGCTCGACGAGGCAAAACAAAAAATTGTCGAGGCAATCAAGAACGATCGGGCCCGGGAGATGGCGATGGCTCAAGGACGAAAGGCGGTCGAAATCTTGCGCAACGGACTCAAAGCGGGTCAGCCTCTGCAATTCACGTTGGAACAGGCCGGCGGTTTGAAAGCCGAGAAGATGGGGCCATTCACTCTGGCTGACGACATCGACGCGAAGAATTCGCAGCAACCGAAAAACGAATCGGTCGAGAACATGATCGTCAAGAATGTTTCGGGTCAACTCCAACCCGGGGAAGTGAGCGAGTTCGCTCCCGGCATCGACGGCGGCGTGATCGTGCTCATGGATAAGCGGGAAGGGCCTGATCCGGCGAAGTACCAGGAAGCAAAGGCGAAATTTGAAGAGAGTTATCTAAAGGCGGCGCGCGAATACGTGTTCGAGGAATGGCTGCGCGATCGTCAGCGCGCGGCCGGCTTAAAATTCGCCCAGGGGTAATAGACAGGATTTACAGGATTTCAAAATTGGGTCTCGTAAGAATCGGGCCAATCCTGTCTAGCAATGCCAACTCGCGACGAAATATTCGACGACGCGAACGGTGATCTCGCAATCGGCGAGCTGGAGAACGCGGTCGAGAAGTACCGCCGTTGCGTCGAACTGGATCCAGGATTCTTTGACGGCTGGCACGCGCTGGGAATGGCGTTGATGAAGGTCGGCCGGTTCGACGACGCGATCGAAGCGGGCAAAAAAGCGGTTGGGCTCAAGCCAAACGACCAGATCGGCTGGACGAGCCTATCATTGTTTTACAATCGCGCCGGCAACATCAAGGAAGCCGAAGCCGCCGGGACAAAAGCGAAAATTATCTCCTGGGGCGGCAAAATCGGGTAGCGGCCGTTCACCGAACGGCCATCGCGATTGGGGTCAATCGCCGCTACCTGAGTCAACGACGCATAGCGCCGTGGCTACACCAGAATGGGCGATTGAGGTTAATCGCCCCTACCTCTTGGAATTTGTTTGGAGCTTGGGATTTGAGATTTGGGTTTTACATTTGGTTCACCAAATGTTTGCGCGTTTGTCGGTAGCACGCACCATTGGCGAGCCGTCCGGAATGTTGAATGCCTTTTGAAACTCCGGCAGGTCCGACAGCGGCCCGTTCACCCGGAAGTGTCCCGGCGAATGCGGGTCGGTGTTCAATCGAAGTTTCTGATCTGCGTCGCGGATTTTTTGTCGCCAGATTCCGGCAAACGCGAGAAAGAACCGTTGTTCCGGCGTGAAGCCGTCGATCTTCTTCGTCCGATTTTCCGGATGCTTGTCGAGCGCCTTTTGCAACGCTGCGTAAGCAAGCTTTACTCCGCCGATGTCGGCAATGTTTTCGCCCTGGGTCAACTGGCCGTTGACGTGCAGTCCCTGCAACGGCTCGTACTCATTGTATTGATTGATCACCGCCTGAGCGCGTTTCGTGAATTCCTCTGCTGATTGCGGCGTCCACCAATCGGTCAAATTTCCGACCTTGTCGTATTGGCGGCCCTGATCGTCGAAACCGTGCGTCATCTCATGGCCAATCACGCAACCGATTCCGCCGTAATTCACCGCGTCATCGGCGTCCGCGAAGAAGAACGGCGGCTGCAATATGCCCGCCGGGAAAACGATCTCGTTCATCTTCGGATTGTAATACGCGTTCACCGTCGGTGGCGTCATGCCCCATTCCGTCCGATCGACCGGTTTACCGATCTTGTTTAGGTCGCGTTTCTCTTCAAAGGTTTCCGCGCGCAGCCCATTCAGGACAAACGGGCCGCGATCGATCATCAGCGTGGAATAATCGCGCCATTTTTCCGGATAACCAATCTTCACCTGAAACGCCGCCAGTTTATCGAGCGCCTTTTGCTTCGTCGGCTCATCCATCCAATCGAGCGACTTGATGCGATCGGCCAGCGCTTCCTTCAGATTGTTGATCAGCTCGAGGGCGCGGGCCTTGGCCGCCGGCGGAAAATGTTGATCAACATAAAGTTTGCCGAGCGCTTCGCCGATTTGGGCGTCTTCATCGATGATGACTCGTTTCCAGCGCGGCTTTATTTTCTCGGTCCCGCGCAAAGTCTTTTCCTTGAAATTGAAATCTTCGTTCACGAAATCATCGGAGAGCGCGGAGGCCGCTGCGTTGATCAGGTGCCAGCGCAGATAAGTTTTCCAGTCGTCGATTGATGTCGATGTAAACGCTGTGTCCATGGCCTTGAAGAAATCAGGCTGATGCACATCGATGTCGCCCGGATTCGTTAGGCCGATTCCGGTGAAGTAATCGCCCCAATTCCAATCCGGCGTCACCTTCTGAAACTCGTCCTGCGTCATTTTGTTGTAATTCTTCTGCGGGTCGCGCAATTCCACGCGGGTGCGGGACGCCTGTGCCAGCGACGTCTCGAGCGTCATGATTTTCTTCGCGTCTTCGCCGGCTTTGGCCGCCGGTTCGCCCAGCAGCGTCAACATCTTCGTCACGTGCGCGACGTAGGCGTCCTGCAATTTCTTCGAAGCGTCGTCCGTCTTCGTGTAATAATCGCGGTCCGGCATTCCGAGTCCGCCCTGCACCGCGTTCGCGATCTCATGCGTGCTGTCCTTGTCATCCTGACTCGATCCAAAATTGAAGAACGCGTTGACGCCGATCATATGAAGATGCGCGATCTCCTTCAGCACATCGTTGCGATCTTTCATGCTGTCGACCTTCGCCAGCTCGTCCTGGAGCGGCTTCGTCTTCATCGCTTCGATCGTTTTCTCGTCCATGCCGCTGGCGTAGTAGTCGCCGACTTTCTGCACTGTCGGATCAGTCGATTTGGTTTTCGCCGCTTTTTCCGCGATCGCGTGTAACGCATCGTTATTGTGCTCGATCAATTGATTGAAACTGCCCCAGCGCGAATATTCCGGCGGAATCTCGGTCCGTTTGATCCAGCCGCCGTTCGCGTAAAGAAAGAAATCGTCCGATGGCTTCACCGACGTGTCGAAATTTGACTGATCGATCGGCTTCGCGTCTTCGTTCGTTGCGTTTGCGCTTTGCCCTTGGCTCTTGGCGGGCCGTGTTTTTTTCCATTCGGTCTGCGCTGATAGAGTCACCGCGACCGCAAAAGTTAGAAGCGAAACTAAAAGCGATTTCTTCATCTGACAACAATCGCAAGACGCTGCGGGTTGTCCAGGGACGTGATGCTGAGATTTCTGACAGAATTAACAAAATGAACAAACTGCTATCAAACAATTCGAGTGCGCTGGAATCAACCGATCCCGAGAATTCTGTTCATTCTGTCTAAGAAATCCGTGTTCCCTCGCGACCGTTAGTCCCTGGGGGCGACATTTTGCGTTGCTATGCCGGCATAGGGGCGTACGGTGGCGCCTAACAACCAAAACTACTTATGAAAAAATCCCTGAGTTACGCAGTTGCTCTGTTATTGGCAGGAATCGCCGTTTCATTCGCCGCGCCGGACAAGGCCGCGGTTGAGGCGAAAGAGAACGCCGCCTGGCAGGCATTCAAAGACAAAAAGGCCGACGCCTTTAAGAAGGTCGTCGATAAAGACTTCAAGGGCGTTTACGCCGAAGGCATGTCCGACATGGCGAAAGAATTGAGCGACATGAATAAATGGGACATGAAATCGTTTTCGATCGGCGATTTCACCATGTTCTCCGACGAAAAGGACATCGCTGTTACGACTTACACGGTGAAGCTCGAAGGGACGTATGATGGGCACGACATGGCCGGCACTTACAATTGCGGCACTGTTTGGAAAGAGGAAAACGGCAAGTGGATGGCCATTTTCCACACCAACGTGAAGGCGGAAGCCGCCAAGTAAGAGGGAAAAGTTAAGAATTAAGAAATCGGCTGCAGCAAGCGTCTGTGGCCGCAGGCGTCTCGCCTGCATTCTCTCGCCCTGCAAACCTCGGTCTTCACCAAGACCGAGTCGCCGGCTTCCTAGCTCGACTCGAAAGATCTCGCGGGCTTACGCTCCCGCTAGTTCGGCAAGAGTGTTCCCAGAATATGAATTGCCGCAAAGCGGCGGCCTTCCGCCGTAACGTTTGCGCCCTGCAAACCGCACTTTCTACTTTCTCCTTTTTAATTTTGACTTAGCGTAGCGGTAGATAGCGGGGGAGCCGGATGGCTGAGAGGTCCGACGTTTGAGAGTGTTGAAACGTTCAGCACTAATAAGCGAGGCGATTAGGCCGAGCATGGGTGAGTGCTGGCGCAGAGATAAAGGTAAAATGGACGACCCCTTGAACCTGATGCGGGTAATGCCGACGCAGGGAGGCCAGCCGTGCCACTCCGCGCACGGCTTTTCATTTTTTAGACAGAATTAACAAAATGGACAAAATGAAATCGGAAACTCTTAACGGCAGTAATTCTGAAAATTCTATTCATTCTGTCGAAAAATCTGATTCGGACAGAATTAACAAAATGGACAAGATGGGTTCTGAATCTGGTACCTCAAATTCTCGTGATTCTGTTCATTCTGTCGAAAAATCTCTTCCAAATTCAAGGAAGGTTTACGTCTCCGGCAAAATTCATCCCGAGATCCGCGTTCCATTCCGCGAAATCTCTCTCGCGCCGACCAAAACCATGTCCGGCGAGATCGAAATCAACGAGCCGGTCCGGGTTTACGACACCAGCGGCCCGTGGGGAGACAACCATTGCCGTTGCGATGTTGAGCATGGATTACAGCCATTCCGTCGCGATTGGATTTTGAAACGCGGTGATGTCGAGGAGATCGCTGGTCGCGAAGTTCAACCGATCGACGACGGCTTTCTGTCCGACAAACACGCGCATGAGCACTCACAATGGCAATGGAAGTAAGATCAGAGATGAATTCAAGAAATTAAGACAATTGGCGGCGAATCGCCGTAACCATTGCGCGCGAAGTCGCATGCGCGTCACGCAATCTGGCTACGCGCGACAGGGAATCATCACGCCCGAGATGGAATACATCGCGATCCGAGAAAATCAGGGATTGCAAGGAATTCAGAAATCCGGAATCCGAAGCTCCAAACAAATCCGAAATTCAAAATTCCAATGGACGGCACCGGCTCTGACTTAGATATTCGAAATTCAAAAGATTCTTTCGAGATTCGAAATTCGAAATTCGAAATTGCACGGAATTCGCTAGGCCTTCAAGCACACTGGGCAACTTTCGGTGCGACCATTCCGCGCGAAATAACTCCCGAATTTGTCCGAGCCGAAGTCGCTCGCGGACGCGCGATCATTCCGTGCTAACATCAATCATCCCGAATCCGAGCCGATGATCATCGGCCGCAATTTTCTGGTAAAGATCAACGCCAACATCGGCAACAGCGCCGTGGCGTCGTCGATCGAGGAAGAAGTCGAGAAGATGCGTTGGGCCACGAAATGGGGCGCCGACACGGTGATGGACCTCAGCACCGGCAAAAACATTCACGCCACCCGGGAATGGATCATTCGCAACTCGCCCGTGCCCATCGGCACCGTGCCGATCTATCAGGCGCTGGAAAAAGTCGGCGGCCGGGCCGAGGAACTGACCTGGTCTATATATAGAGACACCCTCATCGAACAGGCGGAGCAGGGGGTCGATTACTTCACCGTCCACGCCGGGGTACTATTAAGATACATCCCGATGACCGCCCGGCGCGCCACCGGCATCGTCTCGCGCGGCGGCTCGATCATGGCCAAGTGGTGCCTCGCCCATCATCAGGAAAGTTTTCTCTACACCCATTGGGACGAAATCTGCGAGATCATGGCCGCCTACGACGTCAGCTTTTCCATCGGCGACGGTTTGCGGCCGGGTTCAATCGCGGACGCGAACGACGAAGCGCAGTTCGCCGAACTTTACACCCAAGGCGAGCTGACCAAGCGCGCGTGGGCGCAACACGTGCAAGTGATGAACGAAGGCCCGGGCCACATTCCCATGCACATGATCAAAGAGAACATGGAGAAACAACTCGAATGGTGCGACGAAGCGCCGTTCTACACTTTGGGCCCGTTAACGACCGACATCGCGCCGGGCTACGATCACATCACCAGCGCGATCGGCGCGGCGATGATCGGCTGGTACGGCTGCGCCATGCTTTGTTACGTCACGCCGAAAGAACATCTCGGTTTGCCGAACAAGAAAGACGTCAAAGACGGCGTCATCGCCTACAAGATCGCCGCCCACGCCGCCGATTTAGCGAAAGGCCATCCCGGCGCGCAATACCGCGACAACGCGATTTCCAAAGCCCGCTTCGAATTTCGTTGGGAAGATCAATTCAATCTCGTCGCTCGATCCCGAAACCGCGCGCGAGTTTCATGATGAAACGCTGCCTCAAGAAGGCGCCAAGACCGCGCACTTCTGCTCCATGTGCGGGCCGCACTTCTGCTCCATGAAGATTACTGAAGATGTCAGAAAGTTTGCTGCGGAGCAGAAACTTTCGGAGTCCGAGGCTTTGAAAGTTGGAATGGAACAGAAAGCAGAGGAGTTCGCAAAAAAAGGCTCGGAAGTTTACGCGAAAGTGTGACTCGTAGGGATGAAAAGCTTCCTAACTGTTTTAGCCAAGCAAGTATCTCAGTACAAAAAGAAATATAAGCTCACTGATGGCAAGGCTTTCGGCATGTGGCTCGCTATTGAATATCTGGGTCTTGATGAAAATGATGCATTTGAAGCGGCGTCAGTTGATGGGGGAAATGACAAAGACATCGACCTTTTTTTTGTTGACGACGAAGTCCAACGGATTGTGGTCGGCCAACAGAAATTTAAGAAAGACGGGAAGTACAAAGGCAATAAGAATGAGTTGTTAGGCGTCATTCACACTACTGACTGGTTGAAGGATCCTGAAAGCTTCGCGCGCGAAGGTCGGCCCGACTTGGAGAGTGCCGCCTTGGATTACCAAAAAGCGTTGGCTGCTGGCTACTCGGTCGAATACATTTACGCCTACTGTGGACCAGAAAAAAAGGAAGTACTCGACGCGGCCCGTCAATTTAACGTCACTGAGGCTGGCAACATTCCATCACGGTTTTGCAAAGTCATCGCCCTCGAAACATTAAAGACCATTCATGAGGAAAGCATCAACCAATCGACGCGCGTTCCTAAATGCGAGATCACTCTCTCCAACTATTTCGAAGAATCCGGTGCATATGGGGAGGCCATCGTAAGCACGATTGACGGCCGGCAACTCGTCGATCTGTATAAAGAGCATGGCGATCGGCTATTCGATAGGAACGTGCGTCTTTTCTTGGGAGCACGAAAAGGCGGCGTGAACGCAGGAATTCGAGATACGCTCGAATCGACAACGGAGCGCAAGAACTTCTGGGCTTACAACAATGGGCTGACTTTTATTTGCGATGACTTCACCCCGCCTAAAAACGGAAAAATAACGCTGCGCAATTTCAGTATCGTTAATGGCTGCCAGACGACAGTTTCTCTATCGAACGCAAGCACAGCCGCGCTGAGCGATGTTCGCGTGCCAGTTCGTTTCATTCAGGCTTCCGAACGGGTCATCGACTCGGTGATTACCTTCAATAACTCTCAAAATCCCATTCGTCTTTGGGATCTTAACTCGCAAAACAAACTGCAAAAAAAGTTAAAGAAAGATCTGGCTGCCTTGCCGAAACCATTTTTTTACGCACTTCGGAAGGGTGAAATTCAAAAGTTAACTGAGACGGAAAAAGCTAAATTTCGTCGCGATGGCAAGATTCAGCAGATTCCGCATGATCTTAATGCACAATTTATCGCGGCGTTTCGGGGCCTTCCTGCCATCGGTTACAAGGACAAAGGCAAGGTGTTTTCTGTTCATCGCGACGAAGTATTTCCTCCGCAGATTCGGGCCGAGGAAATTGTGTTGATTTGGCAGGCCGGCCGAGTGTGTAAGGAGTTGGTTAAGAGGGAGCTTGAGCAAGCGATACAAGACGACGACGAAACACGCGTAGCGATACTTAAGAGAGGAGCGCCCTTTTTCGTCTTAGGAACAGTTGGAATACTCTTGCACAACCGGAATGGCCAAACCTTTTTAAATAAGTTGAAAGCAGAAGTTGCTGCCAGTAAGAAAACCACGAAACGTCTTACGAACTACGCAACGATCGCTTTAGAGTGGTATGTTGAGGCAATGCGCGAATTAGTAGACGCTGGGCAAGACGTCGCCTCGTTAGTCCGTAGTCAAGAAGGTTGGCAAAAAGTCCGGACGAAGATCAATTCCAAATGGAAGGTCTATAGCTTAGCCAAAGATGTAGTTCAAAATTCACTGCCGATGCTGTGATCGTCGTGGTTTCGCCCAAATTTTCGGAGAAATCCCAGCAAGTCGACTTAATGCTACTTCTAGCCTGAAGCGCCCGACTGGATTAAGCGCATCACATCAGGCGCGCAATAATTGCGGATATCTGGTTCGCTACGGAGCCATTCCGATACGAACTTTGCCCTGTGCCGCATCTTTTGCCATTCTCGATCCAAGGCCGGAGCGGGAATGTTTGCGCGGCCGGATTTTAACAGGGTTAGTCGCTGTAAATCGCGGCGCACCTTTAATGCATGCTTTCTTCTAAATTCAGATCGGAGCTGGGGCCAATATGTCGTGAGAGCCCTCATGCGCGAATCAATCAAACGACGACGTCGGTTGATCGTGTCAGCAGTTGGAGACACATGCTTCGGAATGGTCCGTGTACCTTTTAACCAAATCCCGTAGTTTGCCAAATGGCACGCAAGTTCTGAGCCTCTGCGCACGTGCTCCGCTAATTTAGCCGACGACATCCAAATTATATGCAACCGATCTGAATTGACTGGTCGCCCTTTGCCGACGCACAAAACGTCAATATCAGAAGTTTGTCGTTGCACGCCGAGTGCCCATGAACCGAACACGATGACCTCCTCTGCCCGTTGATACAGACTTTTCCAGTCGATGCGCTCTAGCGCAGCGGCTTTCTGAACAGCTGCGAGCAGTTTAGTGATTTGCTTGCGGCTCGAGATTGTTAAGGGCTGACTCAAGTTCGTGTTTCAGGTCGGAAATTAAACTCTCAAGACGATTGGCGACGTATTTGTCACTATATCCTTCGTAATCTTTTGTCCGTATGAAATGCACAATCTCATCAGCGATTGTTATCGCAATTGGATCAATCGCTTCTCCGTTTTCTACGAGCGCTGAGAGAACGTCACTTAACGTTTTGGCTGCCTGTTCGTTTTCCGCCTTTTCTTGGAGGTCCAGCAAAGCTGAAGCAACAGAGTCGAGTTTAATCTCAACGGCAGCGGTGTCAGAAAAATCCACATTATCCAAACCTTCAACTACTTCTTTGGTGTGCTCGAACTTTTCGGCGTTTATGGCATTCATTTCTTACATCGGGTCTAAGCAGCAGCCTCCACAATCTGGAACAAACCATGGCAAAATCGGCCGTAGAATTGGTTTTGCAAAATATGCCGCAATAATTATGACGACGATCGCGTATTGAGCGAGCCAGAAGAGCCGCTCTGCGTGTTTTAACGTCCATTTCTTGGTCTTTTCTTCTATGAGCACTCAAGCGGTTCCAGGGACAGCGCCTAAATCTGGCACATAGCGTCTCAACTTGGCCCATCTCTTCATGTCGGCTGCAGAGAACCCGGCTGTAGGAAGTCCGAGTAAATTTATACCGCTCTCGAGATGTGCTACACGAGTTGATAGAGTTTTTCGAAACCATTCTTGGCGTTTGTCCTGGCGCTGAAACGTCCAAATTATCGGTATTGCGATCAAAAGCACCGGTGGCGGCGTATGTGTCGCGAACACTCCGAGCACAAAGCCGGTCAGCAACGAGACTGACCAGCTGCGCACCTGAAATTGACTGGTCTGTACGTTGTCGATTTTCGATTGGATGAGCTTGTATTCTTCGAGGAACCAATCAGAAGACATAGGGGGCCGGATTGCTCGTTTGATATTCCTTGTGCGCGGGCATGTCAATCTCATCGTAGCTAAGTCGAGGAAAAGGCCGCGAGGTCAGGTCTAAACAAGCACCAGTCAGTGACGAGTGACACGTGACCTGTGACGAGCGCGAAACAGCGTCGGGCGGCGAATTTCTACCATTAAACGCGCGGCTTGTAGCATTAATTGTCGGACGGATAGTGCTGATGGCGCGCTGACCAAGGCTGATCGGAAAAACTTTAGGGCTGATCGCGCAACGATTAAGGCAAATGGTTCGCCGTCTAGCCTTAGTGCGGATCGCGCTGGTGCTTAATCCGTTTTGATTACGGTCAATCGTCTGACCAATACGGCTAATCGCGCGGCGACCACGGCTGCACGGTTTTCAATTAACCCTAGTCGCGTCGCGTTTAAGGCTGATCGTGCGGGGCTTAGGTTTACGAGACCGACGATTACGTTTTGTTGTCCGATGATTAAGCCATATCGTGGACGGGCACGGGGCTGGTGGCGATTGCTGGCAAACGAGTGCATTTTTTGATCGCATTGTAGTCGCCAGCCTCTAAAAAGAGAGCCGTGTACATCCCCCTGGTCGTGACGGTCGCCTTGGCTTTCGTCAGCTACTTCGCGACATACGCCAACAACATAATTCTCGCACGCCGGAAGGATCGTCTTGATCGAGTTAACATGCAGCTGCGAGGGCTGTATGGTCCGTTGTACGCGATTGATCGAGCAACCAATACTGCCTGGATTGCGTTTCGGTCCAGATACAGACCACGCGGAGCATATTTTGACGACGCGGATCCGCCTTCACAAGACGAGCTCGAGGCATGGCGCGTATGGATGAAGGAAGTCTTTATGCCCATGAATCTCTTGATGGAAAAGGCGATCATCGAAAACGCTGATCTGATCATTGAGAATGAAATGCCGAAATCTTTTATCGATTTGATCGCCCATGTCGCCGCCTACAAGCCGGTGATGAAAAAGTGGGAGGAAGGCGACTTTTCCGAACACTTGTCTTTTTCCGAGTACCCGAGAGACAAGCTGTCGGATTATGTGGAAAATTCTTACATTGCCCTGAAAAAGGAACGCGCTGAGTTATTGGGCCGACTCAAGCAAGGGATCGATCGCAACCAGAAATGATCACGAGTATCGCTCTTTTTACCGCGCCAATCATCGTTTTGGCAATTGCTTACCTTGTCGCTCTTATCGGACTATTCCGTAAGGATCGCGACGGAATCAGCGCCCTTTTGGCAATCCTCCTCACAATCGGACTTATCGCTGGAGTCGCTAAGGAACGCGCTAATGTCGTCGCAATGGAGGTACACGACAAAGAGGAAAAAGAGCGTAAAGCGTTTGAAGAGAAGGACCGCGCCGATCGAGCACAGCATGAGGCTGAGCGCGATCGACAGGAGGCGGATTTCCTACGGCGTCTTGAGATGCTGTCGCTGCAAGCAAACAGCACACAAACAAAACAGGAGGTTACGAAGCTTCAACAAGACGTAACGAAAGATGCCTCCGAGCTGAAGATCGTTTCCATTCACGTTGGCGGTGATGATTCTAAATCAGGCGTGTTTAAGTACGACGCGCCGCCGGGATATCGTATCGCTGACTTCAGCCTAATCGACCGCAGCAAAGGCGGAGACGCGCATTACGCGATTTCATCGCAGACCGGGACGCACGTTGAAGTAAACTGGAGCGTTAAATCACATACCATTCGAGGGCCATTTCATACTTTACTCAACACCAAAACGGCCTTCCTCACTCTCGACGCGACCGTTAAGTTAGAACAAGACCATCCGCCTCAAGGATAAGCGCGTAAAGAGCAGGCGGGGCTCACATCTAAACAGTCGCGAGCTTGCTCGTAGGAATGGGCAGCGCTAGTTATTGTTTCAAACCTCCGCCCCAGTCACACCCGGGTCAGGCGGTGCTGGGGGCGGAGTTGCAGTGGGTAAAGCCGGCGCACTTGGACGAGGAGGAGGTGTCGATGGCATAAAGAGGGAACTCAGCCGTTGCGTCACCTTGCCGATGATCGCCAAGATGACGACGTAGATAAAAATTGCGCACCATAGTTTCCAACCGTGCAAGCTATGCACAAAGATGAGAGCGCGGAACATCGCATAGGTGCTTTTAATCGTGATGCCCCAAACGAGAACGATCCCTAGAAACAAGTTAAATTTTCCGGTGTTGGGGTCTTTCGTCGCATCTATGAAGGCCTGCTGGGCGGCCACGGGATTGCTGGCATACGGTCGGAGCTCGGGCGGAAATCCTGAAAGAAGGATCAATCCCGCAAAAGCCGTCAGGGGCATATACGGTCCGGCGGAATAGCAATAGGCGACGAACTTACCGGAGAGCGTCGCTTTTCCACCAAGCCAGACGAAAGGCACATGAGCGGCGATAGCGCACAAAGCAGCAATTAGCGAACTCAGCAAGGCATTGACCGTGCCGTCAATTTTTTGGCCTTCCTTTTGACCCAACCCACTCGCCAGTGAAAACAGCGTGCTGACAACTATCATCGCGAAGAAGAAGCTGATAGCGTCATTGATTTTCGAGTCATCGGGCGAAAACGCAGAACCTAAAAAAGAGTTAGGATCGGTAATAGCTTGCAACCAAGTCCCAGCTTCTTTACGAACAAATTCGGCGTCCAGCGTGGTAGGTAATTCCATTTGGAGAGGGGTATAAATGAGGGAACCGACCCAAACTTACTATGCCAGCATTAGATGCTCCGGTTTCCCCACTTTCAAGATTTTTTTCGAACAGCCTCCCGCATGCCTCCCCTCTTCAAGGGAAAGAAAACGGGGTCGCATCTCTAGAAGGTTGAGACTGCTTCGCTGAAGTACGGTGGACGGGCGAGAAGTTGAGAGACGAAAGAAAACGCTGAAAACGGAAATCTGAAATCTGACCGGGAAGCGTAGAGCTTTCGACCCGAGTGCTTGATCGTTTGGATGACTGGAGAAGTTGATGGTTAATTGTTGATAGTTGATAGGCAGATAACTGATAACGGATAACGGATAACGGATAACCGATAACGGAAAAAAGATATGAATCTGAAACTCAGCACGTTGTTAATCGGATTGAGTACGCTCCTGCTTACGCAAACCAAGCCGCTCGTTGGGCAACAAATTCCTGCGAGTGAGCTTCCGCCGCCCGGGACTGATACCGGACTCAAGGGCAAATACGATCCGCAAAATGGAATCGCGCAACTGATCCGCGATAAGAGTAGTGAATCGGCTGCGTCGAAGATTTTCGAAGATGAACATGTGCTCGTCTTCATGCCGCTCCCGGAGGAAGAGGTGGTCGTCCCAGGCCACGTGCTGGTGGTCCCGAAACGGTTGGGCGCGCGAAATCTGTTGGACCTCAAGCCGGACGAGATGTGTGCCGTGCTCGCTGCGGTTCAAAAAGCTGGGATCGCACAGAAAAACGGACTGGGAGCAACCGGTTTCAGAGTGCAGTCAAATAACGGGCTCAGCAGCAGCCAAACCGTTTACCATTCGCATTTTCACGTCATCCCCTCTTTTGGAGGAAAAGCGCCTGGAACTCCCGCGCCGAGAAGGAAGCTGTCGGGGGCGGAGTATAAAGACATCGCAGCGAAGCTGCGTGCGGCGTGGCCGAAGTAAAGTAAGAAGGAAAAATTAAGAATTAAGAAGCAAGAAGAGGTTGAGGCGTTGAGAAGTTGAGAAGTTCCTCCTTCGCTGAAGCTACGGCGGACAGGTGAGGAGTTGAGAGGTTGAGAGGAAAAGAGGAAATCGGAAAACTGAAATCTGCTTCGCGATCTCCGTGGTTAGAAGAAACCGGGCGGCAGGATACAATTCCAGGTTCCGATGACCGGGTCATACGTTGGCGCTTTCGGCGGTGAGCATGGCGCCCCTTTGGGCGTTTGGGCAGCGAGATCAGAGAATAAGCTGATTGGGATTATTTTGGAAACAGACTGGCCGTTAGCGCACCTCCCGGCATACTTGTCGTAGGACTCCGCTCCCGAACAAAAGACAACCGGGAGAGTTCGAGGGACTGTCAGGAGGACCGTAGGCGGTGGTGGGGTCGGACTCGCTGAAGACACTGGGTAGTATACCCGGGACTTATTCGCGGTTGGCGGTTTGACCACAATCTGGACATCGTTCTGGTCGCCAGGAATCGGCACGATATTGATTAACATACCGATATTGTCGCCAACGGAATCGACCACGATTGCAAGAACCGCGGGCGGCAAGGAAGGCTTTGGCGAATTTGAAGGAGCGACAGATGGTGGCGAACTCGGAGCAGCGGCAGGCGTTGGCGAACCCGAAGAACCATCTTGCACCCGCGTCGGCGCTATGAGCAAAGTGCTCCCAGAAACATTAAACCTGCACTCAAAGATCGATTTTTTCATGGGTTAGTTAGTCTCCTTCGGGGCCAAATCCTATGGCGCGAGGGGTTTTCGTCACAAGCAAAAATAGTGACGAAAGCCTGACCCTCCTCCGCCAAGGCTACGGCGGGCAGGCATGTGACGAGCCAAGGCAAACGCTGAAAACTGAAATTCTGAAATGCTGAAACCGAGGAACTGGAACCGGGCTGATGTCGCTGCGGGAACAACGCGTTGGCTTCGCCGTGAGACGAAATGCTCTTTTGAAAAAGGCAATGGGGTCGTATCTAAACATTCAACATTCAGCTGCTGAAAGCGGCGTTGAGTTGTTGAGAGGTTAGGAAGTTGAGGAACTCAATGTGAGCCTGCCTTCGCCGGAATTGTATTATAACGATTGGATCGGTCCAACCTGACGGGCGGGGTACTTTATCTCAGGTAGCAAAATGCTCCGACGATCGCAGCGACAGCGAAGAAGAGGGTCCAATTCATTTCATCGCTAGATATCTCTCAGAAATAACTGAACGGATATCGGGACTAAATTCTCGGAACTGCGGTGGAGGTTGGGCGGACGTTCGGTCCAACGATACCCAAACGTCGCGAAGATAAAGTTCCGCCTTTTCCGATCGATAGGAAAAAACGATGCAGGCCAGCAACGCCGCGACCAGCATAAAAATGCCAACGAATACCAGAAACGGAGGCCGACTTGATTGAGAAAAGTAATTTGCAAGCGCCGCTAACGCGGCAGTTAATGAAAATGTGGTCAATGCTGATCGCACCTTAATCTGTAATGCCGCCGTAGATTTCCGACTTCAGCGTATTCGATTTTGTATTTTTCTTCTGGTTCGATCAGTTGGCGGGATTCTAGCAAATTCGAGTAGGAAACGCTAGCTTCTTTTCCAGGTGAGGAACTTGAATTGAAAATGGGGTCGAATCATCAGCGGCGAGGAGCTAGGAGCGGGGAGCAGGGAGGAAAAAGAAGTTGAGACGGTGAGCGGAAAAAAGTCAGACGTTAGAATAAAATTGCGCGGAGGCGAACGTTAATTTCGTGAGTAAGCGCGCGGGCGGGATCGGGCACGGGGCTGCGACTCGCATCAGTTCGGCATGCTGCTCATCGGTAAGCGGGCCAGTTAGATCGACATCGACGTCAATGCGATCAACCATGCCGTCTTCGGTCAGGCATTCATCGCAGCCCAAGCGTAAATTCGTGAGTGTCGCAACGAGACTACGATGTTTTCCAGCGGCCATTTCATTTTGCGGGCGTGCAATCCCGTCATCATGGACGTGCAGGCGCCGAGCGAGGCCATCAGATAATCGTGTGGATCGGGCGCACTATCGCTTCCGCCGAAACTAGACGGTTCATCCGCCTGGAATGAGTGATTACCAGCCCGGATCTCCTGAATAAAATTGCTACGGCTTCCGTGCACAACCACATGTGGATCGGATATTCTGCTGGTCTGAGTTGTGGTTAAGGTAGAAGGGCGTGTCTCTGGAGCGTCGATAGTAGTGGCGTTCATTAGGTGAAACTTCGTCGGCATGCGGTGAACGAACTTCACCTAACTTGTGAAAAACTGATGATTTCTTGCAGGGCAAATATTCACCGCGGAGGAAAAAGACAATGGGGTCGTATCTCTAGAGAAGGTTGAGAAGTTGAGTTGTTGAGAAGTTGAGCAGCTCAGCTGAAAACCGCTCGGTTTTGAAACTCGTTCGTTGCCCGCACTCACTCGCTCCTACCCTTGTCGCTTTGCCTTCTATGTCGCGCGTCCCACGTGTTCCATTCACCAAAACCGAGTCGCCGATTTCCCTAGATCGACAACCTGCGGTTGAGATCTCCCATCGTAAAGTTTTCTCCCGAAAACCGCTCACTTTCGAGACGCGAACAACGCGTTGGCTTCGCCGTGAGACGAAATGCTCTTTTGCATAGTCGCTAACATAAGCTTGCAAGTGCGCGATAGTTTCTTGACGTAGTTCGCCGGAGAATCCTCCTGATATAAGCCGAGGTCTACGACTAATGCTTTCGGGTTCGTATACCCACCGAACTCGTTCTCCTGGCCTTCGAGAAACGCTGATAGCTGCTTTAGTCGTGCGACCGTGTTTGTATCATATCGACTGAACCACCCGACGTTCCGTTCTGGCCAAGTCTGGCCGAAGTCAGCTCCCCCGTTATCGGTTGAAAAAAGGGCGAAGGTGTCGTCTTGAGTTACAATTGTTACATTCCCTTGGCTAAAGCGATCCCATTGTCCAAATATCACGTCTAACACCAGAAGATTCGACCACGCCCGTCCAGTGTCGACTGCGCTTGCTTTGTATATTTTCTTGTTAATTTTTATCGTAACGTCGCCTGCGGGCATTGGTTGATCAGCCTGGACTAGTCGCATTATCGGATCGTCCATGTTTGGCCCGTTGTTCCCGACGATTTCATTGTACTCTTCCGTTGACTTGGGTTTCTTGCATTTCAACGCGCCTCGCATTTCTCCCGGATTACTTTGGATGAACGCCAGAGTCGCAGTGCGGTTGTCCTGCCGTTGTTGGTTATTAATCGGGTCATTCTTCAGAAGCTTTTCGTAACTTAGTAATCGCCCGGGGACCTATTTTGAATGGAACCCCCGGACGAACGATATTTTCGAAACCAAGAATGCGCGCCATATTGAAGTAAGCAATTTCCGTATTTGGATTGCCCGAATTTCCGCTAGAACGGCGCCATAGGAATGAGCCCACGGTTTTGCCATCCTTGTCTATCTTCAGCATGCATGAAGTCTTGCCAGCGAGCTCCGGGAAGCTGTAGTTCGTGTCATTTTCCAAGTCCATACTCCGGACATGTTTGAGCCACTTCTTGTTCGATTCACTTGCGGGCCAGGCGTTATCGAATTTCCCAGTGTCGTTCGGAGCGTTCGAATGAGGACTTGCTTCCTCCGCTGCACTGGCGGGCGCCGATCCTTTAGGAGGTTCTAAATTTTTGTTAGGTGACTCGATGGGCGAATCCGCACTGGCGGCCGGCGTCGGCGAACTCTGTTTTTTTGTGTTTTCCTCTTCTACACCTTTGGAGGGAGAGGAAGTCCCCTGACTCGTCGCGGATAACGGTTGTGCGGATGGGTTCGCAGATTCTTTTGGCGATGACGATGGTTGCGAGAGATGCGAGTCGACTGCATCCAAACGCTCATCGGCTTCGAGCGAAAAGTCCCCCAAACCATTAAGGAGCTGTTTTTTTGCGGGCGGAAAGTTTGTTACGACACGGCGAACACGATCGGCGCGATGGCCTAGTTTGGCCGCCCCGTTTTCAGGCTGCTCTTCGAGAGCAGATTGCATATAGGCCGAATCGTCCGGGCCGGGTAAAGGGTCACCTGAAACGTAGAGCGAAAGCATCTTCTCTGTAATATGTCTCTCACGGTCTATTGTCCCCAACGGCACGTCGTTGGTCGCGCGTTTAAGAAGAGTATTCATGCCGCCTGGACCGACGCTATTCGCGACCGCGATCATCGCGCCCAACGTGAGCTCATATTGAAATCCGTTGGTCTTAAACACTTTTAGACAGGGGTCCACTTTGCCCTCGCGGAAGTTTGCCAGTTGCAGTCCGTAGTAGCGGCGGTTGGAAAGAATTTTGTCGAGGCCTGTTCGAAACCAATCAAATCGCACCAATCCATTATCGTTGGCATCCTTGCCGCGGCCGCCGCCATTGTTTTCCTTAATCCAGGAAAGGTTGAGTAAGTCGTCGCTGTGTTCCGCGAAAATCGCCTTGAACTCACCTGGATAATGCTGATGGAGGAGCTTTAGAAACTCATAGACGCCATCGTCACTCGCAAAGTCAGTGATGCCAAATGTCAGCCCGTCCTGTCCCGTAATAGTCTCGAAATTCTTTTCTCTGCCGTCGCACGAAATAACCAGGAGGCAGTGAGATACGAAGGATCCATTGCTCGCAACACGCAGCACTTCATCCCTCACTCGCGTCGGCGGCTGGGGTTTGTAGTCCGTGTACTTCCGCGAGTCGTGCAGCGGCCTAGGCTCCTGCGAGAGAGGCGGCTTGCGCTCTGTTGCCGATGCAAGGTTGGCTATCAGGATAAATGCAAAGAAGGTGGGAATTGTTGGATTCATAAGGGAAAAGAAATTGAGGTCAGTATCTCAAGATTACGCTCCCGCTCAGTTTTTACCAAAACTGAGTTCGCCGGCTGCGAACCGCTTGACATAATCGGTCGCGACGAGCAACAAAGGAGCGCCGAATGCAATTTCTAAAACGCCGTTTCGCAGGGGCTCCGGAGGGAACGGCCGTGCTGTTCTTCATTCAGATCTTCGCGACGCTCGGCTTCGCCGTCCTCTACTCGACGCTGGTCCTCTACGCGACGAAGCATCTCAATCTCGGCGTGAAAGAGGCCACCGCGTTGATGGGCGTGTTCGGCGCGTTCAACTACGGTCTGCACCTATTCGGCGGTTACCTGGGCGGCCGCTTTCTTTCGCAACCGCAACCTGTTCGTCGGCGGCATGGCGCTGCAGGTGATCGGCTGCGCCTGCATCGCGACCGGCACGCTCGCGTTGTTCTACGTCGGCCTCGCGCTTTTCCTCACCGGCAGCGGCCTCAACGTCACCTGCATCAACATGATGCTGACCCAGCGCTTCACCCCGGAGGATCCGCGCCGCGAAGGAGCCTTCCTCTGGAACTACGCCGGCATGAACGTCGGCTTCTTCGTCGGGTTCACCGTCGCCGGCCATTTCCAGGCGACCGAGAGCTATTCGAGCCTCTTCATCTTCGCGACGCTCGGCAACTTCGTCGCCATCATCCTCGCCCTGTTCAACTGGAAGACGCTGACCGATCGCAACACGCCGCTGCTCGACAAAACGCCGAAGCAATTCCGGCTGCGCCAGCTCGCCGGCATCGCCATTCTCATCGGCCTCGTTCCCGTCGTGTGGTTCATGCTCCAGCGGCCCGGCGGCACCGAGACGATCATCAAGGGGATCTGCGCCGTGGTCGCGCTCACGCTGATCTATCTCACGGTCCGCCACTCGGATCGCCGCGAGCAGCGGAACATGACGGCCTACCTGATCCTGACCGTCGGCTCGCTGATGTTCTGGTCGCTCTACCAGATGGCGCCGAACGGCCTGATGCTGTTCGCGGTCAACAACGTCAACCTGATGATGGGTCCCGTGAGGATTCAGCCGCAGTGGATCCAGAACATCAACACCGTTTGCATCGTGGTGGGCGGGCCGCTGCTGGCGGCGCTGTTTACCCGCATGCGCGCGCGCGGATGGAGGATCGACATACCGAAACAGTTTGCGGCGTCGCTCCTGTTGATGGCGGTCGCCTTTCTCATTCTCCCGCTCGGCATCAAGCTGGCCGGCGGCGACGGCAAGAGCGCGTTCGTCTGGTTGTTCTGCGAGTTATGTGCTGCAGAGCATCGGTGAGCTGCTCATCTCTCCGATCGGATACGCGATGATCGGCAAGCTCGCGCCGCGGCAATATCAAGGCATGATGATGGGCAGCTGGATGCTCTGGACCGGTCTCGCGTCGCTGTTTGCCGGCGACTTCTCGGGAATGATCCCCGAGCCGACCGGCACTACGGCGGTCGCCACCAATGCCGGATACGCGAAACTTTTCACCGAGCTTGGTGTCGTCACCCTCTTGGTCGGTATCGCGCTCGTCGTGCTGATTCCGTTCCTGCGCAAGCTGATCACCGATAAGGCCGAAGTGTCGCCCGCGGAAATGGAGACAACGACCGTCGTCCCAGTCGCCTAACGGATCCAAAAAAAAAAGAAATTGTTAATTCGCTCTTTCCTCTTCTTTTCTTCTGTTTCAGCAGCCAATGTTCAATGTTTAAGGCCCTTTCCACTGCTATTGGTTCTCACGACTAATATTCAGCCGGCTCTTGTTAATGTAGCCGCTCTGGTTAGGGCCCAGAATGACGTGGGCCCAGCCGTCCTGCATTCGATCAATCTGGACACGGTCGCCATTCTTGACCACCGCAACAATTCTTGCCCGCGGAAATGGTTCTTCGTGGACATCCACTGTTCCGCCGCGATTTTGCACGATGCCATACATTGGCTGCTGCGCCGAGCCCGCCGGAAGCGTTGACTGACTGACATCTGGTGTCGTTTCGGCGTCAGGCGCTTGAGCCGAGGCGGACAAAGGGCGACCACTCGCTGGAAGGAGGCCTTTCATATTGTCAATTCGCCAAGCGCCGGACTCGAGAACCAAATCGATCGGAGCTTGCCACTGCGGATTGTGCGCATCAGGATTTGGCTCCTCTAACACCGCCTTGACGCTCGCCTTGTTTTCGCCCTGTGAAACAATCGTAGTTTCCACAAGCTTGGCCCGGGGCAAGCGGGCGACATTCGTCGAGTATACGGTCATTGAGAGACGGTGGCGCAAGCTCGCCGACAAGAGATTGAAAGCACCGGTGGCATCTCGGTTACCTAACAATTCAAAATAGCGTTTCGTTACGTCGAGCGGCTGACCCGGCCCGTCAATCTTTGTGGTAGCCGTCGCCGCAGTGCTTTGATTCTGCTGCGCGTTTTGCGTATGCGACGAATTCCTTGAAACAAAAAACCCGATCAGCCCGGCGATCAGTACGACGGCGATCGCGGCTCCGATCCAAAACAAATGTCGATTTGGCGGACGGGCCACAGGAACCGCGGCGGTTAAACGTGGTGCAACTTTTTCCGGCTCCCCCGCTGGGCGAGTGTTCTGAAACTTCGCTACCGCAGCGAGGATTTGTTCCGCCGCTGTGGCAATGGAGCGTTCCCGGGCATTGGGCGCGATCGCCAGCCAGTGCACGGTCGCGAGAAGATAATCGAGACTCTTTGACGGTGTCGAATCATCGAACCGAACTGGAACAATGTTGACGCCAAACTTCAACGCACGTTCCACTTCGCGCATGACATGCGAAGAGACATTTGAGCTCTGGCTGTAAATCAGCACGAAACAACTGGCGCTCTCAATCGCATTGATGATAGATTCCGCATAAGACCCGCCCGCGTCCACGTCCCGCGGAGCAATCCAGCAAACAACGCCGCGCTCCTCCAGCGCCTTCACAATCAAATCCGCGGCGGGTGAATCGTCGTGGGAATGACTTACGAAAACGTGATTGCTCATCCGTCGCGTCGTTGACTCAAGGTCTAACAAGGATCGAGCGGGAGACCAGCTTTTTCACGCCGTTGCGATGCCGGATGAAATCGTACGCGTGTGGGGTTGTATCTAAACATAAAAAAAAAAAAAAAAAAAAAAAAAAAAAAAAAAAAAAAAAAAAAAATTCAAGATGTTGAGATGTTTAGCCGTTGAGGAGTTGAGGCGTTTAGAAGTTGAGGGGAAAAAGACTGAGAAGTGGATGTTTAAAAAAAAAAAAAAAAAAAAAAAAAAAAAAGGATGGCAACGATCGATGCGATTCTGAAGAACGATTTGGGAGTGGGCGAGAAGATACGAACATGGCCCGAAACAGGTGACACCGGGCGAGTCGATCGAAACGAACGGGGCGGTGTTGAAGTGGTACAAACTCGCCCCGGAGTGGCACTAACGATCGACACGTACCGGATGAGATTGATCGGCTGGCTCGTTCGTTTCTTGCGCGGCAGACAAATTTGGAAGCGAAGGGACTTGGCTTTGTCATTTTGCACCGGTGCGGCGAAGATTTTTATTTCCTGATCGTCAACACCTGGCGCGGGAACAACGAAGTTTGGGAGACGGTCTTCTACAAAAATGGCGACGCCATGGCCGATTTCGCTCTCTGGCCGCGCGACGGAATGCATAAGCCGACTTTCTGCGTGTGGGAACTCGCGCCCGTCTGGCACGAGACAAAATCTTGGGAGCGTTTTCTCACGTCCGCGCGCGATGAAGTCGCCGCGAAAATCTGGCAGGCGGACGTTTACGCAGGGGAAGCGTAAACGAGTGACAAGTGACGCGTGACAAGCACAGTTGAGAAGTTGAGCGGTTGAGGCGTTACGCTCCCGCTAGTGCGCGGATAATTTCCCTGGATGTAGATTGCTGCAGAGCAGCATCGCTGAGGGGCGAAATTTCGGGAAAGGGGATACCGGAAACCAGGTCTAAGGCTGATTTTGTTACATCATTTTTGCCTTCCACGTAAGCATGAAGAGCAGAATGAAAACTAAAAGCCGGCGCCGATGAGAATCTGGATGAGAGCCAGAATGAACACGAGCCGGTAGAAAAAGATTTTCGCCAAACCCAGTAGGCGATCACGCAAACGATCGCGATTGGTTCGAAGACGGCCAGCACCAGGTTGACGATGTTGGGATCGTTCAGTTGATAGTGGTTGGTCAGCCAGCCGCCGGTAATGAGATACCGATAGACCGCCACACCGGCGATCAGGTTAATTAGCGAAAACAATTTGGCTTTCATGTAATGCCAGTCCGGCTCGGACTTTCGGCGGTTATGTTTACCTAAGAGACTCTCAATAGAGCGACCGCAAAGCAAGACTCAGCTTCCCTTTCGCTAGCCTCAGTCTAACGTCGCACCATGATACGACGATTGCTTTTCTTTGCGGCCCTGGGCCTGGTTGCCACAACACCGATTTTCGCGCAGGACGACGACGTCGATGCGCAGATCAAGAAGGCGATGGAGAACGCCAATAAGCCGGCCAGCAAAGCGGACATGAAAAAATTGGAGCAACAGGCAAAGGCGCAGATCGACCAGGCCGAAGCGGAAACCAAAGCGGACGAAGCGAAACAAAAAGCAGCAGCGCAAGCGGTCATTGACGCGAAAGGTCCAACCTCGCTTCCGAATTGGACGCCGGAGGTCCCGCAATTTACGCCATCCGGTCCGCCCGCACGCAAGTTAGTCGACAACCAACCGATGGTAATCGTCACTGGCACCTCGCCGCTTTCTGCGGAAGCGTTGTGCGACGCGTGGGATAAATTCTCGAATCCGAAGTTCAGTCACGAGCGCACCGGCTCTGAGATGAATCACAACGCCGATCTTTTCGTGACCTTTAGGAATGGCGAGGACGGCAGCGAAGTAAAAATGGAAGCCGAACGCAAAGCCGGGGCCAAAGTAACGCGTGTGACAATTTCATCGCCCGCCGCCGGCCAGGGCGATTGATTTCTTCTGTAGCGGCGGTCTGTGACCGCCGATTGCGATGGAGGGATGTGCTCCGTCGCGTCCCAAATTCCGCTGTAGAGGCGGCCGTCTCAGACGAAAACCGAATCCACCTTCGTGTTTTGTGCATCCCTTGCTCGCCACGCGATAGCCTTGGCAACGGCGGATCACTATCTTCGAAATGTTCAATGTTTCGACCCCATTTTCCTTCTTCAATGATGGCTCGCTTTCCTCTGCGTCTCCATATATGTCTTCGGCTGTCGGTGTTGAATCTGATTAAGGAGGAAACATGCTTCATCTGATTTGGTACATCATCGTTGGTTTGATCGCGGGGTGGGCTGCGAAATCGGTCATGCACATGCACATGAGTCTCATGTGGACGATCGGGCTCGGGCTCGTCGGCTCAATTGTCGGCGGACTGGTGACGCACATTTTTTCGCGTCCCAAGCCCGGCGCGCAATTTCATCCGGCCGGGATCATTGTGTCGATCCTCGGCGCGCTGCTGGTGCTATGGCTCTGGCACAAATACAAACTTCACATTCCCGCCGGATAATTCCGGGGAGCGCACGCGCCTCGCGTGCTGGCGATGGCGCCCTCGCTATCGCGAATTTTGTCTTCGGTCCAGCTTAAGCCAGAGTGTTTAGCACGCGTAAATTATACGCATGAAATTTCTTTATTCTTTCCGCTGAGTCCGCCTTATTAGCCAACCTTATGATCAAATTTCTCTTCGGCATTGTTATTGGAATCGGTCTGCTTGGGTTGGCTGGATATCTTTTCGTTGCTCGCGGCGGACTTTTCATGGGAACGAACGGCGGGCCGTTGCCGATGGAACGGTTTATCGTTAGCAAGGCGATTGATGCTTCGATTGGCAAGAGCGCGCAGGACGAATCGCCGCTTCCCGCGGACGAGACCAATCTTCTCGCCGGCGCTCATATTTATATGCAGAACTGCGCCGGTTGTCATGGCAAGCTGGATCAACCCGCGTCGCCAATGGCGAAAAAGTGGTACCCGCATGTCCCGCAGCTGCTTCCTCCGGGACATGGCGTAACCGACGATCCCGTCGGCACGACGCACTGGGTGATGAAGAACGGAATCCGGTTCAGCGCCATGCCGTCGTTTGAAGGGACACTGACCGATAACGAGCTCTGGCAAGTGAGCCAGTTTCTGCGCAACGCCGACAAATTACCTGCGCCGGTCCAGGACGCTCTTCGTCAGCCCCCCGCCCAGTGAACTTTCGGTGTGGATCGGTAAAGTCACCCGCCGCGGCGGGCGAAGAATTCGAAGAGGTGGGTGTTGCAAATATCTAGATTGACCACTGATCATCCGAAGGATTCGAACAGGTGAGTTCGTGGGAACAAACTAGGTACATCAGCGTGGCTTGATCGCCGGGAACGTTGCGAAATCGGTCGGGAGGTGCACAGACGCTTCTATGGGCGGCTCGGTCTAGTTGGTCAAGTCGGGCGGACTCATAACGACGTGTTTGAGTGAAAACCGAGGCGTAATTAGATCCGACCCCAATTATTGTTTCATATTCTTGCTGTGAAGTTGAGTCTTGAGAAGAAGTTCAGAGCGGATAACTTCAAGCACTACGAAAGCAAATCGCGAAATACGGCCGAACGTCTTCACGTTCGGCCGCTGTTCACTAAATCTGTCGTTGCAGAAGACGCGCGGGCCGTCTAGCGCCGAATTACTGGCTACGAATTTGTCGTACGCGGTGCGTACCGGTAGCAAGGTCATGCCTGGAAGGCAGTTCGACTGCACATCGAGGGCCGCCGACGGCACCTGCAACGCGAATAATGCACACAGGGGCCGGGAGAATGGACCTGCGATTGCGAGAGCTTCGCTATCGCCTGTATTAAGGCCGGCCACCACTGGTCGGGGACTCACGCAGGCGGGCTGTGCTTGAGAGTGCTCTAGCCCTATGCCATTTTAACTCTCGTCACTCGCTCGTCACTGCTAACGTATCACTTGTGACTTTTAAATCGGCCCTTGGCGTTCGCATCGCTTAGTAACCGTCGGCTCTTCGATCGGTGGCCACGACGATCGCGCCGTCACCCAACGGGTTTTGCCGTGCATCCGAGTCACCATGTCGAGGGTGTTTTCGCCGTTCGTCTTGAAGAGCAGAGCGAGCTTGCGTTGTCAGCCGAGAATGTTTGACGGAAAGGCACGGTCGTATCTCAGATTCAAGATTTGTTCCTCCAAAGGCTGAAACGCTGGGGTTGCGGCGAGACGCCGGTGACCGCCATAGAAATTGCCGTCGACGAATTTCACCCGGTGCCACACGCTGTGACGGTTTTGTTACCGTCAGATCACGTTCGTCAAGGGCGGTGTCCATTCTGTCGCTGTTTGCCAACTTTCTGCTCCAACCAACGGTATCGTCAGGACTGCCTGGAACGTCAAATGCCGTAATGCGCCCCGACGCGTCGCGCAGAAATCGGTGGATAATATTATTGAATCAGAGAACCACCGCGTGGTCTGCCGGGCCGGATTGATCGCCGAAGGTGGATTTGCTCGTGCTTCTATCGGGTTAGAACTCGTGATAACACATTGTCGCTGCCACAAACCATGATACGTCCCGTTCGTATCCACGTTAAAGCCCGCAATGGTTTTTGCGGCGATGCTCGCCGTATGTGCATTTGCTCCGGCGGGATCAACGAGGTAATTTTTCCGTGGCATCGCGGATGAAGCCATGAAGGAGTCGTTTCAGTGCTTGTCCAACGACTGATCCCTCTGCGTCGATCGCAAACACATTGCGGACTGCCGCGACCGAATAGCGTATTTTCCTCGAGCGTCTCAAACGAATCGTTTTTGTTTTCATTTAATGCGTTTCCCACGATCGGCGACGGTTCCGGCATCATTGATGCACACCGCGTTCGACATCTGTGGTACCGGGCGGATCAAAAATGGTGATCGTGCCCTGTTTGTCGCGCACAAAGCTGTGCTGGTTCTGAGCAGGGCCTTGGGATACGTAACCGGCGACCGCTCCCGGGTTGTTTATGCTGGATGGCAGCGTCTCGTCGCCAGGCGGCGCCCTCTGTGCGTTAAAGCTACTTATGATTCCATGCTGATCGCGCACGAAGCCATGATATGAGGTGCCGTACTGTAAAACCTCGTGACGGTTTTGATGGAGTTGATACCGGACACAAACGTTTTTTGACTCCGCGGCGGGTCAACGGTCGATGCTTGTATAGACCGCCGGACCGGTTGGGAAACCATGGTCGTTGCTATATAGCGTTGCCGCTGTAGGAACCGGTTATGGTTTTTTGTTTTCATTTAATTTTTGGTTGTGAGTTAGGAAGGTCGAACGAATCGCGGGGGACGAAGCCACTAGATCCTTGCAGTGTGATACTGTCCCAAACAGCGGCCGGGGGTGGCTTATACTCAACTGTCGCGCCGTCGGCGTCTGCGACTCAAGGAGAAAATGCGCGATTTCGCCTGACTTCGCTGTGAGGCAGGGCGGCAAACCAACGCCGGATGGGTGCTAGCGTCCTCGACTTTAGCGAAAAGAAGTCGGGTCAGATCTTCCTAAGAGAAAAAAGGTAACAGCTGAAAACTGAAAGAGCTGAAACCAGTTCAGTTCACGACGAAAGGCAATGGGGTCGTATCTAAACATAGACCACGGCTGCTGAAAGCAACCAGAGGTTGAGTCGTTGAGAAGTTGAGAGCTGAAAGCTGAAACGCTGACACGAAGAAGTGACCAGAGGAGAAAGTTGATGGTTGATAGTTGAGAGTTGAGAGACGGAATTTAACAGAAGGACACAAAGACAACGAAAGGATCCTTGAACTTCGATTCCTTCGTTAGCTTCTGTTGAGTCAATCTGTTGCGGCGAGCCGGAGTCTAGCATTCGCGTGACAAGTGACGAATGTGAGAAAGAACAGGTGCGGATCAGAAAGTTAATGGTTGATAGTTGAGAAGCGGCCGACAGGGCACACGAAGTTGAGTGGTTGAACGGTTGAGAAGTTGAGATGAAAGCTAAGAAGAGCAGGTGCTTGAGGCGCTTAACGGGCGATAGTCCGTCGCGTTATGTCATTCCGCGCACTCAATCTTTCCCCCCAAATGTTACAGGCCGTGCAGGACGCGGGTTACACGGAGCCGACTCCGATTCAGATCGCGGCGATCCCGCTTATTCTCGCGGGACACGATGTGATCGGGATCGCGCAGACGGGCACGGGAAAAACGGCTGCTTTCGTTCTGCCGATTCTAATGAAGCTCGCAGAATCGAGAACATAACGGGCAAAAACGCGGCACGCGCGCACTGGTGGTCGCGCCGACTCGTGAGCTGGTGGTGCAGATCGAGGAGAACGTTCGCGCTTACGCGAAACACGTTCCGTTGCGCATGGCCACGGTTTTCGGCGGCGTGAGCGAACGTCCGCAGATCGCGGCGTTGCGTTCCGGTGTCGATCTTGTCGTAGCTACGCCAGGGCGGTTGATCGATCTGATGGACCAACGAGTAGCCAACCTTTCGGGCGTCGAGTTTCTGGTGCTCGACGAGGCCGATCGAATGCTCGACATGGGTTTTCTTCCGCCGATTCGCCGGATCGTGAAAGCGTTGCCGCAAAAACGCCAGACGCTCATGTTCTCCGCTTCGCTCTCGCGCGAAATCGAGCAGTTGACCCACCAGTTCCAACATTCGCCCAAGATTGTGGAGATTGGCCGGCGCGCGAACCCGGCCGACACGGTCACGCAGTTTGCTTACGAAGTTCGCCCGCATTTGAAACCCGCGTTACTGCTTCATCTCCTGGCCGATCCGCAATTCGACACCGTTCTTGTTTTTAGCCGGACCAAGCACGGCGCCGACAAGATCGCTCGCCGCCTCGAAAGCAGCGGAATTAAAACGGGGACCATCCATTCCAATCGCTCGCAGAACCAGCGGCTCCGTGCGTTGAAGGATTTCAAATCGGGCGCCGTCCGTGTCCTCGTCGCCACCGACATCGCCGCTCGCGGCATCGATGTGGATGGGATCTCGCATGTGGTGAACTACGATTTTCCGATGCACTCCGAGGATTATGTCCATCGCATCGGACGCACCGGCCGCGCACACGCCATCGGTGATGCGATCAGCTTTATTACGCCGGAAGATCGGGGGCCGATGCGTTCGCTCGAGCGTTTCATCGGCCGCGGGATCGTTCGGAAAAAGGCGGAAGGTTTCGATTACAATCAGGCTGCGCCACCACGCGACGAGAGGGGCAGGGGTGGGGAAAGGAGAACGGAGAACGGAGAAAGTAGAATGGAGCGACGGAATGCGCGTTCGCCGCAAATGGAGCCGCGACTACCGGGAAATTCTCCGCGTGGAAACGGCGGCGCGCCGCACGGCAAGGTCGGGTGGCGTTTCCGGAATGCTTCATCGAACAACCGTCCGCCGCGCAGGTCTTATCGAAGACATCGCTGAAGTTGAGAGGTTGAGAGGTTGAGAAGTTGAGGTGTTGAGGTGTTGAGGTGTTGAGGTGTTGAGGTGTTGAGACGCTGAAACGCTGAAACGCTGAAACGCTGAAACGCTGAATCGACATCACAGGTCAGAAGTCACAAGTCACATTGCAAGTCAGAAAAGCTGACGGTCGAGTCAGTGCGAGACAAAGAAACAGGCGAGTCCAATCGTGACTAAGTCTTCCAGCAGGGCGACGAAGATATCTTTGATGTTCAACGCCGCGACCAAACGTCGCCGGAGTTCGTAACCGGCAAATGCTCCAACCACCGCACCAATTCCGCCCAAGACAATTCCGATGCCTAACGATTGGCCGGCTGCAGCGCAAAGGCAGGCGCCGCAAAGACCGCCCATAATAATACGAGCGATGAGCGGCACGAGCGCGGTCCGTTTCGGTGTTTGAGGCCGCAGATCGCCGATTAATTCGAAAACAGCCAGGAGCGAAAAGATAACGGCGGTTATGGTCGCTCCGATGAAGGCGAGTGGGGAATTGTTGAGATTTAGCCAGCCAAGATGAGCGGCCCACGCCACCACAGCCGGCGTTACCAGTGCGCGCAAGCCGGCTGCGAAGCCGACGCCCAAAGCAAAGGCGAAGATGTAGTTCATCGAGAACCGGCGTTGTAACAGATTAAATACAAACGGCAAAACCGAAAAAGAAGTTGAGAAGTTGAGAAGTTGAGATGTTGAGAAGTTGAGTTGTTGAGATGTTGAAGAGTAGTCAGCAAATGGGGTCGTTTCTAAGCATTGAACATTCGCTGGTGACAGCAGCGTGAAAGTTGAGACGTTGAGAGAAAGCGGACGCTGAAACGCTGAAAACTGAACAGACATCAAATCCTGGCTTTCGCACTGGAGTTTTGGACTCGACCCGGCGAACTATTTGCCCCCACACTGGTGAAAATTTTCAGGGCGGCCAGGGCAGAACGCAAAAGACCTAAAACGCGAAAGCAAATAACTTATGAATATCACGAGCTTAATTGTAGAGGCAGTCAGCGGCGCCGTCGGCGGGAATGTGGCCGGCGCGGCGATGAAGGATAAGAGTCTGGGCGCAATTGGAAATTCGATCGCGGGAATCGTCGGCGGCGGTCTCGGCGGTACGATCCTGCAAACAGTCATGGGGTCGGCCGCGGCCGGTGGCGGCGGCATGGACATGCAAAGCATTCTGGCCAATGTCGGCGGGGGCGGAGTCGGCGGCGCCATCCTCATGCTTATCGTCGGAATCATCAAGAACCAGATGTCCAAGCAGTAGGACGAGTGACCAGACGTTGAGAAGTTGAGTTGTTGGGGAGAGGGCTCGGAGCGCGGAGCTAGGAGCGAAGCGCAAAAAGGAGTGACCTGTGACAAGTCAGAAAAGTTGATGGTTGATAGTTGATGGTTGAGAGCGGGCAAGGCAGACGCTGAACAAAAAAATCCTGTCGATTTTTTTTACGGGGAGATTAGCCGCGGTTCGCGCTGACCTTGGCGCGGCCGAGAAACGAGGCGTTCTCATCAAGGGCCAGGCGAGGTGATTCGATGTCGCCACGCACAGTTCCGCCGGGTTCGAGAACGCAACGCTCCGATGCGAATACATTGCCTTCGATCGTGCCTTGGACCGTCACCGATTTTACTCTCACCTCGCCACGGATGCGCGCGTTCTTGCCCACAATCAGCGTGCCAGTGGCGTTGATCTTGCCGTTCACTTTGCCGTCGATCAGGAGCTCGTTGCGGAAGCTCAAATCACCTTCGATCGACACCTCACTGGAAAGGAAACCTCGAGGCGTCGGCGTTCCTGGCGCATCGGCCTGTCGTTCAGTTTTGGTTGGTGTCAGTTCCGGTGATGCCGTGGGCGAGTCTTCTCTTCTTGATCCAAACATGTTCGGTTAACGTCGTTCAACCTTGATTGCGCGTAAAGGCGCGGATCGCACGGAAGAAGGAGTTGAGATGTTGAGGTGTTGAGAGGTTTAGGTAGGGCGGTTGACCTCAATCGCCCGCCGGGAGATGCGGTGAATCGCGCCTACCTTGGGCGGACTAATTGACACGCACCGGGCCGGCGATACGATCGGCTTCATGCCGGAGGAAAAGGCGAGGCGCGGGGCCAGCCGATATGACGCAGTGATCGCGACGCTTGTCGGGTTCTGTGCTTTGTGTGTTTCCGGTTATACCGCTTACGTGCAACGACAGCAGGTGCGCGCCGCAGTCTGGCCAATCCTCGAATTCGACAGCAGCAACGGACCTATTCGATTCACCGTGGCCAACAAAGGCGTCGGCCCGGCGATCATTAAGCATGTCATTGTGAAGGTGGACGATCAGCCGGTGAAGACTTGGTATGAGGCGTTCGAGAAAATGCTTGGCTCCGAGAAACAAACCGGTGAGGAAAGCGACATCGGCGGTCACGTGTTCTCAGCCGGCGAATCGCAGAACGTGTTTACTCCGCACGATGACGCAAATAACCCGATCAACTTCGACAAATCCAATCCGCTTTGGGTGCAACTGAATAAGGACCGCAACCGCGTCACAGTCGAAATCTGTTACTGTTCCACGCTCGGCGAATGCTGGACCTTGCACGCTGGCGGGTCGACACCCAGCACTACGATCCAAACTCGTCGCTGTCCGACTAAGTCGGCGAATAGTTTCCAACAATAAGGAGAAGAAGTTTAGAGGTTTAGAGGTTGAGATGTTGAGGCGTTGAGAAGAAAGACTGAAACGCTGACAACTGAAATCTGAATACTGCGCTGTCAGTTTGAAGGTGCCTGGTTGTTGGCGTTATTCATCGTTTCTTGGGCGGCTGCCATGCCGGCAAGGAATTGCTGCTGGGCCGCTGCGTTGGCTGCGTCGTTAGCCATTTGCTGGTTCATCCGATCAATCGCGTCCTGAGCACTCGTATCGGGAGGCGAGACCGATGGCGGAGGGTCGTTCGAGGTTACGGAATAATCATTGTTCGCGCTCGATCCCGATCCGGTCGATTGAAAGTCGCTGGCGCATCCGATCATTAGCGTGGCACTGACAAGTAATGGGAAAATTCGAATGAAATGTTTCATGTTTGATTGGATGCAGGTGCTGCCGTGCACGTTCAAAAGCGGACATAATGAATATCGACATCGAATTGAGCGTTGCATTCTTCGGTGAAGAAATTTGTAACCGATTCACTCGTTAGGCCGTCTTTGAAAAGGCGAGAAGCGGTTGAGATGTTTAGGGGTTGAGGCGTTGAGGTGTTGAGGTGTTGAGGTGTTGAGGTGTTGAGAGGTTACGCTCCCGCTAGCCTGCGACTCTCGACCGTTACAACACTCCGCCCAGGTCGTGACCCCAACCGACCGGCCATGTCGCGATTCCCAATTGCTCCATTCGCGGCGTGCGAAGCGCTAGTGCATCCAAATTGCTCCCTTATTATATAAGGTTACGCACTCTGCCAGTGCGCTCATAATGAAGCCGGCTGATAGAATTGCTGCGGGGCAGCAGAACTGGCGAGATTTCCCAAATTCGCCGCCCGGCCTACCTGCCGAGCATGTCCCCGTCCAGCCGTAAAGTTACGCTCCCGCTAGTTCGCGCAGAATGTTCCCTTGATGTTAGACTGCCGCAGGGCGGCATCGCTGGCTCCCACCCAACGCTGCAGAGTGGTGGGATTACGCTGTCGCGGGTGACGGATTGGAGAGAGCTGCCGCCACATTGAGGGGGCAAATTACGTTATTGTAATTATAGGATGATACCCTGCAAATTCTTGCTTGACCTAAAACTGCCAACCGGATATTCCGGTCGATTTATGAACGCCTTAACCTTTCTTAATAGAACGACTGTTGTTGTTGGAGTAATTGCGATCGGCGTGTGGTTGAGTCCACAATCTGTGCGCGCGCAGGAAGTCGTTGCCGGTAGTGCTACTGGCGCTGAGGCGCAAACCGGTAATGGCGCGACTGCAACCGGGGCAGGCTCGACCGCGGGCGGTTTCAACGCAGTTGCGAACGCCGGCGGCGCGACCGCATATGGTTCGGGAGCAACGGCGAACGCCCCCGGCGGCGGTGGCACGGCCATTGGCGGCAACTTTCCGGGTTTTGGTAACGGCCCCACCGTAACTGGAGACAATGGAATCGCTGTTGGCAACGGCAGCTTTCTGAATGGACCCAGTGCTAGCGGTTTGACTTCGATTGCAATCGGCAGCGCCATCGGACCAAACGGCCTCGGTGCCGTTGCCAGTGGAGATACTTCAATCGCGATTGGCGGCGCTGATTTCGCTAATAGTCTCAACGGGGCAAGCGCTACCGCGGTTGGCGCGATTTCGATCGGCAGCGCCAGCGCCGCGAGCGGCACCGATGCGACTGCGGTTGGCACCTCTTCCAGCGCCGCTACCTTCAATTCGGTGGCGATTGGCGCCCATGCGGTTGCCAACGATTTGAGCGCCGGCGGCGCGGTTACGGCGGTCGGCGCGAATACGACTGCGACAGGCGCAGACGCAACAGCAATAGGTGGCGCTAACGCAGCCGGCAATGGTGCGACAGCGACCGGCGACGGATCAGTCGCGGTCGGTGATTTCACTACCGCGAGTGGCACAAATTCGATTGCGATCGGCGGTTCCAATTCTACGGCTAATGCCAAAGTTACGGCGAGCGGCACTGATGCCATCGCCATCGGCAGCCAAAGCAGCGCGACCGCAACGAACTCAGCCGCGTTCGGGGAGCTTGCCAGCGCGCATTTTACGAATTCCACCGCGCTCGGCGCTGGCGCTACGACAACCCGCGCAAACCAGATGGCGTTCGGTACCGGGACCAATACTTACACGATGGCCGGTATCACTTCGGGCGCGAGCGCGGCTGCGCAAACCGGCCCGGTCTCATTTGTTACAACGGATGCTGGCGGTAATTTGGCAGCGGGACCGTCGGTTAATTCGTTGTTCGGAAGCATTGGTGTTCTGTCCAACCGAATTCACGATGTCCGACAGGAAATGCGAGGCGGTGTGGGCTTGGCAATTGCAACCGGCCAGATCCGTTACGACGATACGCCGGGCAAGGTATCGATCGGAGTTGGAGGTGGCGCCTTTGAAGATGAAGGTGGCGGTGCGCTTGGCATTGGTTTCACGTCGCCTAACGGGCGCTTCCGCGGGAATATTTCCGCGGGCGGCAGCACTCGCGGTGACTTCGGTGGTGGAGCAGGTCTGAGCATCACGCTGAATTGAGTAAACGCAGTCAGGTCGTAGCCTGCGGTATCGCGTTGGCTACGGCGTTACTCGCGATCGGTTTTCTGCCAATCGCGGGCGCTGCAGATCCATTTTCATCGCCTGCGGTGCCGTCGACGACACCGCAGGCGACCCCTCCACCGCGGCTGTTGGAAATGGACAAAAACAGCGCGTTGATCCTGGTTCGTTCCACGCTGATCGCGTTACAGCAGGCAAACCAAACAGGTAACTACAGTGTTTTCTACAGTCTTAGCTCACCCGGTTTTCAGAAGTTGAACTCGCCTGAGCGACTTTCTCAGCTTTTCGCCAAGCTACGCGCGAAAAACTTCGACCTTTCCGGTGTCCAGGTGCTGGAGCCGCAATTCACAGTTCTGCCCGAGATCTATTCAAATGGTACGATGCGTATGGCGGGTTTTTTCCCGTCGGTACCGATGCAGGTCTATTTCGAACTGCAGTTCGCGCCCGTGCAGGGACAATGGCGCCTTGTTGGCATCGGTGTTGATATTGCTGGCGCGACTGCTCCAGCGCCGACACCCAATCCTGCACTCGCAGCGTCTTATTCTCCGACGGCAACTCCGGCAGCGACTCCGACCCCGACGCCGTCGGCGACCGCAACGCCGTCGCGGCCTACTATCGAAGTGCAACCTAGCGGCAAAGTGACACCGGCGCCGCACAAAAAGGCGACACCCGCGCGGAATTCATTGGGGCGAACACAGGATAGCCCCCCAGACCACTGAGCACTGCTGAAAGCAGCGTTGAGTTGTTGAGATGTTGAGAAGAAAAGCTGAATGGAGCGAATGGGGTGAGCGACATAAAAGGTAAAGTGACGAGTGACCAGAAAAGTTGATGGTTGATTGCGAACCTTCATATCGGGCCGAAATTGCGGCCGGTTCACTCTAGCGTATGAAAATTCTTAAACGGATCGCGCCGCTTCTCGGAAATATTATCGTTGTCGGGTTTTTGATTAGTAGCTGGCAGGTCATCGCGCAATCAAGCGCGGCAGATCCGTCGCCGCCTAAGTCGGGGAGAATTTTTGTAGGAGATCCCGGAGTGACAGGTTCGTATCTCAAACCCTATACGAACCTTTGGAAATTCACCCAGCAAAAGCCCGGCGGCGCGGCCGAGCCGGCGGGAACATGGAGCGATTCTCTGGAGAGCGTTGAATTCCAGGGGCAGCCGGCGTTGAAGCGAACTCAAATCGCGAAGTACGACAAGAAATCAATTCAGCTCACCTTTGTCAGTATCTTCGACCCCAAGACGATGGCGCCATTCTCGTTCGATTACTCGCGAAGCGATGACGGAAATGTCCGGCACGTCGACTTTCGCCGTGAAACCGCGACCTATCGCCACACCGATTCGACCGGCGCGAAACCGGAGGAAGCCACGGTAAAACTCGATCGTCCGGTGTTTGATTTCTATGGTGGAATGTACGGGGTCCTAATTTCCGCTCTTCCCCTTGCGGAAGGCTACACCACAGAGCTTCCGGCCTTGGACACGAATAAAATGGCGATTGATTGGGTGCCGGTCCGCGTGAAAGGACGGGAGACCGTGTCCTCGGGGCCGGGAAAAACGACGGAGACCTGCGTGGTGGAGACGCCGACTAAATTTTATGGACGCATGACCTGGTGGGTGACAAAGAAACCGCCTTACGTGATTAAAGCGATGCTCGAAGTGCCAGAGAAAGAGGACGGTTCGGGGAAGATCGCGGCGATTATTACTTACACCATGGTATAACCGGCGCCTGGCCCAGATTTTTTTGCTGATCGTACGCTGAAATATTAACTAGATAGTCCGACTTTCTGCGAAACCCGAAGAATCGGATTAATTAATCAGTTTCAATCCTGTAGATCCTGTCCTGGATTTTGGATTTCAAATGATCGTTTGTTTTTCGGGCGATTCGGGCGATAATAGGGGCTTATTGGAACACTCTGTTTACTTCACTGCGCGGTAGATCGTCAGGTGAGCGTCGCTCATTGGTGGTTTGAAACCCGATTCCCGGGAACGGCTCTGTAGCTCCTAGTTTTTCCAAGATATCAAACACAATGAAACTGTACGTAGGTAATCTCTCTTTTGAGACCACCGAGAACGATCTTCAGGATCTGTTCGAAAAACACGGCACCGTCAGCGAAGTCCGTCTTATGATGGACCGAATGACTGGCAAATCGCGCGGCTTCGCGTTCATCACCATGGGTGACGCAACGCAAGGCAACGCGGCGATGAGTGCGCTGAATGGCCAGGAATTAAATGGCCGCGCCTTGACCGTAAACGAAGCTCGTCCACCGGAGGGGCGTCCTGCTCCTTACGGCGCAAAGCGTTCTTTTGCAGGAGGCAATCGCCGGTAGATCCGGAATTGATTGCACAGCCATCTGTAGGGGAAGCAGTCTGCTTCCCGAAAAGTCGGATGCTAACAGCATCCCCTACAGTTCGGCCTGCCATGCAAGATCGACATCGGCATCATGGATTCTGAAAAAGCGATCACAATTGAAGGGACGATCATGTCGGTGCTGCCCGGGACGATGTTTCGGGTTGCGCTGGCGAACGATCACCTGGTGCTCGCGCACATCTCCGGAAAAATGCGCAAACGCTTTATTCGCCTAACGATCGGGGATAAAGTGAAGATGCAGATGTCTCCCTACGATACCGGCAAAGCGCGAATTGTTTACCGACTTTAATTTATGGCAACACGATTTCTCTTCGAGCCGCCACGGCGGCCAAAAAACAAACCGGGCACGAACTGGAAAAGTTTACTGGTGCGATGTCCATCGACATCCAAACTGACTGATACCGGCCAAACGGTCGACGAAAAGCGCTGGCCGACAGCGAAGATGAAAAAACAGAAGTTTACCTGTGCGCATTGCGGTTCGGTCCACAGTTGGACAAAGGAAGACGTGGTCCTCGGACGACCATTATCAGGTTGAGCGGTTAAGAAGTTGAGAATTCGCAAGTGAAGTTTCGAATTCCACTTGATCGAGTTAACTGGACGACCAGCTCGTTCCTGATCGGCACATTTATCCTGACGCTGACGGCGGTGCCGGCGTATCTCTGGCATTTCGGTATTGATTGGTTCATTTTCGGCATTTTCGCGGTATCGCTGGCCGCGACCGGCTTCAGCATCACGCTCGGTTATCACCGATTATTTGCGCACGCGACCTTCCGGGCCAAGCTGCCAGTTCGGCTATTCACATTGATTTTCGGCGCCGGCGCTTTTGAGAATTCTGTTTTGATGTGGGCGAGCGAGCATCGCCGCCACCACAAGCATGTCGATCACGACGAAGATCCGTACGACATCACAAAAGGTTTTTTCCACGCCCACATCGGCTGGCTGTTGTTTAAGCTCTGGCCGCAACCGCCATTCGACAACGTGGCCGATCTAAAAAAAGATCCGCTGGTGATGTGGCAAGATCGACATATTCATTTGCTCGCGGTGCTGATGGGTTTGGTTTTGCCGACGTTAGTCGGCGCGCTGTGGAATGGCTGGGTGGGCGCGCTCGGGGGCTTTCTCATTGGCGGCGTCGCAAGAGTGGTCGCACTCCAACACGGCACGTTTCTGATTAACTCAGCCTGTCACACGCTTGGCCGTCAGCCCTACTCGAAGCGATGCAGCGCGCGAGATTCGTTTTTGCTGGCGCTGTTTACCTTCGGCGAAGGCTATCATAATTATCATCACGAATTTCAGCACGACTACCGCAACGGCGTAAAACCATGGCAGTGGGACCCGACCAAATGGCTCATCTGGACTTTATCCAAACTCGGTTTAACGACCGGATTGCGTCGCGTTCCGCGGGAAGCAATCTCCTTGGCGCAAGCGCGGGTCAGCGAGTCGGAGACTGAAGTGACGAGTGGGTCCGATCCGGACTGGCATTTAGAGAATGCAGTTGGGGTCGTATCTAAACATTCAACATTTCAGCTTGGAGCAGGGAGCGGAGAGCTGACAGGCTGAAGGCAGCGTTGAGACGTTGAGAAGTTACGCTGCTGTTAGCGGCTCATACTGTTCCCGGGTTGTAAATTTCTCATTGCAGCATCGCTGAGCGTCGAGAAGTTTCTCCGCGGTTGTTGATGTAGGGCTTTTTCCTACACCGGTATAAATATTTTTAGTATGCCGATGTATTCGCCTTGCCTCCGGATTCGCGTTTTGTGCAAAGTGGGCCACTCGACACTCCGAGAGTCTGCAAAAACCCCTTATGAAATCCTGGAAAACATTTTCATTGTTCCTGATGCTGATCGCGGCCGGCTTAAGTCTACACCTTGCCTTCAAACCTCTATACGCCGCCGACAACAATCAATCACCCGCAACCATTGCGGCCCTGAAAAACCGACAGGTCGGCCCAGTCGACCCATTGACCGCGACTGCGCAATATGTCGGCAATCTCGCCCTCAACCGGAAACTTAGCTTAACGATTTCTTTTCAGCCTAACAATCAAGGTAGTATCCAGGCGCTGCTGGCCGATCTATACGATCCCTCGTCAACGAATTACCATCAATGGTTAACGCCGGAGCAATGGGCGGATCGCTTCGGCCGCTCGAGCGCAGAGGTTCAACAAGTCGTCGATTGGCTGGTTGGACAAGGGTTCACCATCGAGAAGGCGTGGGAAAACCGGTTGTCGATTACATTTTCTGGCGCCACCGATGTGGTGCAAAGAGCGTTTAACGTTCAGATTGGCGAATTCCAGCATCCGGCGGAAGCGCGGACTTTCTTTGCAAACCTCCAGCGGCCGACTCTGCCGGCGGCGATCGATGCGATTACGATCAGTCTGGTGGGTTTGAATAATGCGGTTTTGCGTCGTCATCCTGATCATAGAGACGCGCAACATATTTCACCGGACGCGTTGATTGGTGGAGGTGTGCAATACCTGGGACCGTCTGACCTTCAGGTAGTTTACGGGTATCAGAATTTGATTAATGGAGGCGTCGCCAATCAAGGCGTCGGCCAGACAATTGGGAACATCATCGATTCCGATATTCTCAACTCGGACCTGAATAGTTTGCGTAGTCAGCTGGGATTGGCTGTGCTGGGCACCAACGGGTCCGCTCTCAATCGCATCGTTCCTCCCGGCCTAACGAATCCAGGAACAAAATTTGAGGACGAAGCCGAGCTCGACGTCGATACCATGACGGCCGCTGTCCCATACGCCGCGATCGACTTGATCATTATTGATCAACTTTCCGGCAGCTCGATCTTCACTGCGGAGAATTATGTCGTTAACACATTGAAGATCCCGGCCGTGAATGAAAGCTTTGGCGGTTGCGAATCGGGCAGTTATAACAGTTCCGAAGCTACGCTGTTCGATCAGGCCGTCGCCGAAGGCATTGCCTTTTTTGCGTCGTCCGGTGATGACGGCGTCACTTGTTTTGATGGAAGCGCAGCTGGCGGGGTTGGTGTTCAAATACCGGCGGCTTACAGCGGTGCGACAGCGGTCAGCGGCACAACTTTGCAGGGTAATTTTGATGGAAGCGGCAACGTTACCTCAGTCAACTCCGATGTGACCTGGAACACCCCTCCAGGCCGTCGAAATGATTGTAACGGACAGAGCACCGGCGGCGGTTCCACTGGAGGCGGTACCTCCACGATTGTCGCGCGGCCGAGTTATCAGACTTTATACAGTCAACCCGGGGCAGTGCATGGCGTTCCGGCCGGCAGCAATCGGGTGGTGCCGGATGTTGCCTTGGTTTCCGATCCGAACGGCTCGACTCTTATCTTCGCCATGCAAGGCAACTTCTTCTTCGGTGGCGGGACGTCGCAATCGTCGCCTTTGATGGCCGCGCTAACGACATTGGTAAATCAATTCAAAGGCTCATCCCAAGGATCGCCAAACAACGAGCTCTACCGCCAGGGCGCCTCGCAGTACGACAATAGCGGGCCATCCGCATTTCGCGACATCACGGTGGGGAACAACACTGTTCTGCAAGCTAACGGCTGCGCCAGTGGCCATACCGGTTTTTCCGCGGCGACCGGTTACGATGCTGTGACAGGCTGGGGCGCACCGCTTCTTGGTGTGTTCGCCCAAAATTTGGTTGCAACATGCGACGCGGTGGTAAATGGCGGTTTCGAAACGGGCACGTTGTTGTCCTGGACAATCGATAATTCCAATCCCAGCCCTTTTGTGGCGAGTTCGGGCAGCGGCTATCCGGTTCATAGTGGAAATTTTTCGGGCCACGTGGGCAGCCTGCCCGGAGGTGAGACACCGGGTGACTCCTCGTTCTATCAGCAGCTCAACGTCCCTGTGAGCGGGGGCACTATAAGCTTCTGGTACTGGACGCGCACTGTAGATAGCATCTCGTTCGATTGGCAGGACGCTTACATCACCGATAGCGCGGGTAACATTCAACAAACGATCTTCCATCAGTGCACAAACAATCAGGCCTGGGTGCAGCAGATATTTGACTTGGCGTCGTATGCCGGAACGACTGTGCGGATAAAATTTTTGGCTCATGGAGATAACGCGGGTAACCCGACGGACATGTTTGTAGATGATGTTCAGTTGTTAGTCGCCTGCCCAAGTCCAACACCAACACCTACTCCGACGGCTACGGCAACGGTGCCTCCGAGTCCGACGCCTACCCCGACTTTTACACCGACACCGACACCGACACCCACACCGACATCCACACCCACACCGACACCCACACCCACACCCACATCAACACCTACACCTACACCTACACCTACACCTACACCTACACCTACACCTACACCAACACCTACACCAACACCAACTCCCACTCCTACTCCCACTCCTACTCCGTTGCCGAGTCCAACCCCGACCCCGACCCCAACACCAACTCCGACGCCGACCCCGACGCCCACAATTGCGCCGAGTCCAACTCCGACACCTGTACCGACGCCAACGCCGAGTGCTCCTCCCTGTATCGCAACGTCCGGAACCCAGGCTGACGGCTCCGGATCCGTCGCAATTAACAACGATGGCCAGGCTAGCTTTAGCTTCCATGTTCAACAGCCTGGCAGAAAGGTTAGAAACTTCTTCAACTACTCCGACCCGTCGGCTGGGATCGCCTTCTCAGTGAACAAGATCACGAGTTTGATGATAACTGGAAATCACGCGCGATTTTCCGGCACCGCGAAAATCTCTCGGCGCAGCACTGTGACCTTCACGGTGGACGTGGACGACTGGCAGAACTGCCCTGATGCATTTAACATTCGAGTAAGTAACGGCTATATGGCCTCCGGATTGGTTAACAGCGGCGACATCCAACTTCACTGATCTAGAATTGCGAAGTATCACCGTAGCTGGGGTCGTATCCTAAACATTCAACATTTCAGCTCGGAGCAGGGAGCTTGGAGCAGGGAGCGGAGAGCTGACAGGCTGACGGCAGCGTTGAGGGGTTGATCCGCCTACGCGCGAGGCTACGTCGGACAGGGAGGTTGAGGCGTTCCGCCTTGTATCTCAGCAGCTCCCCCTGCGTTCGACCGTTACCCCGCGGCTTTACCGGCCATGTCGCTCGTCCCATTCGCTCTATTCATTCAAACTACGGCGTGACAAGTGAGAAGTTGAGCCGAGTTTTGACCATGGAAATTAAGAGAGGCGGGTCGCGAGCGTCGACGCTGGGGCCGACTGAATGGTTCACCGGTAAAGTTAGAATCGATCCGTTATTTGAGGCGCCTGATCCGGCACGAGTGCGCGGAGCGAACGTAACGTTCGAGGCCGGTGCTCGCACCGCCTGGCATACACATCCGTTAGGCCAGACGTTAATCGTCACTGCCGGGGTCGGCTGGGCGCAGCGCGAAGGTGAACCGATCGAAGAGATCCGGCCGGGCGATGTGATTTGGTTTAAGCCTAACGAAAAACATTGGCATGGCGCATCGGCGACGACCACGATGACTCACATCGCCATTCAAGAAGCGCTTAACGGCAAGGCCGTCGACTGGCTCGAACACGTTACCGATCAAGAATATCTGTTGGGAGCGCAGGAAAGCAGCAATCGAACGTAAATCCCTGGTTCATGACTTCGTTAGAAATTCACTCTAGCAATTCGACGGCGTCGCCGCGGCGAATCATCCCTTCGATGATCACCGCCGCGTAAACGCCAGCCATGCCTTCGTGCGCTTGGGCGACGGCTTTCAATATCGCTGGCGTTTTTTCCGCGGTGTCGGGATCGAGCGTGATCATCATGCAACGCGCGTCGCGGTGAAGAACACGGACAACGACTTTCGGTCCGATGCGCAACGATTTGCCGACGAATTTATCTTCGGCAAAACCGTCCATGGAATCGAGGTCCAGATACACATTGGCGCGGAACCGGCGCTTATCGATTGCGACGCCGGTTTCTTCACCAATTTTTGTGGCCGTTTGCACAGCAAAGATCGAGATCGGGCGACAATCGGTCATCGCTTTGTCCGAGCGAAGCAAGGTGAGCTCGTGTTTCGCGTCAGTGTTGGTCCGAAGATGGTCGATCAGTTTGGGATGATCGATCGCGAACGTTGTTCCATCCGGTGTTTCGACGTCGATCACCAAGTCGGATGCGGCGGCCGAGATTGGATTCAAGTTTGGGCTTAATTTCTGGGCTTCATCCAAATTGACGGGTCGCGCCGCTTTCGTCGGATTTCGGAAGCGCGGCCGATAGCGAATTATCTGGCGTTGATCACGTCCCGTGAAGAACGGAAAGCCCGGCGGGTTGGCGGAAGTTGCGAAAGCGAAAAGTCGATCACCGTAAACTCCGGCATAACCGGCGAACAATTCCTCCAATTCTTCGCCGCGCATGCTTTTGACCGGATAACGCCAGAGACTTTCGACCGTTCCGACAGTGCGCACGTGGAAAGTAAGAATGAAAAAGGAAAAAATAAGAAGTATGAATTCGAACACAGAAGCTGAAACAGTCTAGCTGAAACCCGGAAACGCTGGTAAACACTGCTGCATCAGTCGTCCGGCTATGAACCACGTGCGTCCCGAGATCGATCCAAGAAATCCGCCTAACGAAATGCCGGACATTGTTGGCGCGAAGCCGACAAATCCAATCCTCGCGTCCTTCCGCCCATTCATCTCAGCGGCCACCAGCATGCGCGAGCTCACGCCGGTGCCGCTGATCGTTGGCACGATTCTCGGCACCATTTTCGGCGCGTCATCGCTGTATCTCGTCCTGAAAGTTGGGCTCACTGTCAGCGCGTCGATTCCGGTGGCGGTCATTTCCATCACCCTATTTCGAATGCTTTCGAAGATTGGCTTCCGCGACGCCACGATTCTCGAGAACAACATCGTGCAAACGGCCGGTTCAGCGGGGGAATCGATCGCCTTTGGGCTCGGCGTGACGATGCCGGCGATCATGATCCTGGGATTCGATCTGGAGATCACCCGCGTGCTGCTCGTTGCGCTACTTGGCGGGTTGTTAGGCATTCTGATGATGATTCCGCTGCGACGCGCGCTTATCGTCGATCAACATGGTCGACTGAAGTATCCGGAAGGGACTGCGTGTGCCGAGGTGCTCAAGGCCGCGGCTTCGCGCGAAGGCATCGAGGAAAAACGCGCTGACGAAGCCGTCACCGGCGGACGGACGATTTTCACCGGCTTCGGACTCGGGTTTCTCTACCAGGCGGCAATGAACGCTTTCGATGCCTGGAAAAATACGCCTGAGAAAATTTTCGGCGCGCCGTTCAAGGCCGGCTCAATTTCAATCACGATCGAGCCGGCGTTGTTAGGGGTCGGCTACATCATCGGGCCGCGCATCGCTTCCATCATGTGCGCCGGCGGCGTGCTTTCCTATCTCGTGCTCATCCCGGCGATTAAATTTTTTGGCGAAAGTTCTCTCGCGATTATTCCGCCTGGCACCGCGCCCATCGCCGGAATGTCCCCGGACGACATTCGCGAGGCTTATATTCTCTACATCGGTGCCGGAGCGGTCGCGGCCGGAGGCATCATCAGCATGGTGCGTTCGTTGCCGCTGATTTGGCACGGGATCAAAAGCGGACTGGCCGATCTCCGCGGCACGCATCATCGAGCTGACACAACACCGCGGACAGAGAAAGATTTGTCGATGAAGTTTGTAATTGGGGGCGTGATCGTTCTCCTCATTCTCATCATGGCTGCGCCGCAGCTGCATCTGCAATGGAACCTGTTCGGCGCGTTCCTGATTGTCGCGATCGGATTTCTCTTCACCACGGTTTCATCCCATCTAACGGGCGAACTCGGTTCTTCTTCATGTCCGACGTCGGGAATGACAGTGGCGACATTGTTGCTGACCTGCCTGGCTTTTCTGCTCGTCGGCTGGACTGGGCCGCATTACTTCGTCACCGCGCTGTCGATCGGTGGAATCGTTTGCATCGCTTCTTCCAACGGCGGCACGATCTCGCAGGATCTAAAGACAGGTTTCCTTATCGGCTCCACGCCGAAGTCTCAGCAGATCGCGATTCTTTGCGGCACGCTTGCTTCAGCCATCGTGCTTGGTCCGATTCTGCTGAAGCTCAACGACGCCTACACGGTTTACGTTCCGGCGGCGCAACTTGATTCCGCGACTGCCGCACTACATGCGCCAGCTGAAGAACTGGGCGTGACCGAAAAGCTGACCGGACCACAGGGGGTGCAGGACCACAACAACTATCGAGCTTGGAACCGTCTCGATTCCACCGGCGGACCGGCCCAACGCTTTCTGGTCAAGGATGACGGCAGCGTCGTCTATCTGGTCGATCCTGGAATTAACGGCACACACAAAATGCGGCCGGACGGTAGCTCTGTGCAAAAATTCGACGCACCGAAAGCGACCCTGATGTCCTACATCATTAAAGGTATTTTGAGTCACAAACTGCCGTGGGCGCTCGTTTTGTTAGGCGTGATGATCTCCATCACGCTGGAATTGAGCGGGATTCCATCGCTTGCATTTGCGGTCGGCGTTTATCTGCCGCTGGCGTCATCGACTCCAATCTTTGTCGGTGGAATGGTGCGGTGGCTGGTCGATCGCTGGTTGCGCCGCACGAAATTTCACAATCACGCGCTCACCGAAGAGGAGCTTGTGGCGGAAGGGGACAAGAGTCTTGGCGTGTTGCTGGCTTCGGGTTACATCGCGGGCGGCGCACTCGCCGGCATCGTAATCGCCTTCATGGCCGGGGTGCCGAGTCTGGTTGGCTTCAGCAGGCGAATGGAAGTCTGGTCGACCGCGCACAACCCGTTTTTCGCGGGAGTAAATGCCGATCTGCTGGCGCTGGTTCCATTCATCGCTCTCTGCCTATTGCTCTATCTGGTTGGACGCGACGTGTTACTCGCCGGCGGACAAAAAACGGCAGCTCGCAGGGAGAGCTGAGCAACCGGCTATTTTTCTCTCGCCTTTTCGTAGGCCTGCCAGTTGTCGTTCACCGCGTCGTATAATTCGATTTTTCCCGACACGCGATACACCCGGTAACGATCGACTACGGGGCTGACATCGGGATCGCCGCCGCATTTGGCGGTGTGATTTTCTCGCAGAACGAATTGAAAATAAGCGCCAGTTGTTTCTTCCGTGTAGAAGGTGACACAATCGAGGGAAATGCGCTTCGCATAAACTTGATCGTGTTCGAGCGTGCGGAGAAGCAACTTGAGGGCGGCGTCCTCGTTCAATGAACGTTTTGACGGCCCGGCTTGCGCAGCGGTCAGCGCAACCATTGCGATGGTGAAGACGACTACAACTGAGCGGACTGAAATCGTGTTCATCGATTGTGGACTAGACAAGATTTGCCCGATCCTTGCGAGACCCAAATCTCCGCTTCGTCCGAGACGGAACTATAATCACGCATAACGGCTGAATCTTAATCAAAAGAAGTGCGAACGAACGCCGGCACACTTGTGGTGGCCATCTCGCGGGTTATCGATAACATAAATCATGGCGATGCCTTATCCCGTGCCGGCAAACGAAGCAGAAAGACTGCGCACATTGCGGTCGTACAAGATTCTGGATACGAAACCGGAGGAGCGCTTCGACGAATTGACCCAATTGGCCGCCCTTATCTGCGGCGTGCCGATTTCGCTGATTAGTTTAATCGACACGGACCGCCAATGGTTTAAATCGCGCTTCGGTCTCGACGTTCAGGAAACGCCGCGGGCCCAGGCTTTTTGTACGCACGCCATCATGCAGCCGGAGATGTTTGTTGTTCCGGACGCAAGCAAGGATGAGCGATTCGCGCACAATCCGCTGGTAACCGGCGACCTGCATATTCGATTTTACGCCGGAGCGCCGCTGGCGGCGCGCGATGGGCATCTGCTGGGGACGCTCTGCGTAATCGATCGCGAGCCTCACACATTAACCGATGCGCAAAAGGAGGCGTTGCAAATTGTGGGCCGACTGGTGATTACAAATATGGAACTGAGAAGTGATTTGCAGGAATTGAAGGATGCGCTGGCGCGCGACGCAGCTGGAGGTTCGTCGGACGGTTCGGTGAATTTGGAGGAGATTATTTCCCGGCTACAGGGAGTCGCTTCTGATTTGCAGGCAGTGCGCGAGGGGAAAAAGCCAGGGTAGAGTCGAAGGCAGTAGTTAGAAACTGACGGACTCGCTAACGCTGCGCGGAAAGATGCGAGTCGAGTTTCGCGATCGGCTGGTAGAATCGCAGCGCTTCGATCTTACTATGGAGTTCGCGCAACGGGTAAAGACCTTTGGCCGCGCCGCCTCCAGGATCCTGAATCAGATAATCGAATCCATCCTTGCCGGCGATGACTACAAAATGGGTCACGCCGTTTCCGAGTCGCACTCGCACGATGACTGGATTTCCGTGAGCTAGATTCGAATCGATCAAGGCGTAGGACGGCAAATCTTCGTAGATGTGACGAACGCGATCGGGAGCAAACCATGCAGCGCGGTCCCAATACAACCAGCCGCGCTCGGTGTAGCCGTCGACGCCGCTTAAATACCAGTTTAACTGCTGCGGGTCGACATCGATGCCGTAAAATTTGAACACCATTGCCGCAGCCGCCACCGCGCAGCCTTCGCCGCCGATTGTCCCATTGTCCGGAACACCGCCCAGAGGATCGTCACTCCATTTGTCATCGCTCTGGCGAAACGATGGAACAGACAGGGCAACCCGGTGAAAGAAATAACGACCGCCGCGCGGAGCGATTTGGCGTCGCCAATTCCAGTCCATCTCCAGCACGGCAATTGCGACGACAAGAGCGGCGAGAAAAATGACAAAGACTCGTTTCAAACCGCTGGAATGTAGAAGCGGTTAGGTCGGCCGCAAAACTGAAAAGTGGAACCGAGCAGCGGAAAAAGCTTTGAGGATTTTGTTAATCCTGGCCAAGCACCTTCAGCACCTTCTCGAACGTGTTCCAACTTCTGGTCGTCGCCGGAACGCCGAAGATTTTCTCGATCTTGCCGAGATAACCAATGGCTTTCATTTCCCGGCGATAAATGCCAACCACGAAGCGGTTTGGCACTGCGACGATCTTCAAGAGCCACTCCTTGTTCGACGGCAAGTTGAGAGGAATCGCCGGTAGCTTGGCCGGTCGTTTGTGCATCACGCTAACGAAACGGGTGATGTCCGGGCCTGAAGGTTGGCGGGCAAACGGGTCCTTCGCTGCGAGTTTCAGCACGTCGCGCGCGGGAACGATCATGACCTCGCACTTGATTCCGAACGTTTTCGCGAGTTGAACAGCAAATTTCTTCCGGAGAACTGGTTCAGCGACATCGTTACGCACCACAAATGTTCCCACCGCGCCGATGTTTACGATGTCGAGCTTGGCCAACTGCTTCGCAAGCTGGGCCGGTTTGCAGAGATTTGCTCCGCCCACATTGATGCCGCGAAGAAAAACGACGGAAGACACGGCCCAAGTAAGAAGGAAAAATTAAAAATTATGAAGTGAATTCCAAATTGAATGGTGATCTGCTAAGACGTTGTGGGTGATGCGGTCCATCCAACCACGCGATCGAGATTTTACCGGATTTCGATTGCGCGGACGCGAGGTGACGCGCCTGGAATCCTTCAGTGACGCAGTTTTTGGCTTCGCGTTGACGTTGCTGGTGGTATCGCTTGATATTCCGAAGTCGTTTGACGACTTGGTGAACACGATGCGCGGATTTCCCGCGTTCGCGATCTGCTTCCTTCTGCTGGCGTTGATTTGGAATAGTCATTACAAATATTGTCGTCGTTACGGCCTCGATGACGGGACGGCGCGGTTTCTCACCTGCGTCATGCTGTTCGTTGTCCTGTTCTACGTTTATCCGCTCAAGTTCCTTTTCAATCTCAGTATTACGGGACTGCTTTTCGGCGCCGGTCTCCCAGTGGCGATGACCGGCTCGCAATTTTCGACTTTGCTGGTTATTTACGGCCTGGGATTCGCGGCAGTTTACGGCGCGATGACGCTGCTTTATCTGCACGCGTGGCGGTTGCGGGACGTCCTGGAACTTAACGAGCTCGAAAAACGCGACACGCGTTATGTGATGTTCCGGTTGCTGACGGTGGTATCAGTTGGAGTCGTTGCAGCCGGTCTCGCCTTGATTCCGGCCGCGCGGGACTGGAGCAGCCTCATTTACCTTCTTTTGTTTCCGATTCTGCGCATCTCCCGAGTGATTCATCGGCGACGTCGGGCGGCCTACATTTCCGAGTAGAGAGCGAGAATCTGTGCGTCGGATTGTTTCGCTCTTGCCGGCAGGCACTGAGATCGCGGCTGCGCTTGGATTGATGGACGATCTAGTAGGTGTTTCGCACGAGTGCGATTTTCCGGAAGAGGCGAACGCAAAACCGCGGGTAAGCCGGTGCCCGATTCATAATGCCGACCTAACGAGCCGCGAGGTGGACGAGTGGGTGCGGAGAGCGCTGCGCGAGAACGGCACGATTTACACGATCGATGAGAAGTTGATGCGCGAACTGCGCCCGGACGTGATCCTCACGCAGAAGTTGTGTGACGTCTGCGCAGTTGGTTATGGAACGGTGGCGCGACTGGCGGCAACTCTGCCTGGTCCGCCGCAAGTCGTAAATCTCGAGCCAACCGGCCTCTCCGATATCTTCGACGATGTTCGCCGAGTCGCGGGCGCTTGTGGGGTGAATGAGCGCGGTCAAAAAGTTGTTGGAGATTTGTCGAGGCGAATCGAATCGGTGCGCGCCCGCACAAACAAAACCACGGATCGATCACGATGTTTTCTTATGGAATGGGTCGACCCTCCGTTTTGTTGCGGCCATTGGGGACCGGAATTGGTTGAGATCGCCGGCGGGTACGATGCGCTTGGGCGTAAACATCGGCCGTCGGCCGAGATCACATGGGATGCTGTTTTGAATGCGCAGCCGGAAGTGATTGTGCTGGCGCTTTGCGGGTACGATGTCGATCGAGCACGACGCGATTACCAGCTGCTTAAGAAATATCCGGGCTTCGATTCGTTGCCGGCGGCGCGAACAGGCCGCGTCTACCTGGTTGATGCGAAAGCATATTTTTCGCGTCCGGGTCCGCGAATTGTGGACAGTCTGGAGATTCTCGCCAGCATCCTGCATCCGGAACTATTTTCGGAGCTCACTTTCGCCGACGCGAACCGGCCAGTTTTGCGTGTCGCGGACATGTGATCAGATGATCGTTGACCATTCCTGTCGCTTGCATCAACGCGTAGCAAATGGTTGGGCCAACGAATTTGAATCCACGCCCCGAAAGATCGCGGCTCATCGCGTCGGACTCAATGGTGCTGGCTGGAATCTGATTCATTTTTCTCCAGCGATTTTGTTTCGGTCTCCCTCCGACAAAGCTCCAAATGTAAGCGTCGAAGGTTCCGAATTCTTCTCGGACAGCGAGAAATGCTTTCGCGTTCTGGATTGTGGCCGCGATCTTTAATCGGTTGCGCACGATTCCGGCGTCGGCCAGTAATCGTTTTACATCGCGCGCGCCATAGCGGGCGATTTTCTGCGGTCGAAATCCGTCGAACGCCTTGCGATAGTTTTCGCGCTTTTTGAGAATAGTGGTCCAGCTCAACCCGGCTTGCGCGCCCTCGAGAGTGAGAAATTCGAAGAGCTTTTGGTCGTCATGCACCGGCGCGCCCCATTCTTCATCGTGATAGGTAATATTGGGCTCGGCGGTTGCCCACGGACAGCGTGGCATGCGGCAAACATCAATCGCGGCTAACGAACATCAAGTGGATCGAAGCAGCACAACCCCGCAACGTCATCGTCGTGATCAGCGGAAAGGCGACAGTCGGCTTACTGGCGCAATAGCTGCGCACCGGTCCGTAGACACGGCAAAACCGCGCGTCACAAGTTGGTTTGGATGAATTTTGGAGACGCGTGGATGTCGATCTGGCGAAGCATGGTGTCGCCTGAATTGACGAAGCGGTGCGGTGTGTCCGCCGGAACGACGGCGATGTCGCCGGGTTTCGCTTCTCGGGTTTCGTCGCCAATCGTTACCGTGGCGCGCCCTTCAATCATGAAGATTGTCTCCACGTAAGGATGGGTGTGTAACGGGGGACCTTTACCGGGCGGCGCCTTCACGATGTAAGCGGAGATTGGCGCCCCCTGCTTTCCGCCGTGGAATTCGTAGGACATCCCTTCGAAGGGTAGTTGCTCGAGATTGGTGAAGCTCATGCCACGAAAGTAGGAAGTAGGAATTAGAAAGTAAAAAGGAGAAAATAGGCGCCTTTCTTTTGGCGAACTGGCAATGCGGCCGGATCTGGATGAAAAGCCGATTTTTGCTATATGAGCAATTCAGTGACAGGTAACCCCGAGGGAATTACTATGGGCCGGTAAGTGAAACGCGCTAAAGCGAAGAAACAGCGTTCGCCGTCAATTACGAAGTCGCGGAAGGCCGAGGGCAATCGTTCGGGCCACGTTTCTGCTCGAGAACTGCTCCAGGCCAAGGAAGCGCTGGAACGCAAGACGGAGGAACTGGCGCTCTCCCTGTCCATGATGCAAGCGACGCTCGACTCCACAACGGACGCGATCGTCGTGACAGACATGTCCGGTAAGGTTCGGGATTTTAACGAAAAGTACGCCCGGCTGATGGGCGTCACCCGCGACGAGTTAAACTGGGCGGACGTGCACAAACTGCGGCTCAAATTCAGTCAGCGCTTTAAGGATCCTGAAGAATTTGTGTCGCGGGTCATGGAGATCTATCGCACGGTGCCCGCGAAAACTTTCGAGGTTCTCGAATTGAAAGACGGGACGATCTTTGAGCGCTACTCGCAGATTCAATGGCTGGACCAAAAGCCGGTAGGCCGGGTCTGGAGTTTTCGGGACGTCACCGAACGGAAGCGATCGGAGGAAATTCTGGAAGCGGCAAAAGTTGCAGCCGAACAAGCAAACCAGGCGAAGGACGATTTTTTGGCGTCGCTGAGTCATGAGCTGCGGACGCCGTTGATGCCGGCGATGATCGCGGCGGGTTATCTGTCCGAGCACGAAAAACTCGCGCCGGAATTGCGCGAGGATGTCATGGCGATTTTGCGCAATGTCCGGCTGGAAGCGCAGTTGATCGACGATCTGCTGGACGTCACGCGGATTACTCGGGGCAAGATTGAAGTGCACTACGAAGTTGTCGACGTCCACGGCTTATTGGAAAGCGCCATGCAAATCGTGAAAAGCGACGTCACTGCGAAGGCGATTGAAGTCTCGATCAATCTCGAAGCGGCAAGCCATCATATCTGGGCTGATCCGGTTCGGATCCAGCAGGTGTTCTGGAACCTGATGAACAACGCCGTCAAATTCACTCCCCAGAATGGGCGCATTACGGTTCGTTCATCTAATAAGGGAAAGCAGTTTGTCTTTGAAATCAGCGATACCGGAATCGGCATCGAACCCGAGCGCCAAGCCAGCATTTTTGAGCCGTTTCATCAAGGCGAACGTTCGATCACGAGACGATTCGGCGGACTCGGCCTGGGCCTGACAATTTCCAAGACGTTGCTCGATTTACACGGCGGAACAATCACCGTGGAAAGCGCCGGCAAGAATAAAGGCACTACGTTTCAGGTGCTTCTCGACTTTCTGGGTGAGCCGGCGCCTGCTGCAGTTGATGGTGCACGCGGAGTTGCGATGGCCGCAAAGAACTTGCGGCTCTTGCTGGTGGACGACCACGCGGACACACGCAGTGTGCTTTCGCGACTTCTGGCCAAGAGCGGGCATGAAGTAGTGACGGCCGATTCCGCGGAGAAAGCGCTGGAGATTCTCGACGGTCGGCAGTTCGATGCGTTAATTAGCGATATCGGTTTGCCGGAGACCAGCGGTTACGAATTGGTGCGGCAAGCGAAGCAACGTCAGTCGCTCACCGGAATCGCGTTATCTGGACTTGGCATGGATGAGGATGTGCAGCGCAGTCTGGAGGCCGGATTCGATCATCATCTGACAAAGCCAATTAATTTCCAGGAACTGCAGGCCGTTCTGGGAAAAATTTCGGTGTAAAGCGCCGTTGACTTCCGAGAGACGCGGGCAGAGCGTCAACGATTAGCAGAAAAAATTTGTAACTCTGACGCTGCAAATCCGTCAGATAACTAATGGCAGGGGTTTCTTATGTTGGATGGGGCCAGGCGGCGGCAGCTCGAGCGAGGGCTGAGGCGTCAGAACGGGCGTTAGTCCGGGATCAGGCGTCGGGAGATTATCAGCCGCAGTTTGATGGCTTGCGCGCTCTGGCCGTGATCACCGTAATGGTGGACCATTTCAGCGCGGATGTTCCGAATTTTCCGTTGCCGGACTGGATTCATCTCGGCGCAACCGGCGTTCGCCTGTTTCTGGTGTTGAGCGGTTACTTCATCACCGCATCGCTGCGACGTGCGCGCGATCGAATGGACATGACCCAGTCGTCATTCGGGAAAGCCATCGGCTCTTTTTATTGGCGCCGCTTTCTGCGGATTGCCCCAGCCTATTTTATTTTCGCGGCGGTTGGGATCATTCTCGGGTTGGGCGCGATTCGTCAAAACTGGCCGTGGGTGTTCACCGGCACGGTCAATTGGATGATCGCGGCGACAAATCAATGGCCGGTCACGATCTCGCATCTGTGGTCGGTCTGTGTGCAGGAACAATTTTATTTATTCTGGCCACTGTTGATCCTGCTTTTGCCTAAACGATGGATGCTCTCCGCGATTATTTCGGTAGCGATAGCAGGAGTCGCGTTTCGGATTGGATGCGTCATCTTTTCGGCGCCAATGATCGCGCGCTGGGTGTTGCCGTTCGGCAGTCTCGACTCTCTGGCAGCGGGTGCAGCTCTGGGATGGTGCGGCGGCCGGTTGCGCGCCATGCGCGGCGGATGGTTACTCGCTTGGATTTGTTTTTCGATGTTAACGCTCGCCGCCGTTCTGCGAACAACCGACCCGACCCAATTGAAATCCGTCCTGGTCGAACCACTCGAGGCAGGAGCATTTGTTATTCTGGTTGCCCGAACAGCCACCGGATTCGATGGGTCGATCGCTCGTTTTCTCACGCTTCCCGGTCTTACTTTTGCCGGCAGAATTAGCTACGGCCTCTACATTTATCACGTTCTGGTGGCGATGGTATTCACTCGGTGGCTACCGCCTTCACTGCGGTTTGTGATTACCATGCCGTCATTGCGTTTGATGGTGTTCGGCATGGCGACGCTCGCCGTGGCTGCTGTTTCATGGTGTTTCGTGGAACAGCCGATAAGTCGTCTCCGCTCAAGAACGACGCGGACCTTGGTTGGGCGGGCGGCATCCGACAACGAAAGCGTTGAAGCTGGATTGGTCAGATGGAATAGGGAACCTGCCCACGAAAGTTAACCGGGAGTGGCTCAGGCTTTGCTGCCACAATCCTCCACGTGAAGAACCTCCTAATATCTGCTTCGCTGGTCGCGGTGGGGGTCTGGTATTTTCATCGGGTGGTTGACGATCGCGCGCATGCGACCGAGCCAGAAGAGAAGCAGGCAGGCGAGATTGTTATAGCGAATGCGCCTGACGGGTCGCTGCAAGGCCGTTGGCACTATTCGCCGGCTACTCCAGTCCCTTCCAAATAACTTTGTCGGAACGCCGCGCCATGAACGTCGATCCAATCGTCGCGCTTCGCTGCGAGTGATCTATCTCTGGGAACTCAAACGTCTACTGCCGGTCGTGAACGTCTACTTCGGGTTTGCTCTGACCCGAATAGCTGACTGTGTTGGTTAACGTTTTGCCGTCGGCGGAGAGTTCCCACTTGTCGGTCTCTGTGGTCTTGTCTTTCAGCTTGTAAGTAAGTTCGATGCTTTGATCGTCGATTTTCTTCGCCGTGACTGTAATCCCTTTGGCGACGCGCGGCCCCGTAGGCGTGTAAGCTTTGCCATCGAGCTTGAAGTTGGTTCGTTCTTTATAAGTCGGATTGATGAGCGAATAGCCGTCTTTCTGCCATTTGGCCAGTTCGATTGTCGTCGGTGACAGAATCTTAACCGAACTGCTTTCCCACGTTCCGGCTAAGCCGGACGTTCCGCCCGTACGCTTTAAAATCGCTTCGCTTTTGCCGGTCGATCCATCCGAGCGCGGATTTTCCGTGGTCGAAGTGAACGTTTGCCCGTCGTCCGAAATGCTCCACTTACCCTTCTCGGTCACTTTGCCGTCTCGTTTGGTGATCGATTCCCAGCTATTCGAACCGGTTGCCTTGATCGACCAAGTCTCGCCGTATTTGGTGACGTGACCTTTTCCGTCAAGCGTCATGGTCTCGACATCGTCCCCGAACATGAACTGGTATTTGCCGCCGCCGGCATCTTCGATCTTGTATTGCAAGCCGGCCATTTGGCTCTTGTCGGGATTAAATTTCCATTTGCCGACGAACGAATTTTCAGCTGCGAGTGAGCTGGCGCCGAAGAGGCTAAGTGCGGCCAATAGTGCGAGAATGTTTGCTTTCATGTGTTCTTCAGGTTGAGGTGGTTATGATTTTCTCATGCCCCTTTTACGAAGTCGCCTAGTTCGTGTCAATGCCTGGCCAAGCTTGGCGATGCAGGATGCGAACCGGTCTAAGATTCTAGCCCCAGAGCTCGCGCGACGGTAGGCCAATTTCGCCTTTTGCGTAGCGAAGTCCGTGATTTCGGTCCCGCGCGAGCAATAGCGCGCCGTCGAGATCGACGTAGTCAGCGTTACTGGCCAGCAGTCGTGCCGGAGCGATGGCCAACGATGTGCAGACCATGCAACCGATCAACAATTTGAATCCGTTTTCACGCGCGCTCTCACACAGGAGCAGCGCTTCGGTCAGGCCCCCGGTCTTGTCGAGCTTCACATTGATTACGTCGTAGCGATTTTCTAAACGTGGAAGGTCTGCAGTGGTGTGGCAACTTTCATCGGCGCAGACCGGAATTGGGCGATCCAATTTTTCTAACACTTCGTCGGCATTCGCCGGGAACGGTTGTTCGATCAACTCGACGCCCAAATCTTCTAAACTGGGCGCTACCTTCCGATAATGGTCGGGCAACCAGGATTCGTTTGCGTCAATCAACAACCGCGCATTCGGCGCCGCCTTCCGGACCGTTTCCACCCGCGCGAGATCACCAGCGTCGCCGCCAAGTTTAAGCTTGAGAATCGGGCTTGAGTGCGCGTTTGCCGCGCGCCCCATTTTTTCCGGCGTATCGAGGCTGATTGTGAAAGAGGTTTCGACGTCGTACACAACTGGGATCTGCGCCAATTCCCAGACGCGTTTGCCGGAACGTCTCGCCTCCAGATCCCACAATGCGCAGTCGAGTGCGTTCCGCGCGGCTCCCGGCGGTAGCAGATTTTGCAGCGTTTGCCGATTCAACTTGTCCACGTGCTCGATCGACTCGATCTGGGCGAGAACCGAATCGGATGTTTGACCGTAACGGCGCAGGGGGACGCTTTCGCCGCGACCGGCGTGTCGGCCGTCGCTAACGGTTGCGACAATTACACGCGCCTCGGTCCGGCTGCCGCGCGAAATCCGAAATATTTCCTTGAGTGGCCACGTTTCTTCATGCGCTTCGATGATCACAGTGACCAGCCTTCGCTCAAGGCTACGGCTTGGCAAGCAAGTGACCAGTGACGAGTGACAAGTAAAGAGACGTCTTGTCTTATCTTGTCGGCGAGATCCCGGCGCGTTTTTCTGCTACATTTTTGAGATGAAAGCCTTTGTTTGCTTCGTGTCGCTTTTGGTAGCTGCGTCGGTGGCGTCGGCCGAGCCTTTTGTCGTAATCGTCCGGCATGCCGAAAAAGCTAACAATGACCCGAAAGATCCAGATTTGTCTCCGGCGGGCGGCGCGCGGACTGATTCGCTCGCGCGGATTCTCAAAGATGCCGAGATTAGCGCGGTGTTCGTAACAGAATTCAAACGGACCCAGGAGACCGCGGCGCCGACTGCGAGAGAAGCAAGCGTGAGTCCGACGATGATTTCGGCGAAAGACATGGCGTCACTGGTTGCGAAATTGCGAGGATTAAACGGGAACGCGCTTGTTGTCGGGCACGGCGATACAATTCCCGATCTGATCAAAGCGCTCGGAATCCAAACGCCGGTAAATATTCGAGACGACGACTACACCGAGATTTTTGTGGTCATCCTTGGGACCCAGCCGCAGCTGCTGCGCTTGCACTATCCGTAGGTAATGGTCAACAGATGCCCAGGAGGTCCTTCGCTTTTTCGACGCTCGGAACAATTGGGCCATCACCGTTCGAACGCTTCGATTTTCGCTGCTCCATTTCCCGAGAAGGCCGGCGCTTGGGTGTCATTAGAGTTGCTGGTATCAATGGAAATTGCATGGGCGCCGTTCGGCTGACTGATAGGGCTGTGTTGGTTCAGGTCGTATATTGCGCAAACATCCTTTGGAAAGAGAAGGTCGAGGGTCCAGTCGAACGCGACACGAACCTTTTTGTCCAAGCCTGGCAATTTACTGAGGTAAATCGTCCGCCACATCCACCAGGCGAGGAAGCCGGAGAAATTGAAACCCAAGATCCGCGCCACGCCGGTGCGGCGCCCGATCGATGCCAGTAGTCCGACGGTGTTGAATGAAAATGATTTTAGCGGTCGCCCTGAAAGTGCGGCCGCGATATTTTGAGCAACTATTCTGCCTTCGCGTATTGCATGTTGGGCTGTTGGTGGATGGGATTTGGTCGGATTTTTGATTTCCGGAATGAACGCACAATCGCCAACTGCCCAAACGTCCGGCCAACCCGGGACCTGGAGGAATTGATTTACGAGGTACTCGACCGCGGGTCTTTTCGCATGGAAGCGAAGAGACAAGGGGACTGGGTAGAGTTCCGGCGGTCCACACGAGGTTGCGGGTGGAAATTGAGAGACCGGTGATCAGCGCTACGCCCTGTTGCGTTATGCTTTTAACCCGGTCGTTGAGCAGAATTTCCACGCCGCGCTGCTCAAGTGCTTCACGAGAGTATCGTCCGAGGTCCTCGCCCAGTTCCGGCAGAATCATTGGGCCGGAATGAATCAACAGGACTCGCAACATTTTTTCGCGCAAGTTCGGATAGAAGGGCAGGGCTTCTCGCACGAAGTCGTTTAAGGCGGCGACGGTTTCTACGCCGGCAAAACCGCCGCCCGCGATCACAAATGTAAGCAATGCCCGGCGCTCATCGGAATTACATTCTGAATTCGCCTCTTCCAAGTGCCGCAGCACTTGGGCACGTAATTGAATCGCGTCTCGGAGCGATTTCATTGGCATCGCAAAGTCGGCGAAGCCCGGCAGGTTATAAGAGTTAATGACCGACCCCAAAGCAATAACCAGGTGGTCGTAGCCGATTTCATGGAGATGACCGCCCGACCCGCGCGAAATTACCACTCGCCTGCCGGGTAGATCGATGTCGTGCACGTTGCCTACCACGACATCGACTTTGCGCAGCAGCTTACGCAGCGGATTTACGATGTTTGTAATTTCGAGATCGCTGGCCGCAATCTCGTGGAGCATCGGCGTAAACAGGAAAAAATTATCGCGACTGACGAGGCGAATTTCCACCGATGCTCGTCGCCCCAGTAATTTCTCGAGGCGCATCGCCGCGTAAACTCCGCCGAACCCTCCGCCGAGAATGATAATTCGTTTCTTCCGTGGTTTACGCGCCATCCGGACGATCCTGAATTTCATTGGCCAGAGATGCAGCTGACAACAAAGCTAGCGGCGAACGGATAAACTAAGACGCAGCCGGTGGTTTCGTTGTGTTCGGGACCTGTGACTGAGGTGCGGTACGGGGAGGCGCTTGAGTAAGTTCACGGTGAACTTCATCTCGCGCGTCGGCGAATTCCTTAACCGCTCGGCCCATGCCCCGGGCGAGCTCAGGCAGTTTCTTTGCGCCGAATAAGAGCAGGACAATGAAAAGGATCACGAACATGTCGGGTCCCATAAAGTTCAGAAGGCTGGCAATTGTTAGGATCATAGTTTCATGCGTTGGTTAATGTGCTGTTTTCACTCAGTCATACCGCCGCTGTAGATGAATATTCCCAACAAACGGTTAGCGCTTGAGCGATAGCGAGCAGACGCCAGTGGGGTCGCTTTTTGTGAAAATCAGGGAATAAAATTGGCGAGCGATAGTCTGATTAAAGAATGACAAATGAAAAGCCCCATGCCGGGTCAAGCACGACACTCCTCAAAATGTGATGGCGCTACCTCTGAATGCGGCACATCTTGGCGAGCCCGGACCGTTCCAGTCGCGCCCGAAGATCGTGAATTTTGCCGTAACTAAAAGTCAGGGAGAACAAGACCACCCTCGAAGCGAGGAACTAGGTTCTTTTGAAGCGCTGATGCTGCCGCACCTCGACGCAGCGTACAATCTGGCCAGGTGGTTGCTTCGCAATGAACAGGATGCACAGGATGTCGTTCAGGAAGCGTATCTGCGTGCGTTCAAATCTTTTGGTGGATTTCACGGGACGAATGGCCGGGCCTGGTTGCTGACAATCGTTCGCAACACGTCTTACACGTTGCTAAAGAGAAACAAGACGATTGATTTCACGACGCCTTTTGATGAAGAGATTCACGGAACTCGAGGCGAAGCACATAGTCCGGTGACGCTTTTGGAACACAGCGAAGATGCGAGCCGGATAAAGGAAGCAATTGATCAATTGCCGGAGGAATTTCGGGAGATCTTGATTCTGCGTCACCAGGAAGGTCTGTCCTACAAGGAGATAGCGGACCTCGCGCAGATTCCGCAAGGCACGGTCATGTCGCGACTCGCGCGTGCGCGATCTAGATTGAGGGAATTTTTGCACACCCCAAGTGGTTAGGAGATATGATGAACTGCGAAGAAGCTATAAGACTGGTAGACGGTTACCTGGATGGCGAATTGGATGCCATTACCAACCAGGAGATTGAATCGCATTTGCGCGACTGCCGTGCATGCCAGCAAGCGTACGAAAATCGACGAAGCCTTGTTCAAGCAATCGGAAGCTCCATACCCTATTACAAGGCGCCGGCGGAATTGCGCCGGCGAATTCAATCTTCGTTACGTGAGGAGATTTCCGGAAACGGATTGCAAGTTGCTTCCAATGCGTCGCGACCCCAGCCGCACACTGGCGAGGCACGCCCGTCAATTAGGGATTTCGGATCGCACTGGAGCTGGCTCGCTCTGGCTGCTGCTATCTTCCTGGCCGCGCTCATTGGCTTCTCTTGGTTTCCACGCCCGGGCAACGATCAACTCCTTGCTACGCAACTTATCGCCGGTCATGTTCGATCGCTGATGGCAAATCATCTTACCGACGTTGCATCTTCGGATCAGCACACGGTAAAACCGTGGCTGGATACCAAGCTCGATTTTGCGCCGCCAGTTGTCGATCTTGGTAGCGACGGCTTTCCGTTGCTGGGCGGTCGCCTGGATTATCTCGACAACAGACCGGTCGCCGCATTGATCTACCAACGGCGCAAGCATTTCATTAATCTGTTTATTTGGCCCAAGGGGCCAAGCACGGCTGCGTCCACTAGCACGATAAACCGTCAGGGCTATCATCTCGTGCATTGGCTTGATTCGGATTTCAATTACTGGGCCGTCTCCGACGTGAACGAGGACGATCTGCAGAAGTTTAAAGAAAACTTTGAGAGACAGCTACCTCACCATTGACGGTAGGATAGTTTAAGCCCCCAAATCTCACCGCCGCGAGTCCGCGGATTCTGAGCCGACTAGTGCTTCTGTTTGACAAGGCGTTTCAATCCTAGCTTGGCTTCCTCTTGTTCAAGTTGCCACCGACTTCGCACGGGTTGGGAATATTTGTTCAGCAGAATGGTAGGGAAAGGTGAATACGACATCATGACCAAACTGAACAAAAGAAAGGCTTACAACGATGTTTTCACCTACTTACCACTATCACAAGTCTAACACGCCGAGGCTGTCATCATCTCCACTCAGGTTCTTTAATCAGCGGACCCTGGCGGTCGCAATGTTCCTAGCTTTCGCTCTACTTGGCATCATTCGGGGAAAGGAATCGAACATTCCGAAATCCCCAGTTGGCAACGCTCTGAGGCACGATGGTGTCAATCGCCAGAATTCGGTTGTTTGCCCAACTGTTGCCAAGCCTGCAAAACCTAAAAAATCGTTGGTAGTAAGCTCATGGCGATCTGTAGTGCGAGCAGAGGAAGCCTTCAGACGCGCGTTCGAGGATCCATCTCTCATCGAGTACGCCAACGAACAATCGACAGATATCCCAGACTCGCCGACGGCACCGGTCGGTCATGCAAACTCCGGGCGATAAAGATTCCGGGAATAAATCGGCGGCACGCCGGTAGAAACAGGTGAACGAAATATTACCAACCAACCTAGAAACAAACTTATGTCCGACTACATCTCTCACGACCACGAACACGACGGAATCGATCGCCGAGGATTTCTTCAATGCATGGCCTGGGCCGGGACCGGCTTGCTCTGGACAATCAGCGGCGGTGTTCTGGCATCCAAAACCCTGGCGGAAATCGCGAAAGCAGGAGGATCGTTGCCGGCGAGCGATCTAAGCTTTCTTCAGATCAGCGATAGCCATATTGGATTTAGCAAAGAAGCGAACAAGGACGTCACTGAGACATTCAAGATCGCTCTTGACCGCATCAACGCGATGCCGACTCCGCCGTCCTTCCTTATTCACACGGGAGATATTACCCAGCTATCGAAGCCTGAGGAGTTCGATACCTTCGACCAAGTTCTAAAGGGTTGCCGGACGAAGGACGTATTCTTTGTTCCAGGCGAGCATGACGTACTCAATGATGGCGGCAAATTTTATCGCGAACGTTATTTAAAGGCCGTCGAAGCCAAGGGCTCAGGTTGGTATAGCTTCAACAAGAACGGAGTCCACTTCATTGGACTGGTTAATGTCTTAAACCTTCAAGCCGGGGGCCTGGGTCAGCTCGGCGACGACCAACTGGAATGGCTCGAAGACGATGTCAAAGGCCTTGGCTCGGATACTCCCATTGTGGTGTTCGCGCACATCCCACTGTGGGCGGTTTATCCGCAATGGGGCTGGGGAACAAGCGACAGCGAGCGCGCTCTTGGATACTTGAAGCGCTTTGGCTCTGTGACTGTCCTGAATGGTCACATCCATCAGGTGCTCCAAAAGGTGGAAGGGAACGTGATGTTTCATACCGCGATGTCGACGGCTTTCCCTCAAGCGGCGCCCGGAACTGCGCCCTCACCCGGTCCTTTGACAGTGCCAGCGGAAAAGCTGCGCAGCATGCTTGGCTTAACGAGCGTGCAATATAAGCAAGGTAAAAGCTCGCTGGCCGTCGTCGATTCCAACCTCAGCTAAGGAGACCTCAAGTTATGATTACGTTTATTCTCAAAAATAAAAAAGCGGTCCTGTTAACCGCTCTCATTGTTCTCAATTTCTGTCTCGCCGCACGGGGAGATGAGGCGACAAACGCGGCCGGCGCCTCAGGCAAGAACAACACGATCGTGATTAAAGACTTCGCGTTTAATCCCCAAACCATAACCGTTAAATCCGGCGAGAAGGTGACATGGATCAATCGCGACGAGGAGCCGCATACCGTCGTTAGTGTTGAAAAGCAGTTCAAGAAATCGCAGGCGCTCGATACCGACGACAAATTTACGATCACCGCCGGTGCGCCCGGCACTTACACGTATTTTTGTTCGGTTCATCCAAAGATGACCGGAACGATTATCGTCGAAAAATGAGTATGATCGCCGATCACCTTATTGCAGCGGCGGTGAATCCCTTCGATCTCAAGGCCGCGCTTCTCGCGCGACACGCGCAACACCCGGTGATCGTTCATTTTCCGATCGCGCTCTTTATGGCGAGTGCTCTTTTTGAAATCCTGGCGACCTGGCGCAAACAACTGCTCTTTGCAGCGGTTGCTTATTACAATCTTCTCTGCGCTGCGATAAGTATCCCATTTACGATTGCGACCGGCCTCGCGGCGTGGCAATGGCAGCTCGAAGGCGCTACCCTAAAAGGTAATCTGCGTTTGCATCTGGTTTCCGCGATCATTACTGGAACGATCATTCTCATTCTTTTTTGGAAGCGTTTGCGCCTCCGAACCAGGAATGAGTCGCCCCGGCTAGCTTATTTCGCCGTGATGGCGATCGGGTTGGTGATGATTACGCTCACAGGCCACCTCGGCGGAATTCTCAGCGGAGTCGAATCTCCGTAAACTCTGCGGGGTCTTGGAATTGCGCACCGTTCAACAGATGCCGAGCAGGTCCTTGGCTTTTTCGACGCTGCCAGCATCGCCCAAGAATTGAAACGCGACTCGCCCGTCTCGCTTCTTTAGGACAATTCGAAGAAGGCGAAAATCGTGGCCCTTCAATCGACGAAGAATGTCGAGCTTAGTTTGTTGAATCAATTTTCGTTCGAACCAACCCGGTTTGAAGCCCATTTCCAAACGAACCATTGCGCCCGGAGATGGTAGCAAATCAAGTGCCGGGAAAGCGGAGAACGACAAGGATCGGGGCCTGCTACCTCAAATACTTGTCAAACCAGGCAATGGTTTGACTCAGTCGGTCCGCCTGGTTCTCGGGTCTCAGAAAAAGATGGCCTTCGCCCGGATAAATAACGAGCTGGGTCGGAACACCGAGCGCCCGTAGCGCGTGCCAGAATTCGTAGGATTGCGGTGAAGGACATTCGGCGTCGCGTTCGCCAACGATTATGAGTGTCGGCGTTTTCACATTCTTGATGAACTTGATCGGCGAACTCTTGTCATAAGTTGCCGGATCGTCGTAAACGGACGCGCCGAAGAACGGAATCATCCATTGGTCGATTAAGTTCTGCCCGTAGTAACTCTGCCAGTTGGCAATACCGGCGCCGGGAACGGCGGCCTTGAAGCGGTCGGTCTGCGTTACCGTCCACATGGTCATGAATCCGCCATAACTCCAGCCGGTCACCCCAAGACGTTGCGGATCGATAGGATATTTTTTGAGCGCAGTGTCAACACCGGCGAGGTCGTCGCGAAGGTCTCCGTGACCGAAATCTTTCACGTTGGCACGAGTAAAATCCTCGCCCTGGCCGTAACTGCCGCGCGGATTTGGCAACAGCACGAAATAACCGCGGGAAGAAAGCGCGGCGATGATCGCGCGCGCCATTCCCGCGCCGGCCGGCCATTCTGACGATGTTTGGCTCGATGGTCCGCCGTGAATCAACACCACCATCGGATATTTTTTCTCCGGTTCGATTTTCGCCGGCGGCACCAACCAGCCTTGAATGTTAAGTCCGTCATTTGTCCATTCCATGCTCTCCGCTTTGCCCCAGGTCATTGGCAATGCTGAGTTGTTTTTGGTGAGCTCTTGCCAGTTGCCGGTCGGCCCGGCCCAAACCTCGGGCGGCGTGTTGTAGTTGCCGAGAACCGCCGCCGCGAACTTGCCATCGCGCGAGAGGGCAAAGTTCGGAAAATTTCCGAAAGCGTGGATCCCTTCGATAGTTTTCAAAATTGTCCGCACCGAATTATCGCCGAGCGACAACTCAGAGATTGCGCTTCCGCCACCAACGTATTCCGTGAAAAGGATTCGGTCGGGCGCCAGCCAAAACAGTGAGCTCGGGGAAGCTTTGCGTCCGGGCGTTCGATTCGTCACCGCTCCGCCATTCGCCGAGATTGTGAATAAATCGCCGCCATGAAAACCTTCATCACTCATCAAACCTTCGATGAAGGCAATTTGCTTTCCGTCTGGCGACCAGCGCGGCACCGCAAGTTGAAGCGAAGGTTTGTAAATCGACGTCGCTTTGCCGGTGGCGATATCGATTTTGTAGATCTGGGCGATCCACCAATTGTTGTCGCCCGGGCCGGGTGCGGCTGTTGCCACAAAAGTCTTGTTATCAGGCGACCAATCGAAGTCGTAAATGTGGAGGTCGGTGGGCGAAGCCTGTTTCACTTGACTAGTCGCGGTGTCGAGGACGGCGATTCGCTGGTTATGGATCGCCTTGTCGATGACCCCAGTGGTCGGGGGCGCAGCCATCAGGGGTCCGCCTCCGCCAGCCCCCTCTATATATAAGAAAGCAATTTGCTTCCCGTCGTGGGACCAGCGGGGCCGGGCCGCGTAGCCGCTGAGTTTGGTCAGCGTTTTCGCGCCCGAGCCATCCGCATTAACAATCCAAAGCTGCTTCTGTTCGCCTTGGCCGGCGTTTGAGAAAAAGGCGAGCGTTTTCGAGTCGGGGGACCATGCCGGTTCGGCATCAACCCGGTTCCCACCATTCCCGATCTCGATCTTCGTTGCCGAAGATTCAGGCGTGGTTTTGGAAATGCAGGTTTGCTTCGAGATCGTGGCGGCGGTCGATTGGACCCAGGCAACGCGGCTTCCATCGGGCGAGAGAGCGATATCGCCGTAGAGAACGGTTTTACCAAGCTGTTCGGTTAGATCCATGTTCTGAGCTGTTAATAATGCCGGAAACGCGTAGGCCAGCAAAAAATGTTTCATGTTCGCTCAAATTCCGGCGATAAAATGCTCGGACGTCCAGAATAATTTCACGTGCGGGCCGGTGTTTTGATCAAGACGAACGCAGTCAATGCGCTCGCGGCGGCCAGGATCGCCCCGACCAGCATGACCGCCTTGAAACCAGAAACGAACGATTCGTCGACAGCGCGATGGAGAAATTTTTGCGCGTCCGGATTTTGATCAGGAATCTCGATTGCCGCGAGCTTGTTGCTTTGCGCCCGCACCGATTGCACAACTTCGCTCGGCAAATTTGTAATTCGTTGATCCAATTGGTCCTTGAAGGCGTGCAGCATAATGATTCCGAAGACAGCGATCGCGACCAGCCCGGCCGTACGCGCGACTGCATTGTTAACTCCGGACGCAACGCCGGCGTGCGTCTGAGAAACAGAACTCATGACCACGGTAGTGAGCGGCGCAACGCTGACGGCCATCCCCAGGCCGAGCACCGCGACCGGCGGAAAGAAATCCGTCCAATAATTGCCGCCGATTCCCGGTCGCAAGAAGAGCGCGAAACCACATGCCGCGACCAGCGGTCCGACGATTAGCGGAAGGCGCGCTCCGTATCGCGCGACCAATCCGCCGGACCAGGGAGAAAGCGCAAACATGAGCAGAATAAACGGCAACAACGCCGCGCCGGCAGCGGTTGCACCATAGCGCTGAATTTGAATCAAGTTCATGGGCAGAAAGAAAAGTGTTCCGCCGAGTGCAGCGTAAAGCAGAAACGTTAAAAGATTCGTTCCAGTGAACACGCGAGAGCGAAAAAGTGCGAGCGGCAACATCGGTTCGGAAACGCGTGCTTCGAACGCTACGAAGACGGCGAGTAGCACAGCGGCCGAGATTAAAAAAACAATCACCGTTCGATCGCCGAAGCTGACTTGCGATGACTCAATTAATCCGTAAACGAGCGCGCCCAGTCCGAGCGCCGCCAGCACCGCGCCGATCCAGTCGACTTTCGCTTTCTCTTCGTTGGAACTTTCCCCGACGTGTCGAAACGAAATTAGAACAACAGCGACAGCGATCGGAACATTGATAAAGAAAACTGCGCGCCACGAAACGTGTTCGATCAACCAACCGCCGAGTACAGGTCCGGCGCCGGTGGTGATTGCGCTGAATCCGGACCAGGTGCCGATTGCGCGGCCGCGTTCGTTCTCGGAAAACGAATTGCTGATAATGGCCAGACTGCCCGGGACCAGGAGCGCCGCGCCAAATCCCTGGACCGCGCGGGCGATGATCAATTGCTGGACGGTCGCGGCAAATCCGCACGCCATCGACGCCAGTGCGAAAATGCCGACGCCAATCAAAAAGATTTTTCGGCGCCCGTAATGATCGCCTAACGACCCACCGACCAAAAGGAGCGCCGATAAAAGAAGCGAGTAGGCCTCGATTACCCATTGCACATCGACCGCGGTAGCGCTCAGGTTTGTTTGCAGCGCGGGCAAGGCGACGTTCACGACGGTGCCGTCGATAAATGCCATGCTCGAGGCGAGAATGGTGGCGGCGAGGACCCAACGGCCTCGCGATTTTGCAACCCCCGCGGCCGCACCTCGGGAACGAATTACATTTTCATCGCAGGGATCCCGCAAGATCGCCCACATAATCTAGTATTCGCAAAACGCGTCGTCCGAGTAGCAATACAACCAACGCTCAGTCGGCTGCGCGGAAGCAACCACCGGATGTCCCGAAGAGTGCGCGTGTTTGCTGGCATGCTTATTGGGCGAACTGTCGCAGCACAAGGTGACGCCGCATTGCTGACAGGTTCGGAGATGAACCCACTTTGCGCCGATCTTTACACACTCGACGCATTCGCGCACTTTTGGTTGTTTCACCGATTCGACGGCGTTGAGATGAGAACATGGACGATCAGTCATTTTTAACGGCTGTTGTTTGAACTTGCTAATCGAAGGTGAACTCCGGCAACTGCCATGCCGCCTTCGCCGACCGCGGCGGCGCAGCGCTTCACTGATCCAGACCGTACGTCACCGGCGGCAAAAATTCCTGGAAGACTGGTTTCCATCGGGCTCGGTTTATGTTTGCTGGCCTGCCACGCCGGCTCATCGGCGACCGCAGTTCCGGTCTTGATGAAACCTTTATCATCGCGAGCGATTTCTGCGGGCAACCATTCTGTGCAAGGCTTTGCACCGATCATTGAAAAAACCGCGGGTGTGCGAACGACCTGACGTTCGCCCGTTTTCGTATTTTCCAGTTCGATTTCCTCGAGTTTTTGATTACCGGACATTCGTCGGATCTCGGTGCGGTAGAGGATCTCGATGTTCTTTTGCGCTTGCACGCGGCGAGATAAGTAATCGGACATTTTGCTCGTGATGTCGTTACCGCGAACAACGAGCAATACTTTCTTCGCGCCGTCAGAAAGAAACATCGCGGCCTGACCCGCGGAATTTCCGCTGCCAGTGACGATCACGGTTTCGTTTCGACAGATCTGGCCCTCCAACGCCGTCGCCGCGTAATAAACGCCGACGCCTTCGAAACGCTCGCGATTCTCCGCGTCGAGCCGGCCATAGTCCGCGCCCGTGGCAATCAGGACAGTTTTTGCGCGCAAGATTGCCGGACAACCTTCGCTCTCGATGCATGCGACATATTCATCGTCTGGACTGTAGCGAAAGGTAAGGACTTGCGATGGCGTGGAAAACTTCGCCCCGAATCGATAGGCCTGAAGTTGCGCCAGCCAGGTCAAATCGCCGCCGCTGACACCGGTTGGAAATCCAAAGAAGTTTTCAATCAACGACGACGATCCCGCCTGCCCACCCGGCGCGTAACTTTCCAGAACAACGGTCTTCAATCCTTCCGAAGCGGCATAAACTGCCGCCGCCAGTCCGGCCGGACCGGCGCCGACAATTGTAACGTCGGAGAAAATCTCGGTTTCATTTTCCGACGCAAGCGCACGTAGTAATCCCGCAGCCTGAGCAACCTCGCGCAAGGACGGCCGCCGCAACGGCGAGCCGCTCGGCGTAATCAAAGTTGGCAAATGGCGCGTTGCGAGATGAAAACGCTTGCTCAGCTCCTGTCCCTGTTCGCTGTCGAATTGGATGAGTCGATGCGGAATGTGATTTTTATCAAGAAAATTGTCGACCTCATGGCCGGCACGATCATCGCTCGCAGCCAGAACGCGAAAGCCGGCAAATTCCCGGTCGCGGTTCAAGCGGCGTCGCCGCATGATCAACGCATTGACGATCGTTGTGCTCACGCCCGGTATTTCGGCCAACGCCCGACGAAGCTCCGCCGCCGGGACGTGAAGAATTTCCGCTTCATCCGATGTCACGCGCACGCTCGCAAGAGCAGACGTGCCTTGTAACATCGAGACGTCTCCGACAAAATCGCGTTCGCGCGCGGTCGCCAAAATCTGCTCTGTGCCATCGCGTTGCTCGACCGCTTCCAATTCGCCCCGCAAAACAATCGTCAAACCGAGGTCGCGCTGACCGGCCTTAAAAATGAAGTCACCGCGTTTTAGATTCCGTCGTTGCCCGATCGGTTCGAGCAATGACAGCTGATGATCGTCCAGCTTCGGAAACGCGATCGCTTCCGTGTCGCGGTAAAATCGCTCGTCCTGTTCCTCAGTCGTCGGCATGTTTTAATATTGCAAACGTGTCAAGCACTCGCGCGCAAGATCGACATCCTCACTCGTAAGTTCGTGCCCGCTTTGAAAAAAGCGAATCGTTACATCTGCGCCTGCGTTTCTTAGCAGTTCGGCAAGCTGCTTCGTATTCGATGCGGGGACGATCGGGTCATGAGAGCCGGCCCCAATCCAAATGCGCTTCGATTTCAAATCTGGCTTGGTTTCCGGAACCAGAGGCACCATCGCGCGAAATAAGATCGCGGCCGACAAAATCTCCGGCCGAAGCAGCAACATACTGGCCGCGATGTTGGCGCCGTTTGAATAACCGACTGCCACGATGTTCTTACTGTCGATCTTATAGTGCTTCGTGGCCGAAACCACGAAATCGGCGAGTTCGTGTGTGCGCTTTTGTAAATCCTCCAGATCAAAGACTCCCTCCGCGAGGCGGCGGAAAAATCGCGGCATGCCATTCTCCAAAATCTTGCCGCGCGGACTAAGCAGGGACGCCTCGGGATCAAGCTCGTGCCCGAGCGGAATCAAATCGCGCTCGTTGCCGCCCGTGCCATGTAGGAGCAAAAGCGTCCGTGCTGATTTGCCGGGAACAAATTCGTGAATGAAGTCCGGCTGCGGCCTCACGAAAGGATTTCGAGCGAAACGATTTTGTCGCCGGCTAGCGTGAAGACGAACTCGAGCTCGATCGGACTGCCCGGAAAGTTTCCGGTCAGTCGATTGGTGACAACAGTTCTGCCGGCTTTCTCAGCAAAGCTCACCGGGTCGACCGTGTGCTGATATTTCTTCTTGGTCTCGGCTTTCCATTTTTTGATCGCCGCCAAACCAGTGTGGGTTTCACGCTCATCCCGCACAATCGCGTTATCGGCAAAGCAGTGGTCGAACAAATTGACGTCGCCGCTGTTCTCGGCCGCGACGTAAAGCACGATTGGCTCGGGAAGATTGTCGATCATGCCTCGGTTTCCACGGTTGGCTTTGCTTCCGGTGTCCGCTCGTGGCCCGCGGCGAATCGCTCGATTACGTAAAACGTTACCGGGATCAGAAAAATGGCGATGGCCGAGGCGGCGATCATTCCGCCGATGACGGTCGAGCCGAGGATGCGGCGGGCGACTGCGCCGGAACCGCTAGCGAACCACAACGGCGCCATTCCGAAAATAAATGCGAAGGAGGTCATGAGGATCGGTCGCAAGCGCAAACGCGCGCCTTCGAGTGTCGCCTCGAGCAGCGGTTTGCCCTTCTCATATTCATCCTTGGCGAATTCGACGATCAAGATGGCGTTCTTTGCCGCCAGCCCGATGAGCATGATCAATCCGATCTGCGCGTAGATATTGTTTTCCATCCCGCGCAGCCAGAGCGTGAGGAACGCGCCGAGCACCGCGATCGGCGTACCGAGCAAAACGCTGAACGGCAACGACCAGCTTTCATACAATGCCGCGAGAATCAGAAACACAAACAAGAGCGACATTCCAAAAACCAAAGTCGGCGATACGCCTTCCTGTGCTTTCTTTTCCTGGTACGACAGGCCAAGGTAGTCGTAGCCCATCTCGTTAGGCATGGTTTGTCGAAAAGTTTCCTCGAGGGCGTTCATCGCCTGGTACGAGCTGTAGCCTGGTGCGGCCGAACCATTGATTTGAGCCGCGCGATATTCGTTGTAACGCACCGTGAATTCCGGACCGGCGATGTCTTCGACAGTTGAGATCGCATCGAGCGGCACCGGCGTGCCAGTCGAGTTGCGGACAAAAAACTGGCCGACGTTCTTCGCGTCAGTCCGGTAATCGCCTTCCGCTTCGATGTAGACCTGCCAGGTGCGACCGAATCGGTTGAAGTAATTGACAAAAAAGCCGCCCATGAATGTCTGCAGCGTTTGATAAACCGAGGTGAGATCGATGCCCTGCTTGACGACTTTGTCGCGATCGACCTTGACGAAAACCTGCGGCACATTCGGCAAAAATGTCGGAATCAAAGTGCCGAGCTCTGGCCGTTTATGCGCTGCTTCTAAAAATGTCTTCACGTTCTGAGCGAGAAACGGGACGTCTTTGCCCGCACGGTCTTCAAGCATAAAGGTGAATCCACCAGACGTGCCGACGCCGGGAATCGCTGGTGGCGGAAACGCAAATGCGATACCTTCGCTAAGACTGCCGAGGTATTGATTTATTCGCGCCTTGATTGCCGGGTACTGTTCTTCCGGTTTCGTTCGCTCGCTCCAAGGTTTAAAAGTCACGAAGAAAAACGCGCTGTAAGTATTCTGCACCAGACTCAGCAGACTAAATCCGATGACGCTAGTGGTGTACTTAACACCGGGTGTTTTGCTCAGGAAATCTTCGATCTGATGGCAGACTTGATCGGTGCGCTCGAGTGATGATGCGTCCGGCAATTGAAGCGCAAGATAAACGTAGCCCTGATCTTCCTCCGGCAAAAAGCCGCTCGGCAACCTTTTTCCAAAAAAACCAGCGCCAATCGCCACAACGAGCAGCAATGCGAAACTTAGCACGGCTTTCCGAATCGCTGCCCGCGACCAGTTTACATATCCGTGGGTGGCGCTGGCGAAAATGCGATTGAATCGATCATAAAACCAACCGAATGGGCCGCGGGTTTTCTTGCGCGGCCGCAGCAATAGCGCCGAAAGCGCGGGACTGAGTGAGAGGGCGTTGAACGCGGAGAAGATTACCGAAATCGCGATCGTGAGCGCGAACTGTTGATATAATCGCCCGGTAATGCCCGGCAGAAACGCCGTCGGAATAAACACTGCTGAAAGCACGAGCGCGATGCCGATCACCGGCGCCGACACTTCGCGCATCGCCTGCAATGTAGCCTCGCGTGGCGCCATTCCTTCGTCGATGTGACGCTCGACTGCTTCGACAACCACGATCGCATCATCGACCACAAGACCGATCGCGAGCACCAGGCCGAAAAGCGAAAGCGTGTTGATCGAGAATCCGAACAACGGGAACAAGACAAACGTCCCGACCAACGAAACGGGTACTGCGCACAGCGGAATCAGGGTGGCGCGCCAGCCTTGGAGGAAAATGAAAACGACGAGCACAACGAGGGCGAGCGCTTCGAACAGCGTCTTCAAAATTTCGCTGATGCCTTCTGTGACAGAGAGCGTTTGATCGAGCGAGACGGCGTAATCTATATCGGCGGGAAAACGTTGCTTCGCTTCCGCCATCAATTTCCGCACCGATTGCGCGGCTTTGACGGCGTTCGTTCCCGGCAACTGATACAAAGCGAGAATGGCAGCTGGTCGCCCGTTTAGCCTGCCTCTTAAGTTGTAAGTTTGCGCGCCGAGATCGATCCGAGCGATGTCTTTCACTCGAACAAACGATCCGTCCGGATTCGCACGAACGACGATTTCGCCGAACTCCTCCGGCGTCTGTAATCGACCCTGCGCCCGCACGGCATAAGTGAATTTCTGTCCGCTCGGAATCGGTTCGCCTCCGATCTGGCCCGCAGGATTCACATTGTTCTGCTTTTGCACCGCGCTGATGATGTCCGGAACGGTGATGCCAAGCTTCGCCAGTTGATCCGGCTTCACCCACAAGCGCATCGCGTATTGGCCGGCGCCGAAAATCTGGACGCTTCCAATTCCCGGCAGTCGCGTGAGTTGATCGAACAAATTAATGTAGCCGTAGTTCGCGAGAAAAATGTTGTCGTAGGTGCCTTTCGGCGAATAGAGCGAGACCAGCATCAGTGGCGCCGTTGTCGATTTCTTGACCGTCACGCCGTAGTTATTCACGTCGGCCGGCAATTGCGATTGCGCTTGCGCCACTCGAAGCTGGGTCAGGACTTGATCGATGTTCGGGTCGGTCGCGACATCGAAATTGACGATCAATCGAATGTCGCCGCTGTTCGCGTTGATCGAGTACATGTAATTCATGTTGTCGACCCCGCTCATCTGCTGCTCGATCGGCGCCGCGACCGATTGCTCGATCGTGAGCGCGTCCGCCCCGGTGTAGTGCGTTTGCACCTGAATTTCTGGCGGCGCGATTTGCGGATACTGCGCGATCGGCAGCGCGAGAATGCAAACGCCGCCGATCAGCGTCATGAGAATCGCGATGACAATCGCGACAATCGGCCGCCTGACGAAAAACTCGGACATGGCGGATTACGGTTTCTGCGGGCTCGCCGATTGTATCGGGGCAGGGGACTGGGCCGGCGGCGTCCACTCTTTCACCTTCACGGTCGAACCTTGGCGCGCTTTTTGTACGCCTTCGACAACGACTTTGTCTCCGGGCTTCAATCCGTCAGTGATTTGCCACATGGTGCCGATGCGCTCACCCGTCTTTACCGGGCGAATATTCACCTTGTTGTCTTGATCGACTACTGCGACTTGGAAATTACCCTGCAATTCGGTCACCGCTTCCTGTGGAACAACGAGCGCATTCTGCACCGTGTCAGGTACGAACCGCACCTTGCCATATTGTCCGGGCCGCAACGTGGCGTCCGGATTCGGAAACGTTACGTAATAGTGAATCGAACCTGTTTTGGGATCGAGGTTTCGATCCAGCGCATAAAATTTTCCTTTTCGCGGATAGACCTTGCCGTCGCCGAGAATCAAATCGAAATCGATGCTTTTGAGCAGGGCTTCGCGTTGGGCTGCATCCGGGTAGCGCGAAAAGAAATCGGTGAACGCACTCTCGCCAGCAGTTACGTTGGCTTTGATCGGATCAATCTGCGACACTGTCGTGAGCGGAGTGGTTAATGCCGGACCCACGAGATCGCCGACTTGATTATTCGCGAATCCGGCAACCCCGTCGACGGGCGCGGTGATTTTTGTGTAGCCGAGATTGAGCTCGGCTTGTTTTACGGCTGCTTCGTCCGCTTCGACGTTTGCTTTGCTGGAGCCGGCCGCCGCGGTGGCAGTATCGCGTTCCTGATCGCTGATCACCTTTTTGTTGAACAGGTCGACGGCGCGTTTTTGATCCGCATCGGCCTTTGTCCAATTAGCCTGGTCTTTCGCCAGCGTGCCTTTCGCCTGTGCCAGTGCCGCTTCGAACGGCCGCGGGTCAATTTGAAAAAGAAGGTCGCCCTTCTTAACGGCACTGCCCTCCTTGTAATCGCGCGAGATGATGTAGCCCTGCACCTGCGCATTGATGTTGGCGTTAATGAAACCGTCGAGCGTCGCAACACGTTCGAGGACCCGCGGCACATCGCGCGGCTGCACCGTTGTCACCTGAACTTCGGGCGCAGCCGGTCCGGCTGGAGCCGCTTTGCGAGAACAGCCGACAAACGACGCACCGATCAGCGCGCCAAACGCTGCGATTGTTAGTAATCGCCGGTCGCCCATGAAATTCGTTAACCCGTTTTTGAGCCTGACGCTAGGTTTTAAAAAAAGCGAGCAATGCCGCGTTTACCTCATCAGCGTGCGTCCAGGTGATGCAGTGCGGACCGCCTTTGATCACCACCAGCTTGGCACCCTTAACGAGTTTTGCTGTCCGCTGTCCTGCGGCGGCTAAAGGGACAATGCGATCGTCGTCGCCGTGGATCACCAAAGTGGGCACGTCGACGCGCTTCAGATTCTCGCGAAAGTCCTCCAGCCAAGTTGGAACGCAGGCCAGGCTGGCGGTCGCAGATGCGCCGGCAGCAATGTTCCAACTGGCATGCACCACGTGTTCGCTGACGCGCTTACCAAGATATACATCGGTGTTGTAGAAGTTCTTGAAGAATTCCGTGAAGAATGCGTAGCGATCCGCGGCCACTGCCTTTTTGATTCCCTCGAAGACGCTGCCATCGACGCCCTCGGGGTTATCGGGCGTCTTGAGCAGAAACGGAGGCACGGCGCCGATGAACACGGCCTTGCTGATTCCATTCGAACCGCATTTTCCAAAGTAGCGCGCGATCTCACCGCCACCCATCGAAAATCCGACCAGCGTTAAGTCCTGAAGCTTGAGCTGCGTGACCAGTTCCCGTAGATCTGCCGCGAACGTATCGTAGCTGTAACCTTCGGTTGGCTGACTGGACTTGCCGAAGCCTCGGCGGTCGTAGGTGATGATCCGATATCCCGCGTTCAATAACACCGGCAGCTGCTTCTCCCAAGACGCGCCGCTTAAAGGATATCCGTGAATCAAGATGATCGGCTTACCAGAACCGTGGTCTTCGTAGTAAATGTCGATGTTCGCTCCGTTTTCTTTGCCGACAGTTACGTATGGCATTGTGATTTCCTTTCTTGTTCGCGTCAGTTTCGCCGGCGCGTCGCTTCGAACAGAAACCAAGTCCGACGTTCGGTCTCGTCGATCCAGACTTCGATCAGGCTCGCGGTGGCGACGTCGCGGTGCTTGTCGCAAACGTTGTGGGCCTGGCGAAGACGCGCAGCCATTGTTTTGTTGTCGTCGGCCAGCTCAGCCAGCATGTCCAGCGGCTCGACATATTCGGCGTCGTTATCCAGCACACGTTGGGTGCGAGCGATTTGCCCGATCGATCTCAAGGTCAGACCGCCGATTTTTCGGACTCGTTCAGCCACCGGATCGGTCATGGCGAAAAGCTGATCTGCGTGTTCGTCGAGCAGTAGGTGATAATCGCGGAAATGCGGGCCGCTCATGTGCCAATGAAAATTTTTGGTCTTCAGGTAGAGCGCGAACACGTCGGCGAGAATGCCATTCATCGCCGCTGAGATGTCCCGGGTTGCAGCTGGTTTGAGATCGGTGCGTGTTTCGAGTGGAGCATCGCGCCGGCGAAGCAGCTCAGGTTTGTTCTTTAAACTGGATCTATTGGTGTTCGAATTGGATTTGTTCATATCATTCCCCGTTAACTATTATTCGCAGCCAATCTCCCGCCTGTTCTTGCCAATTTCAATTCGGCTTACTGCGGTCGTAGGGGATGATGTTGTCCCACTCCTGAGCGGAGGAACGGGCAACGAACGCGACGACGGGCTCCGTCTTACTCATGTTGAAGACTTCGTGGGGCACGCCTGGTTTGATGTAAATGAAATCGCCGGCCTCATTTTCAATCGATTGTTTCAATCGGTCGCCGAACTCATGACGGACTTTTCCTTCGATGATGTAGAGGATTACTTCAAAATCGACGTGAATGTGCGCGTAGGCGACTCCACCGGGCGGAATGGTTGCGATGTTGGCCGATAATCTCTTGGTCCCGACATTTTTCGCCGACATGCCCTGTTTGTAATGAATGCCGTTCCAATCCCGGCGTGTGCCGCCGCCGCGAATGGTCAGTATCCCATCGTGATCTTCGACTGCGCTGAGTTCGATGTCGGTCATAAGAAAGTTGAGGAGGTTGAGGAGTTGAGACGTTGAGTTGTTAAGCATCGCTGCGGTTCTCTTCGTCGCGGAAGATAGTTTATTCACCAGGTTGTTGATTGCGTTCTCCAAAACCATTCCCCATGCGCTCAAGATTACCAGCGTGGCCAGAAAGATGAGAAGAAATGTCAGAACCGGTTGCGGTCGAATGCGCAGGCCCAGCCAAATGACGTATGGCTGGTGAATTAGGTAAAGGCCGTAGGAATAAGCGCCAACAACACTCAGGAGTTTGGCGAACCCAGCCGCGCGCGAGATCAATCCGGCGAGCCCGACAATCACCAGGAAGCAACACGCGCCGGTCGCAAAATCGACGTAGACATAGCTGTAATCGTAAAGCCAAAGCGCTGCCGGATAGAGAGCGACGCCAACAACAAGAGCGGGTCCGCGTAGAAGGAGCCATTCCGCGCGCGATGCCGATTTTGCATGCCACATTCCCAGCGCCATCCCCAGGGCAAACTCGGGCAACCGGCAGACGGCGAATCCGCCGAGCACCCACAAGCCATTCTGCGGCCAGGGCCCGAGGAAAAGATAACGCACAAAAAATCCGAGCGACGCAGGCCGCGATCAGGAAAATTGACGCGCCAAATCTGCGCGCTGTCCAAAAGAGCAGGGGAAAGATCAGATAAAATTGGATCAGCATCGCGAAGTACCACCAGGCGGCGTTGAGGTACATGAAGTTCATCTCGATGTTGATGAATCGAAGGCCGAGAAGGCTGAGAACGATCCGACTGTCGACAGATTCGAGTTTGGCCACGAATGGCGAGACCAGGTAGACGATATGCGCGACCCAATACATCGGATACAGCCTGACGAATCGCGCGCCATACCATTTGCCCCAATTAACATGACCCGATTCCGCCCGTGCCATGGTTGACTGCATCAGGGTCCAACCGCTCAAGATGATGAACGCGCCAACGGCGTGAAAACCAAGCCCGGAAATTTCCCACCACGCGCTGCGCAAGAATGAAACTGTGCCTGCGACGATGCCGCTCCAATCGTTAGGCGGCGGTTCATACTGCTCGAAGACGGTCCGAAAGAAATGAAAATAGACAACGAACGAAATTGCCAGCGCTTTGGAGATGTCGATCCAGAGAAGGCGTTTCATATGCGGTCTGTCCCGGTCGGACTGCGTTGTCGTTCAATGATGACCAAAGCGATCCCGCCGAGAACGGCGATGGACGCAATCACGTAGCGCAAATTGATTGATTCGCCGAGCAAAAGAATTCCACCGGTTGCCGCGAGGACCGGCACACTGAGTTGGACCGTGGCGGCGTTGGTTGCTTTTAAGTGCTGCCAGTGCGGCGTACCAGACCACGTAACCGAGACCGGACGTAATCGCGCCCGAAATAACTGCATACGTAATGCCTAACGATTCGAAACGCATTTGCCGAAGCGTGATCAGACTAATCACAGCCGCAAGCGGAACTGCGCGCAAAAAATTTCCAGCGGTTGCGGCGGTAGCATTTGCCGCGGTCTTTCCCCGCAAAGAATAGACGCCCCAGGCAACCCCGGCCGCCAACATGAAGATCGAACCGATCAACGGCGGCGCGGAAATTCCCGGAAACACCAGAACGACCAGTCCGATTAACGCCAAGATGATTCCAAGGATCTGAATCGCGTCCAATCGTTCGCCCTTGCGAAATCCCCAGAGAATCATCGTGGCCTGAACTGCGCCGAAGAGCAGTAATGCGCCCGTTCCGGCGGAAAGATCGACGTAAGCAAACGAGAAGCCGGCGGCATAAACAAACAGCGCGATCGCCGACGCCCAATTGCCCTGTAGCGGCGCTCTATGAGCGCCGATGTGACTATTTCGGCGGTCGCAGACCGCCGCTACAGCAGATGGCGATCTTCGGATCGTCATGATCAGCCAAAGAGCGACCGCTCCGGAGAAAATGCGAACGAACGTGAACGTCGCGGGATCGATTGATGTCTGCTTGAGCGCGGCCCGGCAAAGAAGCGAATTGCTGGCGAAGGCAACCATTGCGACGACGGTGAGAATGAGAACTCGCATGTTGCCAGAGGTCACACGTCAGATGTCACAGGTCAGAGGTCGCAAATCGGAGCGTAGAGTTCAAGGTCAACGGTTCGCAGGGCGCGAACTTTACGGCGGGAGGTCGTGAGCTTCCTGCGAATCGACCTAGGGAAGCCGGTGACTCGGTTTTGGGGAAACCGAGGATCAGTTTTCCAGAATCGAACTTTGGTTTCGCGCTCGAAACTCTTTTGTAAGTGCCGTCGGCAATCACGTTAAAGCCAAAACCGCAGATTCCTGTCTGAGTCACTACGACTTTTCCGCGGCTGAACTTAAGGCTGATCTTACACTCATCTTCGGCGCCATCGGGTTTGAAAATCGCGGTGTTGCCTTCGATTTTCGCAATGCCGCTGCCTTCGCCAGTGTTGGCTGTCGGACCGTGAGCATTTTTGTATTCGAAAACGCCCGAGAATTCGATTTGAAGCTTTTGCTCGCCGAGAGCCCAGATCCTGAATTCGTTCTTCTGTATCTCCACGTGCCGTTGACTTGCGCCGCGGTCACATCGCTTTGTGCATGCACCGGCAAAGTCACGCTCACGAGAAGCGCGACCAGGACGAAAACTTTTTTAGTCATGGGAGCATGAGTAACGGGAGGAAAAGAAAACGTTTCATGCCGCAAATGCTGAACGAGTGGGCTTAGATCAGCAATATTTTAACAGAAGGAAACGAAGGCCAGAAGTCACAAGTCACAGATCACAGGTCAGCAGACTCTGTTTTCTTTGTTACCTTCTGTTTAGTTTGCGGATTTCAAAGCCAGTTTACGCGCGCATTCGCGATGATAGATTCGGTCAATGAAACTTCCAACGATCAAGGAGCAGAAACGATTTCGATCGCCGACGGTCACGCCGCAGGCGCTGGCCTGGGACGGCAAACAACTTTGGATGAGCTCGCGTGACCTCGGTTTTCTTTACCAGCTCGATGCCAATGGTTCGAAAATTGTCGAGGAAATCGATCCACCGGGCGTGGTTTGGGCGGCAGTGGCGACAAATGGCGCGATGCATGTCACGATCGGCAAAGGATTGAACGACGATCGTTACGTTTATCGTTACGATCGCGGCAAAGGCTTTTCGAAACTGTTCGCTTGCCCGGATTTTGCCGGTTCCTATGTGAGCTACGACGGCGACAGCCTTTATCTCAGTCAGTGGTACGAGCAGCGCATTTTGAAAGTGGATTCGAAGGGCAACGTTGCCGGAACAATCGATATTGGCGCGGAAATCTGCGGGCACGTATTTGCCAATGGCGCGCTCTATGTTTTGCGCGGGACGGAAAACGTGCCGAGGCCGCCATACGCGGGAGGCAAACCGACCCCGGAGCGATTCAAGAGTGGGGCCAAGGAAGGCGAAGAACAGTGGTGGATTGCGCGAGTCAATCCCGGGGAAAAGAATCCCGAGGTTGTCGATGTCGCGAAAGTTCCATTTGCCGCGCGTTCGTTAACGTTTGACGGCAAAAATTTCTGGTCGAACCATCGCGCCGCTAACGAGACAGTCTGTTTTTCGTTGCCGTCCTAGCATCGCGATTTATAGGTAGCGCGTCGATTAGGTAGCGGCGACCTTAACCTCAATCGCCATGGCGGTTCGGTGAACCGCCGCTACCTACCTTACGGACTCAAAATTCCGGAGAAACGTTCCCGGTACTGCCAAACCAGAAACAGCCAGAGTAATGTGACTACGATTCCAGGTCCGATGCCTCCGTGGTCCATGAGAATGTGGAACACCAGAATGTTGAAGATGATGCCGCCCAGAATCGTTAGGGCAAGAGGTACGAATCGGCCAATCAGCAACAACAAGCCGCAGAGCACCTGCATGGCGCCAATAACGCTAGCCTGACCGCTGGTCACAAACACTTTGATGTAATCGCCGACCAAACCCGGTGGCGGGGGTGGATTTGGAATGAAATGAAAGAAGAAGTTTGATCCGAAGAAAACGAACACCAACCCGAGAAGAATTCTCACTATAATCGTGGCGACTTTCATGACTGCATCATTTACCAAATCCGCCCAGAGAAGGAAGAATTAAGAAATCGATACCTGTAAAATTTGTGAGTAATCTCGTGTTATGCGCATCAGCGAGATGAACTGGATGATGGTCGAGGAGTATTTGAAGCGCGATGATCGGTGCGTATTGCCGGTGGGCAGCACCGAACAGCACGCCTATCTCAGTTTGAGCGTGGACAGCATTCTGGCGGAGCGTCTCGCCACCGAAGTAGGAGAACTAGCGAAGGTCCCGGTATTTCCGGTTCAACCGTACGGTATAACGCCCTATTTCCGCGCGTTTCCAGGAACGATAACGTTGCGAGTACAAACATTTTTGTCGATCGTGCGCGAGATTCTCGACGGACTCAACGAACAGGGATTCAAACGCGTCCTGATCGTGAACGGTCACGGCGGAAATGCTCCAGCGCAGAACATGGTCGGCGAGTGGCTCGCGGACCACCCCGGTGTCCGGGTAAAATTTCACAACTGGTGGAACGCGCCGAAAACCTGGGCGCAAGTTACGGCAATCGATCCGGTGGCGTCACACGCTTCGTGGATGGAAAATTTTCCCTGGACGCGCTTGGAGAAGATCAAAATGCCGTCGGAACAGAAGGCGGAGGTCGATATGAACCATCTTCGACAGCTCGATCCAAAGGCGTTGCGCGCCTATTTGAAGGATGGAAATTGGGGTGGCGTGTATCAGCGAAGCGATGAAGAGATGATGAAAGTCTGGGGTGTGGCCGTCCAAGAAACGTTGGACCTTCTCAATAACGATTGGGCAGAATGAAAACTACGAGACCACTTGGGATTTTAATTGTGTCGATCTTGCTCGTCGGGGCTGGGACGCTGTCAGCTCAGGACGAACCGGGTCCATTTGAAAGATTTTTTCGCGCGATGCGGCGTGCAGTCAACGAGCCGCAACACCGATCGACAGGCCATCGAAGCAAACCCAAGCAAACTCAAGATACCGGAAATCCGGCTGCGACTACTGACGAATCGAACACAGCTGCGTCCAGCAGCAGTAGCAGTAGCGGTGGTGGCAGCGTTGGCAAACCGCCTAACGAGAAGAACACCCGCGGAACAAGTAAAGCGGTCACCAAAAAGGGCGAAGATTTGCCTTACGGAACACCGGTCGCCGGCAAGAAGGGTTTTGTGACAAGTCCGTTCTCGCCGAACAGCGGCTACATCGATGTTCGCGGGATTTGCGCCCGGAACACCGGTGAAAGATCCTTACACCGGAAAAGTTTTTCTCACGCCCTGAAGAGCAGCAGAGGAGCAGGAAGCTAAGGGCAAAGACCGAGTCTCAGCCCGTGGGTGCCTCCACGTTTGTTGCAGATCTAATGTTGCTGCCGGCCAGCGCGAGAATGACGTCCGTCTTCGAAACGCTGCCGACCAGGCGTTGACCTTTAGTGCGGCTCACAACTGGAAGACGCTCCCCATCGTGTTGACTAAATCGTTCGAGCGCTTCGGTGAGCGATGCATCCGGAGATAAAACGGGAAAGTGATCGCGCAGGATGTCGCCCGCAATCACCACCTTGGCCAACTCCGGCGTGTTCAGGAAATTCTTGATGTCGTGGAGCGAAATAGCACCGAGAAAGCGATCGTGGTCCGTGACGTAAAGATAATTGAAGCGAGTAGCGATGAATTTTTGCTCCGATCTCGGCGAAACCGGCCGTGCGAGAAACGGTCAGCGGCTGCGGCTTCATCAAATCGCGGACGTGGAGCTCCGCCAGTTGTTTCGGTAATCTCCGGCGCCTTTCCGTTTCAACGCTTCGGCGTAAATCGACCGTTTCTCAATGCTGACGGACGTGTAGTAACCAACGACGCAAGCGAGCATCAGCGGAAGGATGATTTGATAATCCAGCGTCATTTCAAAAATCATCACGATGGCCATGATGGGTGCGTGGGTGGCCGCAGCCAGGAATGCGCCCATGCCGACCAGCGCGAACGCGCTCGGGTTGATCGGTAGATTAGTGACATGCTGCGCGCCGGTGCCAAACAAAAAACCCAGGCTCGCGCCGATGAACAGCGTCGGCGTGAACACTCCGCCGACCGCGCCGGAGCCGAAAGTCGCCGCCGTTGCCAGGATTTTCAGGATCAAAATGACGGCGAGCGTTTGCCAAAACCATTCGCCGCGGAGGATGCCGCTGACCGTGCTGTAGCCGTTGCCGCAAACTTCCGGATACCAGATCGCAAACGCTCCGACGATTAATCCGCCGGCGAACATCTTGACGTAAACCGGAGCGGCGATCCGCCCAACCCATTCCTCCACCGCGTTTAGCAAGCGAATGAACCAGGGCGCGATCAGACCGGCGGTGAGACCGAGCAACAGATACGGCACGATTTCCCAATTTCGGTTGAGCTGAAACGGCGGGATTTTGTAGAGCGGATCGGGCCCGAGGAATCCGCGGACGGTGAGGGTTGCGATGACGCTTGAAAAAATCAGCGGGCCGAGCATTTCCATGGCCATCGATCCGAGAACGATCTCGGCCACGAAAATCGCACCTGCGATCGGTGCGTTGTAGGCGGAGGCAATTCCCGCGGCCGCGCCGCAACCGACCAGCAAACGCAATCGCGGCGTCGACCATTGTTGCAGGCGACCAAAAGAGGAAGCGATCACCGATGAAAGCTGCACCAGCGGTCCTTCCCGGCCGATTGATCCGCCGGAAGCGATGCTGAACAGTGCGGAGAGCGATTTTGCCAAAGTCCGCCGCGTGGAAATTTTGCCATCGCCGAGCACAACGGCTTCCATGTAGTCGCTGCTGGTAACTCGGCCGCGCAGCCGCGTTCCGAAATAAAGAATTAGTCCCGCGATCAATCCGCCGATCGCCGGGACGGCAACGCGTCGCCAGAAAGGGAGCGCCTCAAACGTTTCGACCAATCCTGGCTCTGAACTTCCGGTTAGAAGGTTGTGTATTGAGGCCGTCGCGGCTCGGAATGCAATCGAGGCGAGCCCGCCGCAAAAGCCGATTACTCCCGCCCAGAACAGGGTGATCTGCAGATCGGTCGGGCGAGCACGTTCCTGGAACCAAACCCAGAACTTGAGTTTTCGAAACGCTTGGGAATCCGATGTCTTTCCCTGAGTAGCTGCGCCCACATAATCCCCTCCGCGCGCAGCGGGTTGCGTCAAGGAAAATTGGGGTCGTATCTAAACATTCAATATTTCGCATGTCTTGCGCAATTGCCTACGGTCAGCCATTCCTTGATCCACTCGGCGGATTAGCGGACTCACTGTTGCGCAGACGCATCTTCAATGCACGCGGAACGCGGCCACTGGAGTGAGCGACTCATATCACGAAGCTATGTGGAGGTCAGACTCCTGGATTTACCGAGTCATCCCTTCAGTTTTCTTCTGTCTCATCAAATGTTGAATGTTTAGATACGACCCCTAGGTTGGCGCCTAGCATGCCGAAATATCTCGTCGTTAGCACCAGCGGAAATCCCGATAGCAACAGCCGGCGTCTGGGCCAGGTGGCGTTTGCGCATTTGCAAAAGCGAAAGGTCGACTGCGCGTGGCTCGACATTAAGGATCTCGACCTTCCGTTGTGCGACGCCGATAAATGCTATGGCATCGCCGGCGCGAAACAGTTGAACAAAGCGATCGAATCGGCCGACGGGATTTTGATTGCCGCGCCGGTATATAATTATGATGTCGCAGCCGCGGCGAAGAACATGATCGAGCTCACCGGCAGTTCCTGGGAGGAAAAGATTGTGGGATTTCTCTGCGCGGCGGGCGGGAACAGCAGTTACATGGCGGTTATGGCCTACGCGAACAGTTTGATGCTCGACTTTCGAACCGTGATCATCCCGCGATTCGTCTACGCGACCGGGGATGCGTTCGACGGCGACAAGATCGCGGACGAAAAAGTTGTTACGCGCATCGAACAGGTGGCGGACGAGTTAGTTCGTTTTACCCAAGCGTTGCGCGTTTAAATAAACGCTAATCTTGCGGAATTCCGCGAGCGTATGTTAAGACGGGCGATATGCGATTGCTTCCCCTCGTAGTCATTCTTTTTCTTGTCAGCGCGACAGCGTTTGCGCGACCGATCGAATTCGAATATAGCCGGGGCCGAAATATGAACGTTGTCAAACTGGTTGATCAGGCGCAAGACCAGCTTTTCAAGAAAGGTGATCTAGCCGGAGCGCTCAAGAGTGTGAATGCCGCTGTGCAGGCGGATCCCAGCTACTGGCCTGCGTTGTACATTCGAGCGGAAATATTAATGGACCAACGTCATTACCAAGCGGCGCTCCAGGATTGCGAGCGCATACTTAAACAGGACTCCACCGTAGTTGAAGCGGCTTTGCTGCGGGCGCAGGCGAATTTCTCTCTCGGCCGTTACCCGGTCAGCATGAAAGAGGTCGAACATTGCATCAGCATTCAACCGAGGCAGGATGCTCTTGCGCGCGCCTATAACATGCGTGCACTCCTGCGTTTATATTGCCCCGATCCGTCGATTCGAAACGCACAAAAAGCAGTCTCCGATGCAACAACGGCCTGTAAGTTAACGGCTTGGACCGACGGCGAATTGATCGATATGCTTTCTACCGCCGAAGCCGCCACCGGCAACTTCGATTCTGCGAGTCGACACGAGCAGCAGGCGATGGGTGCAACAAAAGTGCGGGAGGACGAGAAACGGGAATACCAAAAACACCTGGCGATGTTTCAGCAGCACAAGCCACTCTCTGGCACGACGCGTTGAATCCAGGCTTTTTTCTAAGGGATTACGATTTACCGGCCAGTTCCGGCCAGTCCGAGCCGGTCGGCGTCGGCTTTGAGGGCCGCGATCACGTTGGTGATGACGTCGTCCAGCGGCATCCCAAGTTGTTCGGCGCCGTGAACGATTTCTTCCCGATTGACGGCGCGGGCGAACGCCTTGTCCTTCATTTTCTTTTTCACCGACTTAAGATCGACATCGTGGATGCTTTTCGTTGGCCTAACGAGCGCAACCGCGACAACGAAGCCGCTTAGCTCGTCGACGGCGCGCAACGTTTTCTCAAGGTTCGTTTCCGGAACCACGCTGGAATAATCAGCGTGGGACAGAATCGCGCGGCAAACTTCTTCGCTCCAACCGTTCTCACGCAGCCATTGAACGCCGACGAAAGGATGACCTTCAGTGGCGCTGCGTTCGAGGTTCGGATGCTTCTCGTAATCCATGTCGTGGAGAAGACCAACTGCTTCCCAAAGGTCGACATCCTCGTTCTGTTGCTGGGCGAAATATTTCATGGAATCGGCGACGGCGTAGCAATGTTTGCGCAAACTTTCCGATTTCACCCACTCGTGAAGAATTGTCAGAGCGCGATCGGCCAGTTCGCCCATAGGCTCGAGACTTTACGGGATTTTTCGTGAAAGAGAAAGATCGACAAACCGAATAGTTTGTTGAACCTACCGCCTCAATGAAACTCAAGATCCTGCTGGCGATTAGTTTATCCATTTTCTGCGCTGAATTCTGCCGAGCGGACGACTCAAAGCCAGCATCATTGGATGATCTAAAGAAGCTCGATATCATTTGTTTTGCTCCGTCGTACTTGCCGAAGGATTTCAAGTTCAAGAGCGCGCGCATCATCACCGAGGAAAACGCAATCGAGGGGCAGGCGCCGGAAAAAGTCGCCACGTATGAAATCGAATGGTCAGGCCCAAACGGTGCGGCATTTTCGATCGAATCCGCCTGGGAAGGAATTGGGGACCGGAACATTATGGAGACCGAGGACAGCGAAGAGACGGAATTTCAGTCGGCGTTGTTCGGCCGTGTTTACATAATTTATACACCGAAAGGAAAAGGCGACACCGGCGTGAAGAAAGAGATTCTTTCTAATTGGGTCGAAGACGTGAACATGCAGACGCAACCACACGGCGGACCCATTACTCATGCCGGCCTTGGTCGATTCCACGGCTTCACCGGAAAGAAGATGACCGTCGCGGACTTCTCGAAGATTGTGACTTCGCTCCATCCGATTAAGGGCGACGCAAGAACTGCTTCCGCGCCGCCGCCGTTGAAACTTCATCCGAAAATCTTCGACATGATCGACTGCTGGTTATCCGATTCGGAAAGTCCGGTAGTAACTGAGATCAATCTCGATGCGGTTGAGATGAACAAGAATGAGTTCGAGATGGATGAAGTGAAGCCGGACGGCGAATGGACGCGAGCGCCCATGCCGAAACCGCAAGATGCCGGTTTCATGCGCTACCGTGTCCTCGGGTTGAAAGGAAATCGGTACACCATCCAATTTCAGGAAAATGGTGGCGGGTCACTGACGACCGATTCCACGATCGAGTTCGAGATCGATAAACGCACGATTCAGCGCGACGGCAAGCCGCTGACTATGCGCGTGCTGCGCGTTGTGTCCTATAAATCGAAGTGACGGCGTGAATGCCGTGGCGGTTGCGTTTAGTTCTTGCGCCCGTTAATTTGACCGGCGATGTCCTGCGCAAAGATCGATCCGGCGCTTCACCAGCCGCACAAACCGTCGTGGATCAAGGTCCGGTTGCCGTCGAATCCGGTTTTCTTTTCAACGAAGGCGCTTATTTCCGATTTGCGGCTTCACACGGTTTGCGAAAGCGCGCAATGCCCGAACCGGTGGGAGTGCTGGAGCCAGGGAACCGCGACGTTCATGATCGCGGGCGACCGCTGCACACGAGCGTGTGGATTTTGCGCGGTGACGACGGCGAAACCGTTCGCCTTGGAGGAAGACGAACCTCAACGCGTCGCGGAAGCAGTGCAGCGGATGAAATTGAAACATGTCGTGATCACCGCAGTGGCGCGCGACGATTTAGCAGACGGCGGGGCAAACCATTTTGCGCGCGTTATCCGCGCGATCCGCGAGATGGATCCATCGATCATCATCGAAGTGCTTGTTCCGGATTTTCACGCGAACGATTCCTGCATCCAAACGGTGCTCGAGGCTGGGCCAGAAATTTACAATCACAATATGGAAACGGTGGAACGACTCACGCCGTTGGTGCGTTCCCGCGCGAAGTATCGGACCTCATTGCAAGTTTTGCAGCGAGCCAAAGAGCTTTCGCCAAAAACAGTGACGAAGAGCGGCATCATGTTGGGCCTTGGCGAAACTGAGCCGGAGATTTTCCAGACGATGGACGATTTACGCGAAGCTGGCTGTCAGGTCTTGACCATGGGACAATATTTGCGCCCGACGCCGAATCATTTGCCCGTGGTGGAGTTCATCACGCCGCAGCAGTTCGATCTTTACGGCGAAATCGCGCGCAAAAAGGGATTCGAACACGTCGCTTCCGGCCCGCTGGTCCGCAGCTCTTATCACGCGGCGGATTTTCATCCGGTTGTCCGCTGAGCATGGACAAAACAAAGATCGCGGCGGTCATTCCCGCTTATAACGAGGAGAAGCATGTTGGCGATGTCGTTCGCCGAGCTCGACAGAAGCTCGACGACGTTCTGGTTGTCGACGATGGATCTGCCGACAAGACCGCGGAACGCGCGCGAGAAGCCGGCGCTCAGGTGACTGTTCACGAACAGAATCAGGGAAAGGGTGAGACAATCAAAACCGGATTGCGTCACTGGCTCGAGCGACAATTTGATTTCGTGATCATTCTCGACGCCGATGGCCAGCATCGTCCGGAAGAGATCGATCGCTTTGTGACGGCGGCGTTGTCAGCGGACGAACCGAAGCTGGTTCTTGGTAACCGCATGAAGGATGTTTCAACGATGCCGCTGGTCCGGCGGATCGTGAATCGCTGGATGAGTCAGCAAATCAGCGCGCTTTGTGGACAGGAGGTCCCGGACACGCAATGCGGTTATCGCTTATTGCATCGCCAATTGATTCCTGAACTTCTTGGAGGCGCGGCGCGCTTCGATTACGAAACCGAGATGTTAATCATTGCGAGTCGAAAAGGATTTCGAATCGGTTCAGTCCCGATCAGCACCGTGTATTCAGATGAAGTCAGCAGCATTCATCCGGTGCGCGACACGGTTCGCTTTTTCAAACTGATGCGGCGGTATAAAAGGTAGCGGCGGTTCACCGAACCGCCATCGCGATTGAGGTCAATCGCCGCTACCTACAGAGAACTCACGGCTTTTTGCCCGGGACCGGCTTCGCGCTCTTGATGATTTCTTCTTCCGGCGTGAGCTTAGGCGCCTTACCGCTAAAAATCAGACGGTTCGGCTTCTCGCTCAGCGCATCAACCAGCGCTTTGGCGTGCGTTGTGATGATTTTCAAATTTAGCAGAACCACGTGGAGCTCTTTCATCTGCTCCTGAACCGATTTGTCTGTCGTGCCAATGAAGTTGTCGGCCGTGCCGAAAAGCTGGTCGGCGTCCTTTGAAGCGCTGTCCAGATTCTTGATCACGTTCTGCAAATTATCGACGTCGACCTTTAATGAGTCGGCCAACGGGCCAAGCTTGGGCATGAATTCGCCGAGATCGCCGTGCAAGTCGGTGACGGTTGCACCGAGATTATTGATGAGCTTGTTTGCGTTTTCGAAAAGCGGTCCGGCGGCGGCGGTAATTTGTTCGATGCCGTAAGAGGGATGTCCTTCGATGGCCGCGTTGTTGGCGAGCGTCTTGCCCCCGGGCGTGCCGGCGGAGAGCGCGACAAATTTTGGCGCGAGCATAGTGTCTGAACTCAATGTGGCCGTTACGTCGGCCGGCACCGGCGGAATTCCGTCATCGAGCTCCACTGTCACAACCACGGCGTTGTTTTTGTTGTTCGATTTCGCGCGTTCGGCTGCCGTGAGGTGGCGCATGGCAATCACGCGCCCGGCCGGCGCACCCGCGTAGCGAACTTCCGAATGAACTTTGATGCCGGTCACGTCTTCGTATTGGATCTGCAACGTGCGGGCCGGCTTTTTCAAACGATAACCTGAGAGCGCGAACGTCAACGCCGCGAGCAAGACGATGCTGCAAACGACGACCGATAGCGCGACGAGATAATCCGAAAGATTTTTCTTCATGCGGTTTTGCGATGAAACCGGTGACGAGCCGCGACAAACGGCCGTGGCTTCACGTGTTGATGATCCTGATGTTCGTCCTGCGAAAGATTCAACGGGACCGGTCCGTCTGCTTCGCCATTGATAAATTGTTGCACTTCGGGATTGGGGCTGTTGCGAATTTCGTCCGGCGTACCTTGCGCGACAATCGAGCCGTGGCCAAGCATGATCATCCGGGTTGCGATCCGGAACGCGCTGGTCATGTCGTGCGTCACCACGACAGCAGTCATATGTTCGCCGTGCGTGAGTTTGAGGGTGAGTTGATCGACCACCGCGGTCATGATCGGATCGAGTCCGGAAGTTGGCTCGTCGCTGAACAGCAATTCCGGATCAAGCGCGAGCGCGCGGGCGAGGCCGACGCGCTTTTTCATACCGCCACTGATCTCGGCCGGCTTAAGCTGTTCGAAACCGCTCAGGCCGACCATTTTGAGTTTCTGCTCCACGATTTGTTCAATCTCATCGTCTGAGTTGTCGGTGTGTTGCACGAGCGGTAGCGCGACATTTTCTCCGACGGTCAGAGACGCGAGCAACGCGCCCGATTGAAACAACATTCCGAATCGTCGGCGAATGTCCGCGATTTCACGTTCGTTCATCGTGGTAATGTCCTGGCCAAAGATTTTCACCGAACCGGAAGTCGGCTTCATCGAACCGATGATATGACGAAGCAACGTGCTCTTGCCGCAGCCGCTTCCGCCCATGATCACGAGTGTCTCGCCGCGCTGAACATTGAAAGAAATATCGTTCAGCACCGCGCGGTCGCCGAATTTGCGCACGAGGTCGGAGACCTCGATAACCGGGGAATCAGGTGGGGGTGACATATCAAGAGTTACAGATTAGCCCGCGAATTACGCGAATCATACGAATCAAAGAGGTTTTTTTTCATTCGCGTCAATTCGTGTGATTCGCGGGTTAACTTCCAAAGAAAAATATCCCTGTGAGTATTGCGTTAGTGATAAGCATTGCGAGAAGCGCTTGGACAACCGACGAGGTGGTGGCTTGACCGACGCCTTCTGCGCCGCCTTCGACATGCAATCCGGCGTTGCAGGCGATCGTGATCACGATCCAGGCAAAGACGAAGCTCTTGATGATTCCTGAATACAAATCCCAGGTATCGGCGCTTTCAAGTGCGCGCAGGATGAAGCCCGCGGTGTTGAAATTAAGAGCGAACCGGCAAACCGCCCAGCCTCCGACCACCCCAATGTAATTTCCGAAAATCGTTAACGCCGGCAGCATGACCATCATCGCCAAAAAACGCGGCACGACCAGGTATTGGATCGGATTAATCGCCATTACTTCCAACGCCTCGATCTCTTCCGAGACTTTCATGGTACCGAGTTCCGCAGCGACGGCAGAACCGCTTCGACCAATCACGATCACCGCAATCAGGACCGGGCCCATTTCCCGCAAGATCGACAACATCACGAGATCGGGGACATAAATCTCGGCGCCCATTTGTTGAAGGGAGTGCGCGGCCTGCATCGCGAGCGTCACGCCGATGCTGAACGCGGTCAGGGCGACCATCGATGTTGCCCGGACGCCGATGAAAACCATTTGCCGGAAAATTTGGGAGATACTGAAAAATTCTCCCCTGAAAGGCGCAACGAACACCCAGTAAAGCAAACTCAGATTCAGGTGCAGGTAATTCTTCAACATCAGGGCGTGTCAGAATGACAAGACGCGCGAAATGACGAAAGCCGAAAATCCGAGCGGTGTTTATTAGGAGGTAAAGGCGGTTGATTCGCTTTCTCCCGAAAGCTCACCCGTTGGGCTGCGTCCATGTCGTCGCCTCCCGGCAACTCTATTCACCGAACCGCCATGGCGCTTGAGGTCAATCGCCGCTACCTACAGAAAACCGCGCTTGCGGAAGTCGCCGAGGTTGCCGCCGCTGGAACGCTCAATCATGTCGATGGTGAATTTGAGGAGACAAACTTCCCACGCCTCGTCAACGCCCTGAATCACTGCGCTGAGCGAATCCTCGTGGTCTTGAACGTGCGATTTTGTTCGCTCGATCACCGATTCGATCGGATCGCGGAACATTTGTTCGGTGACGTCGGTCTTGCGAAATTGAAATCCATATCGCAGAACCGCGAAATTTTGCGCGCCCTCGCGTAGTCGCTCGGCATAGCGCTGTGCTTTTTCGCCGAATCCTTCCAGCAACAGCCGGCTGAAGTGGTCCGGGGTAAGAATTTGAGGCCGATCGGCGTGGAGTTTTCCGTCGCGAACCCGAACTTCGTTCACCCGGTCCATTAACTCAGAGATTAAATAAAAACGGAAACTGGTCGTGCCGAAGGTGGCGATCTTCCGCTCGGGGGCAAGGATCACCTGGGTGTTCTCAATCGCGTATTGAAAATCGTCTTCCTTCATTTGCCAGTAAGGTAGCGGCGGTTCACCGAACCGCCACTGGCGATTGGGGTCAATCGCCGCTACCTAGTCGAGCGCGGACGCTTCAAAGGCGCAGCTATCGATCTCGCGGACGCGAGTTGATCGCCAACGCAGGACAGCTTCGGCGGTGAAAATCGCAAGGGCGATCCAGATCAAGACAAACGTGACGAGGTGTCCGCGAGTGAACGGTTCGTGAAACAGGAAAACGCCGAGGAAAAACGAGCCGATCGGAGAAAGGTATTGGAGGAACCCGACCGTGATCAGACGCAAATGTCGGGTGGCGTAGCCGAACCACAAGAGCGGCACGGCAGTGACGACACCAGTGCTGATCAGTACGGTCGACAACCACCAGCCTGCGCGGCCGAACACCAGCGCGTTCGAGTGTTGCAAATAAATGAGAAAGACGATCGCGAGCGGAAGCAACAAGATCGTTTCGATGAAAAGTCCGGGAATCGCGGCGGTGCCGGATTTCTTGCGGAGCAATCCATAAAGTCCAAACGAAATGCAGAGTGAAACCGCGATCCATGGAAATTTGCCGTATCCGAGAGTGAGGTTCACGACTCCGAGGAGTGCCAGCAAAACCGAGATGAATTGCAATCGGGTGAGACGTTCGCGGAGAAAAAGTGCGCCGAAGAGAACGTTCATCAGCGGCGTCATGAAATAGCCGAGGCTGGTTTCGATCACACGTCCGATGTTCACCGCCCAGATGAACAGGAACCAATTGGTGGCGATGGCGAGACCGCCAGTCAGACAATAAATGAGCGCGCTACGTGACCGAACATTTGCCACCACTTCGCCCCATCGCCGCTGCCAACTGAGCACAATGGAGAGAAAAATGGTCGTCCAAACGAATCGATGCGCCAGGATCTCCGACGCCGGAATTGAAGTGAGGAGTTTCCAATAAACCGGAATCAGTCCCCAGATTGTGAAGCACGCGATGCCGGCGATGAGTCCCAAAGTCTCGTGGCGTTTCGCGGAATCGCTTTGCAAGATCGACATTTAAATAGGTAGCGGCGCTTCACCGAACCGCCAATGGCGATTACGCACCCTGCTAGTGCGCCGATAATGTGCCCGATTTTAGTTTGCCGCAGGGCGGCACGGCTGAGGTCAATCGCCTCTACCTGGTCGCTCTATGAGCGTCGCATTAATTTCGTCCGGTAAGAAAACGGCGCACAGCGCCGTGGCTACAATTACTTCTGCGGGGCTTGCGGCACCAAAGATTTGTAGGCGCCGTAGCCTTCCTTATCCATGTCTTCGACCGGAATAAAATAAAACGCGATTGAGTTCACGGCGTAACGTCTGCCAGTCGGCGTAGTTGTATCCTGAAACACGTGACCGAGATCAGCTTGGCTCAACTTTGCCCGCACCTCGACGCGGTTCATTCCCTGCGAATTGTCCGGTTGCTCAATAACCACGTCAGGCGAAATCGGTTTGGTGAAACTTGGCCGACCGGTTCCGCTATCGAATTTGTCCGCTGAGGAAAAAAGCGGCTGGCGGGTGATGATGTCGACGTAAAGGCCGGGACGGAAGTTGTCCCACAATTTGTTTTTGAACGCCGTTTCAGTGCCATTCTCACGCACGACGTGATATTGCTCGGCACTCAGTCGTTTGCGCAATGTCGCGTCATCCGGTACCGGACGGTTCGGGTCGAATCCGGTCATTTGCTCCTTCACGTTATGAGCAAAAAAGACGAAATAACCGATTATGCCCAGCGCCACCGCAGCGACCATGATCCCGATGGTGATGCTTATGCGTGAGGTGTCGCTGCTTTGGATTCGACCGCCGTTCATCTGCAACCTTGGCTTCAAGATTGAAGCAAAAAGGCGCGGGTGGCGTCACTCCTTTTTTTCGAACGGAGCGAGATACTGGGCGAAATCGAAGAATTCGAAATCCAAGCCAAATCCCAGACATCCTGGGCTGCTAAGAAAATCCCAAATTCCAAATCCCAGGGACCAAGGAAATCCCAATTTTCAAAATCTGAATAGCTGAACGATTAGAGTTCGGCTTCGAAATTCCAAAACTTATCAAAGCCATTGCGCCCCATTTGAGAATTGGGATTTTGGAATTGGAATTTATTTGGAGCCTGGGATCTTGGAGCTTCCGAATTGTCGCAGAGCCTCAGTCGGCTTTATTTTTTCTTCTCGAAAAGGGGCAGGAATCGTTCGTAGCCTTCCTCTTTTAACTTCTCGACCGGAACGAATCGCAGTGCGGCCGAATTGATGCAGTAACGCAAACCACCCTTGTCGCCCGGTCCGTCATCGAAGACGTGGCCAAGATGTGAACCGCCTTTGTTGCTGCGAACTTCTGTTCGTTCCATGCCGAAGGCGCGATCCGTTTTTTCCGTGACGTGGTCTTTTTCGATCGGTTTTGTAAAACTCGGCCAACCGCTGCCGCTGTCGAATTTATCGAGCGAGGTAAAGAGTGGTTCGCCGCTCACCACGTCGACGTAAATTCCCGCGCGATGGTTGTCCCAGTACTCGTTTCGAAACGGCGGTTCTGTCCCGCATTGCTGGGTCACGCGATATTGTTCGGGCGTCAGTTTCTTTTTCAATTCCTCGGAGGACGGTTTGGTCGAAGCTTGATCGTTGGATGATGGAGTTGTCATAGAGGTTGATGGGGCTGGAGATGCGGTGGGCGCCTGGCCGCGCGCGCGGTTGAGAAAGATCAAAACACCGATTAGAGCAATGAAAACAACCGCGCAGACGACTAACATTCCGCGCGGTGAAGGCGGCGGGCGGTTTGGTAGCTGGATCACAGGTGAAAATACGACAGTTCGCGACCGGCAAAAGTTCAATCTCAGAGGTCACAGGTCACAAGTCAGCGGTCAGCGGTCGAGGGCAGTGAGTCTTCCACTTCCTCTCACTCTTAGTCTTAATTAAGAGAGAAGATTCAGCGGGAGAGGAAGAGCCGGAGCAAGAACGACATCTGACCTGTGACCGCTGACCGGTGACCTCTGGCACGCAGCGACTTTAGTCGCTGCGGCCTGCTTCCGGGACCTGGATGTAGCGCCGGAAGGTGAGCAATCCGAACGGTGCCACGGACGCGGCCAGGGCAAAGATCAACCACATCATGCCGGGGTGACATTCGCCGTGCTCGGGACAAAAGGCTGCGAGCACCCATCCGCTCGTGCCGATCAGGAGTTTGCCGACCAAAAACGGAATGTAAGCGAGCGCACCATAAGAAGCTTCCTGACCGGGCGGCGCAATCGCCGCAGCATATTCGTAGACACGCGGGGAATAGAATGCTTCGCCGACCGAGAAGATCGTTAGGTAGATCGCCGACATGATGTAATACGGATGAACTGCGCCGGTTAGTCGCAGATAACCGTGGCCGAGCGCGCCTCCGAGCACGCTGTTTGCCGCCGGCACGAACCAATCCGTCGGCAGCGTCATGATGAAAACTCCAGCCGCGCAAATGATGCTGCCGATGATGACCATCCGATACGATGCGATGCGCTGGGTAAGGGCACCGATTACTGGAGCGAGCACAATAATAAGGAGGGCGTTGATCCCGGCCAGTTTCCCGACCGGCGCATGCAATCCCATCTCGCGATCGCCGAACTTGGGGAAGACGTAATCCATTTGCAGGAAAATAGCTTTCAAGAATCCGATGAAGAGAAAAAATACCAGCAACCGGTAGAATCCGGATTGGCTGATCAGTCGTTGAAAGAGCTGCGCGTATCGTTCGCGCTTTTCCGAACCGTTTGTCCGATGCGAGCTCAAAAAGTCGCCGCGCTTTGCCCTTCGCGCGTTTGCTCTTTGGTCAGTATCTCGCCTGAGAAAATAAATCGTGGGGAAGAGCAAGATCTCTAGTGCGAGACTCACGCCGAAGAGCTGCTCATGCGGTGTTGGCTGAAATCCTGAGATGCTCAGGTGGAGATCGAGAGAGCGAATGAAGTCGAAAATATAACCGGCGACGAAGTAACCGACGTTCATCAGCGCGTAGATGATTGAGAACGCCATCGAACGTTGCGCGGTCGTGGAATAGATTCGCGTCGCCGCGAGCAAAACCGGAGTGCCGAGCGCTTCGCCAATCGCCAGTGGTAGCAGACCGCAGGTAAGCGCTAATGCCGGACTCTTTGTCAAGACCATCACGCTGCGGGCAAACGTGCAAATCGCGACGCCGAGAAAAAAAGTTCGGCGCAAGCCGATCGCGTCGGTCAACGAACCGGCGAGCAAAGTGAAGATCGTCATCGCCGGCGCCCAAACCCAGCCGACCAAAGCGCCGGCCGCCTGATCGCTAAAGCCGAGGTCCTTCGACAGCCACAAGACCATCGTCTTGTTCGTGATCGAGTAGGCGGTGTAGATCAGGAGCTTGATCAGGAAGGTGAGCCAAAGCTCACGCCGCGCGCCTTTAAGCACGGTGAACTTGGCGATGAATCCGCGAATGCCAGACGGCGCCGGAACGTGTTCCTCCGGCGCGATGATTCTGGTTGCGTCGCTCATTATCTCACGGGCAAGTTGGCTACAACATTTCCGCTACAAATTTGCGCGCGTCGAATGGTGCAAAATCGTCGACTTTTTCGCCGGTGCCGACGAAGCGCGTCGGAATTTTCAATTCGTCTTGAATCGCAACGACGATCCCGCCTTTGCCGCTGCCGTCGAGCTTGGTCACGATCAATCCGGTGAGTCCGAGCGCTTGATGAAATTCGCGCGTCTGGCTGAGCGCGTTTCCCCCAGTCGTGGCATCGACGACCAAAAGAATTTCGTGGGGCGCTGCGGGATCTTTTTTCGCGAGACTGCGTTTCACCTTTTGAAGTTCGGCCATGAGATTGGTTTTGGTGTGCAGCCGCCCGGCGGTGTCACAGAGCAGGAAATCGGTCTTGTTCTTCGTAGCGGACTCGTAAGCGTCGTAACACAGCGCCGCCGGATCGGCGCCGTATTGGCCGCTGATCATTTCGATGCCGAGCCGTTTCGCCCAAATCTCGAGCTGCTCAATCGCAGCGGCGCGAAAGGTGTCGGCGGCAGCTAACAGGATCCGAGGTCGATGTTCAGGTAGAGGCGATTGACCCCAATCGCCATGGCGGTTCGGTGAACCGCCGCTACCTAAGTAATGCGCAAGTTTGGCGGTTGACGTCGTCTTGCCGGTGCCGTTAACGCCGACGATGAGAATAACATTCGGTCTCCCTGAAATCGGCTGAATCGGTTTTGTTTCAGTCGGAAGGATTTTCTCAATTTCTTCGCGCGTGACTTTGATAACGTCGCCGATTCCCAAAAGCGACCAGGCTTCGCGTTCCTGAAGAAACTTTATGATCCGAGTCGTGAGCGCGACTCCGAGATCGGCGCGAATCAATCCGTGCTCCAGCTCGTCCCAATCGATCGGTTTGCCGGCGAACTGTTGGGCCAGCGCTTCAAGGAACTTCATTCGAAAAATTCGAAATCCGAAGAGTGCCTGTCCGGCTCGGACCGAATCTCGAAACAAGCACGAATGAAGGAAACTCGAAATTCACAATCATTTGCTGCATTTTTGAACATCTTGAAATTGTTTCGAATTTCGGATTTCGAGTTTCGGATTTAGGTGCAAGCGAATTGCCCGACATGGGCCCCGAATGAATCCCGTTACTCCTGTCCTTCTTTTGGCGAAGACGAAACTGCTTCGCGAGCAGGGCGGTTCAGATCTTTTCGGACGCGATCGAGAATGCCATTCACAAAACCACCGGATTCGGCGCCGCCGAAGGTCTTTGCGAGCTCGATCGCTTCATTGATTGAGACAACCGGAGGGATGTCGTCGCGATAAAGCATTTCGTAAATGGCAAGCCGCAACACGTTCCGATCGACCGCCGAGATGCGGTTAAGATTGTAATTCTCGCAATGTTTGCGAATGCGATCATCGATTTCCGTCAGGTGCTCGACCATTCCTTCGATCAGCGGCTGGGCAAACTCGCGCACGTTTTGTTTCACCGGACAAAAATCCCAGAAATCGTCAATCTGCTCGGGGGTTTCACCGTGCTGCAGGTCGCGCCAGAAATGATATTGAATTGCCGCTTCGCGGGCGCGTCGCCGTTTTCCCATACCGCTACTTGTTTCGCAACTTCGAGATCACATTGGCAATCTCGACCGCAGTCCGGGCCGCTTCGGTTCCGCGATTGATTTCATCTTCGAGACAACGCGCGCGGGCCTGGCTTTCATCGTCGAAGCTCAGGACGACGTTGATGACGGGAATACCATGGCTGATGGCGATTCGCTGCAAGGCGTCGGTCACGGAGCGACTCAAGTTTTCTGCGTGATCGGTTTCGCCTTTTAAAATTACGCCCATGGCAATGATGGCGTCGCCGCGTTTCTGCGATGCGAGCTCGCGCACAACCACCGGAATCTCGAACGCGCCGGGGACTTGATGCAACGCCAAAGTTGCGGCGGGAGCCAGACTCCGCAGCTCAACCGTGAAATGATCAACCAATCCCTGCACGTGAACCTGATTGAATTGGCTGGCGACGATCGGGAAATGCCGCTTGGTCATACCGACCACGCGCGGGCGAGGGGAAATCGCGTTCGACATTGCCCTCTATTGCTCCAACAAATCGATCTCGGCAAGAGCGTCGGCGGCTGGCGGGACGCGATTCTAAAGGCGAGACACAGCTTTCGCCGCCAGGGCCTTCGATTTTTCGATCTTGGATTCTTCGGTTTCGGGTCCGGCGATACTGATGCGGATGAAAGTGTTTCCCTTTAAGACATAAAGAGCGCCACCCTTGAAATTCCAGGCCCAGAAGGAAGCTTCTCCCAGTCCTTCCACCTTCTTCGGAGGACGCACTCTGTTCTCGTCCTCTTCGCCTTCACCTGAGCTTTCGGCTCTCTCGCTTTCCGTTTCGCGGTTGCCTTGGTTCGTTTCTTCAGCGTAACGACTGAATGAAATCTTCCAGTATTCTTTTGGATCACGTGCGTTCGGCGAGCCCGCATTCCGCTGAACCAGGGAAACGGTAACGGACTGGTTATCGGTCTCGCCCTCATAGAGACAGTCCGCGGTGCGAAAACCGCCGTTGGCGTTGATACTGCTTTTGACTTCCTTAACGGGCGAGCCTTGAACGGATTGCACCTCTTCCCGCGAAATCAGCGCGCAAACATCGATCTGAAGGGTGGAGTCAGAAGCGTTCTTTTCTTTTTGACAGCCGGTGATTGCGAGAACCAGGGCCGAGGAGAACGCCAGAAGAAATTGGCGTTTTGAAAGTGAGACTTTCGAAAGGATCATGAGCGGTCTTCCCCTGTTTTGCACGGCCGCCTGCGTTTAGTGCGAGCAGAATTTACAACCGGGAAATAGCCTTGGCTGCGAGAGCCTTTGATTTTTCAATCTTGGATGCTTCGCTCTCCGGCCCGCCGACACTGATCCGGATGAAAACGTTTCCTTTTAAAACGTAAAGAGCCCCGCCCATCCGACTGGCTGACCACCAGGCGCCGTCGCCGACACCTTCTATTTTCTTCGGTGGTGCGCTTCGTTCTTCATCCTCCTCGGCCAGGCTCTTTTTCTTCTCTTCGTCGCCTTCCCGCTCTTTAGCCTGACTCTCGTAGCGGCCGAACGTCTCTTGCCAAAATGTTTTCGGATCGCGCGCTGAAGCCGAATCCGGATTGCGCTGAGTGACGGCGAGGCTCACTGATTTATTAAAAATTTCCGTGCTATAGAAGCATTGCGAGATCCGAAAACTGTTGTCAGCGTTTTCACTCGGCTTGGTGTCGGTTACCGCCGAACCCTGGATCTTTTTCACTTCATCCTTGGTGATGAGCGAACAGGCGACGATCTTTGTCTGGTCCGACTGTTTAGATCCGGACTCGGTCTTGGATTTGCGGCAGCCGGTGATGGCAACCAACAGCACGATGGCGAATGGGAGATATCGATTCATTACGGATTCCTTTGAATTGACGATGGGCGGGCGACAACCAACCCGGTAAGCAAAAAAATAAGCGCCGCTGAGAACAAACAGTATCGGCAGAAGGCGTGGAGCCTGAATGCCTGAACAAAGAGAAGCCAAAGTGTTACCGCGAACATGGCGATTACTGTCCAGTTAAAGAATTTTCGCGCGCGTGCGTAATCGAATGCCGCGAAGATGGCGAATGTAAAAACGCTGAAATAAGCCAGGGCGCCCAAACCCGAGACGGGGAAACCGCCAATCTTCGCGTAGGAACTCCCGAGAACTTTGAAGCAATCGGGCGAACTGCCGCACACCGCAGTCTCTCCGGAAAGAAAAATTACCGTGAGGTAAGTGGCCTCCGTTAATCCGACAAGCGCGACCAGGGCCGCTGCCGCATAAAATAGGATTTCCGCGCGCGAGCGCCCAGTTTTCGAATTCTCAGTGCGATCCTTTTTCATTGGCAAACGATCAAGAGGATGGCTTGGCGTTCTTGACCGCCGTTTCCACGTATCCGGTAAAGTTTTCCGGTTTCAATTGTTCCGGCGGCACGGCCTGGTTGTTCAGGAAAATTGTCGGCGTGGTTTTCACACCGATGAGTGCGCCACGTTGCTGGTCGGTTTCAACCTGTTGGATTACGTCGCTGCTGTCCATGTCGCGTTTAAAGCGGTCGAGATCCAGTTGCAGCATTCCGGCGTAAGCATTGAAAAGAGTGCGCGCGTCAGGCGAATTGCTCCAGACCGGTTGTTCCCGGAAAAGCAGGTCGTGCATTTGCCAGAAACGTCCCTGCAATCCGGCGGCTTCAGCCGCGCAAGCGGCTTCGCGCGCGTGGGCGTGCATCGGCAATGGAAATTCGCGAAAAATTATGCGCAGGTTGTATTGCTTCTGAAGCTGATTGATCGGTTCGGAAAGTTTGCCGCAGGGCGGGCACTGAAAATCTCCAAATTCTTCCAGGGTGATCGGCGCGTCGGCCGGGCCGAGCACGTGTCCGGTTTGTTTGGCATCCGTGGCCTCCTTTGAAATTTTCAGCGGCGGATTTGCGGCGAGCTTGGCGCGATAGAAAATCGTTCCACCGCCGATCGCAGCGGCTGCGACCAGGCCGACAATTAGGAAGGGAGCATATCGTCTCATGGGCTAGGCGTGGACATATAGCTTACCTTGGAGAGCCTGCAACGATTCGGTTGTTGTCTTGTTGGCCTGGCAACTGGACGCCTTTTCGGAGGAAAGGCGTCCATCGGGTAGATCGAGGGCGAGATGGTTTACGGCAAACCTGTGCCGGAGTGCGCTTGCACAAACCCAATGTCGGAACTGTTGATCTGACCATTAACGGTAACGTCCTCGCGGAAGTTACCCAGGCCCACCGCTTGTCCGGATTGCGCTTGCGTCTGAGCAATGTCGCTCGAGTTAACCAAACCGTTGCCGGAAGTGTCCCCCGCAAGGACGCTCATTGGAACCGAAACATCTCCGCTGTGGAAAAGGCTAGCGACTCCGAGCAGGTTGATGTTCAGAGTTTGAGCGTTGCTCACGTTGGTGAGGTTCACGGTTACCTGCGTGTTATTCACTGAGAATCCACTCACTGAAGCGGTGCCGCCCGCGCCCGGGGTTGCTGTCGCGTTTGTCACTGTGACTGGCACGGAGAACGTAATAATTACTGTGTGATTGCCGGATGCTCCGCCGCTGCGGCATTCGATTCCCGGAGTTCCGATTAGCGGAAGATCGACATCGAAGTCGCCGGCGGCGCCGTGCGTCTTACGGGAAACTACGCTCACCGGGACGATTCCGGTAGAAGCGCACGCATTATTTCCCGTGACGGTGTAAGTGGCGGGCGGGAAGCTCGTGTCGGTGTTGCCTTTAATGAAGGTGTGATCAACCAGGAGAGTTGATCGTTCTACCGTCTCAGGCGGCGTATCCGGAGAGTTAAACGTCCGGCCATTAACGGCGGCGAGAATATCTCCAGGCTGCGGATTTCCTACCAACGATTTGTCAATGTAGATTGAGATGGTTCCATCGGCATTGAAGTTACTAGCTCCATCTGGCGTTCCAACCGGGTTTTCGATCGGAACTCCGATGACACCTACTACTGGAGGTATCGACTGCGTCTGCACCGTGCCGTACTCGAAAGTAACAGCCGAGTTATTATCGGTAGTCATCCCAACGAAGTATTGCTCGTCGGGCGTAGTAACTGAGTTCCATACCATCCTCCAGCGCGAGCTTGCCGGCACTGTGCTGAGATTGGTTACCTTCATCTGGAATAACAGTTTTCCAGGATGTGCTGGAGGTTCAGCCACGGCGATATAGTCAATTAGATACTGCGCCGGTATGGGAGGAGTGGCCGTCGGAGTAGGAGTCGGCGATGGCGTTGGGCCGACCGGAACTCCAGTCTCGCTGCCACCAATAGCTTCGGGGTGACTCGGCAGGTTCCGATGAATTATCATCCCGGTGCAATTGTCGCCAACAAATGGCGCGGCTATTTCGTTATTTGCACACGATGAGCCGACCGAATTGGTTGCTATCACTTTGTAGTAATAGGTGGCCGCGGGATCGACGGCCGTTGGGTCATCGAGCTTGTTCACGTTGCCGGCGACGGTCCCGATAGGAGTAGGATTCTCGCCGCCCGGCGTTGTTCCCCGGAGGACTTGGAAATTGGTAATCGTCTGATCAGGGCCATTGTTGCCCGGGTCGGCCTCGTTCCATGCCAGATGAACAACAGGCCCAACGCGACGCTCGGTTACAAACGGGATGCCTGGAACCGATACTGGGTTCGGCTGCGCTCCGGACAGTCGCCGTCCGCTGGACTGCCGGGCGATCGTCGCAGTCGCACTATACGTATTGCCCGTCACAGTGGTTGAACCATCGGGATTGACCGGCGCCTGCGAGCAATCGCCGCCGGAACAACCGTTCACGTAGCCGACTACAACACGGCCGTCTTTGTCGGCCGTCACGTCAAAGAAATCGAGGAGATTTCGATCCATTGGTCCGCCACCGCCGCGGAGCAGACCCATTCGCTGCATCGGTAACGAGGGAGTTACATCTGTGGTAGTCCAGTGATCGCCACCATCGAAAGTCTCAGCGACATAGAGATGCCATACGCCGGTGTACCCGTCTGCGCTGGAATCTCCGGCACCGCCTTTGGAGGCATAGAAAGCCACGGCGGCGCGGCCAGCGTCACCGCCAATTGCGGCGGGAAACGCAACGTTCGTTAGGCCCAGACCAGCGCCCACGTCATAGATATTTTTCCAGGTTGCGCCCTGATCGTCGGAGATGCCGACAGCCGCGTTTGTGCCGTTAAGTGCAAACAGGCAGTAAGTCTTTCCGGAAGCGTCCAGCCCTACCGCTGGATCATCGGGTGCCGCACTACTTGTAACTGAACCGTTTAGAACCGGTTTGATCGTCCAGCTAATTCCGTTGTCCGTCGACACTACGACGGCGGTGTTTCCTCCATTTACGATCGGAACGTTTCCGCAAGCGCGATTTGGAACATACACAGTTCCGTCAGGAGCGACCTTAATATGACCATGTAAGCCACTGCATTGGCTAATCGTGTACATCTGAACCGAAGGTCCATAAGTCGACCCTCCGTCATCGCTGCGCGAAGTGCTGGCGAAAGCAATATCTTGCGAAGCGTAATAAACAGCATGTGGATACACCGGATTCACCAGCGGGGCGTGGTAGGGGCCGCCGCCGATTGTTTCGTGGTCAACAGCTGACGCAACTCCACCGCTCTGATCCGGGACCCAGGTTACCCCATCATCGTCAGTATGCGATATCTTGACCGTGTTCGGACCTAAAAGTGTCAGCTCTGACGCGAATACTCGATTGGCGGTGCCACTTGTATGGTCGGTAAAACCAATCGGATCGGAATCTATAAACTGTGACGTGGGTGCGCGGCGATCTGACCACGTCGCCTTGGCCGAACTTGGGTTACAACTGTCGTTGAAGGTGACGAACTCAGTTTGAAGATCGGATTGAAAATTAATTACTCCGGTTACCCAGTTTGCACCGACCGACGGTTCGCCTGCGCCGCGGCCGAGATATTCAACGGTCACTCCTCCGGAGCTAAGAGCGGAAGCGGGCACTAGCACTCCAGGCGGTTCGAAATTCTCGAATCCGATTTTCGGGCCGGTGTCCTGAGGCGCGGCTTGAATCGAGGTCGCGGTAGTCGGGACTGGTATCGCGGTGCCGTGATATTCGTCCGTGGCTGAAGCAGGAGTTGTATCGTACGCTACGTGGACTGTAAAAACGGTGGTCGGATTAACACCACTCGTCGGTAGATTGGAAGGGTCAATATAGGCCACCTGGTTCGTAAGTCCCGGCCCTTGAAAGGCAGAGGTAAGCAGTGGTCCCGCATTCGATCCCTTATGAATGTGAATGTCGTATTCGTTCGCAATATTTGTCCAGGTGAGGAGCACTTGGACCTTCTTTCCCGCCCAGTCAGCCTGAGTACCGATAACGGTGAGCGTAAATGTCTCGCACCCGAAGACGGGGCTGTTGTCCATGCAAGTCGTATCGGTATTTTGGTTACCACCGGGGCTGATCGTCGTCCCGTCCCAACTCGCTGTTTGCGTGCCGCTGGCGTTGACCGTTCCGGTGGCCGGAGTAGGTCCCGTGTTCGGCAAAGCAGCGAGCCTGGCACCGGACATTGGTTTGGTATCGCGTCGCGCGTTGTGCTTGGCGTTCGCTCCATAGGTGCCCTCGAGTGTCGCGCTACAAAGCAGGGCGAAGCCGCCGAGCAAGAGAGCGGTCTTAAGAATTGTACGAGCAATATTGGAAACAGGCGGATTGGTTTTCATGGAGAAGCGATGTTGAATGGGCAGATATTTCCGATCTTTGCGGAGAATTTCGATTAACTCACTAATGACTTCGGAGGTCAATGGGTATTCGGCCGTAGCGGACCGCGTTTTTCTCGTGTGAGGCCGCAACCGCCCACATTCCGCACGATTCTAAAACCGGCTTTATCTAGCCAATCGTAGCCGCCATCCCAGCGGTGGCGAAGCGCTAGAGCAGATGACCGAGCTTGGTCTTCTTGGTCTCGAGATATTTCTCGTTGTGCGGATTGGATTCCGCTCGAATCGGCACCTGTTCAACCATTTCTAGTCCGTAACCTTCCAGGCCAACGACCTTCTTCGGATTGTTGGTGAGGAACCGAAACTGGCGCACTCCGAGATCGAAAAGAATTTGCGCGCCAAGTCCGTAATCTCGCAGGTCGGCCGGAAGTCCGAGCTTGGCGTTTGCCTCGACCGTATCAAGACCCTGTTCCTGCAATTTGTAAGCGTGAATTTTCGCCGCGAGCCCGATGCCGCGTCCTTCCTGCCGCATGTAAACCAACACGCCGTTGCCCTCCTCGGAAATCTGTCGCAAGGCGGCGTGAAGTTGATTTCCGCAATCGCATCTCCGCGACCCGAACACGTCGCCGGTGAGACATTCGCTGTGCACCCGCACCAGTGCCGGCTTGTTCTTGTCGATCTTTCCTTTCACCAGCGCGAGATGATGCATTCCGTCGATGAGCGATCGATACAAATGCAGATCGAAATCGCCGTAATCGGTCGGCAACTTCACAACTTGCTCGAGCTCGACCAGTTTTTCGCTTTTGCGCCGGTGCGCGATCAGGCTTTGGATCGTGCAAATCTTCAGTCCGTGCTTTTTTCTGAACTCCATCAACTCCGGCAGACGCGCCATCGTTCCGTCGTCGTGTAAAATTTCGCAAAGCACACCGGCCGACTGCAATCCGGCCATCCGCGCGAGATCGATGGCCGCTTCGGTATGACCGGCGCGTCGCAGAACGCCGCCATCTTTTGCGCGTAGCGGGAACACGTGTCCTGGTTGGGTCAGATCGTCCGGCGTGGAGTGGGGGCTCGCGATCGCGAGAATGGTAGTTGCGCGATCGTAAGCGCTGATTCCGGTGGTCACTCCGCGCGCGGCGTCGACCGAAACCGTGAAGTCGGTCCGCTGCGCCTCCCGATTTTGCGTGACCATCCGTTGCAGACCGAGCTGCTCCGCGCGCTCGTTTGAAATCGGAACGCAAATCAAACCGCGGCCGTGAGTCGCCATGAAATTTACCGCTTCCGGCGTCACTTTCTCCGCCGCGATTACCAGATCGCCTTCGTTCTCGCGATCGGCGTCGTCGGTAACGATCACAATCCGCCCCTTGGCGATGTCGCTCACCACATCGTCAATCGCATCGAACTGAAATGTTTCCCTCGATTGTGTGATCACGGAGGTAATAGCCTAGCGTCCTCCTTGGATATCATCAACTCCCTGATGATCATCCTCTTCCTCTTAATTTTCCTCCCTATTGCAGATTTTTAACCACGATTTGATGCGAATAAACACGACTTGAGGTGGATCGGCTTCTCCGAAGACGATGCTAAACAAATTGCGCGCGAGCGCGCATTATTCTTTCCCGGAATCTATTAAACAGAAGCCAGCAGCTGCTTGTCACAATTCCTTCCGGCCGATGCATGTCGCGATGGCCGCCTTGAAACTCGGCTTTGAGTCTAACTTTGAGGTTTGCAAGATCGACAAGCTCCCAGCCCGTAAACGGCCACATCGCAGTTTTCGAATCTGAACTGAGAATCAAATTTCCGAGAACTTCGCTCCACACTTTCCGGAGATGTTTGTGATGAGCAAACTGAATCTAGTTCGATTGTATGGCATCTGGCCCCATTCGCTTGTGTCAAAAAAGTCTTGTCACGGCTCCTCCCTCCCGCTACGAAAATGCGTAACCCCCAATGTTTAAGCCCCAAACAACATCGTTCAGTGCGGAAAACGCTTTGTTACTCGCGAAGTTGTGCAATGCCGCTTATCTCGATCAAGGGCCGGCCCAAAAAGCGACTGAGCAACTGGGCCTACTAGGTTTTGTCTGGATCGATCTTACTGAACATTTCACGGACCTTTACGCGATCGCGGCGGGCGGCCCAGAATTTGTCGTGATCGCATTCCGCGGCACAAAAAGTCTCGATGACTGGATGACCGATCTCCAAGCCACGCCGGTAAGTTTTCCCTGGATTTTTACGAGCGGCCCGGATGTAGGAAATATTCACGCTGGCTTTGGTCATTCGCTCGTTGACGCCTGGGGACAAATCGCGGCCGCTATTAAGAAACTCTTTCCCGCGCCGGATGTGGCGGCCGCCATGCCCCAACCGCCGACGCTCTGGCTAACTGGCCACAGTCTCGGCGGCGCACTCGCAGTCATTGCCGGTGCCGCGTTCTCGATGTGGTCCAACGCGCCCATCCGCTCAGTCAGCGGTATCTACACATTCGGCCAGCCGCGCGTTGGCCTCTTCGAATTTTGCAGCAACTACGATCATCTTCTCAGCACGAAAACGTTTCGTTTTGTAAACAATCAGGACCTCGTTCCACGAGTTCCGTTTCGCGGTTGGGATTACGCCGATGTCGGCCAGATGATCCATTTCGACAGTAGCGGCATCCCTCAACTTCAAAGCAGCCAATGGAGCAGTTTCCTCAACCGCACTCTGCAAAGCTTCGACGATTTCTTCGACATCACCGGCCACGCGCAGGACGATGTCCGCGATCACAGCATGGACACCTACGCGAGCATGGTTGGCTCAAAGCAGAAGGAACTCCAGGCTCTTTTTCCCGGATAATAATATAGGAAACTATGACCACAGCTAATAAGCCTCCGCTCAAGCAGCCATCACGTAACAGATGCCTTGGCTGTTTGGTTCAAACTAGACGGAACTCGAAAGGCTCTTTTCATGAGTAATACGTGGAGCAGCAAGAGTCTCGCCGATACCACGACCTGGTTACTCTTGTCGATTTACGAAGATTTGAGCGGCAACTTCAACGACGCGGAGGATGTAAAGATGTCGGCCCTGGCGTTTTACAATCCGGCGGTCAGCTCTGACATGTTGGACGCTGAGGCGCGCAACACTGCAGCTATACTTGATCGGGCCTATCGAGCAAAGGCAGGGGCGACGTTCAAGCCAAGCTGGGACATTCCGAAAGCAGTCGATGCCATGACTATAATCCTGAAAGACGGAAATAAAACCGTTAACGACTTAGCATCTCAGGTAGGCCAGATTTATAAATTTATTGGGGAATGAAGTCGCCGCTCTAACGTCTTGAAAACCAACCGAGTCAGAACTGGCTTGCTGGTGTCAATGTGCAGCTGGTTATGTGTCGTCCACGGGGCTTTTAGCCAGACTGCCGCTTCGAGCACGCTAGGCTCTACAACGGGAGACGGACTCGATTCCGTTATCGCGGATCTTAAGGACGCAAAGACACAAGCGGACGTCCTCAATAAAGCATTAAATGCACTGGATTCGTCAAATCTCGCGCCTGCCTGGCTAAAAGCTCTTCACATCCAGTTTAAGACATTCGAGCCGACGTCGCCTGATAAGAATGCCGCCCTAGGTTTCGACTATTCGTACGACAAGAGCGTTACAAATCTTCACGTCTTTGGAGAGGAGAATCCTGGCTATCTAAGTTTCAACATAAAGGCTAACGGCAATGTTGCTTTTGATAAGAACGACAATCCAGCCGATTTTTTGCAGTCCGGCGTACAGTTTCATTTGTGGCAACTATTCGGGCTAAGCGTCCAGGATTCAGGATCAATCGACGAAGCTAAGGCCTTTAATAAGGCAACTCAGGAATTTGCCGCCTCTGGCAAGACGTGGGACGAGCTGAAGAACGGTCCGGAAGGTAGAAAATTCGTCACCGAGTTCTTCGCAGGCGATCCGCCAAATTTCTTCTATGACGCCGTGGGAAACGCCAGTTTCGAATCAAACCAGAGTTTCTCAAAAAAACAATGGGCTTGCGGTGGTGAGGTTCATGTCATCTACCGCGATTGGAATCCGACCTCCACGGTGAGCAAGATGAACGTTTTCGACTGGCCCTTCGCCCTAACACGAATGTTGGGCGGCGATTCTTTCGAACCACAGGGACGGTATGTGCCAGGTATAATGGTAGGGCTCGACCTGATTGACCCCGTAACAGACCCCGACCGATTCAAAATCGACCACGATAAAAATCCATATCCAAGGTTTAAAGCTGAGGTTGGATTTCGTTCAAAAGTCCTAGAAATAGAGAACAAGCCGATTTGGTTTAATGCAAGCTATCGCTACTTTCAGGAAATTAACGCGTCATCGGCAATCCGTGCAGCCAACATGGATGTCGACCATTATTTCGCTGCAAGCCTGGATCTACTCTGGAATGTCAGCATTACTTACTCAGTGGGTAAGCTTCCGTTCGATTTGAAGAATCAGCAAGTGTGGGCGCTAGGGTACAACCTCAAATTCTAACCTACTATGCTTGACAGTCTCGATACGTTAATAGCCTTCGTCTTGATCATGCTGGTAGTGAGTCTTCTGATCACCATTGGCGTGCAAGTCGTGGCTGCAGTACTTAATCTTCGGGGCCTTAATCTCCTGAATGGCCTCGGCAACACTTTTAGGATAATGGCACCCGACTTGGTTCAAGATACAAGTGAACTGGCGCGTGCTATTCTAAAGGGGCGAGTAGTTTCAGATAGTTTCTTGCCGAATTGGGGAATATTTAAGTTGTGGCGGCACGCAACTGCGATACGTCCGGATGAAGTGTTCGATGGCGTCCACAGAATCGCAATCGCTAAAAAAGCTCCCGATGACGAAAACCTGCGACAGACCGCTCAAAGCATTTTGGTCGCGTTGGGCGTAGACAGAGGAGTCCTGCAAGCTACGGCAAGACAGATACTGAGCGCGCAACTCAGCGTGTCCAATGTCGCGGCCAATATCAAGGAGGTTCTTGATCAAATACCCGACGTGCGCGCGCGACAAAAAGTAGAAGGACTGGCAAACGCGGCGATTTCTAAGGCCGGCGCGATCGAAGCAGAAACGATTGCCGCTGCGGAAAAAGGTCTAGTCACTGCGGCCGCCTCGATCGACACCGCTTACCGGAAATTTAATTATTGGACCGAAATCTGTGAAGAACGAGTTCAGCAATGGTTCACGATGCACACACGCATTATCACAGTCGTTTTTGCTTTTGTATTCGCCTTCTGGCTTCAGCTCGACACCGTGGACATCTTTAAACTCGTTTCCTCGGATAAAGCGGTGCGCGATAAGCTAGTCGCCCAAGCGGGAGCGGTTGAAGCCCAGACGGCAAATATGTTAGCTGATAGCTCCGCTATGCTTCAAAAGGCAGTCAAGAGTTGGGGCGAAAAGCAAACCGACCCGGCGTTACGGGATGCGCTTAACAAGATCGACATACAGTCTACAGACACGCGCGACGTGGTTCATGGGAAAGTCACTTCTGCACTTAAGACAGACGCACTCAAGGGCAAAACGCCGGTAGACAATTTCGATTCGATTGTGAACGACACGGTTACCAAACGCCTAGACAAGAAGGCGGGCGATTTTAGCCAGGTTAAGGCAGATTTTGAGAAGACTGGCTTCGATCTCTTTCCGAAGACTAACCGCTATCGGTGGGGCAGTCACTGGAGTGATGGATTCGGAAGGCACCTTACCGGAATGCTCTTTTCGGTTGCTCTGTTGAGTCTCGGTGCGCCGTTTTGGTACAATGCGCTCAAAAATCTCACGAGTTTGCGCTCGGCCGTCGCGCAAAATATTTCGAAGGAACAGGAACAGGAACAGGCCCAAAAGCAGGGCAATGGGACCGCGCCCGAAGCACCACCCACCGTTAAATGAATTTCACTAAGCCAAATGCAGGGTTCCGCGCGCCTCGCGGACAGATCGTCGAAAATATTCAGACAAAATTGCAGATGGTTTCGGTAGACGGCGTGTTCGGTAACGATACCGACAAAGCCGTCCGACAGTGGCAAACTAAAAGCAAAATCAGTGTGACGGGAGCTGTCGACGACAAGACATGGAGTCAGCTCATGCAATCTCCTCCTCCGACGCTGATAGAGCGGGCGTTACAGCTTACAGCCGCCTTTGAGGGCAACGGCTTCGGCCTCGCGAACGGCAACTTTGATGGTCAGGGGCTGACTTGGGGAATTATCGGCTTCACATGGTCCAATAACGAAGTGCAGCAAATCCTCATCGAAGCACACAAGACCTATCCGGTTGCATTTAGTAACGCGTTTGGCGCTCTCGAGTCAAAGATATTGGCAGTGCTGCAAATGGATCATCCGGGCCAAATGCAATGGGCCTATAGCGTCTCAGTAGGAAACGGTGAACGCATACTACCTGATTGGTCGACGGCTTTCGCGGCTCTCGGCGCCGTAGCAGGAGTGCAAGCGATTCAATTGGGTCGCGTGCAAAGTCGTTATTGGTCGCGCGCCTCGACCGATGCCGCCACCCTGAACATCCAAAGCGAGCCAGGGCAAGCGCTCTGTTTCGACATCGCAGTGCAGAACGGCGGACTGGACGCTGGCGAAATGCAGAACATTCAAAAACAAAAAGCCGGTTCGGGGTCGGCTGTGCTTAAAATCGTCGCTGAAGTGGTCGCCGACCACGCCCGCCCGAAATATCGGCAGGATGTATTAACCCACAAAATGACCTTCGCGACAGGCAGGGGTGCCGTTCACGGAGATCAATACGACATCAGCAGCTGGGTATTGGTTAGAATGTTTTCAGAAGTCTCTAAAGGATGGAGACCGCAGCGCTAGCCAAGATCTAAATCTCACTAAATGCCGAAGAAACTTATCGTTTGCGCGGACGGCACCTGGAATGATGAGGACCACGCTCGGACCAACGTAGCCAAGCTTCACCGCGCCTTGCAGACATGGCACGTCGAAGGCGTTGATCAGTGGGTCTGTTACGTAACTGGTGTCGGCACTACTTTCGGTGAAGCAATCCGAGGCGGTGCCTTCGGTTATGGCCTTACTCGGAACATCCTCCAAGGCTACTACTTCCTGGTCGATAATTACGAACCCGGCGACCAGCTCTACTTCTTCGGTTTTAGTCGTGGCGCATACACAGTTCGCAGCCTGGCCGGATTCATTCGAAATAGCGGCCTGCTCAAGAAAGAGAACCGAGACCGCGTCGATGAAGCGATGAAGCTTTACCGCAATCGATCGAGTAAGAAAAAACCGGACACTGACGTAGCTACTAAGTTCCGCCAAGATTATGCCCATCAGCCGGACGTCGAGATCGAATTCATTGGTGTTTGGGACACAGTCGGTTCTCTGGGGATTCCGGGTCGCTCGATGCGATTGTTGAGCCTGCTATTTCAACTGTTTGGATACGACTGGCGATTTCACGATCCCCAGCTCAGCAAAATCGTAAAAAATGCTTACCATGCCCTTTCCATCCATGAGCGGCGCAGCACATTTGTTCCTACCCTTTGGGAAAAACAGGAGAAGGAGGAAACGAAAGATCAAGTCCTGGAGCAGGTCTGGTTTCCCGGCGTGCATTGCGATGTCGGCGGCGGTTATAATGCCGCTGGTCTTTCTGATGAAGCGCTCTATTGGATGATGCAAAAAGCGCACGAGTGCGGACTTCTCTTCCGGACCGAGTCCACCGAATTCGGCTTGGATAATGCGCCCGATCCCTTCAGCCAGCTGCACGATTCCGACGGTCTTGTATTCCGCATCGTCGATTTCATTCTGCGAAAATTTCAAGGCGAGCCTCGCGTATACAGTGACGATCCCAAGTACTGCGCGGACATTTCCCGTTCGGCCCTAATGCTTCGACACTTCAGCACGAAACAGGAATGGCCATCCAGCTTCGTCCGGATCCTCGACCGCAGGCTCACTAACATGAGTTTGGAGGACCTTAAGTTTCCGTTGAAACCGCTGCAACCGGGCCCACCAAAGTCACCGATCCGGCTCACTACGTCGATGGATTCAAGGCCGATTGTCGCTTCCAATGAATGGAACGCGACCGGCATCCATCTAAACAAAGGTACCCGCTATCGCATAGCCCTCCTAGGTCCGCTCGACGTTCACGATGGCGGCATTCACGTTACCACACTTGGTGGATGGCCCTCTTGGTGTTGGCAGCGCATAGTCTTTGCGCCTATCGGATTATTTCGACGCCGTCCTTTCAATCCCTGGTTTGCTCTAATCGGAAGCGTAGACAAAAAGAGCAGTTTTCGAATCGCTTACGACGGGTTCGAGTTTGAAGCACCGGCCAGCGGGGAGCTTTTCTGCTACTTTAACGACACTCCGTTCCGCTACCGGAATAATAAAGGCGCGACCCAGATATCCGTCGACACGATTTAACGGTGCATTGTTGCCTTTTTCGGCGACGGCGTTTTCGCAGGAGTGGGCGAGGGGACAACTACCGGCTGAGGTGTGCCGTAGTATTTCTTGTAGGTCTTGGTCCAATCGTAGGTGATCTCTTTCCGCGCTTCTTCCAGGGTGATCTGCTTTGCGCAGAGAAGTTCATGAAGATGATTCTCCAGTCGATCCTTCAAGTGCGCGTTCCACGGCTGAGTGACAATAGCTTTCCGGCCAGAGGTTACGCACGTCATCCGGCTCCACCCAGCTCGCGCGACACTAAATGATCGACCTCAAATTGCGCGTGCCGCGCCGGATCGATCCCGTATTCCCTTGAACACCTGCAGCTTCATCGACTCCGTCACATGCCGTTTGTCCAGACCCTACAAATTTGTTATAGCCCGTGGGGCAGAAGAAGGCTTACAGTTGTAAGCAAGGACCAAACGAATATAAGGATGTTGCCGTAATGGGGACCACGACCTGGATCGATTGGAGGATGGCACGCTTGGCTACGCTCACTCACGTTACGCAGACGCTATCGACAGAAAATCACGATGCGAAGAGTATCTTTCAATAACTGGTCAATTGCTAATATCGATACCCCCGAACAAGGCCTTGTTAGGTAAGCGACATGAATGGCCTTGTTCAGTGCAGCTTGAACATTGCGAGGGCGCGGAGACATCTCTCTTATATGCGTTCCTGAATTGGCTGTATTTCGGCGACAATCGCCCGTTGAGCTGTTCCGAAACATCTCGCGCGCCGTCTGGAGACGTTGCTCGTCGGCACTGAGGCTACGTTTATGCCGACGCCAGATCACGCCGATTCAAAATCGCGGTCCAAGGTTTGGCGAGCGCTCAACTCGCCGTTTGGGATTTGGTGTCTCTCCTCAATCATTCTTGCTTCGATTACAACGGGGTGGACTCTGTTTCATTCGTGGCTCTTGGAGCAGAAGGAATACAGACATAAAAGAATTGCCCTCGCCAACGAGATCGAGATTCGGGCGACCGACTTTCTGGAGGACTGTAAGAAATCCCTCAGCTCGGACGAACTTTGGTGGCATTTTTATCAACTGTTTCAGCAATCACAGGGTCATCTGACGCAATTCAGCGCGGCCACAATGGACGAACTGGTATTCCAGTACCGCTTGCTACCGTCGCGGGCCGATCAGGAAGTCGCTAATAATCTCAGTGATGCCAGTGACGCTGTTTACACACTCTTATCCCGCGGGACCGATTTCGATTGCATGAAAAACCGATTACGAGAGATCGTGAGTCATCAAATCATCGACGCCGTGAAGAAGGATGCCGAGACAAACGGCGCAGAGACCGCCAAGACGGTGCAACCCTCGAAAGATGAGTCGAAAAAAAAACCCTGCGAATAAGTGCATTTTGGTGAGCTGAATTCAGAATAGTCGCCAGAAT
>CAWFFA010000023.1:0-40379 GCA_963814965.1 uncultured Verrucomicrobiae bacterium
GGTATCATCGGATAAGGAAGCCAGGAGGGACTAATTCAGAAACCAGGAAACCATGAAGAATTTCAAATTCTCAAATCCTGGATTCGTGGATTCCAAATTCCTCTTTCTCTCAACAACTCAATAACTCAACTACTCAACTAAAAAATTATGGCAACTAAACAATTACAATTTGATGAAGCAGCGCGGCACACTTTGCTGCGCGGAGTCGAGAAACTGGCGAGGGCCGTCAAGGCCACCCTCGGACCAAGTGGTCGCAATGTGATTCTCGACAAGAAATTCGGCAGTCCGACGATCACCAAGGATGGTGTGACGGTCGCGAAGGAAATCGAGCTCGAAGATCCGTATGAAAATATGGGCGCGCAGCTCGTTCGCGAAGTCGCTTCCAAAACTTCGGACGTCGCGGGCGACGGCACGACCACGGCGACAGTTCTCGCGGAATCCATTTACCGCGAAGGTCTCCGCAACGTCACCGCCGGCGCCAACCCGACGTCGTTGCAACGCGGCATTACTAAAGCCGTCGAAGCAATCGTCGAGGAGCTGAAAAAAATCTCCAAGAAAGTAAGCGATCGCACTGAGATCGCGCAGGTCGCGACCGTTTCGGCCAACTGGGACAAGACGATCGGCGAGATCATCGCCGACGCCATGGACAAAGTCGGCAAGGACGGCACGATCACGGTCGAAGAAGCGCGTTCCATCGACACCACTCTCGAAGTGGTCGAGGGAATGCAATTCGACAAAGGCTATCTCTCGCCCTACTTCGTGACCAACGCGGAGGCGATGGAAGCCATTCTCGACACTCCCTACATCCTCATCTACGAGAAGAAAATCTCGAGTCTGAAGGACCTGCTTCCGTTACTTGAGAAAGTCGCGAAAGCCGGACGTCCGCTGTTGATCATCTCAGAAGATGTGGAAGGCGAAGCGCTCGCGACTTTGGTCGTGAACAAATTGCGCGGGACGCTGCAAGTCTGCGCAGTAAAAGCTCCGGGCTTCGGCGATCGTCGCAAGGCGATGCTGGAAGACATCGCGGTGCTGACCGGCGGCAAACTGATCAGCGAAGATCTCGGGATCAAACTCGAGAACATCAAGATCGAGGACCTCGGCAAAGCGAAACGCGTCACCATCGACAAAGAAAACACCACGATTGTCGAAGGCTCGGGCAAGAGTTCTGACATTCAGGGCCGGGTCGCACAGATCCGTCGTCAGATTGAAGAGACGACCAGCGATTACGACAAAGAGAAGCTCCAGGAGCGCCTCGCGAAACTCGCGGGCGGTGTTGCCGTCATTAACGTCGGCGCAGCGACCGAGACCGAGATGAAAGAGAAGAAAGCGCGGGTCGAAGACGCGTTGCACGCCACGCGTGCGGCGGTCGAGGAAGGCATCGTCGCGGGTGGCGGTGTCGCATTGATCCGGGCTCAGAAAGCTCTCGAGGGCATGCGCGGCCTCAACGAAGACGAAAAAGTCGGCGTCCAGATCGTGCGTCGCGCGATCGAAGAGCCGTTGCGCACACTGGCTAACAATGGCGGCGCTGAAGGCGCGCTCATTGTCGAGGAAGTGAAGAAGCGCAAAGGCAACGAAGGTTACGACGTCGCCAAGGGCGAATATGTCGACCTGGTAAAGGCCGGCATTGTCGATCCAACCAAGGTCACGCGCAGCGCGCTGCAAAACGCGGCGTCGATCGCGGGTCTGTTGCTCACCACCGAAGCATTGGTCACGGAAGTTCCTGAAAAGGAAAAAGCTCCGGCAATGCCACCGGGCGGCATGGGCGGCATGGACTACTAATCGCTAACCGAAACAACAATTAACAAACAGCCGAGCTCGCAAGGGCTCGGCTGTTTTTGCTCAGAACGCTTTCTTGCCCTCGCAAAGATTTACCAACTCTGGAAGTGCCAGCACTTGTCCGCGTCTTCCGCCCCCGGCGCGAACAACTTTGAGGATACCTGCTTCGCGCAACTTTCGAAGGTAGCTCGAGACGGCCTGACGACTTGGCCGAGGTTCAGAGAATCGTAGTGAGCTGCTTTGAAATATCGGTCGCGCAAAGAATTGATCTAACAGAGGGACAGCATATTGCGAATGAGTAACAGCAATTAACTCCTGTTTCAGCCTCGCATAACAGCTCATTATGGCTCTAGCTTTCCCGGCATTCTTGCGGGCCTGTTCGTCCAAAGCTTGAAGAAAGAACTCGATCCATTGATTCCATGTATCCGGATTGCTGCCAAGCGCTCGCAGCCGGCTTACATATTCGTCGCGATGTTGCTCAAGATATTCTGAGAGATAAAACATCGGTCGGAAAAGAATTTCTTTTTCGAACAGAAACAGCGGTATTAAAATTCTTCCCAATCTTCCGTTCCCATCTAGAAAAGGATGTATGATCTCGAACTGTGCATGCACGACCGCTAGCTGAACTAGGGCGTCTGGTCGATCGGCGTGATAGTATTTCTCCCAATTGTCTAAATAGCCGTTTACCGACAGAGGCTGCGGCGGGACAAACTGCGCTTTTCCGATAGGCGAGCCGGGCGCACCGATCCAGTTTTGCCTCTTTCGAAATTTTCCCCGTGCTCTATTTTCTCCACGGACACCTTCTAAAAGGATCTGGTGCAGTCGCAATAAGAGATTCAGATTGAAAGGTCGTGTTTTCAGTTCTTTTTCCGCGGCCGTCAGTGCCCTGCGGTAATTGATAATTTCTTGAATATCTTGTCGGCGACTCTCCTGTTCGGGTTTTTCGCCCGCTTCGAATTTGAGGACTTCGCCCAGCGTCGCTTGAGTGCCTTCAATCTTGGACGAGAGAACCGCTTCTTGCGTCGTTAATGGTGACAACAAAACCTCGGGATTTGGGACGCCATAAAGCACGCCCTCGTATTGGGCGATAGAGCGATTGGCTTTGGCGATCAGAGGAATGAGCGGCTCCCACTGGACTTGCTTGATTGGTAACACCTCTGGCACACAGGGTTTCATATTGCGTCGCTTACAATGGGCACAAAATGGCTTGTGTAAAGCAAAAGCGTTTTTGCTTTACACAAAGATAAGCGTGGAAAACGCACTTTACGTAACGGAACTACGGCAATCAGATTTACGCCATATCATGGGGGTCCGGACATAAACGAACACTATGCAATTCGCAGAAGAAACTCCACAGAACCCCTCTAATCCAAGCTTTAGGTGGATCGAATAGAAACGGGGTGATATCTGAAGATTCAAGATTTTAAAAAGAGTGACAGGTGACAAGTGACGCGTGGCGAGTGAGCAACGAAGCGGCGCCGGAGCTTATGAGGGGGCAGCTGGACTTTTATTTACAGGGTGATGATTTCCATTCGGCATTCGCTCCTTGGCAGGGGTGATAGACTACGAGGTGATTGAGCTGGTCGGCAGTAAACGGGATAGCGTGCATCTATGCCTCCTCGTTGTTGATTCAACAGTAACAGAACGCCGTCACCATTCTTGTACGTCTCGACCCTAAAAGTACCGGTGATGACTTTTTCAGCTTTTGGCAAACTCGGGAAGATTTTCAGCGGCGCCAGAAACTGCTAGCATCACCACGAGTGAAAGTAACTTTTTCATGCTCGGTAGCCTAACATGAAACCAGGGACCGGCGTCAGATCTTAAGATTCAAGATTCGTGGGCGTTGAATTAATTCCTGTTTTCCTGGCTTCCTGATTAAATCAGCCTTGCTTAGACAAATTGGGTCTTCGGCGGCGTCTCTTCTGGATGACCAGAGGCTGTAGTCGAAGTTTGATTTTCCTTTTCGTGGGATCAGTTCTATCCGTTGGACTGCTCAGTTGCAATCGTGCTCTCACGGTCGACGACGTGATCGAGCGGAACACGGCGGCAATGGGCGGCCGGGCGGCGATCGAGGCGATTCACTCAATCGAAGTGAGTCTTCACATCACCGATCCCGGTTACGAAGTGGACGGAATTTATTACGCGGCGCGGCCGGGCCGGATGCGGATCGACATTTCCTCAGCAGATAAACATGTGTTCACTGAGGCATTCGACGGACAGCGCGGTTGGGAATGGAATGGCAAGGAATCCACGACCGCTTCCCCAAAAGCGACGGCCGCTCTGCAACACGGAGTTGAGCTTCCGGGAAAGCTGTTCGGCTTGCACGAACTCAAACAACACGGTCATCAGGTCGAGCTGATTGGAAGGGAAAAGATCGAAGGAATCAACTACTACGCGATTGGCGTTACCTTGAAGGACGGCTACAGCACGACGCTTTATGTGGATCCAACGAATTGGTTAATCACGCGGCGTCGCGACATTCGCCCGTTGCACGTGGACATCGATCCGACTCCGACAACGATCGAGCAGCGAAGCACGGATTTTCGCACGATTTCGGGTGTGCAATTCCCTTTCGCAAACGCCGAGATCGATCTCAAGACCGGCAAAGTGCTGGAGAGTTCGTTGATCAAGGAAATTGAAGTCAATCCGCCGATCGATCCGACGTTCTTCGAGCGTCTCTGAGCAAAGCAGGAACGCAGGACGATTGAATTTGGAAACCGCGAATCCAGGAAGATCGATTAAGAACGCAAGAAGGCAGGAGGCAAAGACGCTGTTTTCCTGGCTTCCTGATTAGTTTTCTTCGTGACCTTCGCGTCCTCTGTGGTGAAAGATTCTTCAATGCGCCGGAAATTACTGTTCGTCCCCAGAATTGGGGTCCGAGCCGGATTGGCATTACTATCAACTAAAGGCGCAGCCGTTCCATCAACTACCGACTCGTCCTCCTCGGTAATTTCCGACCGTAATTGCATCGCAAGAAACGAGTTAGGAAACACAAAAAACGAGAAGTGGGCGGGTTGTTTTGATGGCTTGTTCTGAGCCACATATGCAAACCAAATTACCCAAAGCTCGCCGCCGTATTCCCGCTTCGCTCTTGTTTAACGGAGAACATAAAGCTAAGGTTCGCGACCATTTGCCGGTAAAAACCATGGAAAGCTACGTGTCGGATTTGATGGCTGGGATCAAAGCAAAGAACCCGGGTGAATCGGAGTTTCATCAGGCGGTCCAGGAGGTCGCCGAATCGCTGACCCTGGTGCTCGATCGCGAGCCGCGTTATCGCAAAGCGAAAATTCTCGAGCGAATCATTGAGCCCGAGCGCGTGATCATGTTCCGGGTCGCGTGGCAGGACGACAAAGGCGAACTGCACGTGCAACGCGGGTTCCGGATCCAGATGAACAGCGCGATCGGCCCGTATAAAGGCGGCCTCCGATTTCATCCGACGGTGAATTTGGGCATTCTCAAGTTCCTTGCCTTCGAACAGGTCTTCAAAAACGCGCTAACCACGTTGCCGATGGGCGGCGGCAAAGGCGGATGCGATTTTGATCCGCACGGGAAGACCGATTCCGAAGTGATGCGGTTTTGTCAGGCGTTCATGTGCGAACTGTGGCGGCACATCGGTCCCGACACCGACGTGCCCGCGGGCGACATCGGCGTGGGCGCGCGCGAGATCGGTTATTTGTTCGGGATGTACAAGAAACTAAAGAACGAGTTCACCGGCGTGATGACCGGCAAAGGTCTGACCTGGGGCGGTTCGGTGATTCGACCGGAAGCGACCGGCTACGGCGCGGTTTATTTCGCGGAAGAAATGCTCAAGACGCGCAAGGAAGATTTGAAGGGCAAGACGGCGCTGGTTTCCGGCAGCGGAAACGTCGCGCAATATACGATCGAGAAATTGATCACGCTCGGCGCGAAACCGGTCACGGTGTCCGACTCGGGCGGTTACATTTTCGATGAAGAAGGAATTACGCGCGACAAACTCGCGTTCGTGATGGACCTGAAAAATAATCGGCGCGGCCGGATTTCCGAGTACGCGGACAAGTTCAAAGGCGCGGTGTTCACCAAGACCGATCCGAAGTCTGATCACAATCCGCTTTGGAACCACAAGGCGGAGTGCGCGTTTCCGAGTGCGACCCAGAACGAGATCAACGGCAAGGACGCGGCCAATCTTTTGAAAAACGGGTGCTACGTCGTTTCGGAAGGCGCGAACATGCCGAGCACGATCGACGCGGTGAACCAGTTCCTCGATGCGAAAATTCTGTTCGGCCCGGGCAAAGCGGCGAATGCCGGTGGCGTGGCCACCTCAGGATTGGAGATGGCGCAGAACAGTATGCGGATCAAATGGACGCGCGAAGAAGTCGACGCGCGTTTGTTCAACATCATGAAAACGATTCACGAAGTTTGCTATCGCACGGCCGAGAAATACGGGACGCCGGGCAATTACGTGAACGGCGCGAACATCGCCGGGTTTACGAAAGTCGCCGACGCGATGATCGACCAGGGACTCGTTTAAGTGACGCCTGACGGGTGACATGTGACGAGCTGAAATCCGAAGCACGAATCCCGAAATCCGAAACAAATTCCTAAATCGAATGTTCTGTATTCGAGCTTTAACGCCTTGATTTCGATTTTATTGGATTCCTGTTTGTTTGGAACTTCGATATTCGGATTTCGAGTTTTGAGAAACGCACTGCTTGCGTGACAATGCAGGCGGTAACGCGAACATTCCCGGCATGAGTGAGCGTAAGTATCCTAAGAGCCCGAAGGAGATGACCAAGGGATTGCGCTACTTCCCGCGGATGCTGGACAAGATCCGGATGCATCTCGGCGATGAGCTGCACGACGATTACCAGCAAAATTTCGGCGCGCCGCAAACCGCGGACAGTGCCATGTGTAATTTTCTACGGATTCATCACCGGGATTTGGTCGAACGAGTGAAACAAGGCGGGACTGACGAAGAGATTCTGGAGTGGTGTTTCGAAAAAGGCCGGCGTGTAAATGAGGGCGACGTTTTTGTTTGGAACGGTTTCATTTCGAAACTCGGCTGGCGTGATCGCGTTACCCCGCGATTGGAGGAACGAAAGAACGAGATGGGTATCGCGGATCGGAGTGACATTCAGTGCATTCCGGACCTGATCGATTTCGACGAGGAAAGAATTAAGTGACGAGTGACGGGTGACGAGTGACGTCAAAAGCAAGGAGCATGGAGCAAGGAGTGAGTAGATTTCTAATCGCGCTTTTGTTGGGCTCCGTCCTCCTGGCTCCCAGCTCCACGCTTGTGGCCGGTGACGCGGTGGCGATCGGCTACAACGCGGACGGGGTCTGGACTTCGGTCACCTACTATTCGTCGGGGAAACCAAAGGGCGGCAAGGATTATAAAACTGAAGCCGAAGCGCGCGAAGAAGCGATCCGTGATCTGCACAGACGGGGCGACCATCAGACAGCGCGGACGGAGATTCTGTCATCATCGGATGCCACCGGCTTCGTAGCGATTGGGCGCGGCGCGGACGCATTCGGCAAGGACGTAAACGTTGTCGGCCGTGGAAAATCGCAGGCTGAAGCGGACGAAAATGCGATGGCCGAGCTGAAAAGGGCGGGCGCGGAGAAAAATCAGAAGATTGTTTATCGCTATTTCTCGCACGGAGCTGATGCCAAATGATCCAGCGCGCGATCGCGCGCTTGTCATTGATGCGGAACTAGACATTTTCGTTGGATGACGAACTGGCGATGCATTCTTGGTGTAGGGTTCTTGCTGGCAACTGTCGGACTGGTCAAGTCCGCTGAACCGGTAGCAAAGGCTCCTTCCGGTGCGCCGGTCGATGAGGAGTCAGCAACGCCTTCGCCGACAGCAACGCCAATTGTTTTTTCCGCGCAAACACTGGATGATCTCAAGCGGTTGCAACAAGCGGCGTTGAGCAGCGATTACGCTTATCGAGAAGTCGGGCATCTTGCGAACAACATCGGACCGCGGTTGAGCGGATCAGCGCAAGCAGCGAAAGCAGTTGAGTACGTCGCAAGCGAACTGAAAGCGCTCGGCTGCGAAGTCCAGTTGGAAAAAGTGATGGTGCCGCACTGGGTGCGCGGTGAAGAGACGGCGGCGCTTGTTCAATTTCCAGGAATGGCGGACGGCACCACGCAAAAGATCGTGCTCTGCGCGCTCGGCGGAAGCGTTGCTACTCCAAAGGATGGAATCAGTGCAGACATTGTGGTCGCGAAAAATTTCGACGAACTGAAAGCAATGCCGCGCGACATGGTTGCGGGCAAGATTGTGCTGTTCACGTATCCGTTCGACAAAAAAATGGCCGCGGTCGGTCGCAGCGGCGAAGCCTACGGGGAAGCGGTAACTTATCGAAGCGATGGGCCGAGCGCAGCGGCTCGACAAGGCGCTGTCGCATGTCTGATTCGTTCGGTTGGCGGCGCCGATTATCGGATTCCGCACACCGGATCGACGAAATACGCGACTGACGCCCCGAGAATTCCGGCTGGCGCGGTCACGAGCGAAGACGCCGATTTGATTTCCGATCTTGTAAAGGAGGGCTCGGTGAAAATGAAACTAGTGCTAACGCCGCAAACGTTACCCGACGTCGAAAGCGCGAACGTGATCGGCGACATCAAAGGCAGCGAACATCCCGAGCAGGTGGTGATCGTTTCCGGTCATCTTGATTCCTGGGACTTGGGAACGGGCGCGATTGACGACGGTGCAGGGGTGGCGGTTTCAATGGAAGCGGCAAACCTTGTCCAGAAACTGCATCTGAAGCCAAAACGCACCATCCGCGTGATCGCGTGGATGAACGAAGAGAACGGGACCCGCGGTTCCAAACAGTACGCGAAGGATCACGAGAAAGACTGGGCAAACCATTTCGGGTCGATGGAAACAGACAACGGCGCCGATCATCCGATAGGAATTCACATTAAAGCGAAGCCCGAAGTGAAGAAGCTGTTGAAACCGGTTGCAGCAGTGCTGCAGGAATCGGGAGCAGGCGCATTGGAATTGAGCGAGCACGCAGGCGCTGACATCGAGCCGATGGAAAAGGCGGGTGTGCCGTCGTTCGCGCCGATTCAGGACGGGCGGTTCTATTTCAATTATCACCACACGGCGGCGGACACGCTGGACAAGATCGATCCGAAACATTTGTCGGAAACCTCGGCGATCGTTGCCGTCTGGGCTTACGCGCTGGCCAACGCTGAACAGCCGCTACCAAGAGAAGTGACCAGCGGCAAGTGACCAGTGACGGGTGGATCGAGCTCTCCGAGCTCGATTTGTAAACGCGCTCGGAGATCGCGTTCCACCAGAAGATGGGCATCGTCACGTTGATAGCGATTTGGTAAAGCTCCTGGGTGAGGTTGGAGACGATTAATTCGATTGCGCAGATCGTTGCCGCGCTCGGCGTGATTGCGTCGTTATTTTATCTTGGCGTGCAAATCCGGCAAAACACGCGGTCGCAAAAATCAATAGTGGTTGATTCGCTCACCCGGTCACTGATCGCGCTGCTCGGCCCGCAAGCCGGCGATCCCGAGCAGCTCCGCGCGTTCGCCGCCGCGGCCGAAGACTGGCACGGCGCAAGCGAAGCGGACCGGGTCCGATGCGTGTCGATATTTTTCACGACATTCAAACTTTTTGAGAACGCCTGGTTTCAACAACGCCACGGCACGCTGGATCGAGAGCAATGGGAAAGCTGGGACCTGCACATTCGCGTTTACTACTACCGACCGGGTATAAAGACCTGGTGGACTGATCGACAACATCTGTTCTCGGCCGGCTTCCGGCGTTATTTGGAGGCAAGCAAACCAATCAGCGAAGTCAGTTCGCTGAGTCAGTTGATTCGAAACAAACCGTAGCCGTTCGCATGGAAGGGGCTTTTCCAAATCGCTCCGAAGCCGGTCGCGTTCTGGGAACAAAGCTCAGCAAATACTCCGGGCGCGACGACGTCATCGTGCTCGGATTGCCGCGTGGCGGTGTTCCAGTCGCCTACGAAGTTGCACAAGCATTGCGCGTTCCGCTGGATGTTTTCATCGTGCGCAAACTCGGCGTGCCAGGGTTCGAGGAACTCGCGGTGGGTGCGATCGCTTCTGGCGGCGTGCGGGTTTTGAACGAGGACGTGGCAAGCGCGTTGCCGAACGCGGACGAAATTATTGAAGCAGTCACGCAACAGGAGACCGCCGAACTCGAACGGCGCGAGCATGAATATCGTGATGGTCGACCGGCGCCAGAGATTCGGGAAAAAACCGTGATCCTGATCGATGACGGTCTGGCGACCGGCGCTACGATGCGTGCCGCGGTGAAAGCGTTGCGTCAACGAGGCGCGGCAAAAATCGTGGTGGCCGTTCCAGTTGGTCCGCCGGACACATGCCGGGAGTTCCAAGACCTGGCGGACGAAGTAGTCTGCGCGAACGCGCCCGAATTTTTCCAAGCGGTGGGCCAGTACTACGACGATTTTTCGCAAACAAGCGACGAAGAAGTGCGCGACTTACTGGCCCGGGCTGCGAAGTCCGAGCCGGACGGGCGGTAGACCCTCCAAGCTTATTCACTGCGGCCAACTACTAACGGGTGGTCCCGGAATGATGCACGCCGAATTCGTGCGCGAGCCTGCGCAACCGCTGAGCGGCAGCACACGCGATTACGATTGAGGAGACTTTTCAGGGGTCGGCGTAGCGTTTCTGTGCCACTGCCCGTGATGCTGCTGCATCCATTGCCGCCGCCGTTCTTCCATTTGCTTCAAGCGCTGCTGTTGCTCCGGTGTGAGATACTGAGAGATCTCATGGTGTGTCTCAGTGATTACATCGCGGACGTGACGGCCAGTATCGCCTCGGATTTGCTCGAGCTGGGCACCGGCTTTGTCGATGATCGGCGAAATTTTCGTCATTTGTTCGTCGGTTAAATGAAGTTGCCAGCGCAAACGGTTTTTCATCGTCTGCGCGGCAATGCCGCCCGGATGTTGAGCAAACATGAAGTGATGGCCAATAGCCATGGTCATGAAGACGCCGGTGGCGCAGCCGGCGATGAACACCAGCAGAAGGCCGGCGATGAGTTTCCACTTCAGCGCGCTGTTCATTGCGCGAACTCGTCCTGAATCGCAGAATCGGCAATGGTAAATTCGTTACCGGACGCCAACATTGCGTCGGTGTTCCGATCGAATTCGAAATACGCGCCGGCGGTTGCGAAAACAATTACGGCAGCAGCGACCAGTGCGACTCGACGCAACAGGGCGCCAAATGCCGCGCCATTTCCATTTCGGCGCGCGAGCGCAATCACACGAGTGTCGAAACCGAACGGCATCTCGGCAGGCGCATCATCGTTGGCCTGGGCCGCGCCGCGAAGTAACCGATCAACATCAATGTTTTTCATAAATTTGCTCCGACTCCAAGTTTTGTAAGTTGCGTCTTCATTTTCTGACGGGCCCGGAACGCGCGCACTTTGATTGCGGCAGTTCCCATTCCGGTGATCTGGTGAATTTCTTCGACGGAACGGCCCTGCAAGTAAAGCAAATCAATAATCACGCGCTCCACCGGTTTCAAAAACTCGAACAGATGTTCTACCAGCTGACGCGAAGCGAGTCGATTGTCGGGCGCCAGCTCGTCCGACGAGGTGGCGAGGTTTTTTACGACGGCTTCTTCTTCCTCTGTCAGGTCCGCGTGGCGCAACTCCGGCCGAACTCTCTCCGACTCGATCTGAGTGAGACAGGTGTTCACCGCGATACGAGAAACCCAATGCTCCAGCGGCACCTTGCCCGAAAACTGGGATAGCTTTTGAAAGACTTTAATAAAAATCATTTGGCAAAGATCCTCCTCAGAAGTTCGTCGCGGCCGATGGGACCGCACCATTTTCGCGACAAGCGGATAGAGTCGGCGCACCAGTTGGCGAGCCGCCTCATCGTCATGCCGAAGCGCGGCTTGAACCAGCGCATCAGGGTCAGAATCATCCATGTCCAAATCGCATCCACACTACAGCCAAAGACGGGTGGAGACGGGTTGTGGTTACAAGTTTCACGGGTGAAGGACGATAACAAATAAATGTAACCGGAGTCAGTGACGCGCCGTCACAGTTATCAAATAGCCCGGAAAAGGCGGGCGCAAACATGCAAATGAAAACAAGTAATATGAAACGAAACCTACTGACACTCGCGACAGCGGGCGCGATTGCGCTGGGTGGCTTTGCTTTGGTTAACGCGCAAGGGACTGGGCCTGCCGGGCACGGATTTGGCGGACACCAATTTGCCATGCAGCATCTGACCAAGTCGTTGAACCTGACACCTGACCAACAGGCCAAGGTCCAACCGTTAATTGATCAGGCGAAACCACAAATCATCGCAATCCACAAGAATGCGATGCAACAGACGCAGGCGATCCTCGACAAAACAATGTCGCAGATCCGCCCGATGCTGACGCCGGAACAGCAAACGAAGTTCGACGCGCTCCAAAAAGCTCGTCAGGACATGCGTAACGCGATGCAGGAAATGCACGCCGCAATGGCGCAATAATTTCCTGGGGGGTCATGGAAGGAATGACGGCGGCGGCCAGAAATGGTCGCCGCCGGCAGCGTGACGCTGCACCCGGCTGACACAAATCGCCACGACAGCGATGGTTCGTCGGCCTAAAGTCGGCTGGTGAAATTTTCCAGGCGCACGGAAATGACGACGCTCATGGCGACGATAGATACCGATCGGTTACGCGAGATTCAACAGCGCCATGGCGCCTCGAGCGCTCGTTATGCAAAGTACGCAGACATTGAACACTGGCTGGCGATCAATCTTCCGCGCGTCCAGGAGTTGAAACTGGACTGCTCACCGCCAAAACAAATTCTCGATCTTGGATGCGGCGCGGGTTTTTTTCTCTTTCTGCTGAAGCAGGCGGGCCATTCCTGCGTCGGCCTCGATGTTGGCGATTATCCGCTTTCGAACGAACTGATTGAGCTCTTCGGGGTCGACCGGTTGACCTGGCGGATTCGCGCGTTCGAGGCGTTGCCCGATTTCGGACGCCAGTTCGATCTGATCACAGCGTTTTCGGCGGCGTTCAACCGCAATGCGGATGAGACCCGCGGCTGGACGGCGGATGAGTGGGAATTTTTTCTGAACGACATCAACCAGCATCTCAAACCCGGCGGCCGGATCCTGCTCGAAATCAATTCCGGCAAAGACGGCCGATATTTCCCGTCCGAGGTCAGCGAATTTTTTCTGAAGCGCGGCGCGCGGATTGAAGGAGAGCGCGTTTACTTCGGGAAGGCTTAACAGAAGGAAACGAAGGTAGCCAAAATTCTCTGGCGCCTGACGGACCTTGGTTTTCTTTGTTGTCTTCTGTTTAGAGAATTGTCAGCTACGTTTTTTGCCGAGCGACAACAAGAAGAGCAAAACAGCCAACCCCGCCAGAACGGCGGCCACAACAAAAGCCGTGTTGCCAATTTCCGTTCGATAATGGAAATCGGCCTTCATTCGTCCGGCCCATCCGATGAGCAAAAAGAGCAGCGCGCTGTAGAGCAAGATCACGCTGATTCCTCTCTGGTCGTCAGTCTTCATCGGTAATTGGTTCGCACTTCCATCCACGATTTGGCCGTCAAATTCAAGCCGCGATTTACCTTCCAGCGACGCCAAGAAGTGTCGCTTTTAGCCGTCAATTCGAAAACGGAGACAACTAGACGGGATTTAACAGGATTTCTGAATTGCAGCGCAGGCGCATCGCCTGCCTCCGCAACAGTTACCGGCCCAAACGAGAGACGTTAATCTCCCGGCATCTTCTCCGGCATCGTCACCCACTTGCCGCCCTGTGAAGTGAGAACCGGCAGCTCTTCCATCATGAACTGCGTCTTGCCAAGCGCTCCGATCATTTTGACGCCGGTGGCGCGATAAAACCACGCGCTCATTTCTTCGCCAGTATGGCAGCCCCAGCTTTGCACGTAAGCGTTCTTCGCGAAAATGTTGCCGTGGATTTGCCGCAACTCCGATTCGTGCAGAAACGATTTCGATGCGCTGTCGACGTTGCTGCTGTAATCGAACATGAAACAGGCGCGGTTGGAGTGTCCGAAATATTCGAAGCCCGCGACTTTAAAGCGCCGACGGTCCTGCCCGTTGTTCAAATAGTTGATCACGTCGTCGCCGTTTTTAATCCAAACCAGCTTAATGTTAAATTTGTCGCGAATAGTTCCGATCAGCGAGATGAGATCCTGTTTTTCCTGGGTCATGCGATCGAGATAACCCTGCTTGTAAACCAGCCAGGTGATTGGCGCGTCCGGTCCGAGACCGTCCCGGAGTTGTTCGGTCCGCAAACGGGCCGCGCGCACGAAATTGGCCCACCAGTGGTCGTGCGGCTGGGCCTTGTATTGCTCCCATTCTTTCAAAGACGGACCGCCGACGAGAAGAACCCATTCGCCTTTCGGGATGTTGTCTCCCGCTTTCGCCAGCAAGGGCAGGATCGATAATATGCAAACCAGGAGCAAACGTTTCATGCCAATTCGAGGGGAAACATTACTTATGCAGGAAACGAGAATCTGCAAATTTTGGAGGTAGGGACATCGCGCTGCGATGTCCGCGGACGGCGCAGCGCGCCGTCCCTACCCAACTTCGTCCGCGACCAAACTTTGCCAGGTTTGGCGTTTGCGGATCAGGCTGACTTTGTCACCGCGGATCAGCACTTCGGCGGGCAGCGGTCGCGAGTTGTAATTCGACGCCATCGTAAATCCGTAGGCGCCGGCGCTCATGACCGCGAGCAGATCGCCTTCGTGGACGTCGGGCATCTCGCGATCGAGGGCGAAGAAGTCGCCGGATTCACAGACCGGCCCAACGATATCGATCTTTTCCGTCTTACTCATGCTTTTGCTCTTACTCGTCGGGAAGCTGGCAGCTTCCCCTACAGCTCTCTCCTTCACCGGAACGATTTGGTGATATCCCTGATATAACGCAGGCCGGATCAGATCGTTCATCCCAGCGTCGACGATCGCGAATCTTTTTTGACCGGCCTTCTTAATATAGAGGACGCGCATAAGCAGGACCCCGGCGTTGCCAACGATGAAGCGTCCTGGCTCGACCAGGACGCGCAGGTCGAGCTCGCGCAGCGGCGGAACGATCGCGTCCGCATAATCACGCACACTGAACGCGGACGATTCACCGCCGTGATCGTGCCACCATTTGCCCGAGCCGCTTTCCAGTGCTCGCCGATAAATGATTCCCATGCCGCCACCGATACTAAAAAACTTGATGCCGTATTTTGATTTCAGATCGCGAGCAAGCGGAGCGACCTTTTCAATGGCGGCTGCAAACGGCGCCGCTTCAGTGATCTGCGAGCCGATGTGCATTTGCACGCCAACGATGTCGACGTTGCCCATTTTGGCGGCACGCTGGTAAACGGCCGGCGCATCGCTGAGCGCGATGCCGAATTTGTTCTCGTGCGACCCGGTCGAAATGTACTTGTGGGTGTGCGGATCGACGTCGGGATTGACCCGCAACGCGATCGGCGCGCGCATTTTTTTTGCTCCGGCGATCTTGTCGATCTGCTCCAGCTCAGCTTCACTTTCGACGTTGAAACTGTGAACGCCCTGTTGGAGCGCGTACTCGATTTCGTCGCGCGATTTTCCGACTCCCGCGAATGTGCATTTTTGCGGATCAGCGCCGGCGTTGAGGGCGCGAAACAATTCGCCGCCCGAAACGATGTCAAAACCCGCGCCGGCGTCGGCCAGAAGTTTTAGGACCGTGCGGTTTGAGTTAGCCTTAACCGCGTAACAAATCAGGTGATCGAGCGGGGCGAGCGCAGCGTCGAGCCGGGTGAAGTGATCGATGATAGTGCCGGCGCTGTAAACATAGAGCGGCGTCCCGAATTGATCGGCGGCGTGCGCCAGATCGACATTTTCGCAGTAAAGCTTGCCGTTGCGATACTCAAACGAATGCACCGTAGAATGTAGCAGACGCGTTGTGTTCTGGCATTGGCCAAGTAGAATCCGCCCCTCGCCTGTACGTGGGGGTTTGCGACCGCGTGCAAATTCATCCGGTTTTGAAGATCTACGACCCCGGGACCGGGTAACCGTGCGGCTGGACAGCGTCCCGTCGTTGGATTACGAGTCCCAAACCCGCGAAACATGGACGCCACACGCATTTACTTCCTGATCTTCGGCGCGCTCACAATCATTGGCGGCGTGATCGGATATGTGAAGGCCGGCAGTTTGCCGTCGATCATCGCCGGCGGGATCACGGGCGTGTTGTTGCTGGTTGCCGGTTGGATCTTGCCCGCGAACCGGAATCCCGGACTGCTTATCGCGTTCATCGTCTCGCTTGTTCTCGCCGCGCAATTCGTCCCCAAATTCATCCGCACTGCGAAAGTGATGCCGGCCGGTCTGATGTCCATTTTGAGCGTGATCGGCATTGTGGTGGCAATCGTCGCCTGGTTGAAGAAGTAATCGGTGGCAAAACTTCAACTACGCACACTGCGAAGGCTGGTCGCGTTTGCGGCAGCCGTCTTGGTCGCGCTGATTCTGTATCGCTGGATTTCGCAAGAGCGGTTGCAGTACTTCGCGCCGCGGGAGGAACTGGCTACGCCAACGCCGGAGCCGTCTCCGACCCGTCCGCCGCCGATTGGCGGCAAACTCGATACCGGTCGTTTGTTCAGCGGCATCACATTGCATTCATCGGTAGAGCCGACCCCGGGCGCCGATGCAACAACGGAGCGGGTCGATCCGGAAAGTTACGTTTTAGAACTGAAATTGAAACCACGGGTTCCAACGCCGAACCGCACGATTGAAGAACTTGCGAAAGTCAGTCCGAAATTGCCGGAATTATTACCCGCGCTCTCGTCGATGCTTCCAACCGAGCCCGTCTCGCCGTTGTTTGCCCAGCTTTACGACACAAAGATCAGAATGCTCCGGGAAAATCTGGGCAGGCTCGACTTGCTGCTCTCGCGGCACAACTTTTTCGATTGCCAGACCGTTTTGCAATTGCAGCATCCGCAGACGCACCGCAAAGCGCTCCTGCTTCAAGCCGACATGGATGTCGACGCCGACGGATCGGACGGGGACCGAATGACCGTCGGAACCGGCGCGCCTACGAATTTCAAACCGTTTACCAGTTATCGATGGCCGAAGAAAACGGCGCAGCCGAATCCGTATCTTGCCGCTACCCAGGAGAAATTAAAACGCGCGGAAGATGAATTCGCGGCGAAAACGACGACGGCGGACCGCAAACGCGATTTAAGAAACGCGATTACGCAACTACGTGCCGAAGTAACTACGCTGCAAAAGTACAGCTTCCTGATCGGCACGACCGATCCCTACATCGTGATTCCTGGCGCGTTTGCGCACGACCGCGACGGCGCCAAGACTGGCGACTATTCACTGGTGATTTTCGGTGATGGAATTTATCCGGCAATCGTGGGCGACATCGGGCCAAACGACAAAGTAGGCGAAGCTTCGTTCCGGATCGCCAAGGAAATCAATCCACAGTCCACGCCATATAGTCGGCCGGTGAGCGAATTGAAGGTGACATATTTGATTTTTCCGGGAACGGCCGACACGCCGTTCGGTCCTCCGGATTTGGACAAACTTCAGGCGCGTTGCCAGAAGCTGGTCGACGAAATCGGTGGCGCAACAGCGCCGGTTCATCACTGGGAAAATATTATTCCACCACCACCGAGCCCAACTCCTACTCCGTCACCCGCTCCGTCAGTAACGCCGCCCGCATCTCCTGCCGGATCGACATCGACAACGCCATCCGTTTCGGCGACGTTCGCGTTTCCGTTGTCGAGTCCAAGCCCTACGAAGTAATTTGCGTAGCCGCTTGAAACCAAAGGCCTTTTAGGTGGCTGCCCCGCCGCGTAAAAAGGCTTTCGCCTCACGCGGCTAAGAAATGCTAGTTAACTGGGGTGTTTTACGTTTACCTGCTCCACTCTGTCACTGATCGAGGTTTTTACATCGGTTATTCGGCTGATTTAAAAAAGCGAATATAAGATCATATGCGCGGCGCCTCGATCGCGACGAAAAATCGCGGGCCATGGAAGCTGATCTATTACGAAGCATATATTGACGCGACTGATGCGAAAGGCCGTGAGCGATATCTGAAAAGCGGTGCTGGACGCAGGTTCCTTAAGCATCAACTCAAACATTATCTTGCACGAGACTCAGAAGGCGTAGCCACGTGAGCGGCGAAGCCGCTTTTACCGCGTAAAAAGCTTCGCTTTACGCGGCTTGGGCGAGACACGTGACGCCGTCGGCGTTTTATGTGGCGTGGCTGCCCCCGCATGGACTCGAACCATGAATAACAGGCCGAAGGTAGATATCCTAGGATAAATTCGGTTTCTCTTAGGTAAAAATTGACAAAATTGGTGACACTGGTGACACTCGGTGACACAAATTTATGGCTTCGCTCTACCGTCGCGACCGTTCTCCCTACTGGTGGGTAAAGTATCGTGATGCCAGTGGAGAGATCCGTTATGAGTCTACGGGCTGCCGCATTGGGATCGGCTTCGAAACGGCCAAAGCCCGTCAGCTGAAAGCAAAGCGAACCCAAGAGGAAGCGGATACGGCGAGGGTTTCCAACAAAGAATACTTCGAGCGCTGGGTAATTAATTTTCTCCAGACTCGCTACGCCAAGAGAAAGAACACTCTCACAAAATATCAACAGGCGTGGAATGCTATAAGCACCTTCCTGGAATCCAGAGGCCTGAGACGACCGCGGCAGGTCAAACGCGAACACGTCATGGACTATCTGAAGTGGCGCCAGAACCCACCAAAGGACTCGGGCTTCCGTGCTGTCTCGCTTAATAGCGCCCTGCTCGACATTCGCATCTGGCGAATCATCATGTTCGAAGCGATTGCTCGCGAGCTTACGGTGGCGAATCCGTGCTCCAAGCTCGGCATCTCCGCGGACCGACCGAAGGATAAACACGAAATCATGCCCAAGGAAGAAGTCTTGATACGCGAGAAACTGAAGTCGCAGCCGGACTGGATGAGCATTTCCTTTGAAATTGCTATCCGGCAGGGCTGCCGCTTAGCGAAACGTGTCTTCCGTTGGCGGATGTCGATCTCGGCAGGAAGCAGATCACTTTTAAGATCAAAGGCGGCCGGCGGCACACGACTGCGCTTGTTCCTGCTCTGCAACCACTCTTTCGGCGGTTGAAAAAAGAGAGCCGAGTCCTGACCTACGACATGCCACTTTCGCGCGCGCGTAATTGGCACCGCTTTTTCCGAAAGATCGGGCTGCCTCATCTGTCCTTTCACTGCACGCGGGTTACCGTCATTACTCGCCTCGCTCGCAACGGCGTCCCCGAACAACAGGCGATGCGATTCATTGGACATGCGACTCTTGAGGTTCATCGGATTTATCAAAAACTAAAGCCTGGTGATCTTTCGCATTGCGTTTCTGTCCTAAATGGATCTTCCTCTGCGTAACGCGCGCCAGAGTCGTTTTAAAGTCGGGCCGACTACCCACAAATTCGCGAACCCATCGAATTGTCGACTTGCGACCGCAAAACCGGCAGCCCGCTTTCTTCATTATCCCGATCGACCATGCCGAATAGCCGATTTCGCCCGCGAGCTGTTTTGGGAAAGCTAACGTGTCTAATCCCAGTGCTGATCGTTTCCCATCCACCCGCTTCGCTTTCACGGCTAACCCTGCAATTCACCCAACGTGCTCAACTCGATTTAAGCGCCCGGTTCTGTTGTTGATGCCTGCGCCTCTTCTTTTGTTCCTCACGCAGTTTTCTCTGATACGGACCTTGGAAACCGCCTTGGCGAACTTGCAAGCGATCATGCTTCAATGCCGCTTTCACAGATGCCACTAGCTGCTTTCGTTTGCTCAATGGTGAGCGACCATCTTTCAGTTCTTGCTGATATCGGTCGCGAACCCCGGTCATCGACACATATTTACGACCCAAGAATTCCCAGTGCTCCAGTTTTCGTTGCCTAACCAGCTCACTGATACGTTTGACGCTGACATCGAGTAGCAGCGCAGCCTGGGGGAAATTCAGCAATCCTCTTTGAGCTACCATTACGTCGCTCATTTCCTGCAGCCGTTCATGCGCCTCAAGGTGTGCGACTATGCGATCTTGTTTCGAAGAACGCAGAGCAAACGTCGAAGATATCAGTTCTGATGTCATTATGGATTACCGTCAAGTCCCGAACGGTAAGCGACATTACCTGATGCGGTCAAGCATAATTCCCGAATATTTTTTCCGAACGTGCGAGTCCACCTACGCTGGCCAGAGAAGGGGACTCATCGCGTGCCCCTTCAGAACCCCTTCTAGGGGGAACAGTTGTTTCCCTCGAGTCGCTTTGGCTGGTGGAACCGCCACAATCCGAGCACGCACATGTGCGTGTAGCGTTTGCGCATTGTAAGCACGACCAAGCGGCCCCGAAGTATTTCGGGGGGCTGTCTTGTTTTCAGATAGGCCGCTGCGTCTTACTCGCCTTAATTCGCCAACGCAACAAATTCCAGCACTCTCAAGTGTATATACGACGCTGTCCTACGTTTGCTTTGTACGGAAAAAGAATTGACCCGGGCTCAGAATTCGGGCAAAAGAGTGTTTGACGAACACGTTTGCCGGAAGCGGGAGGCGCGTTAAAATGAAATTGCTCCTCCAGCGGGTGCGACAAGCGGGCGCGAGTAACGCGCGCGCAACTGGCGTCGTCATTCTTTTAGCGTTTGCCATTTTTACTGCGCTCTTCGGCGCGCCGGTCTCAAGGGTATCGAAGCCGGCATCGGTAGCAAAAGTATCGAAGCCGGCATCAGGACCAAAACTGTCGAGCCCCGACGCGCCTTTTACATTTAACAACACCGGCAGCCTCAACACCGCACGAGGTCCACTCACGGCGACGTTACTGCCTAACGGCATGGTCCTGGTTGCAGGGGGACAGGATAGCAGTTTCAATGCTTCGGCGAGCGCGGAACTGTACAATCCAGCGAGCGGAACTTGGACGGCCACCGGTAGCCTCAACACCGCACACGAGTATCACACGGCGACGTTACTGCCTAACGGCATGGTGCTGGTGGCAGGGGGATATAGTGGCAGCGCTCTTACCAGCGCGGAACTGTACGATCCTTCGAGCGGGACCTGGACTGCTACCGGCAGCCTCAACACCGCACGCTATCATCACACGGCGACCTTACTGCCTAACGGCATGGTGCTGGTGGCAGGGGGATATGATGGCAGCAACCCTTCGGCGAGTGCGGAACTGTACGACCCGGCGAGCGGGACCTGGACTGCCACCGGTAGCCTCAACACCGCACACGAGTATCACACGGCGACGTTACTGCCTAACGGCATGGTGCTGGTGGCAGGGGGCTACGATAGCAGCGGCAATCCTTCCATCAGCGCGGAACTGTACGATTCCTCCAGCGGGACCTGGACGGCCACCGGCAGCCTCAATACCGCACGCTCGGGTCACACGACGACGTTACTGCCCAACGGCATGGTGCTGGTGGCAGGGGGATTTAATAGCGGTTTTCTTACCAGCGCGGAACTGTACGATCCTTCCAGCGGGACCTGGACTGCTACCGGCAGCCTCAACACCGCGCGCTATGTGCACACGGCGACCTTACTGCCTAACGGCATGGTGCTGGTGGCAGGGGGATATGATGGCAGCAACCCTTCGGCGAGTGCGGAACTGTACGATCCGGCGAGCGGGACCTGGACTGCCACCGGTAGCCTCAACACCGCACGCGAGTATCACACGGCGACGTTACTGCCTAACGGGATGGTGCTGGTGGCAGGGGGACAGGATAACAGTGGCAATATTTCGGCGAGCGCGGAACTGTACGATTCGGCGAACGGTATTTGGAGTAACACCGGCAGTCTCAACACCGCACGCTATTCTCACACGGCGACGTTACTGCCTAACGGGATGGTGCTGGTTGCGGGAGGAGAGGATAGCAGTTTCAATAGTTTGGCGAGCGCGGAACTGTACGACCCGGCGAGCGGGACCTGGACTGCTACCGGCAGCCTCAACACCGCACGCTATGCGCATACGGCGACGTTACTGCCTAACGGCATGGTGCTGGTGGCAGGAGGACGCGATAGTGGTTTCAGTCCTTCCTCGAGTGCGGAACTGTACGACCCCTCAAGTGGGACCTGGACTACTACCGGCAGCCTCAACACCGCACACTATGCGCACACGGCGACGTTACTGCCTAACGGCATGGTGCTGGTTGCGGGAGGACAAGGTACCGGCTTCGTCTATCTTACCAGCGCGGAACTGTACGATCCCTCCAGCGGGACCTGGACTGCCACCGGCAGCCTCAACACCGCACGCGATTCTCACACGGCGACGTTACTGCCTAACGGCATGGTGCTGGTGGCAGGGGGACAGGATAGCAGCAACCCTTCGGCGAGTGCGGAACTGTACGATCCCTCCAGCGGGACCTGGACTGCTACCGGTAATCTCAATATCGCTCGCTATGCGCACACGGCGACCTTACTGCCTAACGGCATGGTACTGGTGGCAGGGGGATATAGTGGCAACGCTGTTACCAGCGCGGAACTGTACGATCCCTCAAACGGGACCTGGACTGCTACGGGCAGCCTCAACACCGCACGCGATTCTCACACGGCGACGTTACTGCCTAACGGCATGGTGCTGGTGGCAGCGGGATTTGGTAACAGCGGCATTCTTACCAGTGCGGAACTGTACGATACCGGGCTGGGCTTTGTCAGGCCTGACTGGCAGCCTCAAATCACCACCGCCAGTTCGCCCCTCTTTGAGGGCACCAGCCTCGCGCTCATCGGCTCGCGCTTTCAGGGCATCTCGCAGGCATCTTACGGAGGCTTCCAGGATTCCTCGACTAATTACCCCGTAGTTCAACTGCGCAGCATCGACAATAGCCAGGTCGCCTTCCTCCCGGTGGATCCAACAGCAGGCTGGTCCGATACCACCTTTACTTCAACGCCGGTAAATAATTTCCCTCCGGGTCCAGCCTTGGTGACCGTCTTTACCAACGGCATCCCTAGCGATTCCGCCTACGTGCTAGTGACGAGCGCACCAGCGCCTACACCAACACCTACTCCAACCCCAACTCCGACTCCTACCCCTACGCCAACTCCGACCCCAACTCCGACTCCAACACCGACACCTACACCTACGCCTGCACCAACCCCGACACCAACGCCCACACCTACACCGACTCCGACACCAACACCGACCCCAACTCCAACACCTACTCCTACTCCTACGCCAACTCCGACTCCCACGCCAACCCCCACACCGACGCCAACTCCTACAATTGCGCCGAGTCCAACTCCAACGCCTTTTCCAAGTCCAACCCCCACTCCGGCTGCGTCGCCGACGATGGCCGAAGGCGACGGTTCAATTGACGGCCCACACGGTGGAGAGGCCGATTTCAGGATGGATGTGAAATTTCAGACGTCAAAAAAGAAAACCAAACTGATCGGCAGCTTTAGCTACAGCGATCCGGCGTCCAATCTCTCGTTTGCTGCGACTAAGATTACCTCGCTGAGCATCAACGGAAACAACGCCCGCTTCACCGGGACGGCGAAGCTGAGCAAGAAATCGACAGTCAGCTTCACGGTGAATGTCACCGATAACGGAACACCTGGGACCTTCGACACGTTCTCAATTCAGGTGAGCAACGGTTATTCCGCCGGCGGCACGCTCACCAGTGGCGACATCCAGATTCATTAATCGACTGAGTGATCCGATCGGGGCCCTCCGCAAGGCTTGCCTACGGGCCTCTTTCTTATATTTATATATAGAGGCGACCTCTGGATTCACTAAAACGGAACCGCGTCGTCGACCGCGGATGACAGGTCTGCGTTTTTGGGAGAGATTTGTTGTCCCATGGCGGGCAAGGACCACACTTACACCCTCGGAATCGAGGAGGAATTCGCGATTATCGATCCGCAGACTCGTGAGCTGCGATCGCACATTCAGGAAATTCTTGAGGGCGGCAAAGTATTGCTCAAGGAGCAGATCAAGCCCGAGATGCACCAATCGGTGGTCGAGCTCGGCACGGAAATATGCGCCGACATCAAATGCGCCCGCGAACACGTTCTCGACCTTCGGAGCAAACTGGCTAGTCTCGCCGGCGAGCGAGGATTGAAGATCGCGTCTGTCGGGACGCATCGGAAATCCGACAACCGGGGACATTTCCATCCGCTAATTGGACGTCGATTCGAGCAGTCCCTTGTAGTCGCATATTGCACCTAGAGCATTCGCCCGCAAACACAATCCAGTGTAACTGCCCACTTGCCGTCGGCTATTAAACCGGTGCCAACGTGTAATCGAAAAAGCAGGTTCGCTTCCCAACCTCTCTGGCCTACGCCTCGAGAAAACCCCTGAGCAAAACAAGCTCGGTAACTGCAGAATACCGCAAGCCATCAGGACCAAAACCGATTTTCCAGCCGTTTTCGACAGTCAAGATCATCATACGCCGTACCAAATCCATTCGTTCGAAAAAATTGCCGCGGCCGGTCCAACCCTTCCACACTTTACAGGCTTGATAGATTCTGCTGAACAGCGTCTCGCGGATCACGTCCTTAACTTTTGTCCATTCCCAGCCTTTCCCGAAGCCAGCCCACAGCCGCCATCGAAAAAGGCATTCCGGCCGTTCTTTTGAAAGATATTTTGCAAGGTAGCCGGCATGTTCGCTTCGCATTCGCGTGACGTGAATTCGCCCCCAGCCGGCTTGCGCCGCTAGTTCGCGCGCCTGGTTTACATCGATGAACTGATTTGTGACTAGATGCACGTGCAATCCGTGCTCTTCATGGAGCTCAAAAACCCGCAGACCCTGCAGATTCGGCCATTTCCGAAGAAGGAGTGTTAAAAGATGATTCCAATGTTTTCGGGTTTCCTTCACTGCCAATAACTCCCTGAAGGTAAACGTCCACAGAAACAGCTTCTGTTTTCCAAGGGTCTGTGAAGCAAACAGGAAGGCGGCTTTACTCTTTGTCATAGGTGCTGTGGAATTGTTTCCTAATAAACAAGGTTAGAAGGGCGGGGCTGCGCCTACCGGCGCAGCCTCCGCCTCTTCTGCCCCCTCAATCGGCTCGATCCCCCAGGAACTTAAGCGAGCGTAGGTTTGCCCGCGTTCTCGTTTGAACCACTCGATGTAAAAAACGTAAAGCTGCCCACGGGTGTATCTCAGCGTCGCCTGAGCTTGTTCCAGCGTGACATGCGGAGGGAAATACTCGGTCACCACTACCCGGTCGATATGCCCGCACCAGGCGCACTCGACTAGATGTGTTGCTCGAACGTGTTGAATTGCGGCGCCGGTTTTCTTGTCAACGTAGCCGGCAAGCTCGGCGTGTGAGCCCCGGTATTCGCCAGCAATCAAGAGGACGCCTCTCAGGACGTTCGTCAACAACTCGTCCTTTGTCATGCCGCTGCCTCCTCGCTTGCAAAAGCGCGGCCCGAAAACTGAGTATGGTTACACTCTTGGTGACACTCGATTTGCTTTACGACATAAACTGCTGTATTGCATCTACTTAAGTCATGGCTGCCCCGCATGGACTCGAACCATGAACAACACAATCATGGGGGCAAAGAGGCCCTTTCCCAGGTAAAACATGTTCGGCGTTAATTAGAATTGACTCCCGTTATTGTCACTCTCATTGTCACATGAATGGCGTCAGTCAGGCGAAAACCGCACTCAAAATATTGGATCGGCTGCTACTCGGCCGGGAAAGGCGGCAAACAATTTCAGCGAAGCACCCGCTCAACCAACAAGAAAGAGGCGGAGGAAATTGCCCGCCTTTGGGAGCGTCCATTTCGGCAAAGATTGCAGCACGAACAAGCCTTGCGGTATTTCGCCGACTCCTACCAAAGAGCGACCGGCGAAACTCTGACGCTCGCGAGCACGCGCAGTTTTCTCTCGAAGTGGCTTGCGCGAAAGAAAATTGAGACGAAGCCGAACACCTGGAAAAAATATCAGGCGGTTGTTAATCAATTCTTGCGCTTCCTCGGCGATCGCGCCGATGGCGATCTTCTTTTCTTAACAAGCGCACAGGTCGCCGATTTCAGAGACGAGCTCGCTGGCCGTCTCACTAGCGCAACCGCAAACCTCGCAGTGAAAATTCTTCGCGTGGCCTTTGGGCAAGCGTTTCGAGACGGCTTAATCCAAGTATCGCCGGCGGCACAAGTGACAACGATTTCTCGGAAAGGCATTCGCTCAAGGCGGCGTGGATTCACCTTGCCGGAGCTAGAGCGCGTACCGGGCGCTGCGACCGATGAGTGGTCCGGAATGATTTTAACCGGGCTTTATACCGGGCAGCGGCTCAAAGATGTCGCAACTCTCACAAATCAAAATCTCGATCTTGATCGGGGCGAACTAAACCTGGTCACGAGCAAGACCGACCGGCAACAGAGAATCCCCCTCGCTTCGCCCCTTCGCCGCTACATCGAAGAAAATTTGTTGGGCAGCGACGATGCCGCGCAGCCGCTCTTTCCGAAAGCGTTCGCTGCTGTCGAGCGGTTCGGCGACGTGCGCCATTTGAGCGCCACGTTTCACGACATCCTGGTTGCCGCGGGCTTGGCGCGACCGCGATCGCGGAAAAATACTGGCCGCGGCCGAAGCGTGACGAGAGAGACGAGCGAGCTTTCGTTTCATTCGTTACGGCACACGGCGACTTCTTTAATGAAAAACGCCGGTATCTCGCCCGCGATCGTCGGCGACATCATCGGTCATGACTCGCCGGAAATGTCTACACACTACACGGCCATCGAGGATGAGGCGAAACGGCGCGCGATTGAGTCGATGCCGGACGTGACACTCACGGCGAACACGAAGCCAAAGCGTGGCGCGCGCAAATGAGTTACAGCAACGAAGCAAAGTTTCGGCATGACGAGTTTTGGCAACGCCGACAAGAGGATCTGTTTCGTTTCCGGCTGAACCGGGTGAAGCGCAGCGACCTCGCCAAGGTGGTTTTGGCCGATCTCTCCGCAGGCGCGCCGATTTCAGAATATAGCGAGCTCGTCGGCGAAGCCGCCAAACAAAACAATCTGGACTTTTTGAAAAAGTTCGTGCGCGCCGCCAAGAAGAAAGCGCCGGCAGGATTAGTCAGGGTTCATCAAAAAGATCAGATGATTCTTTATTATTGGGACGTGGTCGATTTTGGGAACGAGATGGGCCTGATCCCGGGGCTGAAATGTTTCACCGACAAAGCGGCCGCGGCGCTTATCGCTGACAGAACCGGGGAAAAATCGTTCGGCGCCGTGGCCTACAAGAGACGCCGGCTTCGGCTAAACCTGCACCCGGAAAAACCTGCGGTCGTCCTGTCGATCGAATTTCTTCAGCAACCTGGTTCTAGGTACGTCACGGTGAAGCTGGAAAGCGCCACAGATAGAAGCTTCGGGGAAGATTCGCTCTCTTGATTCTGTCCCTTGGGACAGATTTGTGTTCTTAATTCTGTCCCCTTTTTTCAATCCCAAAGAGCCTAATCCTCGGCGATCATTGCGCTCAGCGTTAAACCGCGATGAGCGCAAAGGGCAAATCGAAGATTTCGGCGTCGAAGTTTCTTAAACAGAGCGCGCGCGCGAAACCTGGCGAGCTCGGGCCGGCCGTGATGCCGCAGTTTGTGCCGATGCAGATCCCGCCGTGGATCCGCCTGCCCAAACCGAGGGAACGTTGCCGTTTCACCCAGTTGTCGAGGACCAGCATGGCCGAGACTTGCATTCCGACTGAGGCCAACGGTTTTCGGCCGCCAGTCCGAGGCGCGGTATTGTTGAAGTCGATCGCCACCAAAAAAAATCAGAAGCCGGCGCGCGGGAAAAAGCGCGGGATTTCGGCTGATTCCGACCGCGCCTCTCTTTGAGTATCTCTCTTCGCTCTCGCCTAACGAATCACCTTCGACGCAAAAAGCGGCGTGATCGCGGCCTAACGAGTTGATGAATTTTCAGAAACAAAAAAAACGCGGGCCAACCAGCAAGGAGGACCCGCGTCAACCGCTTACTTTGTGGAAGATCCTAATTTTCACCCGGCCGTAGTCAAGCCTGATGAGTCACAGCCGGAATTGTTTCCGATCGAGGAGCCAAAAATCTTCGAGGGCGCAAGCGGAATTGATCTTCCGTACTGGCTGAAACATAGCGGCGGCGCTGACGTTAAGATGCCGGACGGTCAATCTGTTTCGATAACAAAGCAGGGAACCGGACCCACAGGGGAATGCAGGTATTACGCTGCGGTTTTCACGTCTGACGGTAAGCAGGAAGTGCAGGCCAGATATCTCAAGAGCGTGCTTGCCCAACTGGCTTTCATTGCGAAAGCCATCGAGCTCGGCAAGAAAATCACCGAGCTCGCCGCGTCCATTCAGTCTAAGGCAAAGCAGCAGGACGACCTGCTCCAGACTGCTCATGATTTAACGAACGCAGATACGTCAGAGCTCGAGAAGGAACTCGAATCCGCAAAATCGGAGATTGCCCGGCTTCGCGCAGAGTTTGAATCAAAACAGCGCGGTCCAATAAATACGGCCGCGGTGCAATGGGCGTATCACCAGAAGGAATTAAGCTTTTTGCGGCGCTCGGTCTTGATCGCACTCGCGATGCACGCCGATCGGAACTTTGAGACCTGGGTAAGTGCCGGAACCGTTGCACTGGAAATAAAAACCCATCGCACGACGGCACTTGATCACATTACGGCGTTGCTTCACGACGGATTGATTTACGACACAGGGCGACGGGCTGGATCAACCGGGCAGGTCAAGGTTCTTAAACTGGTGATCCCTGAAAGGGTCGGCCAAACCGACGCTTCACAGATTGCCCAGGAAAGGGTCGGCCAAACCGACGCTTTAAAGAGTCGAAGAAGCGTCGGCCAAACCGACACGAACGAGGAACGAGTACCAACACCAACACCACCAGCGGTTGATCGGGATGAGTTGATTGTCAGTGCCGCAGAAAAGGCAGGAGAATCTTGCGAGCGTCTAATCGCCGCCTTACAGCCATTTTTCCCGAAGCTCAAAGTGGCCGAGCAGTGGGATTTCTATATCGCCTGGTGCAAGGACTACCACAAGTCCCCGATCGCGGTTTGCCGCGAGAATCCAGAGATTTTTACTTTCGTCACATGGTTGAAGCGGGCGGTACCGACTGTGCCGCAGCCAAAACAGGAAGAAGGACCACATGAGCAAAAACGCCCTAAAACAAAAGTCGACACCGCGGCCGAAAGACGAGCCGCCGAGCGCGCCCGCGAATTCCCCGAGCCACAGCGACCGCTCCCCCGCCTTACCTAACGAACGCGAAGAGGCGACGCGGCCGATTGGTGAAGTGATTGCGGACGCGAAGGCGATCGTTGAAGAGATCAAGCGGGCCAGCCCCAAGCCGCGCGCGCGAGGGAATACTCGAACGCTTGAAGCCGACGAGCGTGAGCAGACCCGTTCAATTGGTGAATTGATTGCGCCGGTGCTCGCGCGAATGGAAGGCAAAGCGAAGCAGAATGACTTTCGAGTCGATGAGGCTGAATGGTTGAAGCTCGAACGCGCCCGCGCCCGCCGGCAAATTTTAGAACGAGCCAATCTTCCGCGCCGGCATCTGGCCGCGGTGGTCCAATGGACGCCGGCGTCCGATTGGACGCGCTCTTTCGACCTTTTGAAAGCCAAGCTCGGACTCGGCTTTCTCTGCGCCTTGATCGGTAACCGCGGCACCGGCAAAACGCAGCTTGCTGTTGAACTTGCCAAAGCAAACGCCTCGGCGCGGCGGAGTGTGCGCTATCACTCTATTGTCGAAGTTTTTTTGGCGGTGAAAGAGTCCTACCGCGGCGAGGGCGGGTTGAGCGAAGCGCGCATTATCCAGCGGTTTGTCGCGCCCAACTTGCTAATCCTCGACGAAGCGCAAGGGCGCGCCGAGACGAAGTGGGAAGATCAGTTGATCACCCTTTTGGTCGACAAACGCTACCAGCAGGACAAAGACACGCTCATCATCAGCAATTTGTCGGAAGATCAATTTCGCGAGTCGTTAGGCACGTCCGTCATTAGTCGAATGGAAGAAACCGGCGGCATCATTCACTGCACTTGGAAAAGTTTTAGGCAGCAGTGAAAACATGAACCGGCAAATTGTTTTTCCAAACAACCGGACAACACGCGAATTGCGAAAGCGCGGCACAACCGAGGCGGACGGAACCGAGGAAATTTTCTATCAGGTGAGCGTTGACTTGGACGGGCTCGACGCGATGGCGCGCAAAGCTGCGAGCCGTTCGCAATCGGCGCGCGCCGGTCCGGTTTGCGTCCGCATCTTCGCGCGCGCCAGGATCTAAATTGAATCGGTGCACTCGGCCGCAGCAATTCGAGTTTGTCTTTTCGCCGGCGCCGCGGCCAGGAAGATTCATTCAGTCCGAGTTTCCATGGCTTTATCGGCGAAGTCGAAAAACCGCCCGCCCGAATTTTTCAGAGTTCAAGCGGCTGCGTGAATTGCTGCAAAGGAAAGCTCAGAATTAAATTCAGAGTGGTCGAGCCGGAAACTTTCAGAAGGCGAATTTGGACTGTAGCCACCCCCCCGGGTAAGGAATCTACTTACGACCCCCCGGCCACGTGCCGTTGTTCCAACTGTCGTCGTTTGCGCGCGCGGCATCCCAAAATAATTTCGCACCCCCGCATTTCGCACGGCGATTGCTCGGATTTGGAAAAGATCGACATGCCAAAAAAAGATCGACGTCCAAAGAAAGCATCGAGCACACGACGTCGCGGGACACGTTCGCGACGTCCCAAGAAAGCATCGACATCAAAGATCGAGCTGCTGCCTCCATACTTCGACAGCCAGGCCTCTGCTGCCTCTTCGCTCGCGATCAACATCGACATAATTCGGGAAGCCAAGCGTTGCGGATGCAAAGCGTTCCGGAGCGGCCGCGTTTACAGTAAGCCGTTGCTCGAGTGGTACGAAGCGTGGCGAGCCGCCCGAGCAGGCAACGCCGCGGCGCCACGCGATAACGGCGCGGGCGTGCCCGAGCAGGCAACGCCCGAAACGCGATCGGACGTTCAACTGCGGCGCGAGAAGCTGGATTGCGAACGCGCGAATTTCGAGTTCGACGTGCGGAAGAAAAAATATCTGCTGACGGACCAAGTCATGATCGCCCAAGGGGAGATGCTTGTGGGTTTAATGACTGCCTTCCGCCGCTTCCCAACCGACGCCGCGCGTTGGATTGTTGGACTCCGCGATTATTGGGAAATCGTCGGGAAACTGCGCGACGAGCTCAACGCGGTGTTGAACATCGTGCACAAAGCAGAGTTTGTTTCAGAGGCCGCGATCGCAGAGTTGGTGGACCGGCCTTTTGCGGCCGAATTGGAAACGTTGATGGCGAATTGGTCTTGCGAGGACCGGCGAAGATTGGTCACGTCTACCGCCGAGCGCATCTTGGGCGAATTTGGCCGCTCCTCGCTCGCTCCGCTGTTGCAGCGAGCCTTACCTCAAACCGGCGAAACCGTGGCGGATCCGGAACCGGCGAGCTCGACAACGGCAGTGACGGAAAACAAGGGTGGTGATTCCTAATGCAATCAGCATCCATGAATGTTGCCCGGACAGTGATTGCCAACTTGGTCCGGAAGCACCTCGTCCCCAGTACGCGCCGCGGCCGGCTGCAGCTTGAAGTTTCGATGGACGAGTATGGTAATTTTTCAGGCTGGATCGACCCAGCCTGGCTGGAAAGGCTCCGCAAGCGCAAGCGATCGCGCAAAAAGAAGCTTTAAAGTGGCTATCTGGGCGCCGGCTAAAAAAGAAAAAGATTTTTCAGCGCGCGGTACGGCGATTCCTCAAAATGAGGTATGAGCATAACAAAACCGAGCGTGTTTTTCACGCTCAACGATGTCTCGCGGATTCTTGAAACTCCCGCGATGCGTCTGTCGCGCGCATTGCGCCAGGGCGTGATTCGAGCGGACGCTGAAACTCGCGCTGTGAAATTGTTTCGGCCATCGCACCTACCGCGCATCGCGCGCCAACTGAGAGGATCCAAATCCACATGACGTTGCGGGAACAGTGTGAAAAACATCGGCCACGTTTTCTCGCGCTAGTTGGCGGCGAGGAGCGCGAAGCGGCGCTTTTGAAGAGTGTGGAGGCCAAACTCGGCCACATGATTAATTTGAAAAACCAGTTGCTCATTTTTCAAGCTGTCGAAAACGATCCGGCCGCGCGTGAAACTGACGTGGGCCGGATGGCGCTCGCGATTTTGAAAGTGATGGGCCCGCCGGCCGCAGCAAAACCAGTGACGAGCTCGGCGCCGGCAGTGACACGACCAACTCCGCAGCCGCCGAAGCCTGTTAGCGTCGCGGAGAAAAAAGAAAAGGCGAAGCGTGCGATCGGCGAATATCAAAAACTCGAAGGAAGAGCGCGCGAAGCGTGGGTGAAAGAAAATATCGCGCTGCTCGAGGATCCGGATGTGGCTCTTTCGAGAATGTTGCTCAACTACGTCCGAGCGAACAAGAACATCCCCGGTGCTCTGATTCTCGGCATCGGAGTCACAACCAAAAACGCGGGAGCAAGATAAGTCCTACTCACTTGAAGTAGGGAAAAATTATGAACACGAAAAAAGAACGACCGAGTTTACGAAAGCTGTTCAGCTTCGATGGAGTAGTTGAGCGCATCAAAGCGGATCCAAATCTCAGTCGGGACCAAGCAATGGGCGACGCGGTCATCGAGCAAGTCGAAGCGGGCAAATCGGCGAAGTCCTTAAATCGGCTTTTGGCTGGCGCGGCAAAAAAGACCGCGGACGCGCGGATCGCCAGTGAAGAGGCAGCGCAAATGCGCGCCGAAGGCGCCGCCATTCAACGGCAATGGGATTCGCTCTGCGAAACTTACGATCGCACCAGCAGCGCGATTGATACTGCGCGCGCGGTGCACGCTGAATTGGAAACGATGGGCTCGGGCGCGCTCGACGAGATTTTACGCGCCAGTTTTGATTGGGGTGGTGATCGGGAAAAATCGAAAGGCGTCGCGGTCCAAGTTGCCCAAGCGCAGCTCGCCGCGCCGGTCGTCGCGAAAGCGATCGCCAGGATGCGCGCCGAGTTACTTGAGCACGCCAAGCAACTGCGTGAGTTCGCGGCCGAGCACGAGTTGCCGCCAGAATGTTTGGTAAACCTGGTCGATGGGTGAAAAATGTTGATGGGGTCATGGCTGTCCGGCGAAAAGCGCTAGCTCGCGGGTTATTCTTTTCCCGCTGGCCAAAGTGTCATCGACCGCTGAGTAGTCGTACAGCTTCCCTAGAAAAAAATCGGACTAAGTTTCTTTGATGCGCAAAAGACCAAGGAAGCGCGGCAACCTGGTCCCGAAAATGTATCGGGACTACCGCCGAGGACTGTCACTCGAGCAACTCGCGAAAAAATACGGATGTTCGCGTCAACACATTCATAAGACGTTCCGCAAACTAGGGCTCGAGCTCCGGCCGCCTGGCTGCCGCTGGCTTTTGCCGTGCCCTATTAACGGCGAGTTCCAACTACGGCAATGGTCTACCGGCTACTTTCTCTTTGGCGCCGGGCGTCATCGCGTGAAAGCGTTTCCGTGGCGCGACGTGGAGCTGGCACGCTGCTTTGCGAAATACTTCGCTCGATTCGAGCAATGCAAGGTTCGAGTGTTCGATCGGGCGGCCAAGCTTATCTAGATCGCAACAATGGAACCGCAGAAGTGGTTACGCGTTGCGGATGCAATCATTGAATCTGTCGAGAAATTCTTTAAGTGTCTGCTCATGAGTCTTTCCAGTTCCCATGCTTGCGTTGATCGCCGCCGCAAGCCTTGTGCGTCCGCCCTCAAACTCGCGTTTGTGGTGGGCTTGGTATTCTTTCAGGATGGCGTGCAAGCGCTTCCATTGTGCTTTGGGCAGGAAATGCTCGATCCCGTAGGTCGCTCTTGTGAATGCGGGAAGGCTCTGCTCGAAAAATTCAGCCTCCTGAAACTTCATCGCATCGAACTTGGCGCGCTGGTCAGCGACCACGGCCAGAAACTCATCCTTGGCGCGGCGGATCCGGCTCCTGCTCTCCCGCCATCCGCCGAGCCAGTAACCGAAGATCGCAGCGGCGAGTGGAATAAGATATGGCTGCAAGTGGTCATAGGCATTACCGCCGGACTTGTTGGCTACGTTCTTGGCGAGATCCGCGAGAAAAGCAGATAGGATGATAAGGTGAGCGACGCCTAACGAGAATAAGTCAGGCGTTGCGATCATTTGGAATGAAGGATCGTAGCGAAGAAAAAGCACGGAGGAGGACGATCTTGGACGCAAAAGAGCCACTACGGCATTTCTGAGCGTTACCGGCGATCATCTCCGCGGCCGGCCGCGACTACGCTGCATCGGCGAAAACGGAGTCATCGCCTCAAGCTTGAATGGCTCGGACAACGAAATATCCTTCGGCTCAGCGATTGATCCTAATTCCTGGACCAAGTTTTCGGCCGCTCGCGCGATGCTAGAAATTACATTGCCCGACAAGTCTCCTTTAAATGCTTCGCGGAAAGCCTTGTCGAGAATTGGCACTAAATCCGGTCGCAATTCACCAAAGGATCGATGCCACGCCACCGCAATCGCATGCTCAGCGGCTTTACTAATGTCGTTCATCGTTCTCGACACGAGCAGCTCGACAAATCGTTGAACGTGCAGAACGTAAATGCTCCCCTCAGATGTCTGCAGTCGATAGACTTTCCGACGATCCCGCAAATCGGGAACCATCTGTTCAAAAAGATCGACCGCAGTAATCGTCTCTTGTTTGGCTGTTAATCGCAGCCAGAAATTGCTGGTGAATTCTCTAACGAGTTCTTCTCTGTTCCGTCCCGCTCCGATCCATCCTAAGACGAGTCCTGCGGCAGCGGCGGTCACTAAAGGAACCGCGATGAGTGGCTTGTCATATTGAGGCCAGATCGTTGCGCTGGCGCCAAAGCACACAGCCAAAAGAAGAGCGGCCTTCCAAATTTTAGAAAATACCGAACGATAAAACGCCTCTGGCACTTCCAGATATTCTTCGGCTACAGCGGTCATGACCTAAATAAACGGTAGTAGTATTCTCTCGCAAAATGGGCGCCAAACATGCCCATCGTTGCTACAAAAAGAGCGCCATCAAAAACGAACGTGATCTTTGCCATCAATTCAATTCCAAAAACGAGCCACGCCGAAACACCAACGGACGCGCACCATCTTTGCAAAAAGTCGAGTCCGATAGCGAGCCCCGACATTACCAGAACGACCAAAAAAGTGGTTGCCGTATGTCGCAAAAGCTCCCAGCTGTGGCGATCGAGAATCTTCATTGGTCGGCGGAATACGAGGCAAAGACGACTCGTGATTATGCCGACAATCTCATTAGCTCATCCAGCTCGATTCGCAGTAAACCCCGCGGCGCCGTTATTGTCACTCTCATTGTCACTTTTGGGCGATTTCTCTGATTTACCTGGGGAGCTGCCCCGCATGGACTCGAACCATGAATAACGCCTCCAAAGGGCGCTGTGTTACCATTACACCACAGGGCAACGAATCACCTAGCTTGTCCGTTTTGCGTTAAAGCGCAACGGTCCGAGCCAAGAATTGCTCGAACGCTTCGCGGCCCGTTCGTTTAATGAACTTTCTCTGAGGTGCTCGACGCTGCGCCCGGAGAAATCATCGATTGAAGAGATAAAAGTCCGATCGTCGGGATCACGCCAATGTTGGAGGGCGTAAACGAAGTTACTTCGTGTTCGGATGCCGCGTCGATTATCAGGGGCAAACCAGCCGCCGTCGCACGTGCAACTTCAACCATGTGGTCGAGCTGTCGATCGTCATGCGACGGATCATGATGGAACAGAAGAAGGCGTCGTGCGCCCGAATCGATTGCGAGCTGAACACTGTCCGGCAGACAACCGTGGCCCCAACCAATTCGCCGGTCGTATTCATCCGAAGTGTATTGCGTATCGAGAATCAGCAAATCGACGCCGTGAACAAATTCGATCAGAGCGCGCTGGGCTGAGTTGCCGGATTGGTCCCCATTGTTTCGATAAGGTTCGTGGTCGGGCAAATAGGCGACGTGTCCGGCTGGGCATTCGATTCGGAAGCCCATGCATCCGCCTGGGTGATTCAGTGGCGTCGTCCGGACAAGCAGATCTCCGAACTTTGTCGCACCCGACGAAAGCTCACGGACTGCTTCGAGGCCGCGCATTTGTTCCAACCCAACCGGGAAATGGAGCGGCGTCATTTGCGTTGCCAGCGCGCGCTGCAATTGCTCGCCGCGACCGCACGCGCCGAAAACCGTGATCCGATTCTTGGGTGAATACCCGGGAGCGAAAAAAGGCAATCCTTGAATGTGGTCCCAGTGGCTGTGGGAAAGCAGCAACGTTGCTTCAATGGGACTACTTTGCGCCTCGAGAAGTAGTTCGTCCCCGAGAAGGCGAATTCCACTTCCTGCGTCGAGAATCAATAATTGATCGCCAAAACGAATTTCCACGCATGAAGTGTTGCCGCCGTAGCGCATGTTTTCCGGAGATGGAGCCGGTATCGAACCGCGAACGCCGCGGAACCGGACCGTCATCTTGCCGATTTCGCTCATGACGCTTCCCCTTCCGACGATATCGGCAGCGTGATCCGAAAGGTTGTTCCGGCCGGGCTGCTCTCGACCGTAATGATTCCGCCATGCGCATCGACCACCGTCTTTGCGATGGCCAGACCCAGGCCGGTGCCGTGGGTCTTCCCGTCGGTGATGAACGGCTCGAAAATTTTCGGCAAGAGCTCGCTTCGGATTCCGTGACCGGTGTCGCTCACTTCGAATTGAGCTTGTGCCTCGACCTTGCTGACCGAGAAACGGAGGAAGTTTTGCTGGCCGGCCGTCATCGCTTCCCGCGCGTTCTTGATGAGATTTCCAAAAACTCGCAGCATGCGATGACGATCGATTCGCACGGACCCTGCAAAATCGACTTTGATCTCCACATCGCAACCGGACCGGCACTTGGAGAAATCCGGCTCTAGCTGGCGCACGAAGTTTTCCACGTTCACCAGTTCGAGTTTGAGCTGCGTTTCGCCGCGCGAATAATCCACTAGCTCGCGAGTCATCGCAGCCATTCGCTCGATTGCGTCTCGGATATGTGAGGCCATCTGCCTCGTTCCCTCGTCATCCGTGTTCATCTGGATGATGCCGCAGGCGCAGAGAATCGTGCCGATCGGGTTGTTCATGTCGTGCACGATGGAGCTGATCGTTGTGCCGATGAGCGAGAGGCGCTCGCTGCGCATCATTTGCTCGATGAAGTGCTGATTATTTTGCCGGAGCCGCTGGCTGACCGAGTGGGTGAAATTCGTGAGAATTCTTTGCGGCGCGAGCTGAAGCAGCAGGTCCCAAGTCGGACGGTCGATTCGTCCCAGAGTTGTCGTTCCAACTGCGGTCGCCTGAGCGGAGCGCTTGCCGCTGTCGACCAGCGCCATTTCGCCGAAATAATCGTTGGCTGGTAGATAGGCGAGCGTTTCCTGTTTGCCGCCGCGGCCGCGTTTTGAAATCTTGATCGAGCCTTGCAAGATCAAATATAGGCAATCGCCCGGCTCGTTCTCTTCGAACAGGACCTGATCCGGCGCCAAAATCAGGATTTCAACACGTTCGGAGATCGTGTGCAAAACTGCCGGGTTGAGGTCGGCGAAGAGTGCATTGGCCGCAAAAGCAGCCGCTATTCCTCCAGTCGGTGATTGCGGGGCCACCGCTCCCGGACCGCTCTGCGTCGGTGACGTTTCGACTAACATTGAGCGGGTACCTTTAGTAACCCGGCGCAGCGCTCAGCGGACTCGTTGTCGCGCCCTTGCCCGCGAAAGTTCCAGTCGTCGAGGCATTGCCGCCGAACCCGGTATAATTGGGATGATTTGTGAACACATTCGCTGGGGAAAGTCCGAGGACGGTTACAACCTTGCCATTATTGATGATGACGGTGTTAGCGGCGATCGTCTTGGCGCTATTTCCGCTCAGGGTTACGTCGCCGGTAAAATCTATCGTGCCATTGCTTCCCCCGGCATAAAGATGGATGAGTGTGTCAGCTGAAATCGTTCCGCCACCGATGTTCAAAGTGCCGTTGGTCCCGAGAGCGCCAACTTTGATCGTGCTGGCGTTAAGCATGGCATTATTAAGGGCAATCAATCCGGAAGCCCCGTTGTTGTTGATGCTAATTGAGCCCTTGTCCGCTTCCACCGTTGCGCCGTTCACGTTGATATCGCCGCCGGCAGATACGAACTTGATAGATCCGCCACCGCCTGGGACAGCTGCGTTCAGCAAGGCCAGGATCTGAGCGCTATTGCTAACGACAATGGCCGTGCCGCTAGTTTTGTTGCTCGTTACGTTAATGGTGCCACCGCTGTTGCTGCGGCGTTTTCCAGTGTTCGAGGCGACTTGGATGGTGTTGTTCAACGTCACGGTGTTGTTTGCCGTGAGGTTCACGGTCCCTCCGTTGCCGCCATTCGTTCCCGCTTGGCTGTTTTGACCCGTGGTCGCGAATATCGGCGCGTTCAACGTGATCGCGTCGCTGCTCGTGATGTTGAGCTGGCCGCCACTACCGCCTGCGTCGGTTCGCGACGGGTCGCCGTCACCGCCGTTCAGGTTCAACGGAGAGTTGAGGGTGAAGGTTCCGGTACTGATGGTCACGTTAAACGAGTTTCCCGGACCGGTCGTGGGTGTTCCATTTTGACCATTGAGTGTGGCGCCGGCCGCAAATGAAACGGTTGGAGCGGTGATCGAGATGGTGTTGTTCCCAAATGGCGCGAGAGTGGTGGAATTGAGCGTAAAAACGCCCGAGGAAGTCAGGCTGTTTGTTTGCAGGGCGTTCACGGTAATATTTCCCGCCGTGATCGTTTGATCGGAGAACAGGCCACCGACGGTGACTGATCCTGAAATCGTCAGCGGTTTAGCCAAAGTCAGATTGTTCGCGATGTTGATGTTGCCCGCGCCGTTAATGATAATGCTGTTGGCGGTGATTCCTCCGGCCAACAGATTCGCATTCGTTAGCGTAATCTGGTCGAAGCCTGTTAATTGGTAACCGGTCGCGTCGATGTTTCCGGTTGTGGCGGTCAATTCGTTGCCCGGTCCTGTCACGGTGAGATCGGTGCCGAAAGAGACACTGCCGCCGGTGATGTCGAGTTGATTGGAGGTGATTGCCTGGTCGATCGCGATGTTACCGCTGGCGGTCAAGGTTACATTGTGTCCGCTGAACGCGCCGTCGAGCGTGATGCTGCCTCCGTTGGCATTGATTGTCACATCCTGCGCACTCGTTAGGCTGCCCGAACCGCCAAGCGAAAAATCACCCGTGGTTTGAAAGTTAGCTTGCTTGACGTTGAGTGCTGCATTGATCGTTGCCGTGTGCGCTGTTGCGCTCAAGATATCGGATGTCGTAACTGGGCCGCCGATGCTGAGCGTATTCCCAGCAGTTAGGAAAAACTTATTGGCACTGACAGTTCCATCGAGAGTGAGGTTACCGCCAGCAGTGATCGTCATGGACGAGTCGCCGGCAGTGGATTTGAGCAGGCCGCCATTGTTTTCGACGAAATCACCTGTCACGTTGGCAGTTAGATTCTGGCTGTTCACTGTGCCATTAATCATGGCTGAACTCCCGTAGATGTAGGCCGCTCTCGTGGTGACAGAGCCACCTAATTCGACAGGGCCGCCATTGAGCTGAAAAAGTTGCGAAGTATCCGCGCTCCCGTCGAACTGGACGGATTGAAGGCCAGTGATGGTCAAATTATTGGCTGTGATTGATGCCGTGCCGCCGAAGATTGCATTATCTTCTGCGGCGAATTGTAAATTTGTGTGCGGAAGGTTAAAGACGGAGCCAATGTTTACGTCGCCACCGCGGGCGTAAAACAGGACGAGGCTCGGCTTCGTAAAATCGGCGCTGGGCGTAAAAGAAAGCCTCGAATCGAGCGTGATACTGCCCGCTTTCGTTGTGAAAAGAATGTTTTGAATGCCAGCGAGATTCACGGTGCCGGCGACGTCTGTTATGCCGTTGTTTCCGACAAGGGCAACACTGTTCGCTCCGCCATTGGCAAATGTGATTCCTCCTCCGAGTTGGAGTGAATCGAAAGTGAATACCGCGCCCGTTCCGAATTGTTGGACGAAGAAATTGTCGAAATTGAACCCGTTATCGAAAGCCGAGGCGGCACCAAAAAGAAATCCCGATGGAGAACCGTTGGTCGCCAAATTATTATAGAGGGCGCCACTTGTCGTGACGCCCTGAGTAACGATGGTGGGGGTAACGTTCGGCGGCGAATTGATGACGGTGGTGTTGTCGATCGTGTAGCCGACGGGTGGCGGTGCCGGTGGCTCCCCACTAGGCGGCGGATTGAGATTTGGAGTCGGCGCGGGAATCGGGGTCGGTTCTGGCGTAGCCACCGGGACCGGAACCGGAAGCGACACTTGGTTTAACTTCGCGATATCCGTCCGTACCGCCAAGTCGCCCAGCAGCTCATCTGAGGCAATGACGACGTTTGTTCCCTTGCCGAGGATGACAAGATTTGTGTCGATGATATTATGCGCGTCTTTTCCGCTTACTTGCCGTTTTATTTCGTTTTCGATCTTTGAAATGCTTGGAAGCGGCGGCTCGTCGGCGCTAGCCAGTTTGCCGTGCTCGGCGTGCATGTTCACCAAGCTCGAAGTCTGGACTACTTTCTTGAGGTCAACTGTTACCGGATCGGGAATTCTTCGAGCGTTCGGAGGCATGATGACCATTTTTCCGGGCGTTAACAGAAGCGAGTCGCCGAACCGGCCGTTCATCGACAGCCTCAATGTTCCTTCCAATACCAAGACTTTGATGT